>NZ_CAJF01000067.1 GCF_000304335.1 Microbacterium yannicii PS01 | reverse complement strand
AAGTAGCCGCCCGCGAGGGTGTCGGCGGCGCGATCGAGCACCTCGGCCAGCGATCCGCCGAGGTCGGGCCCGATGACCTCGGCGAGACGATCCTCGCGTTCGCGGATCTCGGCCGCGCACTCGGTGAGCGTGTTCCAGCCCGACTCGCTCAGCCGCACGAGGCGCACTCGCCGGTTGGTCGGGTGCTCCACCTTCTCGATGAGTCCTGACTCGAGCAGCTCGGCGGAGACCACGTGCGCGGCCTGCGAGCTGACGAACGTGCGGCGTGCGACCTGCGCGTTCGACAGCGGGACGCCTTCGCCGAGCACCTGCAGGATGAGGAACTGGGGGAGGGTCACGCCGTGCGCGAGCGCGGTGTTCTCAGCGGCGCGGTTGAGAGCGCGGGCCAGCCGGTACGCGGTGTAGTTGAGCCGATCCGTCGCGGGGGTCCCGCGTGGGTCACGGCTGAGATCCGGCACCTCCCCAGCCTAGGCGTCGAGCCGAGCGACCAGGTCGAGGCCGCGCTCGGCCCAGGCGATCTCGATGCGCGCCCGCTCCACGAGGCCGCCGTACGCGAACCGCTTGAACTCGATCGTGCGCTCGCGCTCCTCGTCGGGAGTGATGGCGAGGCGGCGCACCAGCATCGGATTGCTCAGGTTGTCGATGTGGTCGAGTTCGCCCTCCCACTGCGCGAGCTCGTTGCGCCACACCTCGATGTGACGCTCGAGGAAGGCGCGCGCCGCGTCGGGTGTGGTGGCCTCGAGATACGCCGCTCGCAGATGCGCGGGGTCGCGCACCCGCTGGTAGTCCAGCGGCGCGGCCATCCATTCCGCGAAGGCCCGGTCTCCGGCATCCGTCACGTGATAGATCCGCCGCGTGCCGCGCTCGCCGCGGGCCTGCTCCTCGCCCTCGATCAGTCCCGCCTGCTCCATCTTGCGCAGCTCGGGGTAGATCTGGGAGTCGGGCGCGTGCCACACATGGCCGACCGACTGGTGGAACTGCTTCTGCAGGTCGTAGCCCGAGAGGGGGCCTACCCGCAGGATGGCCAGCAGTGCATAGCGCAGACTCATGCGTCTCCCTTCGCTCCCGAGCGTACCGACCCGCCCCAGCGCCGGACGCCGACGGGCGCCGAGACAGCGGCTTGTCGCTGCGGTCTCGGCGCCCCGGTGACGTCTTCGGGCAGGTGCGGGTCAGGAGGCGGGCTGCTCGTACCCGGTGCGCCAGCCGCCCTGGTAGGTCTGCCGCGCCACCGTCGAGTACGGCACCGGGCTGACCACGACGCGCACCTCCGTCTGCTCGTGCGGCTCGACCGAGGCCTTGCTGCTGCCGCCGTTCGGCTCGCCCCAGACGACCTTCAGCTCAGAGCCCTCGGGAACGTCGGGGTTCACGGTGGCCAGCGAGAGCCCGCGGCGCTCGTTCGCCGAGTATCCCGTGAACATCGAGTAGCCCACGACGTTGCCGTCGGCGTCGATGACCGAGTCGTAGTTCGCCGAGCCGTAGTTGGCCAGCGGCAGGTCGAAGAACTTGTAGTTCGGGCCGTCGACGTTCAGCAGCGACGTCCACACCTTGCCGAGGTCGTCGGCATCCCACGCGAGGGTGACCTTCTTGCGCT
>NZ_CAJF01000066.1 GCF_000304335.1 Microbacterium yannicii PS01 | reverse complement strand
GCCGCGCGCGCGGCAGCTGCAGCCGCTCGGTCATCTCGCGGTGGGTCGCCTCGGTGGCCGTCGCGGTGAGAGCGAGCCGTGGAACCCCAGGGAACCGCTCGGCCAGCGCGCCCAGCGCGAGGTAGTCGGGGCGGAAGTCGTGACCCCATTGCGAGACGCAGTGGGCCTCGTCGATCGCGATGACACTGAGTCGGCCCCGGGTGAGGAAGCGCAGGGTGGTCTCGGTGTTGAGCCGCTCCGGAGCGACGTAGAGCAGGTCCAGCTCACCCGCGAGGTAGGCCCGCTCGACCGCCGCGCGCTCGGGCGGCGCCTGCGTCGAGTTGAGGTAGGCGGCACGCACGCCGTTGGCCACGAGCGCGTCGACCTGGTCGTGCATCAGGGCGATGAGGGGGCTCACGACCAGACCGGTCCCCGGCCGAACCAGTGCCGGCACCTGGTAGCAGACGCTCTTGCCGCCACCGGTCGGCATGAGCACGACGGCGTCCCCGCCCGAGATCACGTGCTCGACGATCGCATCCTGCTCGCCCCGGAAGGCGTCGTACCCGTAGACCTCGTGCAGCACGATCCTCGGGTCGGTGCCGGTGAAGTCGCGCCGAGGTCCGGTGCTCTCGAAGGGCGAGTCGACGAAACCGGTCGCCACGCGCTGAGGGTCGGGCGGAGGGGACCAGCCGTCCGCCGGCGGAGCCCACGCGTCGTCGGGCGGCGGGGCGTCCGCGTCACTCCAGGCGAGGTCGGCGTACGGGTCGCCGTGCGGAATCGTCACGCGTTCCAGGGTAGGCGAGGGATCCGACGGCGGCCTGGCCGCGGCATCCGATCTGTGCTCATCCTGACCACGGGATTCCCTGGGGGGGAGCCGCCGCG
This sequence comes from Microbacterium yannicii PS01, assembly GCF_000304335.1. Classification (GTDB taxonomy): domain Bacteria; phylum Actinomycetota; class Actinomycetes; order Actinomycetales; family Microbacteriaceae; genus Microbacterium; species Microbacterium yannicii_A. Next base: position 1,887 of record NZ_CAJF01000066.1, on the reverse strand, counting down.
CGGGCCGCATGCGCAGGGGACTTCGCCTTCCGCAGGACGAATCCAGCGGCATTCCTCCGGTGAAAACACGATTCTCCTGCGGAGCGCCGCTCCCGACGCTCAGCACCACTTCCGGGCGATGGTCGTCACGACGGTGAGGTTCCGGTTGGTCGCGACTCCGAGCAGTTTCGCCGCACCCAGCGGATCCACCGCGCCGGCCTCGTACCCGGGCCGCAGCAGCGCGTGCGCCGCACGCCCGCGCACGACCATCTCCCCGGCGGGAGTGGACGTCGCTTCCACACGCTCGATCGCGTCGGCCGGCGGCGCATCCCTCATCAGGTACACGTAGTGCCGGGCCAGTCCCGGATGCTCGGCGCTCAGCTCGGCGGCATCCCGCGCGATCGCGGCGAACTCCGCGGTCGTGAAGACGATGGCCGGCACCTCGAACCCGCGATCCGCCGCGAACGCCTTCTCGAGCGCCGCCTCGATCTTCGCGCGCGAGCGCAGCGGCGTCGTGAACCGGACGTTGCCGGTGTTGATGTGCGTCTCGACGTCGGTGAAGCCGACGCTCTCGACGACCCGACGGATGTCGTCCTTGGGGAACTTCCTCGTCGGCCCGAGGTTGATGGCTCGCAGGAACGCCAGGTAGGTCGGCATGCCGCCATCATCGCGGATGCCGGAGACCGCGGCATCCGTTATCGTCGTCGACATGCAATGCCTGTGACCTGCCTTCGTCACCCTCTTCATGATCCGGATGCCGCAGCCCGGCGTCCGTGAAAGGCATCGCATGTTCCCCTCCTCCGAGTCCCTGCCGCTGCACGGCAGGACCGCCCTCGTCACCGGCGTCTCGCGGCGCCGCGGCATCGGCTTCGCCGTCGCCCTGCAGTTCGCGCGTCTGGGCGCCGACGTCTTCATCCACCACTTCCAGCCCCACGACGTGCGCCTTCCCTGGGGCGGCGACGACCTCGACGCCGTGCGGAGGGAGCTTCGCGACGCGCTCGCCGCCGGTGCGTCGTTCGGGGACATCTCGGCCGACCTGCGGGACGCGGCATCCGGGATCGTCGTCATCGAGGCGGCGCGGGCGTTGACCGGCCGGCTCGACATCCTGGTCTGCAACCACGCGCAGTCGGGGGATGACGGATCTCTCCTCGACATGACGCCGGAGCGGCTCGACGCCTTCTGGCAGACGAACGCTCGCTCGACGATCCTGCTGACGCGGGAGTTCGCGGCACTGCACGCTCCGGCACCCGATGCACCGGATGCCCGCCCCGGTGAGCGCGTCGAGCGCCGCGGACCATTCCGCGAACCGACGGGCCGGGTCTTCTGGATGACGTCGGGCCAGATCCACGGCCCGATGCGCGGCGAGGTCGCCTATGCCGCGAGCAAGGCCGTGCTCGCGGGCCTGACGAAGACGGTCGCCGCCGAGCTGCTCGACCTCGGGATCGTTCTGAACACGATCGATCCCGGGCCGGTCAACACCGGATACCTCGACCCCGAGACGACGGACCGGCCGCTCGACGAGATCGAGGCGTGGATGCAGGCGACGCCGTTCGGCCGGTACGGCGAGCCCGCCGATCCGGCGCGGCTCATCGGCTGGCTGGCGACGCCCGAGGGCGCCTGGGTCGTCGGACAGGTGCTGACCTCGGACGGAGGGCTCGGGCTCGGCTGAACCGGCGTCGCGCCCGGTCCCGCGAAACGGGCCCGAGAGCAGGTTGGCTCGACGACACTCAGCGTCGGTCGCCGCACACGGGCGGCATCCGTCCCATGCAGCCTGCTCGAAGGCACGATTCCCGCGGACGCAGGGACGACGGCGGCGATCGGACCAGCCTGGCCGACTTGCCGAGAACAGGTGCTCTGGCTAGGGCAGGTCGATACGGCCTGGATCGGCCTCCCTCCGCCAGAACACCT
>NZ_CAJF01000065.1 GCF_000304335.1 Microbacterium yannicii PS01 | reverse complement strand
CTGGGTGGCGGCGCACTCGTGGGAGCACGGCTGGATCGTGCGATACGTCGAGGGGGCGACCGGGGTGACCGGGTACCTGCCCGAGCCGTGGCACCTGCGCTACATCGGCCCTGAGCTGGCCCGGGCGTACCACGACGGCGGATGGACCTCGCTGGAGGAGTTCTTCGGTCTGCCTCCCGCGCCCGACTACGCACTCTGACGGCTTCAGGCGGAACTCGATCCCAGGTTCGGTGAGACTCGATGTCGCCGATCGGCGTAGGATCGAGCCAGCCGCGGCCGAGAAGCGTCGCGGGCTCGACGAGGAGAGAGGTTTCGCCTGCCATGGAGCGCGATATCTACGACGAGGACCACGAGGCGTTCCGCGACGTCGTCAAGGAGTTCATCAAGCGCTACGCGACCAACGAGGCGCGCGAGAGGTGGGACGCAGACGGCGAGATCGACCGCGCGACCATGCGCGCCGCAGGCGAGTCCGGACTGATCGGCCTCTCGGTGCCCGAGGAGTTCGGCGGGGCGGGCATGCTGCAGGATTACCGCTTCCGCACGATCGTCAACGAAGAGGTCATCGGCGCCGGCGCCGGCTCGCTGGCCGGCGCGTTCGGCATCCAGGACGACCTGGCCGTTCCCTACATCGTCCATATGGGCACGCAGGCCCAGAAGGAGAAGTGGCTCCCGGGCATGGCGACCGGCGAGGTGCTCGGCGCCCTCGCGATGACCGAGCCCGGCGCGGGCAGCGATCTGCGCGGCATCAAGACGACCGCGAAGAAGGTCGACGGCGGCTACATCGTCAACGGCGCGAAGACCTTCATCTCCAGCGGCAAGACCGCCGACATCGTGGTCACGTTCGTCAAGACGGGCGAGGGCAATCGTCCCGACGCCTTCAGCCTGCTCATCATCGAGAACGGCATGGAGGGATTCGACCACGGCAAGAAGCTCCACAAGATGGGCTCGCACGGTCACGACACCGCCGAGCTGTCGTTCAGCGACGTCTTCGTCCCCGAAGAGAACCTCATCAGCGGCAAGGAGGGTCAGGGCTTCATCCAGCTCATGATGAATCTTCCGCTCGAGCGCCTGTCGATCGGCATCGCCGCCGCGTCGGCGTCGCAGGCGGCGCTCGCCTGGACGGTCGAGTACACGAAGGACCGCGAGGCCTTCGGCGAGCGGATCATCGACTTCCAGAACACCCGCTTCAAGCTGGCGGATGTCGCGACCACGGTCGACGTCATGTGGGCGTACCTCGACCGGGCGCTGCTGGCCTACAAGGACGGCGCGCTGTCGGCCGAAGAGGCGGCGAAGGTCAAGTTCTGGACCACCGAGCGCGAGTGGGAGATCCTCGACACCTGCGTGCAGCTCCACGGCGGCTACGGCTACATCACCGAGTACCCGATCGCCCGCGCCTTCCTCGACGCCCGCGTCCACCGCATCTACGGCGGCACGAACGAGATCATGCGCGAGATCGTCGGACGCCAGATCGCCGGCAAGCGCTAGTCGATTCCGGATGCCGCGGCTCGAGACTTCTCGGAGGCTAGGGCCCGCGGCATCCGCTCTTCGGACACGCTGCTTCAGCGCGGCAGCGGCGTGCCGGCGAACGGCTTCGGGATGACGGCCGGGTCGTGGGGGCGTGCGGGGCGCTTGCTCGCCATCCGAGCGCGCACGCGTGCCTGGATCTCGGGTCGCTGCAGCGGCTCGGCGGAGAAGCCGTGGCTGACGTACCGCATCGCGACGGCGACCTTCCAGTCCTCGGTGGCCGCCGCGCCGAGCACGCGGCTCTTCGGCGGCAACGGCACCTCGACGCCGTGGACGGTGGTGGCCGGGTAGTGCGCGTCACTGCGGAGGCCCGAGTCGAACACGAAGTCCAGCGTCGTGCGGAACGACTCCTGGATGCGCCCGGCCAGACCTGCGACATCGTCCGAGGCCGCTATCGCGTCGCGCATCGCCAGCGCCTCGACGGCGGCGACGGACATGCCCTGGCCATAGATCGGGTTGAGGGCGAGCACGGCGTCTCCGATCGCCACGAACCCCTCGGGCCGCGAGGCCATGTCTTCCCAGCGGAGTCGGCGCGTCCCCCGGATCTTGAAGGGCTTCGGGTCGCCCACGAACTCGGCTCGGCGAGCCACCTCGGCGACGATCGGAGTCGTTGCACCGCCGAGCTGTGTCAGGAATTCATCGCGATCGGCAGGCGCCCGAGACGCGTTCTGCGCGACGGCGACGATCTGATGCAGGCCATCGTCGCACGGCAGCAGCACCGCCCCTGCGCGGATCGGCGGGCGTTGGCGGGGCGAGGATGCCCCGGATGTCGGCGCGCAACGCGTCAGCCGGAAGCCTCACGACGACGGTCGAGTAGACGATGTCGCTCACGATCTCGTGCTCGGCGGGCGGCTCGTAGCCGAGGCCGGCGATCCACTGTGCGGCGTGCGATGTGCGGCCCGACGAGTCCACGACGAGGTCGGCAGCGATGACCGCGGGCTCGCTCGCGCGCACCGTGACGCCCGTCACGCGGCGGCTGTCGTCCGACGCGTGCAGGCCGGTGACGGTGCCCTGCACGATCGTCACATTCGGGATCGCCCGCACCCGCTCGCGGACGACACTCTCAAGAACGATACGGCGGATGCCGAAGGTCCAGGCCTCGCTCGGGCCGCGGGCCGTCCATCCCTGTGAACTGAAGCTCGCGACATCGCGCGTCGAGTCGAACCATGCCGCCCCGGCATCCGCCCATGCCCTCCCGATCCCGGGAAGGAGTTCTTCGAACGCGTCCTGACCGATCGCGAGCAGCGCGTGCATCTGCTCGCCCTGCGGCACGCCGCGGCGGTGCGTCGGATCGACCGGCAGCTCGTCGCGCTCGACGATCGTGACCCGCGTGAACCGCGGCGCGAGGGCCGCGGCCGACAGGAGGCCGCCGATGCCCGCGCCGATCACCACCGCGTGCTCGAACGCCATG
>NZ_CAJF01000064.1 GCF_000304335.1 Microbacterium yannicii PS01 | reverse complement strand
CGCGCCGGTCGCGACGGAGGCGCCGAAGATCACGGGCTCGGCGAAGGTCGGCAAGACCCCTCAAGGCCCACCCGGGCACGTGGGAGCCGGCCGATGTCACGCTCACCTACCAGTGGCTCCGTGACGGCGCGCCGATCGAGGGCGCGACGGCACAGACCTACCAGGTGACGGATGCCGACACCGGAACCGCCCTGTCGGTTCAGGTCACCGCGACCCAGTCGGGCAACATCAACGCCGGCACGGCGGTGAGCGAGTCGGTCTTCGTGAAGTCCACGTCGAAGACGTCGGTGTCGATAAGCCCCTACGTCGGGCGGACGTCGACCGACTTCGCGGTGACGGTCGCGGTCGCGCCGTCGGGCGGACCGGCCGCCACCGGCACGGTGTCGGTGTGGGTGAACACCCAGAAGTACACCGGCGAGCTGGTCGAGGGGACGGTCACCATTCCGCTGCCCAAGCAGAAGAAGGGCGTCTACGTCGTGACGGCCGCCTATGGCGGCAGCGACCAGGTGCAGTCGTCCGCCGGCGTCTCGGGATTCCTCGTCCTCAAGTGATGCGCTGACACACGCGAGGCGCCCGGGCTCCGGCCCGGGCGCCTTCGCGTTGGATGGCGCGCTACAGCCGCCGGCGCCGTCGCGTCAGCCGCACCGCAGGGAGGGGCGGCGCGGGGATGCGCTCCGCGCCGTGGTCCACGACGCGACCGAACCGGTCGGCGGGGGAGCCGATCGACGCCTCCGCCTCCCACGCGTCGCGCGCCTCGACGATCTCTTCGTGGGAGCGCCCGACGAAGTTCCACCACATGACGATGTCGTCTTCGAACGGCTCGCCGCCGATCAGGAACAGCGTCGCTCCCGAGGGGCTCGCGATCAGGACGTCCTCGCGTGCGAGACCGAGGTACAGCAGGTGCGAGGTGTCGAGCGCGGCGCTGCTCGCGCTGTCGGGTCCGGCGGCGGAGCCCGAGATCTCGGCCTCGCCCTCGACCGAGATCAGCGCGTGCTCCCATGCCGGGTGCAGCGGCACCCGCACGGTCGCGCCCGGGGGAATCCGCAGCTCGGCGCCGACGATCGGGGTATAGGTGCTGGCCGGCGACGACGTGCCGGCCAGCTCGCCGAGCACGACCGTCGCGGTGCCGTCCGCGCCCGCGATCGCCGTCAGCGCCACCTCGGGAAGCACCGCGTGCTGCTCGAACGCGGGCGGCCCGTGGCGCCGAGACTCGGGAAGCGCGACCCACAGCTGCAGGGCGTCCAGCGGTGCGGCCTCTTCGCCTACCGAGTACTCGGAGTGCGCGATGCCGGCGCCACTGGTCATCAGGTTCAGCGCGCCGCGGCGCACCACGACATCACTGCCGACCGAGTCGCGATGCCGGACGTCGCCCGCATAGGGCCACGTCACCGTTTGAAGCCCGATATGGGGGTGCGGCTCGACGCGCATGCGCGTCGCCTGCGGACCGAACCGGTCGAGGAAGCACCAGGCCCCGACGAGCGGCAGCTCGCGCTGCGGCAGTGAGCGGTGCACCACCATGGCCCGCACGCCGCCGAGAGGCACTTCGCGACTCTCGAGGATCAGTGTGCGGGGCCCCGAGCTTCCGGCCGGACCCGCGATCTGCGCCGCTGCCGGGTCCAGGCCGCCGGCCGTCGAGGCCTCGTCGAGCCGGGTCATGTCACGGAGTGCTGACGCGCGAGGGCCAGTGCACGTCCAGCCCGGGAATCTCGTTGTCGCCGAGGTAGCGGGCGACGACCGGGCACAGTGGCACGACGGTCTCGCCTCGGCGCGCCGAGTCTGCCATGGCCTCGCCGATCACGATCCCCGCGAGGCCGCGTCCCCGGAAGGCGGGGTCGACCTCGGTGTGCGGGTAGCGGTGGCGGCCGCGAGCATCGAGCGAGAATTCGGTGAATCCTGCAAGCGTCTCGCCGACGTACACCTCGTAGCGGTGCTCGTCGTCGTTGCGCGTGACAGTGATCTCATCTTGGGAGGCGGGCATCGGCATCCTTTCGTCGTCGTCTTCAACGTAGGCGCGCGCGACGGTGTTCCGCCACCGAAGCGTGGATAGCTGCGAAAGCGCGTGAACTCCTCACGAAAGGAGGAGATGCGACAGGCGGAGGACCTATCCCGGGCCCTTCGTCCTCCCGTGGTGTCATCTCCTCCGCTCCGCACGCCCGGCTCGCCGCCGCAGCACCTGGCAGACTCGGGGGATGCCCGCCTCGCTTCTGGACTCGATGCCGCGCGGGGCCGACGCCGACGCGATGTACGCGGGATTCGTCGAGTGGGCCGCCGGCGCCGGCTTCTCGCTGTATCCGGCGCAGGACGAGGCGATCATCGAGATCGTGTCGGGATCGCACGTGATCCTGTCGACCCCGACCGGCACCGGCAAGTCGCTCGTCGCCGTGGCCGCGCACGCCGCCAGCTTCTCCCAAGGCGGCCGCACCTACTACACCGCACCGATCAAGGCCCTGGTCAGCGAGAAATTCTTCGCTCTCGTCGAGATCTTCGGCGCGGCGAACGTGGGCATGGTCACGGGGGACTCGTCGGTGAATCCGGATGCCGCGATCATCTGCTGCACGGCCGAGATCCTGGCGAACGTGGCCCTCCGCCAGGGCGCTGACGCGCGTGTCGACCAAGTAGTGATGGACGAGTTCCACTACTACGGCGACTCCGAGCGCGGATGGGCCTGGCAGGTGCCGCTCCTGCTGCTGCCGCGGGCGCAGTTCGTGCTGATGTCGGCGACGCTCGGCGACGTCACCGCCATCGCCGAGGATCTCGAGCGCCGCACCGGGCGTTCCGTCGCGCGCGTCACCGGCGTCGAACGGCCCGTTCCGCTGCACTTCTCGTACGCGCGCACGCCGATCCACGAGACCGTCGAAGAGCTGCTGCAGACCGGGCAGTCGCCGGTCTACGTCGTGCACTTCTCGCAGGCCGCCGCCATGGAGCGGGCGCAGGCGCTGTCGAGC
>NZ_CAJF01000063.1 GCF_000304335.1 Microbacterium yannicii PS01 | reverse complement strand
CGAGAGCGTGTAGCTGGTGGGCGTGCTCTCGGTGACGGGCAGCGGGTTCGGCGTCGCGGTGAACGACCCCTCACCCTCGGCACCGACGACCGCGGTCGTGAGGTCCCACGTGAACGGCGCCGTCGAGGAGTACACGTGCGCCTCGACCAGATAGGTACCGGCCGTCGGCTCGGTCAGGACCACCGACTCGTCGGCCGATGCGCTGGCCGACTGGAACCGCTCGTAGTACTGCAGGTCGGTCGGGCTTACCACGCGGTACACGAACAGGTCGAGGTCGGAGCCCTCGTCGTCCGACGAGTCGAGGTCGAACCGCGCGAGAGTCGAGCCCTCCGGCACGTCGACGAGGTAGTACGAGTACCCGTCCCCGTCACCCGAGGTCTCGTTGCCGGAGTGACCCGGAACCTCGACGCCGTTGCCGAAGATCTCCTCGGTCTGCAGCGTCTCCGGTGCGAGGCCGCTGAGGTTCAGCGGCAGCTCACCGGAGATGCCCGGGGTGATCTCGACGGTCGTGGAGCCGTCGATGCCCTCGCCGGCGACGTCCGCCGGAGCGTCCGCCGTGACCGGGTAGATGGCGATCGGCGAGCGCACCGTCGTCGGACCGGTCCACGTGAGGAACCCGGTGGCCCATGCCTCGGGCTCCGCGGTCGTCTTCGTGAAGGTCACCGTGAAGGTTCCCGTCGCGCCCGCGGCGAGCGTGAGCGATGCCGGCTCGACGACCGCATCCACCCCGGCCACCGAGGCCTCGGCGGTGTACGTGCCCTCCGTCGTGGCGCGCACGGTGCGGGTGACGGTCTGCGGCCCCGACAGCGAGCCGATCGCGATGGAGGCGAGGTTCAAGTCGCTGCCGTCGATCGGCTCGACACCGAAGTCGTACAGGTCCTTGCCCTGCAGGTACGCCGCCCAGTCGGCGGGGCCGTTGTCGTAGACCAGGCCGGGCTCGAAGAAGCGGGTCGGGTCGACGTGACCTGCGCCCTGTGCGAACGGGTCCGTGTTCGTGGAGCCGTCGTCGTTCTTCGTGTCGTACGCGGTGGTCATCATCGCGGACTTGATCTCGCCCGGCGTCGCGTTCGGACGCTCGCCCAGGTACAGGGCGGCGAGGCCGGCCACATGCGGCGACGACATCGACGTGCCCGACTTGAACCCGAAGGTCGGGTCCGCACCCTCGGCGTTGTGGGTCGCCGCGAGGATCGCGACTCCCGGAGCCGAGATGTCGGGCTTGAGGATGTCGCTGCCGTCGGCGAGCATCGGGCCGCGGCTCGAGAAGCCGGCGACCACGGGGGTCGGGGTCTCGATGCCGGTGATGTTCTCGCCGTGCAGCGTGGCTGTCGCATCGGGAGTGCCCTGCACGTACTCGAGCAGCGCGTCGCGGAACGTGCTCTGGATGTGGACGGTCGGCACCGAGTGGAAGTCGTTGTCGAGCGAACCGGGCGTGACGTTCACCAGGATGACGCCGACGCCGCCGGCTTCGGCGACCGCCTGCGACTTCTCGATGCGCGCGTTGGTCCCGCGGTCGCAGACGACGATCTTGCCGGTGACCAGGGCCGGGTCGAGCGTGTCGAGGAAGCAGAGGCCGGCCTCGGTCGGCGCCGCCCCCTCCGCCGCCGCGTCGCCGGCGTAGACCACCGGTGCGGTGACGGTCTCACCGAAGGGCACGCTCACCGATGCTCCGGCCGCGAGGAATCCGTTCGGAAGCGCGACGGTGCCTTCGTAGGTCGGGACGGTGGATGCCGCGACCGTGGTGTACCAGGGTGACGCGTGGTCGGCCGTGGCGGCGCCGGGGCCGTCGTTGCCGGCGCTGACAGCGACGAAGATGCCCGCGGAGGCTGCGTTGTAGAACGCGGCGTCCTCCGTGGCGAACGTCGTGGTGGCCGCTCCGCCCCCGATGGAGTAGTTGATGACGTCGACGCCGTCGCCCGCGGCGGCGTTGATGGCCGACATCAGGTCGCTCAGCGCGCAGATGTCATCCTCGGTCACCAGCGGGTCAGGACCCACGTAGCAGGCCTTGTACGCCGAGACCTTCGCTGCCGGCGCGACGCCCGAGAAGGTGCCGAAGTCGACGCCCTCGACCGCGGCGGGAACGTCGTGGTTGCCGGCGGCCGTGCTCGCGGTGTGCGACCCGTGACCGTCGTTGTCGCGCGGCGACAGGAAGTCGTCGGCGAAGTCGAAGCCCGCAGCCGCGGCGCCCGCGCTGAAGAACTTCGCGCCGATGAGCTTGGTCGAGTAGTCGTCGTTGTTCCACGCCTGCCCGGTCACCCGGTCGCTGCGGAAGGTGTTGCCGTCGGCCTTTGCGAAGACGACCGTGTTGCCCTCGAGGTACGGCTCGGCACCGGGCGCCTCGCCCAGGGACGAGCCGGCGAACGACGGGTTCTCCGGGGCGATCCCGGTGTCGATGACGCCGACGACGGTGCCGGCTCCCGCCTGGTCCACGCCTCCGACGGCGTTCCAGACACCGGTGTCGCCCTCGAGACCGAGGAACTCGGTCGAGGGAACCGCGTCGGGGTGCAGGATCTCGTCGGGGACGACGGACTTCACGCCGTCGGTTCCGGCGAGCTTCTCGGCCTGCGCCGCGCTGAGGTTGGCCGTGAAGGCGTTGAGGGTGATCGTGAGGTTGCCGTCCGGCTCGACGCCGGCCTCGGTCGCGACGTCGAGCTGGCGGTCCTCGAGGTAGTTCGAGTACCGCTGCACGTCGCGAGACGAGGCGTCGAGCTTGTCGCCCTCGGCGGGCTTGGTCGGCGCGAGGCCCGCTTCGCCGCCGTCATACGTGGCGGCGGGCGCTTCGTCCAGCAGGACGATGTAGCGTCCGGCCGACAGATCGATCGGGATGGGAGTGTTCACCTCCTCCGGCGTCGCGCCGAAACTGGCGGTGGCTGTGCCGGTGAACAGAGCGGCGAGTGTGACGACCGCTGCTGTTCTCACGGAGGTTCGACCCATAATGGCCTCCATTGTTTTGTGGGGGAGGCTGCGCCACATCGTTGGGGCGCAGTTCGCTCAAACGTAACTCCCAGGCGACTCTCAGTAAATGAGAGATCGGTGAGAACCGCTCGATCGACCGCCACTACGCTGGGCAGGTGGCTTCC
>NZ_CAJF01000062.1 GCF_000304335.1 Microbacterium yannicii PS01 | reverse complement strand
CCCCCTTCCCAGAGCCATCGCGCCCGCCGGGTCCGGCACACGGACCCGGGGGCGCGCTGCCGCATCGACCATGCCGGACCCCCGGCCCTGACCCGTCTTGGGATGTGATGAAACGTGTCCGTGAAGATCTCGTATGACGATCTGGGGGCCCTGTACACGAATCTGCTCGCAACGCAGATCGAGTTCGAAGATGCGTCGAAGCGCAGCGGCGATTTGAGCGACGACATCGACTCGCCCTACGGCCGAAGCGAACTGCGCGACAAGACGCACGACTTCGAAGGTCAGTGGGACGACCGTCGCAACAAGCTGAACGAGGGCCTGAAGGCGGTCACCGAACAGGCCAAGACGGTGCTCGAGGGCTTCGGTGACTTCGACACCCAGGTCGCGGCGGAACTGGCGCAGCAGATGCAGGAAGTCGAGTAATCGCATGGCCATCCATCAGTCACCGGACGGCCGTCCGGTCGAGGTCGTCGCCGGCGACGGCGCTGCCGTCAGCGAGCGGGGACAGCAGATCATCAACCTCGGTGCCGCCATGTCCGATGCCGAGCAGCTGCTCACGCGGCTGGTCGAGAACGGCGCCGACATGGAGGGCAAGGCGGTCGACAAGCTCCGCGAACTCAGCGGTGAGGTGAACGTCGAGCTGGGGCGCGCAGCGGACCTGTACGAAGCGGTCGGTCCGTATGTGAAGGCTTACGGTGACGAGCTGGCCGCGGTCAAGGCCCTCATGGTCACGACCGTCGCGGACGCGGATTCGTACTGGCTGCGGTACCAGCAGAAGCTCAGCGAATGGCAGAGCGCGCAGATGGCGCCCGTGCCCACGCCGACGGATGCCGAAGGCGACGGCGACACCACGGCGCAGACCGCGCACGACAACGCCGTCGAGACCGCCGAGGACGAGAAGGAAGACGCGTACCGGCTCTGGAAGAACGCCGCGGACGACTTCGACGATCAGTACGACCGCTGGGAGGACGCCTTCGACGCCGCCGTCGCCGGCGTGAAGTCCTCGACGGCCAACGGCATCGAAGACAGCTGGCGGGACGATCTCGACGGCTTCGTGGATTTCGCCCTGGACGTCCTCGCTATCGCGGGCGTCGTGCTCGCGGTGCTCGCGCTCGTGGTCGGTGGCCCCATCGTCGCGCTTCTCGCGCTCGCTGTCGGCGTGCTGACACTCGCCGGAACGCTCTGGCAGTACTCGCGGGGTGACGCCGCACTCTGGGAGGTCGGGCTGGCGGTGCTGGCCGTCATCCCCTTCGGCGCGTTCGGCGAGTTCGCGAGTGGAGGCTTCAAGGCCGGGATGCGCGCCTGGGGCGGGCTCTCGCAGGGCGGTCTCTCCCTCGGCGACGACGCCGCCCGCTGGACGCTCAGCTTCGGGTCACGCAACCCCGGCCAGTGGATCTCGAACATGCGCTCGCTCGCCCCGGAGGCCGGCTACGTCGCGAACTCGCTCGACGACGTCATGAGCACGGTGATGAGCGGTCAGGACCCCTTCATGTGGGAGGTGATCGGCGAGCTCGGCACCACCGGCGAGCAGCTCACCTACGCGGTGGGCGCCGTCGGCACGCACTACAACAACATCGCGAGCACGATCGGCGGCCTGCAGGGTCTCTACAACCTCGCCACGGACTGAGGCGACGTGGGCGGAGCGATGCGGGCGGACGCCTGTGGCAGGGTAGTCCGGTGACTTCTCTTCGAGAGCAGCTCGGGGGCGGGCGTCAGGGCGTCCCCGAGCTCCGGATGATCCTTCCGCCGGGCTGGGTGCTCTACGACACCTCCGAGCAGACAGAGCGGGATCTGCTCGAACAGGCTCGGGTGCGCCTGCGCGACGCGGGCCGGCCCGAAACCTATGCCCTGCTCTCCGAGCATGTGAAGCGAGCGCTGGCCGCTGCCCGCAAGCAGGGGGCGTTCATGATGATCATGGCCGGCGACGAGGCTCCGGAGTGGGCGACCGTTCCGGTCAGCATCCTGGGAACCCTCGTCAAAGGCGCTCCCGGGATCTCGCTGGACGCGATGGTCGCCGATGCCGTCGAGCGTCGCGGAGCCCGCGCCCTGCACGACAGCCGTCAGTTCCTCCGATGGGTCGATGAGCGGAAGGTTGAGCTGTCGGGCGAGACAGCGGGCGCGTACACCGTCGTGTACCTGACTCCGATCCCCGGCTCGCGCAGGGCGCAGGCGCTCCAGCTCACGGCGACGCTCGTCCACCCGGTCGACACCGACCCGACCGCCGACCCGGCGATGGCCTCGTGGCTCGAGCTGCTGGACGCCCACGTCGCCACGCTCACCTGGACCGGTCGATGACGCGGGTGGCTTTCGAGCACGACGAGGCGACGAGCATCGTCGTGCCCGCCGGCGGACTGGGCGGCGAGCAGGCGGAGGGGTGGGCGCGCGACGCGGCCGCGCGCCTTGCCGGCCACCACGAGTTCAGCGCCGAGATCCGAGACACTCTCAGACGCGTCCTCGTACGGGCTCAGAGGTCTGCCGCGGAGGATCCGGCGACCAACGTGCTGCTCTTCGAACCGGGCACCGCATCGTGGGCACCGCTGCGCCTGACGCTCCTGGATCGCGAGCTCGACGTCGAGGAGCAGTCCCGCTATCTGCAGCCCGACGCCGTGCTCCCGCCGCGGCTTCGCACCGTCGTCTCGCAGGGTCTCGGTCAGGGCTGCTCGTCCACCGCGGTGGACCACGACCTCCGCGGCACGATCCGGTGGCTGTTCCTCCCCGGCGGGGCCACGTTCTTCGCGGTCCTCGGACCGCTGACGCCGCCGGCGATCCCGCTCGCCGCCGCCATCGCCGAGAACATCCTCGACACCGTCCGCATCGAGGGCGCCACCGGCCCTTCGACGGATTTCGACCCTCAGGCGCTCGTCGCCGCCGCGCAATCGGATGAGGTGTCATGGCGGATCTGACGGACGGTCCGGCGACGATCTACGCGCGGGCGGTGAGCGCCTGGCAGCCGATCGACTGGTGGAAGCTCGAGGCGCGCGCGCTCGGCGGCATCCCGGACCTTCGCCGTGCACTGGCCTTCTTCGCACCGACCGAAGCGTGGAAGGACCTGTCGAAAGGCGTGTCGACGGGGTGGGGGTTCCTGCTGACGCTGTCGCACATCGCCAGCTTCACGCTGCCCGCCGTCGCCGCATTCCTGCTCGCGGCGTGGCTGTTCGACCGCGACGACATCGCGCCCGTCGGTGTCGCGGGAGTCCTTGCGGCGGTCGCGGCTGTGATCGGCGGCATCGGCCTGATCACGGAGCACCGGGAGTCGCTGGGGACCGATCCGAAGATCGGTCGCCTGCTCGGGTTCCTCCATCTCATCCCCTCGCTGCTCGGCGCGATGATCGCCGGCCTTGCGATCGCGCAGGGCTCAGCCGCCTTCCCGATAGGCATCCTCGGGATCATCCTCGACGTCGTCGTCGGTGTGCTGCACTTCGTGTTCAGCCGCGGGCCCGCCCAGGACGGCAGCGATCGATGGCGGCGGAACTTCGCGCGACTGGAGAAGGCGCTCGAGGAGCTTCCGCCGGATGAGCGGGCTCGGGTGTACTCCGACATCCAGCACGCTCTCGTCGTCCTGGGCGACCGCGGTCTCATCGGCGACGACGCGTTGAACAGGGCGGGCGACGTGCGCATCGGCCTGCTCGGCATGACGATGGCCCCACGCGCCGACCTCACGCCCGGCCCTCGCGCCGGCTGA
>NZ_CAJF01000061.1 GCF_000304335.1 Microbacterium yannicii PS01 | reverse complement strand
AGCTGGTCCGCGCACGGTCGTGCTCGCCCACGGGTGGAACGGGCGTGCGAGCCAGTTCGCCCCGCTCGTGCGGGAGCTCGTCGCCGACGGGTATCGCGTGATCTCCTTCGATGCTCCCGCACACGGTGAGTCCGGCGGGCGCGGGTCGTACCTGATCGACTGGATCGATGTCTTGACGACACTGCAGGATCAGCGAGGCAGGTTCGATGCGATCGTCGGCCACTCGTTCGGCGGTCTGGCCACGGTCGTCGCGGTCGCGAGCGGCATCGAGGCGGATCGCGTGGTCACCGTCGCATCGCTCGCGGAGGCGGACTCGCTGCTCACGCAGTTTCAGGGCATGCTCGGCTACTCCGACGCGGTGGCGGCCGCGTTGCACGATCGATTCGCCCGGCGGTTCTTCCCAGGCCACGCCGATCCGTTCGCGTGGCTGTCGGCTGTGCGCACCCCGCTCGCCGACGACATCCCGCTGCTGGTGGTGCACGACGACGGCGACCGCATGGTGCCGGCGACCGAGTCGGCGCGCATCCTGGCGGCGCACCCTTGGGCGCGCTCGCTCACGACCAGCGGTCTCGGTCACGCTCGCATCCTCGCGTCGAATTCCTTCCTCGACGCCGTCGTCGCGTTCGTGGACGAGCCGCTGCCCGGCTCGCGGAAGAAGATCGCGACCGTGACACTTCACGCTCTCGACGAGGCGTCAGAAAAGCATGCCGGCGGTGTCCTGCTGGGAGCTGACGCGCGCGCTCGCTGACGCGGCGGCGCGCCCGCGTGCGGTCACCATGATCGGCGCCGAGCGCGCCGCCAGGCCCGAGACCGGCGCGCCGCGCGGTGTGTCATCCTCGGCGCGGCCGTCGAGACCGTGCACGCGAAGGAGCGGTCGAACGCGCTTGGCGAGCCACGACCGGTACGCCTTCGGCGCGTTGGCGGACATCCCGGGGTACAGCCCGCGGTAGGACGAGACGAGCTCGGGATGCCGCTGCTCGAGCCACTGCAGGAACCACTGCTTCGCGCCGGGCCGCAGATGCAGCGCGCCGTACACCACGCGTGCGGCTCCGGCATCCTTGATGCGGGTCAGCGCGTGGTCGATCGCGGCGATGGAATCCGTGAGGTGCGGGATGATCGGCATGAGGAACACCGTGACCCGGAAGCCCGCCTCGGTGGCGACCCGCACGGTCTCGAGCCGCGCCGTCGTGGTCGGCGTGCCGGGTTCGATGAGCTGCTGCAGCTCGTCGTCGAACACGGCGATGGAGGTCGCGATCGTCACATCGACCTGGGTGGCGGCATCCCGCAGCAGTGGGATGTCGCGCCGGATCAGCGTGCCCTTGGTGAGGACAGAGAACGACGTTCCCGACTGGGTCAGCGCGGAGATGATGCCGGGCATCAGCTTGTAGCGGCCCTCGGCGCGCTGATAGGGGTCGGTGTTCGTGCCGAGCGCGACCGGCTCGCGCATCCACGATCCTCGCCTCAGCTCCTTCTCGAGCACATCCACCACGTTGACCTTGACGACGATCTCGGAGTCGAAGTCACGTCCCGCGTCGAGCTCGAGGTACTCGTGCGTCCCCCGAGCGAAGCAGTTATGGCTGATCACGCCATTGGCGATGAAGTCGCCCGTCGATGTGGTGATGTCGACCATCTCGATGGTCTCTTTGAGATCCTCGATAGAGACCACGCGCAGCGGCGCATCGGACTTGACCGCATCTCCGAGTAGAGCAAGCTTTCTCGTGATCGCGGGCTGCGTCAGCTCGAAGAACCGTCGTCGCGCGGGCAGTCCGCCCAGCAATCGGATGGTCACGACGTCGTTCTCGCGTGCACCCTCGACCGCGTAGTGGAATCCGTGGATGTCAAGGCCCGACCTGATCTCGCGAAGGATCTCGGCCGCCTTATTGCTGATCCGCAGAATGCCGTGGCTGCAACTTCCCTCTGCGTCGAAGATGCCGGCGAGGAATCCGCGGTACCACTCCGAGGAAGGGCCGGCGGGCCATTCGACGATCGATGTGATTCTGTCGAAATCCGCCGCCTTTGCCGTGAAGATCGCGGTCATCTCGCGTCTCGTCGACGTCGTCGTGGAGAAGGTGCGTGTGGTTGTCACGACCCCCGGGCGTCGTCGAGATACGAGCGGGATCTGTCCAGCGCTTCGGTGTCCGCCAGCGCCAGGCGAAACCTATGCGCGATGTACGACCCCCTGCCGTTCGACCGGGCGTACTCCCGTCGGAGCATCATCCCGTCCCCGCCGGATCATTCCGCAGAGGTATCCCCGGCGGTATTCGTCCGTTGCGACGAGTCCGGCGCGAACGCCCCCGTCGCCGAAACCGAGGAGCTTGTTGTTGGTCGTGAGGAACGGCCGCTGCGGGCTTCCCGGTTCGGCGGGCCGGACGTGCTTCCACCCTCGCTCGGTGAGGAAGCGGTGATCGCCGCTCGCGACAAGCTCGGTTCCATCGGCGAGCGTCACGCGATATGCCCGCTTACTCGTCTTCCACTGCGCAGAAACGGTCGCACGTGTATATCGACGATAGGAACCGACGCGCTCCGTCCCGACGACGACATCGCCGGGTCGAATGTCTCCGATCCGCTTCGTGCGTCCGTCCGCCATGAGAATCCTCGTATCGGGATCCAGACAATAGACGCACGCATGACTGCATCCGCGGTACGGGTTCACCGTCCAGTCGAACGGCATCGCCGAGGCGCCGGGGACCCGATTGAGCGCGGACTTAGACAGCACTTCGTGAAAGGTCATCCCGGCGAACTCCGGCGTCTTCACGGACCTGACCAGACCGTTGAGCTGCTCGAGGCCGGGCAGGGCTGCGGCATCCGCCACTCCCAGTTCCTGACCCTGCCACCGCATGACTCCATGAGAACAGATGTTCTATACTGAGTCAAGTGTGACGACACTGCGTTCGTACGGCATCGAAGGCGGATGCCGCGGAGTTCGCATTCCTTGCGAGTCCGGGGTCACAATGGCTTACGTGACGGCGCCTGGCAAGCCCGCAGATACCCGGTCGGTCCCCCCCAATCGTCGTGCCGCCCGGGCGATGCGTGAGGAAGCGGAGCGGCGTGCCCGCGCGGCGGCCGTGCCGGTCCCGCCCGTACTGCCGGAATCGCCACGCGGCTCGGCCTTCCCCCTCGAGCCCCGCCCGCCGCTGACGCGACGCGCGGTGCGCGAATCGGGCCTCGTCGCCTCCACCGGCGCTGTGCCCGCTCAGCACGTCCGGCCGAGGCGCGTCGGCCGCATCGCCGTCGTCGCCGGTCTCGCGATCGGAGCAGCGCTCCTCCTGGGCTCGTCCGCGGCGCTGACGGCGATGGTCGCCCCCACGGTGGAGGAGCAGACCCAGGCTGCGATGAGCCAGGAGGTCGTCGAGCCGCCGCCGGTCGCACAGCTGCCGGTGCCCGGGCGGTCGCGCAATCCGCGGTCCCGACGGATCTCTGTGCGCTGCCCGATTTCACCGCCGCGATTCAGACGGGTGACGACGAAGGCGCCGTGCGGGCGGCCGGCGGCGGCGAGGCCTTCCGGGCGGCCGTCGTCGGGGGCACCGCGGCGTGCGTCGACCTGGGCGACTCCGCGCGCCTGTGGACCGTGGTCGACAAGCTCCGGCCCGCGGCTCCGATCGACTACCGGCCTTCGGCGCTGGTCATGCCCGAAGGAGTGCGCAACATCGAGAGCAGCGCGCTGCGCGCCGACGCGGCATCCGCTCTCACGGTCCTGGTCGCGGCGGCGCGTGATGCCGGCGCGGGCGAGATCGCCCTCGAGAGCGGTTTCCGCTCGTATCAGACCCAGCAGGACACCTACGGCCGCCACTTCGCCGAGCGCGGTGACCAGGCGGATCA
>NZ_CAJF01000060.1 GCF_000304335.1 Microbacterium yannicii PS01 | reverse complement strand
GATCGCGGCGAGGATCAGGAAGACTGCGGCCTTGCCCCATTCCGTGACGCGTGCCCCCCACTTGACTTTCCGGCTGTCGCGGCGCACGAGGACGCCCTCCAGGATCTCCCAGACGCCGACCGCCCCGAGCGCGAGGGCGGCGATCCACAGCACAACGAACCCGAAGGGCGCACCCGCGATGGCGCGGAACGCGCCAGGCTGATCGGTCTCGCCGTCTCCTCCGAACGCGACCACGACGGTGAAGACGCCGATCAGGATGTGGACGAGTCCATCGGCGACGTAGCCGCCGCGGGCGAGGGCCTCGAAGACCGGATTGGCCTCGGCGCGCCGCGCCGCCGACCTCACCTCCGCCCTCGCCATGCCGACAGCCTAGAGATCCGACCGGCGGCCGGGCGGAGGACTTGCCTCTCAGCTTTCGGTGTGCAGGTGATCGCGGTGCTTCGCGCTCTGGCGTCGCTTGGTCGTCAGGTCGATCGGGCCGGTGACAGAGAGCTCG
Source organism: Microbacterium yannicii PS01 (assembly GCF_000304335.1). GTDB lineage: Bacteria > Actinomycetota > Actinomycetes > Actinomycetales > Microbacteriaceae > Microbacterium > Microbacterium yannicii_A. The sequence continues at coordinate 4,927 of NZ_CAJF01000060.1, read as the reverse complement.
TTCTCCCACACGGCGATCCCCGTCACGCCCGGGAGCCGATCGCGGGTGAAGACGGGATCACGGCCCTCCCTGCGCTGACGGGTGTAGTCCTTCAGCAGACGGAAGGCGATGCCCGACAGCAGCGCGATGGCGATCAGATTGGTCAGCGCCATGAGCCCCATGACGCCGTCGGCGAAGCTCCACACCAGGTCGGCGCCGACCACCGATCCAGCGAGGACCGCGAGCACAACGAGCGTCCGATAGCCGGTCAGCACGCCGCGATTCGGCGTGATGAACTCGATGTTCGACTCGCCGTAGTAGTAGTTGCCGAGAATCGACGAGAACGCCAGCAGGAAGATGATCACGCTGAGCGCGATGCTGGACCACGACCCGAGTGTGCTCACCAGCGCGTCCTGCGTCAGCCCGATCCCTCGTGTGGCAGAACTGAGATCCGGCACCGAGACGAGGATGATGAAGGCGGTGATCGAGCAGACCAGGAAGGTGTCGAAGTAGACGCCCAGGGTCTGCACGAGGCCCTGCTTGACCGGGTGCGTCACGGCCGCGCTGGCGCCGGCGTTCGGAGCGGACCCCAGACCGGCCTCGTTCGAGAACATGCCGCGCCGAACGCCTGTCAGAACGATGTACCCGAAGGCCGCGCCGACGACCTCGTTGAAGCCCCACGCCTGCGTGAAGATCTCCGCGAAGACGACGGGCAGACGATCGATGTGGAGCCCCACCACGACCAGTCCGAGCAGGAGGTACGCCAGTGCCATCAGCGGAACGAGGGTCTGCGTCACGGACGCGATCCGCCGCACGCCTCCGAAGACCACCAGCGCGGTGAGGAGGGCGACGGCGATGCCGATGACCCAGGGCAGCCAGGCGAGCGTCTCGCCGCCGATGGTCGCCGACACGGTCGCCGTGATCGTGTTGGCCTGCAGCGAGCTGAAGGCGAAGGGGAAGCAGACGATGAGGATCACCGCGAACAGGATCCCCATCCACCGTGCTTTCAGTCCGCGCTCCATGTAGTACGCCGGGCCACCGCGGAAGCCGTCGCTGTCCCGGATCTTGAACAGCTGCGCGAGCGAGGACTCGATGAAGCTCGACGCGCCGCCGACGAACGCCATCAGCCACATCCAGAAGACCGCGCCCGGGCCGCCGAGGGCGATCGCGGTGCCGACGCCGGCGATGTTGCCCACCCCGACCCGAGACGCCGCCGAGATCGTGAACGCCTGGAACGCCGACACCGACTGCGGGCGCCCGTCTTCGCCACGGGGCGTCTTATCGGTCAACGTCCGGAACATCTCTGGAATCAGCCGGAACTGGACCACTCCCGACCGCACCGTGAAGTAGATGCCCAGAAGCACCACGACCGGCAGAACGATCCAGGTCCAGAGGTTGTCTCCCCAGGTCACGAGCCATTCGTTCACTGCGTCCATCGGCCCAGTATGTCGGGGTCGGAATCGCGACGCGACCGTTCCGGCGAGCGGCGGGAATTATCATGGGCCGGATGATCCGCGAGGCGCACCGCCCGACCGCGAGGTCGTGGACGATCGTGCCCCGGCTGGTGCGCGGCGCCCCGCCGGCGGTGCTGGCGGTGGCCGGCGCGCTGTCACTGCTGGCCGGGCTGCTCATCGTCACGCGTCCGCTGACCTCGCTCTTCCTCCTGACCGTCTACGTCGGGCTCACCGCGATCTTCACCGGTGCGGCGCGCCTGCTCTCGGGGCCCGGATCCGCCCTGTGGTCGCGGGTGGTCTTCGGTGCGGTGTGGATCGCGCTGGGCCTCGCGATCCTCGTCGGTCTCGGCCGAACGCTGGAACTGCTCCCGCCGCTCATCGCGGTGCTGCTCCTGCTGGGCGGCCTGGCGTCGATCTACGACGCGCTGGCGAGGGGGCGGGTCAGTCAGCGCGTGCTCGCCGCCGCGTGGGCGGTCGCGCAGATCGTCTTCGGCATCCTGGCGTTCGCGTGGCCGGACGTGACGGTTCTCGTGGTCGCCATCGTGTTCGGCGTGCGCACGATCGTCTTCGGTGCGACGCTCCTGGTGCGGGCGGTGCGCGCCTTCGTCGCGGGTTCCCGCACGGTTCCCGCTGGTGATGAGGGGAAGGATGCCGCCGCCGCCGAATCCGCCGGCCGTCGCGCACGCGCCGGGTGGCTGGCTGCGGGCCGGTACGCACTGGCTGCGCTCGTTCTCGCGCTGGCCGGGGGAGGGTGGTGGGCCAACTCCTGGCTTGCCGACGGCGCCCCCGTCGTCGACGCGTTCTACGACCCGCCGGCGCTGGTGCCGTACGAGCATGGGCGCCTCATCCGGGTCGGAGACTTCGCCGGACAGCATCCGAACGGCGCCGACGTCCACCGCATGCTCTACACGACCCGCGATGCGGTCGGCCAGCCGGCCGTGGCCAGCGCCCTGGTCATCGTGCCCGACGAGACGCCGCCGGGGGCGCGGCCGGTCATCGCCTGGAATCACGGGACGACCGGTGTGGCGCGCGGATGCGCTCCGAGCCTGCGTGACGCTGCGGCAACAAAGTGGTCGATCCCCGCGCTCGACGAGGCGATCGCACGCGGGTGGATCGTCGTCGCGTCCGACTACTCGGGGCAGGGGGCTCCCGGCGTCTTCCCCTACCTCATCGGTCGCGGTGAAGCGCGCTCGTCGCTCGATGCGGTGCTCGCCGCACGCGAGCTCGACGGCGTCCCGCTGTCGTCGCGCACCGTCGCCTGGGGGCATTCGCAAGGTGGCCACGCGGCGCTGTGGATGTCGCAGATCGCGCCGGACTACGCGCCCGAGATCGACATGCGGGGCACGGCGGTGCTCGCACCCGCCGCCGATCCCCTCGCGCTGGCGGACGAGCTCACCGAGGGCGACGCCGGAGCGCTGCTCTCGATCCTCATCTCGTGGGTCCTGGTGCCGTATGCCGACACGTACGACGACGTCGACCTCACCCGGTACATCGCTCCGGGCGCCGAGGCCATCGTGCGGGAGATGACCCAGCGCTGCCCTTCCGAGCCGGGCGTGATCGTCTCGGTCGCGGCGGCGCTCGGGGTGGCGGAGGACCGTCCCCTCTACGTCGGCGACCTCACCGCCGGTGCACTGGGGGACCGGCTGGCCGACAACGTGCCCGCCGGTCCGTGGAACCACCCGCTCCTGGTGGCGTGGGGCGACGAGGACGAGGTGATCCCGCCGCATCTGCAGCAGGAGTTCGTCGACCGGCTGTGTGCGCAGGGCGAGCGGGTGCGCTGGCTCTCGTACCGCGGCTACGACCATCTCGCGACGCTCCTGCCGCGATCCGACTTCCTTCCGGTCCTCACCAGCTGGACGGACGCCCGCCTCAGCCGCACCGAAACACACGTCGACGACTGCGGTCGTTAGGCCACGGGGGAGCCCTGGGCCTCACAGAATCGGTGGAGGCGGCATCCGGTAACGTTGTAGGGTTCCGGTGCGCGTCGACGTGCCGGTGAGAGCTGAATACGGAGGCCACTGTGGACATCGATCTCGGACTGCTTCGGACTGTCGAGCGCGAGAAGGAGATCCCGTTCGAGGAGCTCGTTCGCATCATCGAGCAGGCGATTCTGACCGCCTACGCCAAGCACACGTCGCCCACGGGCGAGCTGCCCGAAGGCGCCCGCTCGGAGCTGGATCGCAAGACGGGTCATGTGGCCGTGTTCATCCCGGTGCTCGACGACGAAGGTGCGGTCATCGGCGAAGAGGAGAGCACGCCCGAGGACTTCGGCCGCATCGCCGCGTTCGCGGCGAAGCAGGTCATCAGCCAGCGTCTGCGCGACATCGCCGACGACGCCGTGCTGGGCGAGTTCCGCGGCAAGGAGGGCGACATCGTCGCCGGGGTCGTGCAGCAGGGACCCAACCCCCGCATGGTGCACGTGGATCTCGGCTCGATCGAGGCCATCCTCCCGCCCGAGGAGCAGGTGCCCGGCGAGGACTACGCGCACGGCTCGCGCCTGCGGGTGTACGTCACCAGCGTCGCAAAGGGGACGAAGGGGCCGGCCATCACCGTCTCCCGCACCCATCCCGGACTCGTGCGCAAGCTGTTCGCGCTCGAGGTGCCCGAGATCCCCGCGGGTCTCGTGGAGATCGTGTCGCTCGCACGCGAGGCGGGTCACCGCACGAAGATCGCGGTGAAGGCGAACGACCCGTCGATCAACGCCAAGGGCGCCTGCATCGGCGAACTCGGCCGTCGCGTGCGCGCCGTCACCGAGGAGCTGGGCGGCGAGAAGATCGACATCGTCGACTACGACCCCGAGCTGGCGAAGTTCGTCGCGAACGCGCTGTCGCCCGCGAAGGTGACCTCGAGCTTCATCCTCGACGTCTCGAGCAAGGCGGTGCGGGCACTCGTGCCCGACTACCAGCTCTCGCTGGCCATCGGCAAGGAGGGCCAGAACGCTCGCCTGGCCGCCAAGCTCACCGGCGCCAAGATCGACATCCAGCCCGACAGCATCCTCGAATCCTGAGACTCGCTCCGAACGGAACCCCGAGGTGTGAGGGAGAGGGGTCCGGGGTGTGAGCCCCGAGGTGTAACATGGAATCTGTACGAACGTGCGTCGGATGCCGCACGCGTGCTCCCCGGTCCGCCCTCTTGAGGGTGGTCGCCGTCGATTCGGCTGTCGTTCCTGACACCCGTGCGTCGATGCCCGGACGAGGCGCGTGGGTGCACGAGACGAGTGAGTGCGTGGAGTCCGCCATCCGGCGCCGCGCCTTCGTTCGGGCATTGCGTGCGTCGGGTCCGCTCGACACGCAGACCATCGAGAAATACCTACAGCGAACAAAAGGCTGAACGGCTATGGAAACAAAGTGAACGGCTCGAAATGAGACCCGTCCGCGACTAATGGTCTGCCCTGTCTGGGTGGACCTCAGACAGGAGAATTGTGGCTGCCAAACCACGCGTGCACGAGATCGCTTCCGAACTCGGCGTCGACAGCAAGGTCGCGCTCGAGAAGC
>NZ_CAJF01000059.1 GCF_000304335.1 Microbacterium yannicii PS01 | reverse complement strand
TAAGATTGTGAAGTTGCCCTTCTGGGCTGGCTGCCTTTGGTGGTTGGGTCTGGTTGGTGTGTCTGATCCTTGAGAACTCAACAGCGTGCACTTGTCAAATGCCAAATAACCTCGTCCCGGTTTTGCCGGGTTGAGATTCCTTTGGATCAATTTAATGGATGTCAGTGACATTTGTTTTTGGTCAGTTTCGAACTCGCTGCATGGTCATTTTCCTGGTTGTGTATGCATTTTTTCTTTATGGAGAGTTTGATCCTGGCTCAGGATGAACGCTGGCGGCGTGCTTAACACATGCAAGTCGAACGATGAAGCCCAGCTTGCTGGGTGGATTAGTGGCGAACGGGTGAGTAACACGTGAGCAACCTGCCCCTGACTCTGGGATAAGCGCTGGAAACGGCGTCTAATACTGGATATGAGCCTTCCACGCATGTGGGGGGTTGGAAAGATTTTTTGGTTGGGGATGGGCTCGCGGCCTATCAGCTTGTTGGTGAGGTAATGGCTCACCAAGGCGTCGACGGGTAGCCGGCCTGAGAGGGTGACCGGCCACACTGGGACTGAGACACGGCCCAGACTCCTACGGGAGGCAGCAGTGGGGAATATTGCACAATGGGCGGAAGCCTGATGCAGCAACGCCGCGTGAGGGATGACGGCCTTCGGGTTGTAAACCTCTTTTAGCAAGGAAGAAGCGAAAGTGACGGTACTTGCAGAAAAAGCGCCGGCTAACTACGTGCCAGCAGCCGCGGTAATACGTAGGGCGCAAGCGTTATCCGGAATTATTGGGCGTAAAGAGCTCGTAGGCGGTTTGTCGCGTCTGCTGTGAAATCCCGAGGCTCAACCTCGGGCCTGCAGTGGGTACGGGCAGACTAGAGTGCGGTAGGGGAGATTGGAATTCCTGGTGTAGCGGTGGAATGCGCAGATATCAGGAGGAACACCGATGGCGAAGGCAGATCTCTGGGCCGTAACTGACGCTGAGGAGCGAAAGGGTGGGGAGCAAACAGGCTTAGATACCCTGGTAGTCCACCCCGTAAACGTTGGGAACTAGTTGTGGGGTCCTTTCCACGGATTCCGTGACGCAGCTAACGCATTAAGTTCCCCGCCTGGGGAGTACGGCCGCAAGGCTAAAACTCAAAGGAATTGACGGGGACCCGCACAAGCGGCGGAGCATGCGGATTAATTCGATGCAACGCGAAGAACCTTACCAAGGCTTGACATACACGAGAACACCCTAGAAATAGGGGACTCTTTGGACACTCGTGAACAGGTGGTGCATGGTTGTCGTCAGCTCGTGTCGTGAGATGTTGGGTTAAGTCCCGCAACGAGCGCAACCCTCGTTCTATGTTGCCAGCACGTAATGGTGGGAACTCATGGGATACTGCCGGGGTCAACTCGGAGGAAGGTGGGGATGACGTCAAATCATCATGCCCCTTATGTCTTGGGCTTCACGCATGCTACAATGGCCGGTACAAAGGGCTGCAATACCGTGAGGTGGAGCGAATCCCAAAAAGCCGGTCCCAGTTCGGATTGAGGTCTGCAACTCGACCTCATGAAGTCGGAGTCGCTAGTAATCGCAGATCAGCAACGCTGCGGTGAATACGTTCCCGGGTCTTGTACACACCGCCCGTCAAGTCATGAAAGTCGGTAACACCTGAAGCCGGTGGCCCAACCCTTGTGGAGGGAGCCGTCGAAGGTGGGATCGGTAATTAGGACTAAGTCGTAACAAGGTAGCCGTACCGGAAGGTGCGGCTGGATCACCTCCTTTCTAAGGAGCATCTGGCACTCTTTTTGGGTGTCCAGGCGCCGTGTCGAGCGAATGTCTCGTCCGGTTGCTCATGGGTGGAACATTTGACGAGGCTCTCATCGGAGATGTCTGGGGTTAGTACGCCGCGCTTGCGTGGTTGGAAGGTTCTGGGTGTGTCGGGTGGGGGCGTGCACGCTGTTGGGTCCTGAGGGACCGGGCGCAGGAATGCGTTTCCGTTTCTTCTGGGCTCGTCCTGGTGGCTGGTTTGGCTGGTCTTCCGGGGTGGGTACCGCCCGTACTTTGAGAACTACACAGTGGACGCGAGCATCTTTGAACCGACCTTCGGGTTGGTTCGGAAAAGATGATCTTAAAGATCATTAGTCAATTTCGACGCAGGCCTTCGGGTCTGTGTTTTCGATTCTGATTTTGGACTCATGTATCAAGTCTTTAAGAGCAAACGGTGGATGCCTTGGCATCTGGAGCCGAAGAAGGACGTAGCAATCTGCGATAAGCCTCGGGGAACTGATAAGCAAGTTTTGATCCGAGGGTGTCCGAATGGGGAAACCCCGCTGGGCGGCGTGCCGACCTAGTGACTCCCGCCTGAATATATAGGGCGGGTAGAGGGAACGCGGGGAAGTGAAACATCTCAGTACCCGCAGGAAGAGAAAGCAACAGCGATTCCGTGAGTAGTGGCGAGCGAAATCGGATCAGGCTAAACCGAGTACGTGTGATATCCGGCAGGAGTTGCGTATTCGGGGTTGTGGGACTTTCCATATCACTCTGCCGAGTGGTGAGCGTGATGCGTCGATATAGGTGAACGGTCTTGAAAGGCCGGCCATAGTGGGTGCCAGCCCCGTAACCGAAATGTCGGACGCAGCGCGGAGAGTATCCCAAGTAGCTCGGGGCCCGAGAAATCCCGTGTGAATCTGTCAGGACCACCTGATAAGCCTAAATACTCCCAGATGACCGATAGCGGACAAGTACCGTGAGGGAAAGGTGAAAAGTACCCCGGGAGGGGAGTGAAATAGTACCTGAAACCGTTTGCTTACAAACCGTTGGAGCCTCCTTAGTAGGGGTGACAGCGTGCCTTTTGAAGAATGAGCCTGCGAGTTAGCGATATGTGGCGAGGTTAACCCGTGTGGGGTAGCCGTAGCGAAAGCGAGTCTGAATAGGGCGATTGAGTCGCATGTCCTAGACCCGAAGCGAAGTGATCTATCCATGGCCAGGCTGAAGCGACGGTAAGACGTCGTGGAGGGCCGAACCCACTTAGGTTGAAAACTGAGGGGATGAGCTGTGGATAGGGGTGAAAGGCCAATCAAACTTCGTGATAGCTGGTTCTCTCCGAAATGCATTTAGGTGCAGCGTTGCGTGTTTCTTGCCGGAGGTAGAGCTACTGGATGGCCGATGGGCCCTACAAGGTTACTGACGTCAGCCAAACTCCGAATGCCGGTAAGTGAGAGCGCAGCAGTGAGACTGTGGGGGATAAGCTTCATAGTCGAGAGGGAAACAACCCAGACCACCAACTAAGGTCCCTAAGCGCGTGCTAAGTGGGAAAGGATGTGGAGTTGCTTAGACAACCAGGAGGTTGGCTTAGAAGCAGCCACCCTTGAAAGAGTGCGTAATAGCTCACTGGTCAAGTGATTCCGCGCCGACAATGTAACGGGGCTCAAGCACGCCACCGAAGTTGTGGCATTGACATTATTGGTAGGCCTTCGTGGTCCAGCCGTGTTGATGGGTAGGAGAGCGTCGTGTGGCGAGTGAAGCGGCGGGGTGACCCAGCCGTGGACGCCACACGAGTGAGAATGCAGGCATGAGTAGCGAAAGACGTGTGAGAAACACGTCCTCCGAAAGACCAAGGGTTCCAGGGTCAAGCTAATCTTCCCTGGGTAAGTCGGGACCTAAGGCGAGGCCGACAGGCGTAGTCGATGGACAACGGGTTGATATTCCCGTACCGGCGAAGAACCGCCCCAATCAATCCAGTAATGCTAAGTGTCTGAATCCCAGTGACTGATCCCTTCGGGGTGACGCGCTGGGCCTAGCGCACGACCCTATGCTGGTGCGGTTAGCGTATTAACAGGTGTGACGCAGGAAGGTAGCCCAACCCGGGCGATGGTTGTCCCGGGGCAAGTGCGTAGGCCGAACGGTAGGCAAATCCGCCGTTCATACAGGCTGAGACACGATGCGGATGAAAAGTGGGTGATCCTATGCTGCCAAGAAAAGCATCGACGCGAGGTTCTAGCCGCCCGTACCCCAAACCGACTCAGGTGGTCAGGTAGAGAATACCAAGGAGATCGAGAGAATCGTGGTTAAGGAACTCGGCAAAATGCCCCCGTAACTTCGGGAGAAGGGGGGCCATCCGCTTATACCGTCTTGCACGGGAAAGGGCGTGGTGGCCGCAGAGACTAGTGGGTAGCGACTGTTTACTAAAAACACAGGTCCGTGCCAAGTCGCAAGACGATGTATACGGACTGACGCCTGCCCGGTGCTGGAAGGTTAAGAGGACCGGTTAGCCGCAAGGCGAAGCTGAGAATTTAAGCCCCAGTAAACGGCGGTGGTAACTATAACCATCCTAAGGTAGCGAAATTCCTTGTCGGGTAAGTTCCGACCTGCACGAATGGCGTAACGACTTCCCAACTGTCTCAACCGCGAACTCGGCGAAATTGCATTACGAGTAAAGATGCTCGTTACGCGCAGCAGGACGGAAAGACCCCGTGACCTTTACTACAGCTTGGTATTGGTGTTCGGTGTGGCTTGTGTAGGATAGGTGGGAGACTGTGAAGCGGATACGCCAGTATTCGTGGAGTCGTTGTTGAAATACCACTCTGGTCACTCTGGATGTCTAACTTCGAACCGTAATCCGGTTCAGGGACAGTGCCTGGTGGGTAGTTTAACTGGGGCGGTTGCCTCCCAAAAAGTAACGGAGGCGCCCAAAGGTTCCCTCAACCTGGTTGGCAATCAGGTGGCGAGTGTAAGTGCACAAGGGAGCTTGACTGTGAGACTGACAGGTCGAGCAGGGACGAAAGTCGGGACTAGTGATCCGGCAGTGGCTTGTGGAAGCGCTGTCGCTCAACGGATAAAAGGTACCTCGGGGATAACAGGCTGATCTTGCCCAAGAGTCCATATCGACGGCATGGTTTGGCACCTCGATGTCGGCTCGTCGCATCCTGGGGCTGGAGTAGGTCCCAAGGGTTGGGCTGTTCGCCCATTAAAGCGGTACGCGAGCTGGGTTTAGAACGTCGTGAGACAGTTCGGTCCCTATCCGCTGCGCGCGTAGGAAGTTTGAGAGGATCTGACCCTAGTACGAGAGGACCGGGTTGGACGAACCTCTGGTGTGTCAGTTGTTCCGCCAGGAGCACCGCTGATTAGCTACGTTCGGGATGGATAACCGCTGAAAGCATCTAAGCGGGAAGCCGGCCTCAAGATGAGACTTCCATACCTTCGGGTGAGAGGCTCCCAGCCAGACTACTGGGTTGATAGGCCAGATGTGGAAGCACGGCAACGTGTGCAGCTGACTGGTACTAATAAGCCGATGACTTGATAACACCACCAACTTTTTCTGGTGCACGCGTCCACTGAGTGGTTCCCGATGTACGGTCGGGACACCACACACAACAACACGACTTTTGTTTGTGTGTACGACTGAAACATCAAGAGAGTTTCGGCGGCCATAGCGAGAGGGAAACGCCCGGTCCCATTCCGAACCCGGAAGCTAAGCCTCCCAGCGCCGATGGTACTGCAGGGGAGACCCTGTGGGAGAGTAGGACACCGCCGGACACCCATTACCGAAATGGCCACCCAACGCAGGGTGGCCATTTCGCGTTAAC
>NZ_CAJF01000058.1 GCF_000304335.1 Microbacterium yannicii PS01 | reverse complement strand
GTCGCGTTCTGCTGCGACGTCAGGCCGCCCTCAGCGTGTCGGCGCGGCGTTCGCTGTGCATGAGCGTGCCGGAACCCCAGTAATCGAGCAAGACCCCGCGACGGGGTCGACCGCCGATTCCGACGCCCTCGACCGAGCCCCCGCGGTACCGTGGTGGCGCCGCCGCCGCCGCTCGCTGATCGTCGGCGCCGTCATTGCGTCCCTCGCCCTGAACGTGGCGGTCACCGCGTCGATGTGGCAGCTGCTTGCTGATCGGTCCACTCCCATCCCGGCTGAGACAGCGACCGCGGAGGTGCCGACCGCCACCGGTGGGCAGAAACGTGGATCCTACGTGGCGGCACCGGATCGTGTGCTCGCACTGCGGTCGGACGGTGCCGCCGCCGATCAGCCGAGCGACCCGGGGGCCAAGCTCGACGCGCTGGGGATTAGTCCCGGGCAGCTGAAGCGCTACGAGGACTTCCCGGGCCCCGACGTCTGGGGCCACGTCACCGTCTGGAGTGGAGAATCTCGCTACGGCATGACCTGCCTGCTCCTGTCCGCCTCCGGCCAGCCCATCAGCGACGGAGGGCGCGCCGCAGAAGGGTGCTCCCTTACAGGCGCTGACACCATCGCAGACATAAGCGGGAGCGACAGTCTCACCCGATTCGTGCTCGACGGCGACCACATCAACGTCTACGTGTACGAGGAGGGCGCTGACCCGAACGCGTCGCAAGGCTAGCCGGCGCGCTGCACCACTGACCCGGCGCGCACGCTCGCGATCTCGGGGAATCGGTTCCACACGGACGTAGCAGCAGTGACGTCCATGAAGGCCACATGGCGCCCAGCTCGCGAGACTGGGAGCCCGCGGCATACCAGCGAACGGTGACCGACCCTCACGCGGGCGCCAAGTATGAGAGCGGACCGCAGCGGCAGAGCGGCCGGATAGGGGGCTCAGTGAGAAAGCGAACGCCGACACGCCCATATGATCACGACGTGGATGAGAACACCGCTCGATCGATGCTCGGTCTGACTAGTCAGCGGCTGCTCACTACCGGCCGAGTTGAGATGGCGTACGCCGCCGCCCGCGAGCGGGCTAGGGAAGTGGATTCGACGAGTCTAAGGTTCCCGTAGTGGTTGGCGTACGCATCTTCGGGCCCAATGTTCCCGAGGGGTACGAGTGGGCTCTGCCGGTCCACTCCGGTGAATTTGAGGTCATCGCAACCCTCGCAGAGCGCTCGAGCCGTGCCGCCTGGAATCCGATTCGCATGAAACTGCTCACGCTGGACGATCGCGGTCGAACGCGCCAGCACGCCCACCTGCCCTGGCTTGGTTCAGGTGAGCTCGTTCTCCGCGACGAGGCGATCGACGTCATTGGACCGCTCCTACGACGGCACGGCGAGGTGCTGCCTCTGCAATGCGACGATGCGCGACTCGCTCTCTTCTCGGCGCCACAAGTTGCCGGGGTGTTGGACGAGCAGCGCTCAGAGATCGTCCGGTTCACCTCAGGTCGCATCATGACAATTCCGGCAGCAGTCTTCCGTACTGAGGTGCTTGGTCATATCCAGGCATTCAAGTTGACCGAGATGCCGCGCGGGCAGCTTTACCTGGCCGAAGAGCTGGTTGAGTCCATCCGCGCTACGGGATTCTCGTCGGGTACGGACTTCACAGTCGTCTACGAGAGCCGCTGAGCCGTCAGCTCACGCCGAGACATCGGATCACCAAGCGACCGCTCAGCGTTCCAGAGCTCCTCACACGGCGACCAGCTGCTGCTTGGCTGCGGCGCGACGGCGTGTCTCTCGGTAGATTGTCGCGCGAGAGACGCCGAAAAGTTCGGCGATCTCGGTCTGGGAGTACGCGCCGCCGTCGAGGACCTCGTAAAGGTGCGAGCGCTGCGTCCGAGTCAACTTGGGCTCATTCCCCTTCAGTCTTCCCTTCGCGCGGGCAATCGCCATCCCTCTCGGGTACGCATCCGGATGAGATCCGCCTCGAACTCAGCGACCATGCCTAGCACGTTGAACAGCAACCGACCGATCGGATCGGCCGGGTCATAGGTGCTCCCGCCGAGACTCAACACCACTCCCTTGGCGGTGAGCTCGTCGGCTATGTCTCGCGCATCCTTCAGCGACCGTGCGAGGCGATTCAACTTGGTCACGACGAGCGTGTCGCCGGATCTGACTGCCGCAAGGGCTTCCCGCAGACCAGGCCGCTCCCGGTTTGTGCCCGTCATCCCGTGATGCACAAAGATATGGGCTTCGTCGACTCCTAGCCGCACCAGAGGGTCTCGCTGAACAGACAGATCCTGCTCGAGCGTCGAAACCCTCGCATAGCCGACCTTGATCTCATTCATTGCCACATCGTCTGGCTGAGTCCGACACGTCGCCAGGGGAGACGGTCGGTTCGGGTTCGGTCAACGTGCTCTGCGGTAGGTGGAAGCTGCGCTATACAGGCCCAGGACCACAAGAACGACGCCTCCTGTGACCAATACCGAGGGCCACGGCGACAGCTCCGACATCGCAGTTTCCCCTGTGGAATTCGCAACGTAGGAACATCTCGCGCCGTACGGGAACAGCGACACCCAGGGGTCGGTAGAGCCGATTCCCTCCTGATACTCCGCCACGAACTCGGCGGGTGGCGTGATCGAGTACAGACAGGGGGTGCGCCTTTGGAGCATCGGGCCAACCCCGGCAAGTAACCCGACGAAGAGGAGCCCGGCGCCGAGCAGAATCGATGCAACCCATAGTTCGAAGCGGTAACTCATGCCGCGCTCCACTGCGCCGCGATTGCCCCTCGCCATCGCTTACAACGCAGTGCCCTCGGGACCAACAGCGTGTCGGGTGTCCAGGGTATCTCCCCGAAGGGCGTGGCCGCGCTCGTCGGCTGATTGAACCGCGAGCGCGGCAACCTTGCCGATTAAGCCGCAGAGAAGAAGGATTCCGCCGAGGACGAGGGCGGCCGTCGCGAGGATCCTCACGATGGGCGGAAAGGCGAAAATGAAGAACGCACCAGCGATCAGCAACACGGTTCCTGTCATGATCCAGATTCCGACCAGCTTCTTGAGCTTGCGTAGCGAGGGGGTCACGTTTGCAGACTACCGACGCAGAATCAGTAGAGGTGCGCACCTCCCTGGCCCGTGGTGCTATATCCGCCTGAGATGCATGCGCGGGAAGCGATCCGTCAGCTTGTCGGCGACGAGCGGAAGATGTCGACCGTGGCGCCACGTGAGGTTGTGGCGAGGACCGTCGTGACGATACCGAGCCCGAGTGTGCCTGCGAGGAATCCCAGGGTTCCGAGCGCGCCCCACAGCCCGGGGGCCTGCGTGACTGCCGCCGGTGTCGCGACCGCCACCAGTTGTGGCACTGCCCACAGCGTGACCTGTCCGGCAAGGACCCACAGCGGAATCCAGTTCCAGGGGCTCGGGACGACGCTGGCGCGCGCAATCTGCACCGCGGCGATCACGCCGGCGATGAGGGGAAGAACCATCGAGAAGTACATCCAGAACAACCAGTCGCTGACTTGTCCGGGATCCAGCGGGCCGGTGAGCAGATTGACGATGGTCTCAGTGAGCGGCCACACGGCGACGACGGTCAAGGCGGCCAGCCCTAGCGGCTCGCGTGCGACCACGCTACTTGCCCGATTGAACCCGATCGCGAGAACGAGAACCGCCCCGGCCCAAATCCCGTCCGTGAGGACTGCGAGCACTTCGGCGGCGCCGGGGGTTCCAAGGACCGACCCGCGAACGATGCCCACAACGCCACAGGCCATTAGTCCGATACCACCGACCAGCCATATAGCTCTGCGCTCCCGCATACAATCACGCTAGCCGCCCCTCTCCGGCGTTCGGAGCAGAACCGGTCAAGGAACGCAATTGATGCCAGCCGGCAGTTGTGGAGGAGATGCGCGACTGTCCGGCAAGGTGGGACGGTGGAGGATCTCGCGGATGCCCTGCTTCGTGGTCCGCGCGGTCGTCGGATGTGCCTTGAGTACGCCGCCCGCACCGATGAGACGGTGCACACTGCGTTGTTCTGGCTCGGCCACGAGCTCGATCCGAACCCGGGCACGCTTCTCCGCCTCACGGGGTTACCTCCGACCCGGAACCTGATCCGACGTTCAGCGCCGACGACCTCTCGGCGCTCATCGACGATGTCGACCTGACTCATATCCGTGGAGACATCCTGAGGGAGGCGCTGCAGGCGTCGGTCGATCTCGCGCGCTACTGGCAGGAGCCCGACGGCGCGGATGCCGTCGCCGCCCTTCCGCCGGTACTGCACGTGCTCGGCCGTGTCGCGCGGCGTTTGGTTACAGCGATGCCCGACCTCGCCGCGCCGTGCGGGGAAGCACAGTGGGCAGTGCAGTGGCGTCCGCTTGCGGACAGCGAACTACTGGTGCGGGAACCCTCAGCCATGCTGGCCGAGTGGACCGGCGCCCAGCGTGCGGACGAGGAACGCTCAGCACGCGAGCGGCCCCATGACCCCCACGCCAACTGGTCAGGCACCTGGTGGTCGGTACCGCAGACGCTTCTCGCGACGCGCAGCAGTCCGGCGGATGCTCTTGAGCTGGTCGAAGACTCCCTCGGCTGGGAGGTCGCGACGATCATCCCCGTGCGCGGAGTGGGGCGGACGCTCGAAATTCAGACGCCGGAGGACTGGGCAGACTTCTGCCGCGAGTACCCGATGGAGGTCACCGCGTCCTGACGACACGACTGGTTCCGGGTTACCGGACGTGACGGGCGGTGGGTGATCCCGGACTGGGAGCGCGTCGCCGCGCGGTGGGATGCCGTGCACCTCACTACGCTCGGGTATCTGTCCACGGCCACTACGCTGGTCGAGATCGACGAGGAATACGGTTCAGTGATCGGAGGCTGGGCTCCCGACTCCACCATCTGGCTCACCGATGTCGCCCGCGAATGGACTCCGCAGCGCCAAGAGTGGACCCGCCCGCAAGACGACTGGCGCTGGTGTCCGCCCGAACTCCCATCCGCCCGCTGATCGATCGTCATCGGGCACCAGATCAGCCCGCTCAACGCCGTGCGGACGGGGACCGGAGAGGGAGCGTGTCAGGCGTCGGGTGCGACCACGGACTTCGGGCGACGGCGCGCCAGCTTGGCGACGCCGGCCGCCTTCAGACGGTCGGCGATGATGATCCCCAGCCAGGTGCCGCCGAGGCAGCTCGCCAGGGTGAGCGCGAACAGTCCGATCTGGACCGGCAGCGTCATCTCCCACAGGTTGAACGACACCGCGGCCAGCACCGGGTAGATCAGCGCGACGAACGTGGCGCCGGCGAAGTACTGCCAGGTCTTCCAGAACCGGTAGAGCACGATGAGGAACGGCAGCTCGGCGAAGAACGCCCACCACAGGTTGGTGAAGAGGTACGGAAAGACCACCAGACCCGAGATGAGTCCGACCAGGATGCCGGCCAGCGGCCGCTCGAGCAGGCGCAGGGCGACGACGGCGGGCAGCAGCCAGATGCCGGCGAGGCCGGCCGAGATGGGTCCGGCGACCGCGAAGAGCACCGTCGACAGGCTCGTGGCGCCCCACAGCAGCACGCCGCCGGCGACGCCGATCGCCGCGCAGGTGAGCAGGTACGACGTCGCGAGGCGGCTCACGCCGGGGTCTCCGCCGTCGCGCGCTGCGATCTCGGGGCCGGCGACGCCGCCCCCACGCGCCAGTATCCGCAGAAACTGACCAGGTCTTTCGGCACACCCCGCTCGCCGACCAGGTGGCGCCGGGCGTCGGTGGGAAGGGCCTGTTCGCCCACGATGTAGGCGTGGAACCCGGCATCCGGAAGCGTCGCCTCGGTGAGCGCCCGCAACGCGAGCATTCCCGGCTTCGTGCCGTACTCACGCACGATCCATTCGACGGAGAGGCCGGCCGGCCGCACGAAGTCCAGCGCGTCCTCCGCCGACGGCACCTCGATGATCGCCACGCCCGTCGCGCCGGCCGGCAGCGACGCGGCGACGCCCGCGATGGCGGGGAGGCCGGTCTCGTCGGCTACCAGGACGACCCGGTCCACGCCGCGATCGGGATTGAACGCGAGGCCCTCATCGATGATCACGACGCTCTCG
>NZ_CAJF01000057.1 GCF_000304335.1 Microbacterium yannicii PS01 | reverse complement strand
TCGGACGGATCCGCGCAGCTGCGGACCCGTACCACGGGCCGACACGCCGCAGTTCAGCTGCACGTCACACCCTCGGTACCCCGGACGGCTACCCCCGGGCGCGTTACTCTGAAATGTCCGGGTTCGGTTCGAACCCCGCATCGCAGGAGGCAAGCCCCATGAAGATCGTCGCTTCGTCCGACTGGCGGGATTCCATCCCCTTCGACACCCTCGTCCTCGTCGCCGACATCGGTTCCGGGAGACCCGACCCGGTGCTTCACGTGCGGCACCGAGTCCGAGCCGCTGCCGCGCACCGAGCTGTGGGCGTTCAAGCACCGGCACCCCAAGAACCACGACGGGTACGTGCGCTTCTACTGCGCCGAGCACCGTCCCGTGATCCAGCGCCCCGTGGTCGCGACGCCCGTCGGCCGGGCGGCGTCGCGCCCCGCGTCGCGCCCGGCCGCGGAGCGCCGTCCGGCGAAGCCGACCGTCCCCGAGCGCCTGCGCGCGATGTGCCCGAACTGCTTCGTCGAGGTCTCGGCGACCGGCGAGTGCGGCATGTGCGGCTGGTCCGCCACCTGACCTTTCCTTCGCGAAGAGGGCGGGGACGGATGCCGCGGCCCGGCACTACTTCTTCTTGAGGGACTTCTCCGAGACCGGGGCGGTGCCCGACGCGGCGAGCGCGCGGTAGTACTCGCGCGCCTCGTGCTGCCGCTCGTGCTCAGCGCCTGAGGCGATGGGCGCCCGCACGTGCTCCGGGGCGAACCCGTAGGCGTCGACGAGGTCCTGCGCGTGGGGGCGCAGACGGCCGCAGAGGCGATCGATGTAGCGGGTGACGGCGGCCCCGCGGTGCGCCGAGAGCCGGCCGTTGATGAGGTACCAGGCGAGGTGCTTCTCGATCAGGTGCAGCCCGAAGAGGTCACGCAGCCACGTCAGCACCTGCTTCGTGCCGGCGTCGGAAATGCGGTTGATCCCGTCGGTGAACGCCTCCCACTGCAGCAGTTCCGCGTGAGCACGAGCCGCCTCGATGAGCTCGGCCTGGTGCGCGTTGAAGAGCGCGGCGGCCTCGGCGGGTGAGAGTTTGGATGCCGGACGCAGGGCGGCTGCGACATCCGCCACCATCTGCTGCACACGGCCGGCGAGCAGCTCGTGCTGCTGGTCCTCACGCAGCCCGAGCTCCACCGAGCGCGCCGTGGAGCCGAGATCCGCCACCGCCTGACCCAGCTGGCGCAGGCCCGCGCCGTGGAACAGCTTGCCCGCGGTGCTGCTCACGGCGAAGCGGGCGAGGGTCGCGGCATCCGCGCCCTTGAACTGCCGGGCGTAGTCGGCCAGCAGCCGCTTGCCGACCAGCTGCAGCAGCACGTTGTTGTCGCCCTCGAACGTCACGTAGACGTCGAGGTCCTGGTGAAGGCCGACCAGCCGGTTCTCGGCGAGGAAGCCCGATCCGCCGCACGCCTCGCGTGCCTCCTGGATCGTGTCGAGCGCGTTCCAGGTCGACAGGGGCTTGAGGGCGGCTGCGAGCGTCTCGAGGTTCTCGCGCTCGGCGGGGGTGTCCTTGCGCCCCGAGAAGACGCCGTCGAAGGTGCGCAGCAGCTCGTCGTGCGCGAAGAACTGCGCGTAGTTCTGGGCCAGCAGCGGCAGAAGGCGTCGCTGGTGCTTGCCGTAGTCGAGCAGCACGACCTCGTCGCTGCCGGTGCCCGAGTCGAACTGGCGGCGCTGGTTGGCGTAGGTCAGCGCGATGTACAGCGCGAGAGCGGTGCCCGTGGTCGCGGCGCCGTCGAGCGACACGCGGCCCTGGACCAACGCGCCGAGCATGGTGAAGAAGCGGCGGCCGGGGCTGGAGATGTCGGAGCTGTACGAACCGTCGGGGGCGACATCGCCGTAGCGGTTGAGCAGGTTCTCTCGCGGCACGCGCACGTGGTCGAAGTGCAGGCGGCCGTTGTCGATGCCGTTGAGGCCGCCCTTCACGCCGTCGTCCTCGCCGCCGATGCCGGGAAGGAAGTTCCCCTCCTCGTCGCGCAGCGGTACGAAGAAGCAGTGCACGCCGTAGTTCACGCCGCCCGTGATCAGCTGCGCGAACACCGTCGCTGCCTTGCCGTGCAGCGCCGCGTTGCCGAGGTAGTCCTTCCAGGCCCCGCGGAACGGGGTGTGGATGATGAACTCCTGGGTCTCGGGGTCGTAGGTGGCCGTCGTGCCGATGGCGGCGACATCCGATCCGTGGCCCGTCTCGGTCATCGCGAAGGCACCGGGGATCGACAGATCCATGACGCCCTTCAGCCACCTTTCGTGGTGGGTCTTGGTGCCCAGCTGGTGGATCGCCGAGCCGAACAGGCCCCACTGCACACCGGACTTGATCTGCAGGCTGGGGTCGGCCAGCACGAGCTCCTGGAAGCCGGCGAGGTTCGCGCCGTTGTTGTTCTCGCCGCCGTACTCCTCGGGGAACGCGCGTCGTGAGCCGCCGTGCTCGACGAGCAGGTGCAGCTGGGTCAGCACGCGCTCACGGTGCTCAGCCATGGGCTGTCCGTCGATGCGCCAGAACGCCGGATCCTTGATCATCTCGCGGGCGGTGCGGCGGGTGTCACCCCAGGTACCGAGCAGCAGATCTGTGACGGCGGCGATGTCGATGCGGGCCTCGTGCGCCTGCGCGGCGGTGTGCGCGGCGGTCGGAGCGCCACCGGCGGGCGTGCGCGTGCTGGTGGCGGGCTTCTTGGTGCGGACGGCGGCGTCGGCCATGGGGATCACCTTCGGGTCGCGAAAGGAAGAGTCGAGTCGCCTCGACGGTAGGACTTCCTACAACGACACGGCAAGCCGGTTGGCTGATCACCACAAAGGCCGGGCGGCGCGTTGTGACAACGGCTTGTACGGACCCGACAGCCGGAGCGCTCGGCCTCAGCGCAGACCGGCGGCTACCGCGGCGGTGACTTCCATCCACGCCTCGCGGCTCTGCTCGCTGAGGGCGTCGTAGTCGATCACATCTCCGCGGTCCAGAGCGACGTCGAACGGCACCGGCACGACCTTCCGCGTGAGCTCCCCCATGTGCTGGGTCAGACGCTTCTCGAGGTCGGGATGGCTCGTGGGCGAGGGATGGCTCATGACTGTCACGGCATTGCGCAGCTTCGCCTCGTGCCCGTGCGCGACCAGCGTGTCGGCCATCGACGCGAGAGTGCGGGCGCTGTCTTCCTTGACGATCGTGGTGAGCACGAGCACGTCGGCGGCGGCCACCGCCGACTGCCACGTGCCGGCCTTCGAGTTGTTGCCCGTGTCGACGATGATGACGCGGTACGAGCCGCTCAACGTGTCGTGGAGGAGGCCGAACGCCTGCTCGTCGATCACCTCGCTGTCGCCGTCGAGGCTCTGCGACGCCAGGACGTCGAACTTGTTGTCGCGCTGGCCGCGGACGAAGTCGATCAGATCGGCGGACGACAGCTGGCCCGGACGATCGTGCACGTGACGCAGCAGGTCGATGGCGGTGCGGTCGTGCGACGGGGCCGCAAGCGAGCGGATGCCGAGGGTGCCCTTGTACTCGTTGTTGTCCCACGCGAGCACGCTCCCACCCCTCACGCGCCCGAGCGTCGCGCCCAGCAGGTAGGTGGTGGTGGTCTTGCCGACGCCGCCCTTCTCGCCGATCACCGCGATCGTCTTCCGACCGCTGAAACCCCCGCTGGATGGTGTCGCGCCGGTCCCGCTTCGCCTGCTCCCGGGGTCCGGGCGCTAGGCGGAAGCCGATCCGGTTGAGCCCGCCGCGGAACCCCTCCGTCGCCGGCGCCGGCTCCTTCGGCTTCGCCGACTCGACGAAATCGCGGGCGGTGAGCAGGCGCGCGTCGCGCCTCGTGAGGGAGTGGTCGTCGGATGCCGCGGCCACCGGCGTCGTCGCCGCCACGGGCGTCTCGGCCACCGCAGCCGACGGCTCGGCCATGGTCGCCGGCGGCTCAGCCACCGGAACCGGAGGCTCGGCAACCGCAACCGGCGGCTCGGCGACCGCAGCCGGAGGCTCGGGCAGGGCGGGCGGGGTGACCGGCACCGCGGTGACCAGTTCGGAGCTCGTGGTCTCGACGCCCTCCTCGACCGAGCCGTCCGGCCCCACGATGAGTGCGCTGACGCCGTCGCTGCCGCTCGCGGCGACACGGACTTCACGCCCGTGCTGCTGAGCGACCTCCACGACGAGCGCGAGCACCGCCTCGCGGGCACCCGCGGCGTCGCGTGCCTTCACGGTGCGCAGCGCGCCGTCGACGGTGACCGATCCGGTGCCGTCGTCGTTGGTCACGACCGAGATGCGCGGTCGATCGGGGGTGGGGACGCGTTCGTTCACACGGGCTCCTTGGAGATGTAGCCGAAGTCGACGATCGTGGCAGGGAGGGGCACCCTCGGGGCTCGCGCCGGACGGCCCTGCCGATGAGATCTGAGATTCCACCGTATCCCGGCCCGCGTGGGCTCGACGGCCGGGCGCCGGCCGGCCCTGCGCCGGGGAGAGGTCATCGGGGTCGGGATTGCGTCAGAACAGGCCGACGATGGTGCCGTCGTCGGTGACGTCGATCGACTCGGCGGCCGGCACCGCGGGCAGGCCCGGCATGGTCATGATGTCGCCGCAGATCATCACGACGAACTCCGCCCCGGCAGCCAGGCGCACCTCGCGGATGTCGACGATGTGGCCCGTCGGCGCGCCTCGCAGCTTCGGATCGGTCGAGAACGAGTACTGGGTCTTTGCCACGCACACCGGCAGGTGCCCGTAGCCTTCGGCTTCCAAGCGCTTGATCTGTGCGCGGACCAGAGTCGATGCCGTGATGTCGGCGGCGCCGTACACCCGCGTCGCGATCGCCCTCATCTTGTGCCACAGGGATGCGTCGGACGGGTAGACGAAGCGCAGCGGTTCGACAGGCGCACCGACGAGTCCCGGAGCCTGTCGAAGGGCGCACAGGGCCACGACCTCCCGGGCGAGCTCCTCGGCCCCTGCACCGCCCTCGGCGAAGTGGCGCGCAGGCACGGCGCGCACACCCATCCCGGCCGCCCCGGCGATGAGCGCCTCGATCTCGGCCGGAGCATCCTCGGCGCGCTGGTTGATCGCGACGACGCACGGCAGGCCGAACACCTCGCGCACCGTGTGCACGTGCCGCTCGAGGTTGGCCAGTCCCTTCTCGAGCGCGGGCACGTCCTCGGTCGGCAGGTCGGCGACGGCCACGCCGCCGTGGTACTTCATCGCCCGGACCGTCGCGACGATCACGGCGGCCGCGGGGCGCAGTCCGGAGGACCGGCACAGGATGTCGACGAACTTCTCCGCGCCGAGATCAGCGCCGAAGCCGGCCTCGGTGACGACGTAGTCGGCCAGGCGCAGCGCCGAGGCGGTGGCGATGAGCGAATTGCAGCCGTGCGCGATGTTCGCGAACGGGCCGCCGTGCACGAAGGCGGGCGTGTGCTCGAGGGTCTGCACGAGATTGGGGGCGAGGGCGTCGCGCAGGAGCGCCGCCATCGCACCGTGCGCGCGGAGATCGCTCGCCCGGATCGGCGTGCGATCTCGGGTGTAGGCCACGACGATGCGGCCGAGCCGCTCCTTGAGGTCGGCGAGGCTCGTGGCGAGGCAGAAGATCGCCATCACCTCGCTCGCCACGACGATGTCGAAGCCCGATTCGCGCGGGTATCCGTTGCCGAGACCGCCGAGGCTCTGCACCACATCGCGCAGGGCGCGGTCGTTGACGTCGAGCACCCGCCGCCACGTGATGCGGCGCACGTCGATGCCGAGCTCGTTGCCGTGGTGGATGTGGTTGTCGATGAGCGCCGCGAGCAGGTTCGTCGCCACCGCTATCGCGGCGAAATCCCCGGTGAAGTGAAGGTTGATGTCTTCCATCGGCACGACCTGGGCGTAGCCGCCGCCAGCCGCGCCGCCCTTCATGCCGAACACGGGACCGAGCGCCGGCTCACGCAGGCAGATCATGGCGCGCTCGCCGATCCGCGTGAGCGCGTCGCCGAGTCCGACCGTCGTCGTGGTCTTCCCCTCGCCGGCCGGGGTGGGAGAGACCGCCGTCATGAGTACGAGCCTGCCGGGCGGACGATCGGCCAGCGTCGCGAGGTGCGAGAGCGCGACCTTGGCCTTGTACCTTCCGTACGGCACGATCGCGTCATCCGGGATGCCGAGGCCCGCCGCGATCTGCGTGACCGGTCGAAGGGTCGCCGCCTGGGCGATCTCGATGCTGCTGGGACTCATCCGCACCCCCTCGCGGGCGCCGTCGCCCGCGAGCGCCAGCCTACGGCGCGAGGTCGGACCCCGTCCCTAGACTCGGCGGATGGCTCAGACTCCGCGGGTGACGCTCGAACGATGGGGGTGCGGGCGACCTCGCGCTGCTCGAGCGCGCGAATACGCCGGAGATGACGGTCCACCTGGGCGGGCCGGAGTCGCCGGATCAGCTCCAGGAGCGTCAGGAGAGATACCTGCGCCTGTGGGAGGCCGACGACGCACGGATGTACCGGATCGAGGTCGACGGGGGAGCCGGCCGGCGGGATCGGCTACTGGAAGGTCGAGCACGACGGCACGCCCGCGTGGGAGACAGGGTGGAACGTCTTCCCCGAATGGCAGGGCCGCGGCGTCGCCCGCGCGGCGCTCGCGGCGAGGTGATCCGCGAGGTCGCGACCCGCGCCGAGCGCA
>NZ_CAJF01000056.1 GCF_000304335.1 Microbacterium yannicii PS01 | reverse complement strand
CGGCCTCGGCCGGCGTCTCGACGACCGTGCCGTACGCGGCCGCGACCTCGGGAGCGATGCCTTCGACGTAGAGCCGCAGTCCGCTGCGGAGCGGCAGCGCCGGGTGCCGAGGCATCCGCCCAGCCCGTCTTCAGTGCGCGATTCGTGAGCACCGTGATCGAGGCGGCGCTGCGCCGCCTCGCCCGCGGCGCGGAAGTCGGCGCGGCCGACAGTAGCGTCCGCGGCTGCGACGTCGACGAACGGGTCGTCGAACAGGCCGAGCTCGAACTTCTCGCGCAGCAGCCGCCGCGCCGAGACGTCGAGGCGCTCCTCGGCGATCGCGCCGTCGCGCACCAGCTCGACGAGCATCTCGGGGCAGGCCTCGCCGCCGAACTGGTCGGCTCCGGCATCCAGCACCTTGCTCATGCGCTCGCGTGGCGACAGGTGCTCGACGCCCCACGCCCGCGCAGGGTGATGCTGCCCGAAGATCTCGGCGTCGGTGATGAGGCCCCAGTCGGTGCAGACCACGCCGTCGAAGCCGAAACGCTCGCGCAGCAGGCCGGTGATGACCGACTTGTTGAAGCCGAAGCCGACCTCTTCGTACTCGGTGCCCACCGGCATGCCGTAGTACGGCATGATCTGGCGGGTGCCGGCCTCGAAGGCCGCCTCGAACGGCTTCAGATGCAGTTCGAACTGCCCGCCGGGATAGATCTGCTCGCGGCCGTACGGGAAGTGCGGGTCTTCGCCGTCCTTCTGCGGGCCGCCGCCGGGGAAGTGCTTGGTCATCGTCGCCACCGATCCCGGCCCGAACGACGCGCCCTGGAACCCGCGGATGTAGGCCGCACCCAGGCGGGCGGTCAGGTCGGCGTCCTCACCGAACGTGGCGACCTGCCGCGCCCAGCGGGGCTCGGTGGCGAGGTCGATCTGCGGGTGCAGCGCGACACGCAGCCCGACGGCGGTGTACTCCTGGCGCGCGATGTCGGCGAAGCGCTCGACGAGCTCTTCGTCGCCGATCGCGGCCAGGCCCAGCGTCTCGGGCCACTGCGAGAACGCGCCCGCGAGGATCGACGCGCCGGGGTTCTCGCTGAACGAGTGGCGCGGGTCGGTCGAGAGCGTCACCGGAATGCCCAGTCGAGTGGATGCCGCGAGCTCCTGCAAGCGGTTCTGCCACTTCGCGATCTCGCCGCCGGAGGGCGCGGGACCGAACAGGTTGAAGTGCGTCATGTGCCGCTCGGTGAGGTATTCGACCGCCGACGGCATGTCGAACACCGGATTGCGCTCGTCGAGCTCACCCAGCGCGATCATCGTGTGGAAGAACAGGCCCGCCTTCTCTTCGACGGTCATCTCCGCCAGCAGCAGCTCGACGCGCTCGTCGACAGCCAGGCTCGGATCGAGCCACGGGCGGTCGGCCGATGCCTCGGCCGCTCGGTCGATCGTGGTCGGATCGGTCATTTCACTCCCTTGATGCGGTAGACGAGGATGGCGCCGGCAAGGGCGACGGCTGCGCCGACCAGGTACCAGAGGCTGTAGCCGCCGAGCGCCGTGCCCGCGCCGAGCGCGATGACCAGCGGCGCGATCGCGGGCGCGATCGACTGCGGCAGCGCGTTGGCCATGTTCAGCACGCCGAGATCCTTCGCGACGTCGTCGGGGTTCGGCAGCACCTGGGTCGCCAGGGCGAGGTCGACAGAGAAGAACGAGCCGGCGCCGAGGCCGATGATGCCCTGCGCGAGGATCACGACCGGCACCGACGGCGCGAACGCGAGCAGCACGAGGCCGCCCACCATGACGATTCCCGCGATGGCCACGAAGGGGCGGCGCTTGCCGACCCTGTCGGAGAGGAAGCCGCCGAGCGGGCTCGAGATCACCATGCCGATCGTCGAGGCGATGTTGGCGAAGAGGATCGTCGAGATGGCGCCCTGCTCGTCGAGGGCGAACTTCTCGGTCAGGAAGTAGGGCAGGAAGGTCGCGATGCCCGCGTAGCCGAACATGATCATGAACTTCGTGAGCCAGGTCCAGCCGAAGTCGGGGTGCTTTACCGGGTTGAAGACGAACGAGCCGAAGAACTGTCCGACCGTGAACCTGTGCGCCGGCTTGTGCTCGAGGCGGCGGTCCTTGAGCACCGCGACGAAGAGGGCGGCGAAGACGAGAGTGATGAGACCCGGCACCAGGAAGCGCAGCAGATCGTCGCCGATGAAGTTGATCAGGAAGCTGCCGGCGAGGATCGCCAGCGGCGTCGTGATGCCCACGATGCCCGACACCCGGCCGCGGCTGGCGACGGGCGTCTGATCGGGGAGGGTGGCGTTGGCCGCGGCGAGCATCGCGTTGAGCGCCGCCTGCGCCAGACACCATCCGATCAGCACGACCCACACCGACGTCGCGATGCCGATGAGCAGGAAGGCGCCCACGCCGATCAGCGCTCCGCCGAGGATCCACGGTCGACGCATGCCCCAGCGAGACGTGGTGCGGTCCGAGAGCCGGCCGGCGAGCGGGTTCGCGACCAGGGCGAAGAGCGCGCCCGCACCGCTGACCAGGCCGAGGTTCGCCGTCGCCTGCTCGGGCGTGGCTGAGATGTGCTGGATCTTGAACGCCATCGACACCATCACCGGGGTGAGGAGCGCCAGGTACACGCCGAAGTTGGCGCCGGCCAGGCCGAGCGCGTAGCCGCGGGGGGTCTTCGTCGGCGTGGTACCGGGGGCCTTGAAGCCTGTGGTGCCGGCGGCTGCGGCCGTCGCGGCGGGCGACATCTCTGTCATCGGAGTCCTTTCACACGAGTCGATCTCGTCGGCGGCGACGGTGATCCATCCGGAAGAATACATGAAACCAGACCAAGTGGTAACTGAATCCCGACCGAGTGGTAATGCGTCAGGATGGGATCGGAAAGGGGGATCGGGTGACGAGTCAGGCGACGATCGCGAGAGCGGCAGGCGGCGCGCGCAGTGCACGCACGGCTCA
This sequence comes from Microbacterium yannicii PS01, assembly GCF_000304335.1. GTDB lineage: Bacteria > Actinomycetota > Actinomycetes > Actinomycetales > Microbacteriaceae > Microbacterium > Microbacterium yannicii_A. Next base: position 4,134 of record NZ_CAJF01000056.1, on the reverse strand, counting down.
GACGCGCGCCGCCATCCTCTCCGCCGCACACGACGCGTTCGTCGCGCGGGGTTACCGTGCGACCTCCCTCCGTGACATCGCCGCCGCAGCCGGGATCAGCCACCCCGGCCTGCTGCGCCATTTCGCGACCAAGGACGAGCTGCTCGCCGCGGTGGTCGACTCGTTCGAACGCGACAACGAGATCGACGTGCTCGACCGCGTCGCGGCCGGCGAACCCGGCGTGCTCGGCTTCAGCGAGATCGCACGACACAACGAGACCGTGCCGGGCTACCTGCCGCTCTTCTCGGCTCTCACGGGCGAGGCATCCACCGCATCGCATCCGGCGCACGAGGTCATGCGCGCGCGCTACGCCCGCCTGCGCGCGCTGTCTGCCGAGGTGATGCAGGAGGCGATCGACCACGACGCCATGGCGCACGATCGCCGCCCGCAGGACGAGGCCGTGCGCGTACCCGCCGCGTGGGACGGGCTTCAGGTGCTCGCCCAGTACCTGCCGGGCGAAGTCGACATCGCCGAGACCCTGGAGACGTACGAGGGGATGCTGTCGCTCCCGGTCGGCTGGCGCGAGCCGGACGACCCCGGCCCGCGCTCCGGTGTCTTCGCCGTGCCAGTGCCGCGGATGCCGGCGTTCGCGCCGCCGAGCAGCACGGGAGCCGTGGGCTACCGGGTGGGCAGGGAGCGCCGGGAGCGCATCCTCGCCGGGGCGACGGCGCTGTTCGCCGAGGAGGGGTACGGCGACACGAGTCTGCGCGACGTCGCCGAACGCGTCGGGGTGTCGAAGTCGACGCTCCTGCACTACTACGGCTCGAAGGAAGGCCTGCTGAGCGCCGTGCTCGCCGAACGCGACCGCCAGCTCGAGTCGCGAGAATCGTACGTGCGGGCCGATCGCGCCGCCGACGAGCTGCGGGGCCTTCCGCTGGGCGCCTCAGAGAACACGCTCACGGCTCCAGGTCTCATCGAGGTCTATGCGGTGCTCTCGTGCGAGGCCGTTCCCTCCGATCACCCCGCACACGCGTACTTCGAGCAGCGGTTCCGCGATGTGCTCCAGCACTTCACCGCCCTCTTCCGGGCTGCGCAGGCGGACGGCGACCTCCCCGCACACCGCGATCCCGACTTCGAAGCCCGCTGGCTCGTCGCCCTCTGGGACGGCCTGCAGTACCAGTGGCTCTACGACCGCGAGCGCGTCGACGTCGCCGCGCACCTCACCGCTCACCTGGAGGACGTGCTGCCGCGCGGATGACGTGGGCCCCGCCCTGGCGTTGGACGGCGGAGCCGGAGCTCACGGCATCAACACGGTCAGAGCTGCCGCAGCGACTTCCTCGGGCCGGTCGCCGCCCACGACGATGCGGTTGGGCCCGACGATGGCGAGAACCTCGACAGCGCGTGCACCAGAGCCCGAGCCGTCATCGATCCGGTAGGCCGCGTCCGCCCCGGGGATGCTGATGGCGACAGCTCCGGCCGCCTCCAGCTGCGCCGGTGACGGGCCGCCGACTCCGGATTGCATCTGGATCTCGGTGATGAGTGTGCTGCCGCTCGCGGAGTACTCGTACCACGGACACCATGCGGCCACGCCCTCACCCTCGATGACTTCCCATGCCGGCCCCTCGGGGATGTTGTCACCGGGAAAGCCGGACTCGGGGTTCGCCATGCCCGCTGCCGCCGCGACGGGCTGCTCGAGCGCGGTGCAATCCGGAAGGGTCCACCACTCTTCCGTCGCCTCTTCTGGAACACCTGAGACCTCCTCCGGAGATCGGGCGAAGATGGCCTCGATCCCGGCGTCGACGGCACTTCTGAGAGCCTGCGCCTCGCTCTCCGAGAGTTCGGTCTCAGGCCCATACTGACGAGTCGTCTCGGACAGGACCCACATCCCGAAGCGGGTCTCGGCGCGCCCGCAGATCGCCCATCCGTAGCACCCGAACTCGGCGTGCGCAGTGACGAGGCTCTCCGGAACGGCGCCCACAGGGATCATCGTCACACTCAGATAGCCGATCTGAGCATCATCGGCCGTCCACCAGCACATGAGGCCGCCCAGGCGAGCCAGCGATGCGGACGTGTCGGGCATCACTCCATGGGGGCGGTTCGGTGCGTGGACCTGCGGCTCGGCGCCGAGGAAGATCTCGCGGGCGACATCCGTCGGCAAGACCGAGGCGCAGTCCCCCGAGAAGGGGACCTTTGAGCGGGGCGGCTCAGGAGAGGGAGTGCTTGTCGCCTCCGCCGCGGGCGGCGCCACGGACGGCGATGGTGCGACCGCTTCGGCGGCGCAGCCGGAGAGGACGCACACAGCGACGAGGGTGAGCGCCGCAAGGATCCGGTGATTCGCCATACGGCAACCGTATTTCCTTCGTACGCCTGCGCTCGTCCGCCCTCATAACGGTCTGAGCACGGATGCATGCCGGCCCCCGCATATCTTCCGGCTCCGGTGACGTGTCAGCTCGGCGGATCTACGGTGGACGCATGAACGAGTGGCCGGTGCGGCGTGCAGACGTCGAGGACGCCGACGTCGCGGCCCGGCTGCTGGACGACTTCAACGCCGAGTTCGAGACCGAGACTCCGGGGCCGGCCGTCCTCGCGGCGCGACTGAGACACCTGCTCGCCGGCAGCGACACCTTCGCACTGCTCGGCGGTGATCCTGCCGTCGGGATCGCGCTGGTGACACTGCGTCCCAACGTCTGGTACCCCGGGCCGGTCGCGCTCCTCGATGAGATGTATGTGGCGCCCCACGCGCGCGGCTCGGGCATCGGCGGTGCGATCGTCCGGCGGCTCGTGAGCGAATGCCGGTCGGCCGGCGTCTCGGCGATCGAGATCAACGTCGACGAGGGCGACGTCGACGCGCAGCGTTTCTACGCGCGCCACGGATTCCACGGAGCGGATCCGGCGACGGGCGAGCGCGCGTACTACTTCAGCCAGGAGCTCTGATCTTCCGGCCGGCGCAGGCTCAGGGCGGCGCCGCCGGATGGCTCTGAGCCGCGGACCGACGGAGGTTCGAAGGAAGTCAGGCTGCTGTGGCGACGACCTGAAGCACGGCCTCGCCGTAGGCCTCGCGCTTCTTCGCGCCGATGCCGGTGACGCCGTCGAGATCGGCCAGGCTGGCGGGGCGGCGCTCGGCGAGCGCCCGCAGCGTGGCGTCGCCGAACACGATATAGGCGGGCACGCCGAGTTCTTTGGCGACGTCGGCGCGCCACGCCCGCAGGGCTTCGAACAGGCCGACGTCGCCCGTCGACAGCGTCTCGGGCGCCGTCGTCTTGCGCACGCGGGCAACGCCTCCCGAGCGGCCCATGACGTCGCGGCGGAGCGGAACGGGAGCCTCGCCGCGCAGCACGCCGCCGGCGGGCTCGCCGAGCGCGAGTGTGCCGTATTCGCCGCGGGCCACCAGGATGCCGCGCGCCAGCAGCTGGCGGATCACACTGCGCCAGTCCTGCTCGCTCATGTCTGCCCCCAGCCCGAACGTCGAGAGGGTGTCGTGACCCTGCTGTCGGACACGCTCGGTCGAGCTGCCCCGCAGGATGTCGATGAGGTGCCCCGCGCCGAAGGCCTGATTGCGCTCGCGCTGCAGACGCACGATCGTCGACAGGAGCTTCTGCGCCGGCACGAGCCCGTCCCACGTCTCGGGCGATTCGAGGCAGGTGTCGCAGTTGCCGCAGGGCGCCGACTGCTCGCCGAAGTAGCCGAGCAGATTCTGGCGGCGGCATGCGACCGTCTCGCACAGGGCGAGCATGGCATCGAGGTGCTGGCCCAGGCGCATCTTGAACGCGCGATCGCCGGGTGACTGGTCGATCATGCGCCGCTGCTGCACGACGTCGCCGAGGCCGTACGCCATCCACGCGACGGACGGTTCGCCGTCACGGCCGGCGCGGCCCGTCTCCTGGTAGTAGCCCTCCACCGACTTGGGCAGGTCGATGTGAGCGACGAACCGCACGTCGGGCTTGTCGATGCCCATGCCGAAGGCGATCGTCGCGACCATCACGACGCCGTCCTCGCGGAGGAACCGGGACTGATTCGCGGCGCGGGTCTCGGCGGGAAGACCCGCGTGGTACGGCAGCGCGTCGATGTCCTGACCCGAGAGGAATTCGGCGGTCTGCTCGACCGACTTGCGGCTGAGCGCGTAGACGATGCCGGCCGCGCCCGCGCCCTGCGACC
>NZ_CAJF01000055.1 GCF_000304335.1 Microbacterium yannicii PS01 | reverse complement strand
GCCCTCCGCATCGAGCCCCGACCCGTCGCAAAGGGCCGCGTTCGGACGGCGGCAGGCGGCCCTTCCCGACGGTTCGCGCCCCAGCATCCCTTCGCGCCCCAGCCGCCCGGCGCGGAGGGAAGGACGAGGGCGCGGGATGCCGGAAGTGGGGTGGTTCGGCGGTCGCGCGCAAGGGGGCCCCGGCGGCGGACAGGGTCCTGCCAGACTGGGAGGCATGAGCCTGCCGTTCGAAAGCGCGTACCGGCACGGGTTCGCCCGCGCCGCCGCGTGCACGATCCCCGTCGCGATCGCCGACCCGGCCACGAACGCCGATGCCGTCCTGACCGCCGCACGCGAGTGCGACGCCGAGGCCGTCGCGATCGCCCTCTTCCCCGAGCTGTGCCTCACCGGGTACGCGATAGACGACCTCGTGATGCAGGACGCCGTGCTCGACGCGGTCGAGGCGGCGATCGAACGGCTCGTCGAGGCATCCGTCGATCTCTTCCCGATGCTCGTCGTCGGTGCGCCGCTGCGCCACCGCAACCGCCTGTACAACTGCGCCGTCGTCATCCACCGCGGCGAGCTGCTCGGCGTCGCGCCGAAGTCGTACCTGCCGACCTACCGCGAGTTCTACGAGCGCCGCTGGTACGCGCCCGGCGACGACCAGTACGACCAGGACATCCGGGTCGGCGAGCTCGAGGCGCCGTTCGGACCCGACCTGCTGTTCGAGGCCCTCGACGTGCCCGGCCTCGTCGTGCACGCGGAGGTGTGCGAGGACGTGTGGGTGCCGATTCCGCCGTCGTCCCGCGCCGCCCTCGCCGGCGCGACCGTGCTGCTGAACCTGAGCGGCAGCCCCATCACGATCGCGCGTGCCGAGGACCGCAAGGACCTCTGCAAGTCGCAGTCGCTCCGCTGCCTCGCGGGATACGTGTATGCCGCTGCGGGCATGGGCGAGTCGACCAACGACCTCTCGTGGGATGGGCAGACCATGATCTACGAGGGCGGCAACCTCCTCGCCGAGACCGAGCGGTTCCCCGACGGTCCCCGCCGCTCCGTCGCCGACATCGACCTCGACCACCTGCGGCAGGATCGCCTGCGGCAGGGCACGTTCGACGACAACAGGAGGACCGTCGAAGCGGATGCCGCCTTCCGCACGGTCCACTTCCAGCTCGATCCGCCCGCGACCGATGTGGGTCTGCGCCGGCACCTCGACCGGTTCCCCTTCGTTCCCGACGACCCCGCGCGGCTCGCGCTGGACTGCTACGAGGCGTTCAACATCCAGGTGTCGGGTCTCGTGCAGCGCATGCAGGCGATCGGCAACCCGAAGCCGGTGATCGGCGTGAGCGGCGGTCTGGACTCCACCCACGCGCTGCTCGTCGTCGCGCGGGCCATGGACCGGATGGGCCGGCCGCGCAGCGACATCCTGACGTACACGATGCCCGGGTTCGCGACCACCGACCACACCAAGTCCAACGCGATCGCCCTGTCCGAAGCCCTCGGCGCGTCGATCGAGACGATCGACATCCGTCCCCTCGCGATCGAGATGCTCGAGCGCCTCGACCACCCGTTCGCCGAGGGTGAGCCGGTGCACGACATCACCTTCGAGAACGTGCAGGCGGGTCTGCGCACCGACTACCTCTTCCGCCTGGCGAACCACCACGGCGGCATGGTCATCGGCACGTCCGACCTGTCGGAGCTCGCGCTCGGCTGGGCGACCTACGGCGTCGGCGACCAGATGAGCCACTACGCCGTCAACGCAGGCGTGCCCAAGACGCTGATCCAGCACGTGATCCGCTGGGTCATCGGCCACGAGGGCGACGGGTCCACCGACCTGTCGGATGAGGCCCGCCGTGTGCTGCAGTCGGTACTCGACACCGAAATCAGCCCCGAGCTGGTGCCGGCGGGCCAGGACGGCAAGATGCAGTCCACCGAGGACCGCATCGGCCCCTACGCGCTGCACGACTTCACGCTGTACCACGTGCTGCGCTTCGGCTACCGGCCGTCGAAGATCGCCTACCTCGCCGCCCAGGCGTGGCAGGATCCGGATGCCGGAGCCTGGCCGCCGGGCTTCCCGTCGGAGGACCGCTACGCGTACGATCTGCCGACGGTCACGAAGTGGCTGCAGGTGTTCCTGCAGCGGTACTTCGCGTTCGCGCAGTTCAAGCGCTCCGCCATCCCCAACGGCCCGAAGGTCTCGCCCGCGGGCTCCCTCTCGCCTCGCGGCGACTGGCGCGCGCCGTCGGACGGCAACGCCCGCGCGTGGATCGCCGAGCTCAAGGCGGCCCTCCCCGAACTCGTCGAGGAGTGACCGGACGGATGCCGCGGCATCCGTCCCTCCGGTTCCCGGTCTCGTGCGCGGTGCCGGGACCTGCAGGTGCTGAGAACAGGTGTTCTGGCGAGGGCAGGCCGGGTTCGGCGCCCCCCGCCTGCGTACGCCGGAACACCTGTTCCGGGCAACGAAGCGGCGGGCTCAGGGGTCCAGCCCGGCCCAGCGGAGTCAGGCCGGCAGCGCGCCGTAGGCCAGCGTGATGATCCAGCCGTCGCGCGACAGGTCGGCGAGCTGGTAGTACACCCGGCGGTCGGGAATCCATCCCTTGGTGCGCGGGCTGTCCAGGCGCACGTGGTCTGCGGCGACACGGGACCCGCGGCCGTCGGCGTCGCGCACCGCCTGCACCCGTGTCCAGTGTGCGAGGAGCTTGGAGAGGTCGTCGTCCTCGAAGAGGTGCGAGTGCCGCTTCATGTTGCGCAGCTCGGCGTCGTCGGGGTGCGCATCGCGCAGGTCGAGCCCGAGGGGCACCGCCGGGTCGGCGACGGCGACCACGGTCGCCGCGCGGAAGTTCGCGTTGCGGATCTTCAGCGGAACCTCCTGCCCCGCCACCTCCGCGAGCAGCTGCGTGTGGAACCCGAAGGTGCCGGGCGCCTCGCGGTCTACTCTCACCGCCGCCGGATCGACGCCGAGATGGGCGGCGACGAGCTCTTTGGCCAGCAGCCGTTTGCGGTCATGCTCGGGGACCTTCGGGTCCCAGGCGAGGCGGGCAGCGACGCCCGTCGGCGTGTCGAGAAGCACCGTCTGCATGATCCACACTTCTTCCCGCGGACATCCCGCACCCCCATCCTGTCGCTGCCCCACTCAGGCAGGAAGACCGCCACGCACCGAGGCGTCAACCCCCTCGCGAGAGGGCAGGCGCCCGATGCGATGATGAGGCCCGAGGGACGGAACGGAGCCGATGGACGGGTTCGCAGCGGTCGACTTCGAGTTCGCGCGGCAGGTGCTGCAGCGGGGCATCGCCGCGCTGTTCTTCGTGGCTTTCCTGTCGTCGCTGAACCAGTTCCGACCGCTGCTGGGCGAGAACGGCCTGCTCCCCGCGCCGGACCTGCTGGCCTGGGCGCAGTCCTCCAAACGGGCGGCGGGGCTCATCCGTCCGACCCTCTTCCGCCATGTGCGCTACACGGACCGCCGCCTGGCTGCTCTGTGCGTCGGGGGCATGGTCGTCGCGGCCGCCCTGACCGCCGGCATCCCGCAGCTGGGTCCGCCGTGGGTGCCGATGATCTGCTTCCTCGCGCTGTGGCTGGGCTACATGTCGATCACGAGCATCGGCCAGACCTTCTACGGCTTCGGGTGGGAGATGCTGCTGCTCGAGGCCGGCTTCCTCGCGGCGTTCCTCGGTTCGGACTCGCAGCCGCCGTCAACCGTGGTGATCGTGCTGTTCTGGTGGCTCGTGTTCCGGCTCGAGTTCGGCGCTGGGATGATCAAGATCCGCGGCGGGCGCGAGTGGCGCGACCTGACCGCGCTCACCTATCACCACGAGACCCAGCCGATGCCCGGCCCGCTCAGTCGTCAGGCGCACCTGCTTCCCCGCTGGATCCACAAGGCGGAGGTGATCGGCAACCACTTCGCGCAGCTGGTCGTGCCGTGGTTCCTCTTCGCGCCGCTGCTCGGGCTGTTCGTCCCCGGGCCCGTGCCTGCCGTCGTCGGGGCCGTCGCCGCCGCGATCGTCATCGCCACCCAGCTGTGGCTCGTCGTCACCGGCAACTTCGCGTGGCTCAACTGGATGACGATCGTGCTGGGCTTCTCAGCGATCGGCGCGCCCGCGCTCGGACCGGTTGCCGGGCCTGCCCAAGCACAGGGACAGGGAGGTTCCGAGCCTGTCGGCGCGCCGTGGATCATCGACGGAATGCCGCTGTACTGGGTCGTCCTCACGTGCGGTGTCGGCCTGCTCTACATCGTGCTCAGCTGGGCGCCGCTGCGGAATCTGTTCGCTCGACGCCAGCTCATGAACGCGAGCTTCAACCGGTGGCAGCTCGCGAACGCCTACGGAGCGTTCGGCACCGTGACGAAGGAGCGCATCGAGATCGTCGTCGAGGGCACCATGGACGAGGATCCGGATTCCGCGACCTGGCACGAGTACGGATTCAAGGGCAAGCCGGGCGACGTGCGCCGCATCCCGCGCCAGTACGCGCCGTATCACCTGCGGCTGGACTGGCTGATGTGGTTCCTGCCGCTCGGCAGATCCCTCGACGACTGGTTCACGGCTTTCCTCGTGAAGCTGCTCGAAGCGGATGCCGCGACCCTGCGCCTTCTCGCGCACGATCCGTTCGACGGCGAGAGGCCGCGATGGGTGCGCGCGGTCTCTTATCGCTACCGCTTCGCGACCCGCGCCGAGTTCCGCCGCGACCGGGCACGGTGGGTGCGCGATCGGCGGCGTCCGGTCATGGGACCGGCGTCTCTGCGCCGCTGACGCCGTCCGAGGCGAGGGCCGCCTTCGAGCGCTTCTTGTGCTTCCGCTCGCTTTTGCGACGCGCGGAGAGGTCGACGATGCCCACGACGAAGGCGAGGGCGAGGAACAGCCCGACCGACAGCATCCCGAACGCGTACGCGTCGTGGTAGACAACCAGGTCGTCCTCGGTGCCCGACTCGCGATAGATCGTGGCGTAGAAGAGCGACAGAGCGACGGCCGTGCCCACCGCGGCGCCGATGCGCTGGCCGAGCTGGCCGACCGAGCCGGCAAGACCGCCCTGCTTGACCGGCACGTCCATGAGCGTGAGCGTCTGATTGGGCGCGATCACCAGGCCGCCGCCGGCACCGCCGACGGTCATGATCGCCGCGACGACGTACGGCGTCCAGGCGGGATCGGTGAACATCGCCGCCAGCACCAGTCCGCCCACGCACGCGAGCACCGCTGCGAGTCCCCACACCACCACGATGCGGCCGTACTCGGTGACGAGGTTGCCGCCGATCCACGAGGTGACCGCACTCGCCAGCGCGAAGCCGATCGACGTCATGCCGGCGAAGACCGGCTCGAGGCCCAGGCCCAGCTGCAGGAAGAGCGTGGTCACGAGAAACAGCGCGGGCGCCGCGGTGAAGTACGCCGTCTGCAGCAGCGTGCCGTTGCGGTATGAGGCGACGCGGAAGAGCTTCAGCGGAATGAGCGGGCTGCCTCCGCGGGCCGCGTAGCGCCGCTCCCACGCGATGAACGCCGAGACGAACAGGGCGAAGGCGATGAGCAGCCACCATCGGGCCGGGTTGTCGGTGGGGGCGCCGGTGGTGAACAGGAACGGCCACATGAGCGACACGACGCTCGCGCCGAACAGCACCAGGCCGACGGGGTCGAGCTGCACCGGACGCCGCGAGCGCGTGCGCGTGTCGGGCAGCAGCCAGAGGGCCAGCGCGATGGCGGCAAGGCACAGCGGCACGTTCATCCAGAAGATCAGCCGCCATCCGTCGGTCGGCCCGCCGAGGGCGATGAGCAGACCGCCGAGGGTGGGCCCGAACGCCGTCGCGACGCCGATCGTCGCACCGAAGAGGCCGAACGCACGGCCGCGCTCCTTGCCCTGGAACAGCTCCTGCGCCATGCCGAGCACCTGCGGCATCTGGATGCCGGCCGCCACACCCTGCAGCAGCCGCGCGATGAGCAGCACCTCGGCACTCGGCGCGAGCGCGCACAGCACGCTCGTCACGGTGTAGAGCGACAGACCCACGACGAACAGCGTGCGGCGTGAGCGCTGGTCGCCGAGACGGCCCATCGGCACCAGCACGAGACCGAAGGTCAGCACGAAGCCCGACACGATGAGCTGAAGCTGGGTCGAGTCGGCGCCGAGCACCTCGCCGATCGACGGCAGGGCGACGTTGACCTTCGTCATGTCGAGGATCGTGATCGCAGCCACCGAGACGCACACCCAGAACGCGCGCCAGCGGGCGCCCGACGTGAGCGGGATGGCCGCGGTGTGCGGGGCGCCCTCACCCTTCGCGGCGGCGGCGGGGCTCTGGGGGCTCGTCTCACGGTTCGGCATCGCTGTTCAGGCTAGCGCGGGCATCGTGGCCGATCGCCCTGCGGTCTCAGTGCGCGAGAGCCATTGGGCACGAGTGGCCGGTGCTCGAGCTCAGGGCGCACCACCGAGAATGGACGGATGAGACTTCTCGTCGCCGCCCTCGAATCCGAACTCGTCGCCTTCCCCGAGGCGCTGCCCGGATTCGACCGCCTCGTGACCGGTCCGGGCAAGCTCCAGGCGACGTACGCCCTGACCCGCGCCCTCGACGCGAAGCCCTACGAGGAGATCGTCGTCGTCGGCACGGCCGGAGCCATCGACACGCTGCTGGACGCGTCGGTCTACGAGGTCGACGCGGCGCTGCAGCACGACGTCACCGACATCGACGGCATCGTCGGCCAGCACGTCTCGCTTCCGGCACGAGTCGATCTCGGTCGCGAGGGCGTGACGATCGCCACGGGAGACCGCTTCGTCGACGACGCGGAGGCGGTGGCGACCATCCGTCCCCTGGGCGCGGGCCTGGTCGACATGGAGACGTATGCGTACGTGTGGGTGGCGCAGCGTTTCGCCGTGCCGATCCGCGTGCTCAAGGCCGTCTCGGATCGCGCGCAGGACGGCGCCATCACCGACTGGCACGCCGCGGTGGCGGCGTGCAGCGAGCAGCTGAGGGACCGGATCCGCGAGGAGTACGGCGTCTGAGGGCCTCGCCGGACGTCAGTCCGCCCGGCGGAAGACCGACCGCAGCACAAGGAACACGATGACGGCGACGACCGCGACGACGACGAGCTTGCCGATGAACCACAGCAGCGAGAACAGGATGTCGACGAGGATCCAGGCGATCACGATCGCGAGGATGACGCCGAGGACGGTCCAGACGGAGCTCTTGTTCACCCTTCCAGCGTAATCCGCGGCATCCGTCCGGCGATCCGGGCACGGACGGTCCCCACGCCCGACGCCGGTCGCCCGTCCCCGGGAGGGCCGGTGGATTCAGACCTCGGCCAGGGAGCCGCTCTGAACGGCTGGCGTCTCTGCCGAACCCTCCTGCCGGATCACGCTGGGCCCGTGCGGGGTGGCCTCGACACTGAGCTGCGCCGGCAGCTGCTCCTTCATCGCCGCGACATGGCTGATGACGCCGACCGTGCGGCCGCCCTGGCGGAGCTCGTCGAGCGTGCGCATGGCCAGTTCCAGGGTCTCTTCGTCGAGTGAGCCGAAGCCCTCGTCGATGAACAGGGTGTCGAGCCGCACGCCGCCGGCGCGCGCCGTGACCACCTCGGCGAGGCCGAGTGCCAGGGCGAGGGAGGCGAGGAACGTCTCGCCACCCGACAGCGACTGGGCGGGACGTGCGTGACCGGTGAAGGCGTCGGCGATCTCGAGCCCGAGCCCTGACGCCGCCCCGCGGGCGGCGCGGGCGTCGCTGTGCTGCAGCCGGTACCGGCCGGACGACATGTCCTGCAGTCGGAGATTGGCCGCGGCGACGATGTCTTCGAGCTCGGCGGCGAGCACGAAGGTCTCGAGGTCCATCTTCATCGAGTTGGGTGCCCGTCCCGCCACGGTGTCGGCGAGGCGGGTGATGGCGGCGGCCTCCGCGGCGCGCGCCGCAACGCCGGCGTAGGCGTCGTCGAGCTGCAGAACGAGGTCGCGCAGCGCGGCGGCGAGGTGGCGCGCCTCGCTCTCGGCGGCCAGCGCGTCGGTGCGGGCGGCGTCGGCGGTATCGAGGGCGGCTTGTGATGCCGCCAGGTCGACGGGCTCGTCGGGGGTGCCCGCCAGTTCGAGCTCGAGCTCGAGCACGCGGTGCCTGGTGGCGGTGCGCTGCGCGTCGTGCTCGGCGACGCGAGTCGCGAGCTGCTCGATCTCGGCCGCATCGCGCAGCGCGGCAGCAGCCTCGGCCGCATCGGAGAAGACGGATGCCGCGACCCGCTCTTCCGCGTCGGTCCGCGCAGCGTCGTGGGCGGCGTCTGCCCGCTGCGCCGCATCGCGGGCACTCGCGCAGGAGCGCGCCGCATCGCGCAGACGCGACACCACCGAAACCCGCTCCGCGACGCTCGCGTACTCGCCCCGCGCTGCCGTCACGGCAGCGCGGGCGGCCTCTACCGCGCCGCCGCTTGAGGTCGCCGCAGCGGAGGCTTGACGCTCAGACTCCGGTGGGATGATCGGAGTTGTAGCGATCGAGCACTTCGCCGATCGAGCCGTCCATGGCGAGACGGTTGCTTGTCGAAGATACAGGCCGCGGGTGCAGAACCGGCGCAGATCTCGCTCGCTGTGCGACGACGAAGAACAGCGTGCGGCCGTCGGCGAGCAGCTCATCGATGCGCCGATAGCACTTACTCACGGAAGGTCCTTAGTCACCGACCG
>NZ_CAJF01000054.1 GCF_000304335.1 Microbacterium yannicii PS01 | reverse complement strand
TGCTGCCTGACGCCCCGGCGCTGTCGGATGACGCCATCGCGCAGCTGACCGACGCCGCGACGGACGTCGTGCTCGTCGATCCGCGTGCCCGCACGCTCGACCTGCTGCTGCCCGGATCCGCGCCCGCCGGCGTCGCACCGGGCGGCGTGGTGGCGCCGCAGTGCGACGTGTCCGATGCCGAGCGCGCCGGAGCGCTCGCGCCCGGCGCCACCTTCTCCCGCGGCGACTCCTCCGCAGAGGCGTGCTATCCCGCGGGCGACGGACACGGTCTCGTCATCGGGCCCCATACCGGGGGTGCCGGAGACAGCGGCCGCGTCTCGGCCGTCGACGGACGGGCGCTGTTCTCGAACGAGCACCTCGCCGACGACGGCAACGCCGCCCTCGCCGTGAACCTCATGGGGCGGCACCCGCTCGTCGTCTGGTACGTGCCCGGCCTCGGAGACACCGACATCGCGAACACCGATCCCTCGCTGGGCGAGCTCACCCCGCCATGGGTGAGTCCCGTGATCGTGCTGCTGCTGGTCGCCGGCATCGCCGCCGGCATCTGGCGCGGGCGCCGGTTCGGCCCGCTCGTGGCCGAGCGACTGCCCGTCACGGTGCGTGCGTGGGAGACGACCGAGGGCCGCGCACGCCTCTATGCCCGCTCGCGCGACGCGCTTCACGCGGCGGATCAGCTGCGCATCGGCGCGCTCGGACGCCTCGGCGGCCTGCTCGGCCTCGGTGCGGCAGCATCCGCTCCCGAGATCGCCGACGCGGCGGCCGGCCGCATCGGGCAGGATCGCGCTGCCGTCCGAGCCCTGCTGATCGACGAGATCCCCCAGAACGATGCCGACCTCGTCTCGCTGACCACCCGCCTTCGGCACCTCGAGAACGCCGTTCGCGCGGCCACCCGGCCGCCGACGGGCTCAGGAACCGCTCCGACACGATCAGGAACCGGAAGGAACCCGTGATGACCGATCCCTCCCCCGCCGCCCCGCCGGCGCCCGACGACGCCGCGCTGCGCGAGGCGATGAATCGCGTGCGACTCGAGGTGGGCAAGGCCGTGATCGGGCAGGACGGCACCGTGACGGGCCTGCTGATCGCGCTTCTCGCCCGCGGGCACGTGCTGCTCGAGGGCGTCCCCGGTGTCGCCAAGACGCTCCTCGTCCGGGCGTTCAGCACGGCGCTCGGACTGGACACCAAGCGCGTCCAGTTCACACCCGACCTGATGCCCGGCGATGTGTCGGGCTCGGTCGTCTACGACGCCAAGACGGGCGAGTTCGAGTTCCGCGAGGGGCCAGTGTTCACGAACATCGTGCTCGCCGACGAGATCAACCGCACCCCACCCAAGACTCAGGCGGCCTTGCTGGAGGCGATGGAGGAGCGGCAAATCTCCGCCGACGGGGTGACCCGCCCGCTTCCCGACCCGTTCCTCGTGGCCGCGACGCAGAACCCCATCGAGCACGAGGGCACCTACACGCTTCCGGAGGCGCAGTTGGACCGCTTCCTGCTCAAGCTCGTGGTCGAGGTGCCCGCCCGTGACGCCGAGCTGGCCGTGCTGCGCCGACACGCGAGTGGTTTCGACCCGCGCGACCTGGCCGCCGCCGGCCTGCAGCGGGCCGCGACCGCCGACGAGATCCGAGCGGCGCAGCGGGCTGCGGCATCCGTCACCGTCTCGGACGACGTGCTCGGCTACGTCGTCGACCTCGCCCAGGCCACGCGCCGCAGCCCGTCGGTGCAGCTCGGGGTGAGCCCCCGCGCCGCCACGGCGCTGCTCGCGGCGTCGAAGGCGTGGGCCTGGCTCGGCGGCTACCCGGCGATCACGCCCGACCACGTGCAGACGATGCTCGTTCCGACCTGGCGACACCGCATCCGGCTGCGCGCCGATGCCGAGCTCGAGGGCGTGTCGATCGACGCGGTGCTCGGCTCGGTGCTGCAGCAGACCCGCGTCCCCATCTAGGCATGTACATCACCGGCCGCCTTCCGCTGCTCCTGATCGTCGGAGCCGTGCCCGTCGTGCTGCTCTCGACGGCCGGCGTCGACGCGTGGCTCGCGACCGCGGGATGGGTCCTGCTGTGCCTCCTGGCCGCGATCGGCGATGCATGGGCGGCCCCGTCGCCACGCGCGATCTCGGTGCGGCGGCGTGTGCCGACGCGCGTGCTGCTCGGTCAGCCGGTGCTCTCCGATGTCGTCCTGCGCAACGGCGCCGGCCGGACGGTGCGCGGGCGCTTCCGGGATGCCTGGCAGCCGACCGCGGGCGCACCGGCCGAACGGATGGACTTCGTCCTTCCTGCGGGCGAGAGCCGGACCTTCGGCATCCCTCTCCTCCCTCGCCGCCGCGGTGAGCTGACGACCGCCTTCGTGGTCGTGCGCTCCGACGGTCCGCTGCGCCTCGCGGGTCGCCAGGCACGCCTCGACGCCGCGGGCTCGATCCGCGTGCTTCCGCCGTTCACCGCCCGCCGGCACCTTCCCTCACGCCTCGCCCGGCTGCGCGAGCTCGACGGCAACACCAGCGTGCAGGTGCGCGGACAGGGGACGGAGTTCGACAGCCTGCGCGAGTACGTGCGCGGCGACGACGTCCGCTCGATCGACTGGCGCGCCACCGCGCGGGCCGGCACCACCATGCTGCGCACCTGGCGGCCCGAGCGCGACCGGCACGTGGTGATCGTGATCGACACCGGCCGCACGGCGGCGGCACGCGTCGGCGACGGCGTGCGGATGGATGCCGCGATGGAGGCGGCCCTGCTGCTCGCCGCACTCGCGGCCCGCGCCGGCGACCACGTGCACCTGCTCATGTTCGACCGCGCCACGCGAGCCCGTGTCACCCGCGTCGACGGACCGGGTCTGCTGCCGGCTCTCGTCGATGCGATGGCGCCCGTCGAGCCCCAGCTGATCGACACCGACTGGGATGCGGCGTTCGCGCAGCTGCGCGCGTTCGCCTCGCGCCCCTCGCTCGTGGTGCTGCTCACCGCACAGGACGCGGCCGAGGCCGCGCGCGGCTTCCTGGGGTCCCTCCCCGCGCTGACGCGCAGCTCCCACGTGCTGGTCGGGACCGTGACCGACGAGAGGGCGGCACTTCCCGAACGGCCCGACGCCGCCGATGCCTACCGGGCGGCCGCCGCCGAGCGCAGCGAGCGCGACGCGGCGATCGTCGCCGCCGCCATCGGACGGGCAGGCGCCGAAGCGATCGCCGACACGCCCGAGGCGCTGCCGCCCCGCATCGCCGATCGTTATCTCGCCCTCAAGGCGGCCGGGCTGCTCTGACCCCCGGCGTCGCTTCGGCATCCGGGAACCTGATTCTCGGCACCCGATGCCTGGACATCCGGGGAGATCCTCTGTCGCTGGTGGCAATGATGAACACTCCGCCCCACTTTCCTGGGAATTCGCTGAGTCTGCCGGTACTCTCGCGACGAGGAAAGGAGTCCGCCATGCCGGATACCACCAATCAGCCGACTACGGCCACCAAGCTCGTCGCGGAGGCCCTGGGAACTTTTCTGCTCGTGTTCGGAGGCGTCGGCACGGCGCTGTTCGCCGCCACCTTCCCCGCGGACGGCGAGGGGAACCCGCTCGGCGTCGGCTTCGTCGGCGTCGCACTGGCATTCGGTCTGACCGTGCTCGTCGGCGCGTACGCGTGGGGCCCGATCTCGGGCGGCCACTTCAACCCCGCCATCACCCTCGGACTGGCGGCGTCGGGTCGGTTCGCGTGGAAGGACAGCGTCGGCTACATCATCGCCCAGCTGATCGGCGGCGCGCTGGCCACCACGATCATCGTCCTCATCGGCCTCTTCGGCCCCGGCGACTGGCTCGCCAATGCGCAGGACGGCGGCTTCGCGTCCAACGGCTTCGGCGAGCTCTCACCGGGCGGGTTCGGACTCGGCGCGGCGATCGTGGCAGAGATCCTGCTCACGGCCGTCTTCGTCCTGATCATCCTCGGAGTCACGCACACCACTCGCGGCACCGCGGCCCTCGCGCCCCTGGCGATCGGCCTGACGCTGACCCTCATCCACCTGATCTCGATCCCGATCGACAACACGTCGGTCAACCCTGCCCGCTCGATCGCCGCCGCGATCTACGGCGGTGTCGGCCCGCTGTCGCAGGTGTGGGTGTTCATCGTCTTCCCGATCATCGGCGGAGTCCTCGCCGGCTTCCTGCACCGCGCCCTTTTCGAGCCGCGCGTCGCGCCGCCCGCTCAGGAAGAGGCTCGCGTCCCCGACGCGCGCTGAGCTCGCCTTCACACGCGCAACAGATCAACCGGCCTTCCGCAGGAGGCCCGGTCCGCTGGACCTCCTGTTCGCGGCCGGTTGACCTGTGGACGGCAGCCATCGGCGACGACCGCAGCGGATGCCGCGACCACTGCAACGACAGAGCGGCCCACCCCGATGGGGTGGGCCGCTCTCGTGCGTGGTCAGACCAGATCGAAGCGATCCAGCTCGGTGACCTTGCCCCACGCCTCGACGAAGTCGCGCACGAACTTCTCGTTCGCGTCGTCGCTGGCGTAGACCTCGGCCACAGCGCGCAGCTCGGAGTTCGAGCCGAACAGAAGGTCGACGCGGGTGCCGCGCCCGAGGACCTCGCCGCTGCCGTCGTCGGTCGCCTCGAACGCCTGCGAGCCCGGGTCCAGCGGCTTCCAGGTCTTGCCGAGGTCGAGCAGGTTGACGAAGAAGTCGTTCGTCAGCACGCCCGGCCGGTCGGTGAGGACGCCGTACTGCGAGCCGTCCCAGTTCGCGCCGAGTGCGCGCAGACCGCCGACGAGCACCGTCATCTCGGGCGCGCTGAGGGTCAGCAGGTTCGCCTTGTCGATGAGGTGGTGCTCCTGCGGCAGGAACGCCTTCGGACCGTAGTAGTTGCGGAAGCCGTCGGCCACCGGCTCGAGGAAGTGGAACGACTCGAGGTCGGTCTGCTCCTGCGTCGCGTCGGTGCGGCCGGGGTGGAAGACCACCTCGGCGTCGACGCCCGCGGCCTTGGCTGCCTGCTCGACCGCCGCGTTGCCCGCGAGCACGATGAGGTCGGCCAGCGACACCTTCTTGCCGTCGGTGCGGCCCTCGTTGAACGAGGCCTGGATGCCCTCGAGCGCCGACAGCACGGTGGCCAGCTCGGTGGGGCGGTTGACCTGCCAGTCCTTCTGGGGCTCGAGGCGGATGCGGGCGCCGTTGACGCCGCCGCGCTTGTCGCTCCCGCGGAAGGTGGATGCCGCGGCCCACGTCGTCGAGACGAGCTGGGTCGTGGTGAGGCCGGCGCCCAGGATCTGCGCCTTGAGGGCGGCAGCGTCGTCGGCGTCGATGAGCTCGTGGTCGACCGCGGGGACGCGGTCCTGCCAGATGAGCGCCTCCTCGGGGACCTCGGCGCCCAGGTAGCGCTCGATCGGACCCATGTCGCGATGGGTCAGCTTGAACCATGCGCGCGCGAAGGCGTCGGCGAACTCCTCCGGGTGCTCGAGGAAGCGGCGCGTGATCTTCGCGTACTCGGGGTCGGTGCGCAGCGCGATGTCGCTCGTGAGCATGCGGGGCTCACGGCGCTGCGACGGGTCGTGCGCCAGCGGCACCATGTCGGCGCCGGCACCGTGCTTCGGACGCCACTGGTGGCCGCCCGCCGGGCTCTCCATGAGCTCCCACTCGTACGCGTACAGGATGTGCAGGAACTCGTTGTCCCAGCGCGTGGGGTGGTAGGTCCACGTCACCTCGAGGCCCGACGTGATCGTGTCGTCGCCCTTGCCCGAGGCGTGGTTGTTCTTCCAGCCCAGACCCTGCTCCTCGAGACCGGCGGCCTCGGGATTGGCTTCGACGTTGGTGTCGGGGGCGGCGCCATGGGTCTTGCCGAAGGTGTGTCCACCCGCGATCAGCGCGACCGTCTCCTCGTCGTTCATGGCCATGCGGCCGAACGTCTCGCGGATGTCGCGAGCCGAGGCCAGCGGGTCGGGGTTGCCGTTCGGGCCCTCCGGGTTGACGTAGATGAGGCCCATCTGCACGGCGGCCAGCGGCCTCTCGAGCTCGCGGTCGCCCGAATAGCGGTCGTCGCCGAGCCACTCGGTCTCAGGGCCCCAGTACACGTCGTCGTCCGGCTCCCACACGTCGGCGCGGCCGCCGGCGTAGCCGAGGGTCTTGAAGCCCATCGACTCGAGCGCGACGTTGCCGGCGAGGATGATGAGGTCGGCCCACGAGAGGCTCTGGCCGTACTTCTTCTTGACGGGCCAGAGGATCCGGCGCGCCTTGTCGAGGTTGACGTTGTCGGGCCAGCTGTTCAGCGGGGCGAAGCGCTGCTGTCCCGCACCGCCACCACCGCGGCCGTCGGTGATCCGGTAGGTGCCCGCGCTGTGCCAGGCCATGCGGATCATGAGGGGGCCGTAGTGGCCGAAATCGGCCGGCCACCAGGGCTGCGACGTCGTGAGGGTGGACTCGATGTCCTTCTTCACCTCAGCCAGGTCGAGCGTCTCGAAGGCGGCGCGGTAGTCGAAGTCCTCGCCGAGCGGGTTGGCGACGGCGGGGTTCTTCGCCAGGATCTTGAGGTTCAGCTGGTTCGGCCACCACACGCGGTTCGCGCTGCCGGTGGTCGGGTGAGGCTGTCCGCCGTGGATGACGGGGCACGCGTCCGCGTCGTTCGGGCGCGGACGGGTCTCGCCGTCGGCGCGCTCGTCGACGGGAGTGTCGATCGGGGTCACGGCCTGGTCGGCGCCGCTCACCTCTTCGCCGATCTCGGGGATCGTTTCGTTGCTGTCAGTCATGTCGTCCTTCCTTGACAGTTGGTCTGAGTTCGAGAGAGATCAGGCGGAGCCGGATGCCGCGACCGCTGATGCTCGACGCGTCGCTGAATCGCATCGTGCGCACACGCCCCAGAACGTCACCTCGGCGGCGTGCACGACGAAGCCGTGCGTGTCGGACGGCGTCAGGCACGGGGCATCCCCCACCACGCAGTCGACATCGACGACGGCGCCGCACTCGGAGCACACCAGGTGGTGATGGTTGTCGTCGACACGCAGCTCGAAGAGGCCGGGACGGCCGGCGGGCTCGATGCGCCGCACCAGCCCTGCGTCGACGAAGTCGCCCAGTGCGTTGTACACGGACTGCAGGCTGGTGCCGGGAACGGCGCGTGCGACGAGCTCGAACAGCTCCTCGGCGCAGGCGTGCGGCCGATGCCCGAGGGCGTCGACGACCGCTCGCCGGGAGTCCGTGACCCGCAGGCCTACGCCCCGCAGTCGCTCCGTCGCGTCGACCGCATCGGTGTCGATCGCGGGGGTGGTCGTCATGCCGTCCAGTCTACGCTTGTTTTGAGTCATTCAAAAAAACGACCGGGCAGTCTGTCCTTGGCGTACGCCGACGCACCGGTGACCCGTACGTGCAGTGCGTGGGTACGAGAGGGAATGGCGAGGTGCGCCTCAGCCGGCGACGAGCGTGGGCGTTCCCGCCTCGTACTCCGTGAGGTCGCCGGTCTCGCCGAGCCGCTGCGCGCGGCGGCCGACGACCACCATGTAGAACACGAAGAGCCCCAGCGCCGCCGCGCCGATGCCGATCTTCAGCGGCCACGGCCAGGGCTGCGCCGTCACGAACCCTTCGATGAGGCCGGCCACACCGAGCACGAGCACGAGACCGATGGCGATCGTCGCGAGGGAGCGACCGGCCGCGGCGAGTGCGTCGCCGCGCCTGCGCGGCCCGGGGGCCACCCACGCCCAGAAGATCTGGAGTCCCGCCGCGCCGGCCACGAAGATGCAGGTCAGTTCGAGAAGCCCGTGCGGAAGGATGTACAGCACGAACACATCCGTGCGGTCGAAGGCGGTCATGACCGCCGCCGCCGTGCCCACCCCGACCGCGTTCTGGACGAGCACCATGACCGGCCAGATCCCGGTGACCCCGAACAGCACGCACTGCGCGGCGATCCACGCGTTGTTCGTCCAGACCGTGCCCGCGAACACCGCAGCCGGATTCTCGCTGTAGTACTCGGTGAACTCGTTCTGGGCGTACTGCTCGAGCTGTGCACGGCTTCCGAGGCTCGCGACCAGCGCGGGGTCTCGCGATACCCACAGCGCGACGACGGTGCCCACCGCGACGAAGGCGAGGGCGATGGCGAGGGTCGCCCACCGCACCCGGTACAGGGCAGCAGGCAGCTGCAGCACGAAGAACCGCGGGATCTGCCGCAGCACGTTCTCAGGGGCGCCGGTCAGTCGCAGTCGCGCCCTGGCCAGCATGGTCGAGATGTGGTCGCCCTGCACGCTCCGGCCCGCCGAGGTCTTCGCGTCGGCGAGGTCGGCGGACGCGGCCCGGTACCGGCTCACCAGCTCGTCGATCTCGGCTCCCGACAGATGACGGGTGCGGCTGAGCTCGTCCAGTCGCGCCCACTCTTCGCGCCGGGCAGCGGTGAGCGCGTCGAGATCCATGCGATTTACTGTAGCCATGCCCGCTGACCGACCCGCGATCATCGACATCCATCAGGACGAGGTGCTCACCGGCGAGGCCGTCGCCCTGGACGTCCAGCCGCTGGGCTTCTTCATGCGCGCTCTCGGCGTGCTGATCGACATGCTGCTCGGCATCGCCGTGCTGGTGCTTTTCGCACTCGTGACGTCGTGGCTCGTCGGGCTCGGCATCGTTGATGACGCCGTCTTCCCGATCCTCGCGATCGTCGTCATCGTGCTCGTGACCGTCATCGTCCCCACCGTCGTCGAGACCACGACTCGCGGCCGCAGCCTCGGGCGGCTCGCCGTGGGCGGCCGCATCGTGCGCACGGACGGCGGCGCGGCGGGCTTCCGGCACGCGTTCATCCGCGCCCTCGTCGGCGTGTTCGAACTGTGGTTCACACTCGGGTCGGTGGCGGCCCTCGTGGGTGCGTTCACCCCGCGCTCGCAGCGGCTGGGCGACCTCATCGCGGGAACCTACTCCGAACGCACGCGCACTCCGAAGCTGCCGGATCCCGCGCTCGGGGTCCCGCCTACCCTCGCCGAGTGGGCGGCGGTCGCCGACGTCGGGCGCCTGCCGGAGCGGCTGTCGCGGCGACTGGCGCAGTTCGCCCGGTCGGCGACGAACATGGAGCCCTCCGCGCGGGCGCGACTGGCGGCATCCCTCGCCGGTGAAGCCGCTGCGCACGTCTCACCGGTGCCCGCCGTCGAGCCCGAGACGTTCCTCATCGCCGTGGTCGCCGTGCGGCGCGAGCGCGAGCTGCGCGCCCTCCAGCTCGAGACGGCGCGCGCCGACGCCCTCACCGCCGCGGTGTCGGCGCCGCCCCGCGGCTTCCCCGACCGCTGAGCCCGAGAAGAACGCGGTAGGCCGGGATCAGTAGCGGTAGTGGTCGAGCTTGTACGGCCCGTCGACGGGCACGCCGATGTACGCGGCCTGCTCGTCGGTGAGGGTCGTGAGCTCGACACCCAGCGCCGCGAGGTGCAGGCGTGCGACCTTCTCATCGAGCGCCTTGGGCAGGGTGTAGACGCCGATCGGATACTCGTCGCGCTTGGTGAACAGCTCGATCTGGGCGAGCACCTGGTTCGTGAACGACGCGCTCATGACGAACGACGGATGTCCCGTGGCGTTTCCGAGGTTCATCAGTCGCCCCTCGCTGAGAACCAGCACGCTGCGCCCGGTGGGCAGACGCCACTCATGCACCTGCGGCTTGATCTCGATCCGCTCCGTTCCCGGGATCGCGGCGAGACCGGCCATGTCGATCTCGTCGTCGAAGTGGCCGACGTTGGCGACGATCGCCAGGTGCTTGAGTGCGAGCAGATGATCGGCCGTCACGACACGCGTGTTGCCGGTGCCCGTCACGATGATGTCGACCTGACCGGCGAGATCATCGAGGCGTGCGACCTGGAAGCCGTCCATCGCCGCCTGCAGCGCGCAGATCGGGTCGACCTCGCCCACGATCACGCGCGCGCCCTGCCCGCGGAGCGCCTCCGCGGCGCCCTTTCCGACGTCGCCGTAGCCGGCGACGAAGACGACCTTGCCGCCCATCAGCACGTCGGTGGCGCGGTTCAGGCCGTCGGGAAGCGAATGGCGGATGCCGTAGGTGTTGTCGAACTTGGACTTCGTGACCGAGTCGTTCACGTTGATCGCGGGGAAGAGCAGTCCCCCGGATGCCGCGAGCTCGTACAGACGGTGGACGCCCGTGGTGGTCTCTTCCGTGACTCCGAGCAGATCGTCCGCCATGCGCGTGAAGCGCTGCGGGTCGCGGGCGAACGAGGCGCGCAGCGTGTCGAGGACGATCCGGTACTCGGCCGAGTCTTCGGCCGCGGCATCCGGAACTGACCCCGCCCTCTCGAATTCGACCCCCTTGTGGACGAGCAGGGTCGCGTCACCGCCGTCGTCGAGGATCATGTTGGGGCCGTCGAAGCCCTCGGCCGACCAGTCGAAGATGCGGTCCGCGAGGCGCCAGTACTCCTCGAGGGTCTCGCCTTTCCACGCGAACACCGACACGCCCGCCGGGGCGTCCACCGTGCCGGTCGGACCGACGACGACCGCCGCGGCAGCCTCGTCCTGCGTGGAGAAGATGTTGCAGCTCGCCCACCGCACCTGCGCGCCGAGGGCCACGAGCGTCTCGATGAGCACCGCGGTCTGCACGGTCATGTGCAGCGACCCGGCGATGCGGGCGCCCTTCAGCGGCTGCGACGGACCGAACTCCTCGCGCAGCGCCATGAGCCCGGGCATCTCGTTCTCGGCCAGGCGCAGCTGATGGCGGCCCGCCTCGGCGAGCGACAGGTCTGCGACCTCGAACTCGAGCCGTTCGGCCGACTCGGTGGCCGAAGTGGCGGGCATGGCGACGGGCGTGTGGATCGGCATCCGCCCATTCTCCCACGCCGCCCCTGGACGACGGGTGTGTCAGGCGCGCATGGTCTCGTGCCGCACCACGACCCATCCCTTGGGCACCGAGAGGCGGTCGGTGTGGATCGCACAGAGGTCGTGCGCGTGGGGATCTCCCCCCGCTCCGAGCGGACCCAGCGCCGCCATCTGGTCGCCGTAGTCGTAGGTGAGTGTCGACACCGCCTCACGGGCACAGCCGACCTTGGAGCAGAGTCTCTCGCGCATCGGGTCGACGCTACCCCTCCCCCGGCGGCCCCGACGGATGCCGCGCCGCGCTCGACCCGTCGCGGCCTCCCCCGGCGGTCCCGACGGATGCCGCGCCGCGCTCGACCCGTCGCGAACGGTCGCTCGGGCGCCCGCCGAGCCGTCGCGAACGGTCGCTCCGAATCATCGAACCGTCGCGAACGGCCGTGCGCACGCACCGGCGGCGGCCATTCGCGACGTCTCGAT
>NZ_CAJF01000053.1 GCF_000304335.1 Microbacterium yannicii PS01 | reverse complement strand
GAGATCGTCGAGGCGTTCGCCGCGCAGAGCCTCGCGGTGCTCGATCGGCTCGGGATCGCCGTCGGACGACCCCAGGGTGAACGCAGACGGCGGTGCGCTCGCCCTCGGGCACCCGTGGGGCGCGAGCGGAGCAGTCGCCCTCGTTCGCCTGTTCAGCCGGCTCGTCCGCGGCGGAGCGCCGGCGGGGACGCTCGGCGTCGCCGCCGCATCGGTGGGCGGCGGCCTCGGGATCGCCGCGGTCGTCGAGGTCGTGCGATGAGCATCCGCCTCGAGTCCGTTCGTGTGAGGCTCGGCGACACCGACGTCCTGAACGACGTGTCGCTCGCTTTCGACGCGCGCACCGTGGCCGTGATCGGCGAGAACGGCTCCGGGAAGTCGACCTTCGCGCGCCTCATCGGCGGACTGGTGGCGCGGACGTCGGGTGAGCTGCGCGTGCTGGGGCTGGACCCGCGCTCGCAGGCGGCCGAGCTGCGACGCCGCGTCGCCCTGGTCTTCAGCAATCCCGACGCGCAGATCGTCATGCCCACCGTCGCGGAGGACGTCGCGTTCTCGCTGCGTGCCGACCGGCTCGCGCCGGCCGAGTGCGAGGAGCGGGTGTCGGCCGCGCTCGCGCGCTTCGGCCTGCACGCTCTGCGGGAGCGGGCGTCGCACGAGCTCTCGGGCGGTCAGAAGCAGCTGCTCGCCCTGTGCGGGGCCTTCGTCCGGCGGCCCGATCTCGTGATCGCCGACGAGCCGACCGCGTACCTCGACGCGCGCAACGCGCGCGTGGTCGCCGACCACCTGTTCCGCCGCACCGACCATCGACTCGTCCTGGTGACGCACGACCTCGCGCTGGCGCGGCGGTGCGATGCCGCGGTGCTGTTCGTGGATGGTCGAGCGGCAGCGGTCGGGGCGCCCGACGCGATCATCGCGCAGTACGACCAGACGCTGCGATGCTGACGGCGTACCGGGCCGGCACCGGATGGCTGCATCGGATGCCCGCCGGTGTCAAGATGCCGGCGATCCTCGCCGCGGTGCTCGCCGTGTCGCTCCTCCCGTCCCTCTGGTGGGCGGCGGCGGTCGCCGCGGGGGCAGCGATCCTCGCGTACGCGATCGCGGGGCTCGGGGACGGGATGCTGGGCATGCGCGAGCTCGCGCGCCAGGTGCTCGCCGTCCGCTGGGTGATCGTGCTCGTCATCGCGGGACAGCTCCTCTTCCTCGGGCCGGAGCCGGCCGTCGCCAATGCCGCGCGGATCACGTCGGCGCTCGTGATCGCGGCGCTCCTGGTGCTCACCACGCGAACGACCGCCCTGCTGGACGCGGTGGCGCGGGGCCTTCGGCCGCTGCAGCGCCTCCACCTCGACACGGAGCGCGCGGCGCTCCTGCTCGCGGTCACCCTGAGCACGGTCCCGGTGCTGGCCCGACTGGCCGCAGAGGTGCGCGATGCGCAGCGCGCCCGCGGCGCCCGCGCCGGCCTGCGCACGTTCGTCGTCCCGTTCCTGGTCGTCTCGCTCGCGCACGCCGACCGGCTGGGAGAAGCGCTCACGGCCCGAGGCGTGCGGTGAGCGGCGGCGTGGCTACACGGGCTCGAAGACCAGCGCACCCGTTGCGATCGTGGTCGAGACGAGCCGCACGCGGATGGTCTCGCCCGGCGCGCCGAAGACGCCGTCGACGGATGCCTCCACCGCCGGCTCCGTGAGCTGGATGCGCGTGTGCGACGCATTGCGCGCGAGCACGACCGCCTCGAACTCCTCCCCGGTGCGCCCGGCGAGCACCGCCGCCTCGATGCGGTCGATTGCGGCGGATTCCAGGCGTCCCGCCCGCGCGGCGCTGTCCGCCATGATGCCGGGCAGCTCCTCCAGTGAGGAGCGCACCCACTGCGGAACCTCCGCGCCGCGGGCGAGGGCCTCGCAGACGACGAGGCCCCACCGGTCGACCAGACGCCGCAGCGGAGCGGTCACATGCGCATACGGCGCGGCCAGCGCCGCCTGCAGCGGCTGTGCGGGCGGTGCGGTGTCGAACGCCGCGTAGCCTGCGCCGCGGAAGAGGGATGCCGCATCCTGCAGCACCGCGAGGGCTCGCGAGTCGCTGCGGTCCAGGGTGCGGAGGTACTCTCCGTAGTCGTGATCGCTCGGCCAGGGGAGGCCCAGCAGCTCGGTCTGGTGCCGGAAGGCGGTGAGGGCCGCCGGGTCGGGCGGGGGCATGATCCGAAGGATGCCGACCCCTCCGTCGAGCATGATGCGCGCAGCGGCCATGCCGGTGAGCAGCGACAGCTGTGCATTCCAGTCCTCGACGGGCAGCGGCATCCGTCGCTCGAGACCGTAGCCGTGCGCGGTGAGCACGATCTCCTGGTCGGGTGCGTTCAGCGATGCCCCGCCGCGGGCGGCCTCCTGGGCGAGAAGGGCGCGGCCGATCTCGGGCAGCGGTGCCAGCGCCGCCGGAGCGGTGCCCTCGTCGAGCGCACGCTGCGCCTCGTCGTACGTCCACTGCCGCCGCGACCGGACGAGCGCGCGGGCGAGGCGCGTCTCGCGCAAGGCGCCGTCGGGACTGAGCGAGAACTCCCACACGAAGGCCCGGCGCGTGCGATCGGGCAGGAGGGAGCCGGCGTCCTCCGAGATCTCGACGGGATGCAGCGGTATCCGGCCGTCGGGGGCGTACAGCGTCTGTCCACGGCGGCGCGTCTCGGTGTCGAGGGCTCCGTGCGGGGCGACGAAGAACGGCACGTCGGCGATCGCGTACCGGACCGTGAACCCGGCTTCGGTGGCGCTGAGGTGCATCGCC
Organism: Microbacterium yannicii PS01; assembly: GCF_000304335.1. GTDB lineage: Bacteria > Actinomycetota > Actinomycetes > Actinomycetales > Microbacteriaceae > Microbacterium > Microbacterium yannicii_A. The sequence continues at coordinate 8,469 of NZ_CAJF01000053.1, read as the reverse complement.
TGATCGAGATCGGTCGACCCGGGCGGATCGATCGTGAGGAAGTCGACGTCGGTCAGGTCGGGCAGGTCGCCGAGCGGGGCGGCCGCGGCTCTGGCCGCCTCGGCCGCGACATCGGCCGGGAACCCCGTCGGTACTGCAAGACTCTCGCGGAGCGCGGCCAGTGCCCGCGCGAGCTCACTCTGAGCCGCCGACGGAGAGAGGCGGGTCACGCGACGCATCATGTCACGACCCTACCGACGGGCATCGCGACGCTGATCCGCTACCGTCGGGAATCTCATGACCGACACTCCCCGCCTTCAGCCCGCTGAGGCTCGCGCCCCGCTGTCGCGCCCGATCGTCGCGGGCATCGTCACCGCCCTCGTCGGCGTGACCAGCTCCTTCGCCGTCGTGCTCACGGGCCTCGACGCGGTGGGTGCGACGCCGGCGCAGGCGGCGAGCGGCCTCCTCGTCCTGTGCGTCACGATGGGCATCTCGGCGATCATCCTCGCGTGGCGGTACCGGATGCCGATCACCGTGGCGTGGTCGACCCCCGGGGCGGCGGTGCTCGCGGCCACCGGCTCGGTCGAGGGAGGCTGGCCGGCAGCGGTGGGCGCATTCCTGGTCACGGCCGGCCTCATCCTGCTCACGGCGCTGTGGCCGCAGCTCGGGCGACTGATCGCCCGGATCCCGCCGTCGATCGCGCAGGCGATGCTCGCCGGCGTGCTGCTGCCGCTGTGCCTCGCACCGGTGAGCGGCCTGGTGGCCGACCCGTGGGGCGTCGTCCCGGTGATCGTGACGTGGCTCGTCTTCGTGCGGGTCGCACCACGCTGGGCCGTCCCGCTCGCCTTCGTCGCGGCATCCGTCGTCGTCGCCGTCCACGTCGCGACGACCGGTGCGACGATTGAGCCGGGGTCGCTCATCCCTCGCCTCGAGTTCACCGCCCCCGCCCTCACCGTCGGCGCGGTCGTCGGCCTCGCCCTCCCGCTGTTCCTGGTGACGATGGCCTCGCAGAACGTCCCCGGCGTCGCGATCATGCGCAGCTTCGGCTACGACGTGCCCTGGCGGCCCGCGATGTTCGTCACCGGGCTCGGCACCGCCCTCGGTGCGACGGCGGGCGGTCACGCGATCAATCTCGCCGCGATCAGCGCCGCGCTCGCCGCGGGGCCGGACGCCGATCCGGATCCGAAGCGGCGGTGGGTGGCGGGCGTGTCGACGGGCGCCTCGGGGATCGTGCTGGGCGGCCTGTCGGCTGCTCTCGTCGCGCTCGTCGTCGTCGCGCCGGCGGCGGTGATCCCGGCGGTGGCCGGCATCGCCCTCTTCGGCGCCTTCGGCTCGGCCGTGCAGCAGGCGATCGACGACCCGGGGGAGCGGCTGCCGGCGGTCATCACTTTCCTGGTGGCCGCGTCGGGGGTCGCGATCGCAGGAGTCAGCGCCGCGTTCTGGGCCCTCGTGGCGGGCCTCGTCGTGCGCGAGGTGCTGCACCTCGGCCGGCGCCCCCGCTAGGAGGGCCGGGACGGCCACACCTCAGTGCAGGGCGCCCGCGGGCGCCGACACGTCTTCCGCCACAGCGACGCTCGTGCGCACGGCGATCTCGAGCGCCCGGGCGATGTCGGCGAGGGGCAGCGTCGCGGCTGAGGAGTCAGGCGCGCTCTCGGCGGACCACGGCACGTGGATGAACCCCGCCCGGGTGGCGGATGACGCGGCGTCGAGAGCCGTGAAGAAGACGTGGTTGCAGACGAAGGTGCCGGCCGAATGCGACAGCTCGGCGGCTATGCCTGCGTCGGCGATCGCCCGGGTCACCGCCTTGACCGGAGGGGTGGCGAAGCGGGCGGCCTCCGCGCCGGCGACGCTGGGGGCGTCGACCGGCTGCACGCCGTCGTTGTCGGGGATCCGCGCGTCGATGAGGTTGACCGCGATCCTCTCGACGCCGATCGCCGCGCGGCCGCCGGCGAGCCCGGCCGCGATCACGACATCGGGCCGGTGCTCGGCCATGAGCTCTCGAAGCAGACGTGCCGCGCCCTCGAAGGTCACGGGCAGGACGGCTGTGACGAGCGCCTCCGGTCCGCTCCACCGCTCCGCGACGACCCGGAGGGCGTCGCCCGACGGGTTGACGGCGTCGCCGCCGAAAGGCTCGAACCCGGTGAGCAGCACGGTGGTCATCCGTCCAGCGTAGGACGGGTAGCGGGCGAGCTGCCCGCACGCGTGCGGGCGCCTCACGGCAGCGCCCGCGCTGTCGGGAGAGGGCGTGCAGACGGCTCGCCCTAGACTTGACCCTCGTGGTCACCCGTCTGTCGCACTTCTTCCTCCGCACGCTCCGCGAAGACCCCGCCGATGCGGAGGTCACGAGCCACCGGCTGCTCGTCCGCGCCGGCTACATCCGCCGCAACGCGCCGGGCATCTTCGCGTGGCTCCCGCTGGGGCTGAAGGTCAAGGCGAAGATCGAGAAGGTCATCCGCGACGAGATGGCGGCGGCGGGCGCCTACGAGGTGCACTTCCCGGCCCTGCTGCCGCGCGAGCCCTACGAGGCGTCGGGGCGATGGGAGTCCTACGGCGACGGCATCTTCCGGCTGCAGGACCGCAAGGGCGCGGACTATCTGCTCGCGCCGACGCACGAGGAGATGTTCACGCTCCTCGTGAAGGATCTGTACTCGTCGTACAAGGACCTGCCCCTGTCGATCTATCAGATCCAGGACAAGTACCGCGACGAGGCTCGCCCTCGTGCCGGCCTCCTGCGTGGCCGCGAGTTCACCATGAAGGACGCCTACTCGTTCGACTACACCGACGAGGGCCTGGACGCCTCGTACATGCGCCAGCGCGACGCGTACGAGCGCATCTTCCAGAAGCTCGGACTCGAGTACGTCATCGTCCAGGCCGACAACGGCCTGATGGGAGGCGCGCGCTCCGAGGAGTTCCTGCACCCGACGCCCGTCGGGGAAGACACCTTCGTGCGCTCCGCCGGTGGATACGCGGCGAACGTCGAGGCCTATACGACCACCCCGCCCGCCTCGATCCCGTTCGACGGGATCGGCGCGCCGGTGATCTTCGACTCGCCGGACACGCCCACCATCCAGACGCTCGTCGACCACGCGAATGCGCACCTCGAAGCCCCGGCGCCCGGCGTCGCAGGCCCCGCGACCGAGGGAGCGGCCCAGTGGACGGCGGCGCACACCCTCAAGAACGTGGTTCTCGCGCTGACGCATCTTGACGGCTCCCGCGAGCTCGTCATCGTCGGGCTCCCCGGCGACCGCGACGTCGACGACAAGCGCGTGGAAGTCGCCTTCGCTCCGGCCACGGTCGAACAGGCCACCGAGGCGGACTTCGAGCGGCACCCGCTGCTGGTCAAGGGCTACATCGGGCCGTGGTCCGAGACGGGGCCCATCCTCGGTGAGGAGTCGGCCACCGGGATCCGCTATCTGCTGGATCCGCGGGTCGCCGACGGCACGGCGTGGGTGACCGGCGCGAACATCGACGAGAAGCACGTCCACACCCTGGTCGCCGGACGCGACTTCACGGCGGACGGCTTCGTCGAGGTGGCCAGCGTGCGCCCCGGCGACCCCGCCCCCGACGGCTCCGGCCCGGTGGAGCTGGCGCGCGGCATGGAGATCGGTCATGTCTTCCAGCTCGGACGCTTCTTCGCCGAGACCCTCGGGCTCAAGGTCCTCGACGAGAACGGCAAGCTGGTGACCGTCACGATGGGCTCGTACGGCATCGGCGTCACCCGCATCCTCGCGATCATCGCCGAGCTCAACAACGACGACAAGGGACTCATCTGGCCCGCGTCGGTGTCGCCGTTCGATGTGCACGTGGTGGCCACGGGTCGCGACGCCGCGGCGTTCGAGCTGGCCGAGAAGCTGTCGGCCGAGTTCGAGGCATCCGGTCTCGACGTGCTCTACGACGACCGGCCGAAGACGTCGCCGGGCGTGAAGTTCGGCGACGCCGAACTGGTCGGCGTGCCGAAGATCGTCATCGTCGGGCGCGGCGCCGCCGAGGGACAGGTCGAGGTGTGGGACCGCGCGACCGGTGACCGCGAGGTCGTCGCGGCGCAGGACGCCGTCCACCGCCTGCGCGGCTGACGCGCCCCGCGGCCGCGGCTTCGGGCAGCGTCAGCAGGTGACCCTGCCGTGCGACATGGTGTCGTCGGGGGTGTCCCTGGTGACGAGGGCCTTCAGCATGCCGGCGGCGGTGACGAGCTTGCCGTGGCGAGGCTCCCAGAATTCGCACTCCACCGGGGTGACGCGCAGCAGGGCGATGCCGGGCGTCTCGAGTCCGTCCTCGAACCAGATCTGCAGATCGCTCGAGTAGAGCTCCTCCATCTTGGCTCGGTCGTGGACCACCTGAGCGCGACCGGCGACCGAGACGTACCGGTGTCCCTTGGCGTCGATGTAGGCCAGCCCGACGTCGTGTCCGGGGTCGGCCTCGGCCTCGGCAACCTTCTTGGTGTCATCGAGGGTGAAGAACCAGATGTCGCCCGCGTCGTCCATCTGGCGGGTGCTCATGGGCCGGCTCACCAGGTTCCCGGCGGCGTCGAGGGTCGTGAGCATCGTGAAGTCGATGTCTTCGACCAGCTCCTTGATCCGGGCGATCGCATCGGCTCCGGTGACTTCCTGAGGATGGGTGTCTGTCATCCTCCGAGCGTGGGCCGCGCAGTGCCGTCGAGCAAGCCATTGACATGTCGGATGCCGCCGCCTACCGCCGCAGACGTGGCACGCTGGTGGCATGCGCGAAGACGCTGCTGTGTCGCCCGAGGTGACCGAGGATCTCCGTCGTGTCATCGCCGACGCCGGGATCACCGAGAACGTCGACCTGATCGCGCGCGTCCTGGTCACCGGTGTGGGGCTCGGGCTGGACGATGCCAGCCGCCTGGATCTGAAGATCACCACGGCGGCACTGAGCGAGATGCGCGCGGCGTTCCGGCTCTTCGCGCCGTACGAGGACGTGCCGAAAGTGACGATCTTCGGATCGGCGCGCACCCGAGCCGATCATCACGTCTACCGCGCGGCGGCGGACGTGGCGCGAGCACTCGCGGAGAGCGGATGGATGGTGGTCACCGGCGCCGGACCGGGGATCATGCAGGCCGCCGCCGAGGGCGCGGGCCCGGAGCGGTCGCTGGGGGTGTCGATCCGGCTGCCCTTCGAGGAGAAGCCGAACGCGGTCATCGCGGCGAACGCGCGCAATGTGGCGATGAAGTACTTCTTCACCCGCAAGCTGATGCTGGTGAAGGAGTCGCACGGATTCGTCTGCGTCCCCGGCGGATTCGGCACGCTGGACGAGCTGTTCGAGCTCCTCACGCTTCAGCAGACCGGCAAGGCCGAGCCGACGCCGATCGTCCTGCTGGACGAACCCGGCGGCACGTTCTGGAAGGGTCTGCAGCGCTTCATCGACGAGCAGCTCGTGGCGGGCGGCGTCATCTCCCCGGATGACTTCGATCGCGTTCTCGTCACCGATTCGGTCCAGGCGGCGGCTGCCGAGATCACGGACTTCTGGCGCAACTACGACTCCCTGCGCTGGGTGGGCGGCCGGCTCGTGATCCGGCTGCGCAGTGAGCCGACCGACGCCGAGGTCGACGAACTCAATGATCGGTTCGGCGCGCTCCTGGTCTCTGGGCGCATCGAGCGGAGCGGGCCGCTTCGGCCCGAGCGCGAGGACGACGATCGGCTCGACCTGCCGCGACTCGTCCTTCGTCTCGATCAGGTGCAGGTCGGTGCGCTGCACCGTCTCATCCGCGCCCTCAACAGGCTGGAGAGCGCCCCCGCAGGTCCCGCGCGAGCGGCGTGATGAGTGCGCTCTCATCGTGTCGTCGCCATCCGTTCACCCGGCGGCCCCGTCGCCGTTGATCGGCGCGACGAGGCTGACGCCAGTCGAACGTCAGGGAGGGCGTCCATGAGCATCGTCGAGAACCCCCGCACATCGCTTCCGATGGCGGACCACGTCCGTGGCAAGCGGTCCGCGGTCACGTGTCAGTTCAAGTGCGCGAACGCGTGCGTCGGTCCCGAGTGCAACACCTCCGCGAATCCGCACTTCCGTGACGTCGCCTCGGCAGCTCTGTCGCGCCGCGCCCTGCTCGGTCTCGGCGCCGCCGGCGCGGTCGCGATCGCGGTCGGCGCTTTCCGACCCGGCGCGCCGACCTCCACCCCCGGCGCGGCAGGCTCGGCCGGGGCGGGAGCTTCCTTCGCGCGCCCGGGCACCGCCGGACTCGCCTTCGAGCCGATCGCTCCGGTCGCGCGGACCGTGGATGCCTTCACGGTGCCCGCCGGCTACACGTGGAGTCCGCTCGTCCGCTGGGGCGACCCGCTGTTCTCCAGCGCCCCCGCCTTCGATATCGACGCGCAGTCGCCGGAGGCGCAGGCGCTGCAGTTCGGCTACAACTGCGACTACCTCGACATCCTCGCGTCGAACAACGGCCGGCGGGGCGTTCTCGTCACCAACCACGAGTACGTCAATCCCGGCATCATGTTCCCGCCGTCCAGCGATCCCGCGGAGCTGCGCCGTCGCGGCGACATCTACAAGGCCGCGCAGGGACTTTCCGTGGTCGAGCTGGAGCGTCGGCGCAAGGGCGAGCCGTGGGGCTATGTCGTCGACGGCCGCCGCAACCGCCGGATCACCGTCGAGACGGTCTTCGAGCTGACCGGTCCGGCCGCCGGGACGGACCTCGTCAAGACCGCCGAGGACCCCGAGGGCCGCTGGGTGCGCGGCACGCTCGGCAACTGCGCCGGTGGAACCACCCCGTGGGGCACGATCCTGTCGGGGGAGGAGAACTTCAACGGCTACTTCGCGTGGGCCGCCGACACGCCGGGCCAGAAGCGCTACCAGGCGTCGAGCTCCACGTCGACGTCGACAGGATGGGAGACGTACGACCCGCGCTTCAACGCCCACGATCCGGCCTTCGTGAACGAGCCCAACCGGTTCGGCTACATCGTCGAGATCGATCCCGATGACCCCGACTCGACCCCTCTCAAGCACACCGCCATGGGACGCATGAAGCACGAGGGCGCGAACGTCATCGTGGGTCAGGACAAGCGGGTCGTGGCCTACATGGGCGATGACGAGCGCAACGACTATCTGTACAAGTTCGTATCGAAGAACCGCATGACGGCCTCCCGCCGGAGGAACATGCGGCTGCTGGCCGAAGGCGACCTGTACGTGGCGAAGTTCGCCGGCGACTCCCCGTCGGCCGAGATCACCGGCAGCGGGGCACTGCCTTCGGACGGCCAGTTCGACGGCAGCGGCCAGTGGATCCCGCTGACGAAGAATGGCGTGTCGGTCGTTCCGGGATTCACGACCGAGCAGGTGCTCGTCTACACCCGACTGGCAGCGGATGCCGTGGGCGCCACCAAGATGGACCGCCCCGAGGACGTCGAGCCGAACCCGCGCACCGGCAAGGTCTACGTCGCGCTGACGAACAACTCGCAGCGCGGCAGCGCGTCGCCGGTGGACGAGGCGAACCCGGTCACCGGCAACCGGTACGGGCACGTCATCGAGCTCACCGAGACGGCCGGCCAGTCCGGCACGACGTTCGCGTGGAACATCCTCCTCCTGTGCGGCGACCCGGCCGGCAACGCGAACACGTACTTCGCCGGCTTCCCGCCCGAGCTCGTCTCGCCCATCTCGTGCCCCGACAACGTCGCGTTCGACTCCGAGGGCAACCTCTGGATCTCGACCGACGGCGCCCCGAGCACGATCGGCTACAACGACGCGCTGTACAAGGTGCCGCTGGAGGGGCCCGAGCGCGGGCACGTGCAGCAGTTCCTCGCCGTCCCGAGGGACGCCGAGACCTGCGGTCCGGTGATCCACGACACCGAGGGATTCGTCTTCGTCGCCGTGCAGCACCCGGGTGAAGAGGGCACCTTCGCCGCGCCGACGTCGATCTTCCCCGACTACGGCTCCACCGCGCCCGGCGATGTGCCCACCGCGCCGCGCCCGTCGGTCGTGCAGGTTCACCGGGCCTGACGGCCCGGCACGTTCGCGGCGCCTGTGATCCGTCAGGATCGCGTGCGCCGCGGGCGTTCCTAGAGGTTCCGGAAGCGAGCCGAGAGGACGAGGAAGACTCCGTAGGCGATCAGGCCGACCCCGACAGCGCCGCACACGGCGGGTCCGTATGACAGGGCCATCAGTCCGTCCAGCGCGGCGTCGAGCCCGCCGGTGTCGTCGGCCTCGCTCGTGAACGACGCGACGATGAGCAGGACGCCGACCGCCACCAGCGCGACGCCCTTCGCGAGGTAGCCGACGACGGCGAGCGCGTTCACTGCGATGCCGGCACTCCCCTCGGGAAGGGTGAAGCCCTCGAGGAACTTGCGCCGGATGCCGATGACCCCGAAGACGATGCCGCTCACGGCGATGCCGGCGCCGATCAGCCCGAGCACCCACGGGCCGCCCGGAACGTCGAGCAGCCCGCGACTGGCTTCCTGGACGCTCTCGTCCGGATCCGGTCGCGCGCCGATCGCGACGGCGGCGGCGATCGCGGCGAGGATCAGGAAGACTGCGGCCTTGCCC
>NZ_CAJF01000052.1 GCF_000304335.1 Microbacterium yannicii PS01 | reverse complement strand
GCCCGACGAGCTCGGCGACCTCACGCGACTCGGGAGTCACGGCGACGGGCTTGACCGAGATGGCCGCCTTGCGCAGCAGCTGCGAGACGTCCTTCTCCTGGCCGGGGATCACGAGGGTGACCACGGCGCCCTCGGCGCCCGCGCGGGCCGTGCGGCCTGAACGGTGCAGGTACGCCTTGTGCTCAGTGGGCGGGTCGACGTGGATGACGAGCTCGACGTCGTCGACGTGCACGCCGCGCGCCGCGACATCCGTCGCCACGAGCACGCGAGCCGCGCCCGACGAGAACGCCGCCAGGTTGCGGTCGCGCTGCGGCTGCGACAGGTTGCCGTGCAGGTCGACCGCGGGGATGCCCTGCGAGGTCAGCTGCTTGGCCAGCTTCTTGGCCTGGTGCTTGGTGCGCATGAACAGGATGCGGCGTCCCATGCCCGAAGCGAGCCTCTTGACGACGTCCTTCTTGGTCTCGGCGTCCATCGTGAAGACGTGGTGGGTCATCGCGGCGACGGGCGAGTTCGCCTCGTCGACGGAGTGCAGCACCTCGTTCTGCAGGAAGCGGTTCACCAGCTTGTCCACGCCGTTGTCGAGGGTGGCGCTGAAGAGCAGGCGCTGCCCGCCCGACGGCGTGGCGTTGAGGATGCGGGTGACGCCGGGCAGGAAGCCGAGGTCGGCCATGTGGTCGGCCTCGTCGATCACGGTGATCTCGATCGCGTCCAGGTGCACGTAGCCCTGCTTCATGAGGTCTTCCAGGCGGCCGGGGCACGCGACGATGATGTCGACGCCGGCGTTCAGCGCCTGCACCTGGCGGTTCTGGTTCACGCCGCCGAAGATCGTGGTGGTCGTCAGGCCGTAGGCCTTGGCCAGCGGCGCGAGCACCGCGTCGATCTGCGTGGCGAGCTCGCGCGTGGGCGCGAGGACCAGACCGAGCGGGCGGCCCTTGCGGCGGTTGCCGCCGGCGAGCTTCGTGCCCAGGCGCGCGGCCATCGGGATGGAGAAGGCGAGGGTCTTGCCCGAGCCGGTCTTGCCGCGGCCGAGGACGTCGCGGCCGGCGAGGGTGTCGGGGAGCGTGTCGATCTGGATCGGGAACGCGGTGGTCTTGCCGTCGGCCGCGAGCGCGTCGACGAGGGGCTGCGGCACGCCGAGCGCGCCGAAAGTGACATCAGTCATGAAGGGTTGTTCTCTGGGCACGTCGGTGCCCCATCGGTGGCCGGGGCGGATTTCGCCCACGGGTCGCCGTACGAAAGTCATCACCGGCATCGCACTTCGAAGGGAAGGCGGCGGCGGGAGGGGAAGCGTTCTACGACGCAAGAAGCGCATCAGAGCGCTGCAAGTCCTCCCATCCTATCAAAGGACGGCTGGGCGTTCGTCGTGCGGCTCACGCGAGGACGGTTCAGGATGCCGCGAACCGGTCCGTCGCGGCGCGCAAGGCGGCCGCGATCCCCGGTTCGGACGCCGCGTGCGAGGCATCCGGCACCATCGTGAACTCGGCCTCCGGCCACGCCCGGTGCAGGTCCCACGCGGTCATCGGCGGCGTGCACGTGTCGTAGCGACCCTGGACGATCACAGCGGGAATGTGCCGGATCGCGTCCACCCCGGCGATGAGCTGCCCCTCGTCGAACCAGCCGCCGTTGAGGAAGTAGTGGTTCTCGATGCGGGCGAACGCCACGGCCGCCCGGGGTTCGGTCATCGCCTCGATGAGCTCGGGGTCGCGCAGGAGCGTGAGCGACGAAGCCTCCCACCGCGACCACGCGATCGCGACCGGGGTGTGCACTTCGGGATCGGGATCGGAGAGCCGCCGGTGGTACGCCTCGATGAGCCGGGCGCGCTCGAGCACCGGGATCGGGGCGAGGAACTCCTCCCACAGGTCGGGCAGCATCGCCGAGGCGCCGCCCTCGTAGAACCACTCCAGCTCGTGGCGGCGCAGCGTGAAGATGCCGCGCAGCACCAGCTCGCTCACCGCGGCAGGGTGCGCCTGCGCGTAGGCCAGCGCCAGCGCGCTCCCCCAGGAGCCGCCGAAGACCTGCCACTTGTCGATGCCGAGGTTCTTGCGCAGCAGTTCGACATCGGCCACGAGGTGCCATGTCGTGTTGTGGCGCAGGTCCGCATCGGGCTCGCCGGCATGCGGCGTCGAGCGCCCGCAGCCGCGCTGGTCGAGCAGCACGATGCGGTAGACCTCGGGGTTGAAGAAGCGCCGGTGCCAGGGCGAGGTGCCGGCGCCCGGACCGCCGTGGAGGAACACCACCGGCTTGCCGTCCGGGTTGCCGCTCTGCTCGAAGTAGAGGCGGTTGCCTTCACCGGCGATCAGCTCGCCGGTCTCGTACGGTTCGATCGGGGGATAGAGGATGTCGTCGAGATGCTCGTTCACAGGCTGCCCCCGGGAACGGCGAACGTGTCGCACGCGCCCGTGCCTTGCTGATATCCGGTCTCGAACCAGCGCTGCCGCTGCTCGCTCGAGCCGTGGGTCCAGGACTCCGGGTTGACCGCGCCCCCGGACTCCCGCTGGATGTGGTCGTCGCCCACCGTCTGCGCGGCGTTGATCGCGTCGGCGATCTGCTGCTGCGTCGGCGCCTGCAGGTACGGCACGCCGTTCTCGTCGACCTGCTCGGTCATGTCGCCGACCCAGGCACCCGCGAAGCAGTCCGCCTGCAGCTCCATGCGCACGCCGTTGCTGTCGGGTCCCGTCCCGTTGTTCGGGTACTCCTCCATGTAGCCGGCGATGTTCTGCACGTGGTGCCCGTACTCATGGGCCAGCACGTAGAGCTGAGCGAGCGGTCCCGCGGTCGCGTCGAAGCGCTCGCGAAGAAGGGAGAAGAACGTGGGGTCGACGTAGACGGTCTGCTCGGGCGGGCAGTAGAAGGGACCGGTCTGATTCGACGCGGTGCCGCACTGCGTGCCGGTCGAGCCGTCGACGATGATGAGCTGCGGCTGGCGGTAGCCCTCCATCTCGCTCTGCCAGTACTGGTCGAGAGCGAGCTGGCCGGCTGCGAGCCGGCAGTCGTCGCGCGTGTTCGCGTCGGCGCCGGTCTGGCAGTTCTCGATGACCGACTCCCCGCCGCCGGTCTCTCCGCCGCCTTGCGAGATGCCCGGCACGATGGACGAGATGTCTGTGCCCGTGAACAGCTGGAACAGCAGCACGGCGATGGCGCCGAGGCCGGCGATACCGCCGCCGGCGACCGCCGCGCCTCGTCCGCGTCGCCGTGCCGAACTCCCCCCGACACTGGCGTTCTCATTGAACGTCATGCAGTCACGGTACCCTCCGCACCCCGCAGGGTCACGTTCCGACAGGCCCGACGCCCCCGGCTTGACTGCGGCGAGAGGAATAGGCTCTGCCTATGGCCAGCGAACCCACGACGGTGACCATCACGGGTGCGGGCGGGCAGATCGGCTACGCGCTGCTGTTCCGCATCGCGGCCGGCGACATGCTCGGGCCCGACCGCCCGGTGCGGCTGCGCCTCCTCGAGATCCCACAGGGGATGCGCGCCGCTGAGGGTGCCGCGCTCGAGCTGCAGGACGGCGCGTTCCCGCTGCTGCGTGACGTCGACGTGACCGACGACCCGTTGACCGCGTTCGACGGCACGAGCATCGCGCTCCTCGTCGGAGCACGCCCGCGCGGACCGGGCATGGAGCGCGCCGACCTCCTGGCGGCCAACGCCGGCATCTTCGGACCGCAGGGAGCGGCGATCGGAGCGGTCGCCGCCGACGACGTGCGAGCGGTCGTGGTCGGCAATCCCGCCAACACGAACGCGCTCATCGCCGCGGCATCCGCTGATCCGTCCCTCCCCGCCGACCGCTTCTCCGCCCTCACGCGACTGGATCACAACCGCGCCGTGGGGCAGCTGGCCGCTGCCCTGGAGGTCAGTCCCGGCGACATCGCGGACGTGATCATCTGGGGCAACCACTCCGCGACCCAGTTCCCCGACGTCGCGCACGGGATCCTGGCCGACGGCCGGTCGCTGCTCGAAGCTCTCGCGGAGCGCCTAGGCGGCAGCGAAGCCGCGTCGGCCTGGCTCGACGACGCCTTCATCCCGCGGGTGGCCAAGCGAGGCGCCGAGATCATCGAGGTGCGCGGCTCGTCGTCGGTCGCCTCCGCCGCCAATGCCGCCATCGATCATGTGCGCGACGAGCAGCTCGGCACCCGCCGCGGCTGGACGTCGGCCGCCGTGGTCTCTCGCGGCGAGTACGGCGTGCCGGAGGGGCTCGTGTGCTCGTTCCCGGTGATCTCGCGCGGCGACGGCGAGGGGTATCGCATCGTCGAGGGCCTCGACCTCGACGACCGCGCGCGGCGACTGCTGGACGCCTCTGTGGCCGAGCTCGCCGCCGAGCGCGACGCGGTTCGCGCCCTCGGAGTGCTGTAGCCGCGCATGGAACTGCTCATCCTCCTGATCGGCGCCATCGTGGTGATCGCGCTTGCGACCGCGGTCGCGCCGAAGGTGGGCATCGCGGGACCTCTCGTGCTGCTGCTGATCGGCGGTGTGGTCAGTCTGCTGCCCTTCGTCGAGGTGCCCGAGATCGACCCCGAATGGATCCTCGTCGGGGTCTTGCCGCCCCTGCTGTACTCCGCGGCCGTGGCGCTGCCGGCGATCGAGTTCCGGCGCGATTTCGGTCCTATCGCCGGCCTGTCGTTCGTTCTGGTGATCCTGAGCTCGGTCGCACTCGCGTTCTTCTTCCTGGCCGTGATCCCCGGCATCCATCCCGCGATCGCGGTCGCGCTCGGCGCGATCCTCAGCCCGACGGATGCCGTGGCCACATCGATCGTGAAACGCCTCGGCGTCTCGCGCCGCGTCGTCACGATGCTCGAGGGCGAGAGCCTGCTCAACGACGCCACCGCCCTGGTGCTGCTGCGCACGATGATCGCGGCGGCCGCCGTGGGAACCACCGGACTCGCCGGCGACGAGCGGCTCGGGCTCGGATTCCTCCCCGCCTTCGCGTGGGGCGTGCTGGTCGCCGTCGTGGTCGGCGCGCTCGTCGGATACCTCAACCTGCGGCTGCGCGCCCTCATCGGGCATTCGGCGGCGACCACCGCCGTCGGGTTCGTCGTCCCCTTCGTCGCCTACCTGCCCACCGAGGAGCTCGGCGGGTCGGGCCTGGTCGCCGCCGTCGTGGCCGGGATCGTCACCGGCCAGGGCGCGGCCCGCTGGTTCACCCCCGAGCAGCGGATGTCGGACGAGCACAACTGGCGCACGGTCGAGCTGGTCCTCGAAGGCGCGGTGTTCCTCGTGATGGGCCTCGAGCTCTCGGCGATCGTCGCCGAGAACATCGAGGACCACAACGGGCTCGGCACCGGGCTCGGCATCGCCGCGGGGGCGCTCGCGATCGTCCTCGGCGTGCGCGCCGCCTACGTGTCGGTGCTGGTGTGGGCGCAGGCACGGAGGGCACGGGGCCGGCAGCGTGAGCGGCTCGAGGCGATCAGCGCCACCATCGATGCGATGGCCACGGGTGACGCGAACCCCGCGCTGCCGCAGACCGGGGCTGCGGCATCTGATCCCCCGACGGGTCGCGCCGCACGCCGCCTCGCGGGCCGGCGACGACGGCTCGAGCTGAGGACGCAGCAGGCACCGGATCCAGACGACCCGCGAACGCAGCGCCGCCTCGCCTCGATGCGGCACCGGGTCGGCAGGGCGCTGGGCGACCTGAACTACTACCAGGCCTCGCCGCTCGACTTCCGGCACGGCGCCATCATCGTCTGGGCGGGCATGCGCGGCGTGGTCACGCTCGCGGCCGCACAGACCCTGCCCCGCGATGAGACGGACGACCGCGCACTGCTGGTGTTCATCGCCTTCGCGGTCGCCGCGGGCAGCCTCATGCTGCAGGGCTTCACCCTGCCGTGGCTGGTGCGGCTGCTGCGGATCGACCGGTCCGATGCCGATCACCTCGACCACGCCGAGCAGACGGCACTCGACGAGGAACTGCGGGATGCCGCGGTCTCCGCCCTCTCGGAGGCCACACTGCGGCGGCGCGACGGATCGCCCTTCCCCGCCGAGGTCCTGCAGCGGGTCGAGGAGCGGTACCTCGAACCGCCCGACGACGAGGTGACCGCGTCGGTGAACGGCCTGCTCGAGCTTCGCCTGGCGATGATCGCCGCGATGCGCGTGCGGCTCAACGAGCTGTCGTCGGGCGGCGGCTACAGCACGCCCGCGTTGCGTCACGCACTGGCCGAGCTCGACGCCGACCAGCTGAGCCTCGAGCTGCGGCTCGGCGACGACTGACGGGTGTCCGCCGGCACACGAGCGGGCGATCTCGGGAGAGAATGGGTTCGGGGAGCACGGACGCAGCGAAGGGGCGGCTGACATGAGCGAGGCAACGCAGGTCACGACCACCGCGATGGCGGGGGACGAGGCCTCCGCCGACACCAGCCCGCTGCACCTGCCGCACCCGGCGGCCGAGTGCCCGAAGTGCTTCACCGAGATGCAGCAGGACCGCAACTGGTGGCGCGCCCGTCCCGTCGGCTCGCGCCTGGTCGGACTCGTGATCTCGCGCGACGACATGCCGTCGGTCGTCGAGCAGCGCGACGACCTCTCGCGCTTCGGCGTGCCGATCGACGGGTTCCGGCACCCGGCACCCGAGACGCTCGAGTCGTGGGAGGAGCGCCTGGTCCGCCTGTTCGGCACCCTGCGCCGCGGCGACGTGCTCGTGGTCGCGAACGTGCACGCTCTGGGCCGTGACATCGACGAGGAGACCCGCACGGTCGCTGAACTGCACCGGCGGGGCGTCGTGGTGAAGGTCGTCAGCCACGGCGGCCGGCACCTCTACGACGCCGGGCGCTGACCCTTCGACAGGCTCAGGGACCGTGGAGCTTCCGGGCTCAGGGACCGCCCTTCGACAAGCTCAGGGGGTCAGGCGTTGTCGTCGTTGTGCTCCTGGTCGAGCAGCGGCAGGTCCTCGCGGGTGACGAGCCGCGCGGCCATGGCGTGCTCGACCAGCCGCACCCGACGGTTGGTGGCGTAGGAGCGCACTCCGCCGCGCATGCCAGGCACGCCGATGCGGTCGAGCTTGTCGCACACGTTGTCGAGCTTGCGGTTGAAGCGCGTCAGCGTCCACCCGAGGCGCTCCGCGGCCTGGGCCGACGTCGGCAGCTCACTCATCCCGGTGCCCTCCCGGCGCAGCACCGGCTCGGCGAGCGCGAGGATCATGAGCCGCTGGCTGTGGGTGAGCGGCACGTCGCCGATCGTGCTCAGGCCGTCGTCGTTCTCCGACTCGGGCTGCGTGTCACGGAACGTCGGCTCGGCCGCGTGGATCGTCAGCTCGTACGTCGTCGGACCGGCGCTGAAGATGACCGAGGTCGACGCGAACACCAGCGGCAGCCGGGCGCCGGGCGCGAGCCACGCCTGCACGCGTCCGCCCGAGTCGGTGACGGTCGCCGACAGCCGGGTGCCGACATTGGACAGCAGCCACAGACCGTCGACGTTCTGGATCGTCAGGAAGTTGCGGTGCAGGAAGAGGTTGTCGTCGATCGCCAGATCGCCTTCGCGGCCGACGGAGAACACCGTCCCCGGCTCGACCGCGAACTCCTCGCCGGCGAACTCGACGGTGAGCTCGTCGGCCGTCCGCGTGGTCACGGCGTGCACCCCCGGACGGTGTCGGACGAGCTGCCGTTCTGGCGCACCAGCACCAGGTCGATGCAGGTCTGGCCGCCCGCCGTCGCCGGGACCGTCACCTCGGCCTCGGTGACCGGCGTGAGGTCGGGCTCGGTGTCGGCGAGGGCGACGACGCCGTACAGGTACCGGTCGCCCTCCTGCGGGTCGGGATTGGTCCAGGTGAACCGGACGCCGCCGTCGACCGGGGCGCCCGTGATCGCCTCCGGCGCGGGCACGATCGCCGAGATCGGATCCTGCGGCTTCGACGTCTCGCCGGCGACCGGCGTCTTCTGGGGTGTGCCCCCGAGCATTCCCGGCAGCGAGACGCCCACGATGATCGCGACGATGATGAGCGCCGCCGCGCCGAGCCCGATCCACAGCCGGAGACGGCGGGGAGGAGCGGGAGCGGCCTGCTCCGCGGGGGGACCTGCCGGCTCGGGCGCGAACGCCGGCGCGCGGAGGATCGTCTGGTCCGCGGCATCCGTCATCTCCGCCGGCGCGTTCATCGGCGACGCCGCGGGCGCGACCTGTGGCGTGCCCCGGAGCACCGTCTCGAACTCGGCGGGATCCGAGGCCGAGGTGTCGACTCCGGGTCCGCCGCCGGCCGGCACCGTGCCGGTCGTGCCCCATCCCGCAGTCGGTGCCGTCGGGGCGAAAGCGCCTCCGGCGCCGCTCGGCGCGGTCTTCGCCGACGGGCGCGTGAGGCCGGCGGCGGGGTTGGTCTCGGGGCTGATGCTGACGACGCCGCGCACGCGCGTCAGGCCGTCGTCTTCGTCCTGCTCGACGTCCTCGGGCACGTGGTCATCGAGGATGTCGATGGCCGTGACGGAGTGCGAGAGCTCGATCTGAACGGTCTGGAGGGCCCGGGCGAAGGCCAGCGCGCTCTCGTAGCGGTCGGCCGACGGCTTCGCCATCGCGCGCTCGAGGGCCCGCTGCAGCGACGCCGGCACGTCCGCGCGGCCGAGCGAGGGGAGAGGCACCGTCTCGATGCGGTGGATCAGCTCGGCGGCGCTGTTTCGCTGGCCGGCGATCTCGAACGGCGAATGACCGGCCAGCAGGGTGTAGACGGTCGCCCCGAGCGCGTAGACGTCGGACCGCGGGTCGCTGCGGGGCACGTCGGCGAAGGACTCCGGCGGCGACCACGGGATCGACAGGCCGGCCGATTCGGCCGCCGCGCTCGTGGTCGACGCGATGCCGAAGTCGGTGAGGGCGGGCCGGTTGTACTCGGTGACGAGGATGTTCGCCGGCTTGATGTCGCGGTGCAGCACGCCCGCGCGGTGCGCGGTCTCGACCGCCGCTGCGACCTGCACGCCGACGCGCAGCGACTCGGCGATCGAGAACGGCTCGCGCCGGTACCGCACCTGCAGGTTCGGCTTGGGGCAGTACTCCATCACGAGGTACGGGCGCCCGTCGCGCGCGACGCCGGCCTGGTAGATCGTGACGATCGCGGGGTGGGTGGACAGCATCGCCATGACGTTGGCCTCGGCGGTGAACTCCTCGACCGATCCGCTGGACATGCGGTCGGTGAGCAGCACCTTCACCGCGACCCGGCGCTTGGGCAGCTGCTGCTCGTACAGGTACACGTCGGCGAATCCGCCCGACCCGAGCACATCGACGTAGGTGAACCCGGGAAGGTCGGGCGGCGCCATGGGCGCGCGCTTGGTGCTCACGACACCGCCTCGATCGCGACGGTGATCCCGTCGCCGAGGTCGAGCACATCGCCGGGCACTACCACGGTGCCTTCGCCGGGGTGCAGCCGCATCGGCTCGCTTCCGGCGCGCAGGAGGGTGGTGCCGTTCGTGGTGCGCAGATCGGTCGCGACGATGCTCTCGCCCTCGGCCCGCAGCTCGACGTGGCTGCGCGAGATGTCCTGCTGGGGGCTGTCGACCGCCACGAGATGCGGAAGGTCCGTGCCCGACACGCGGGTGGACCGCGGTCGCCGGCCGATGACGATCGTCCGGTCCAGCGTGACCACCTGGCCGGTCGAGAGCCGGACCCGGCCCGGCGCGGGCGGCCGCGGCGGGGCGAGGGGCGACGTGATCGGCGAGGCCGTGCCGGGGCCTGCCGGGCGGGTCGAGGACGGGCCCGTCGACGGGTCGGTGCCGCCGCGCAGCGCGCGTGCCTGAGCGAGCGAGATGGTCTCGCCGTCGTGGTCGCCCGCGATCTCGGGCGCCGCCGGTGCGCCCGCCGTGTCGTTTCCGCCGCGCACGACGGTCGCCGCCCACGGCTCTTCGGCGTCGTCCGGATTCCCGGCGAGCGGACTGGCTGAGCCGGCGCCAGACCCGCCCTCGCCCGGGTGGTCTCCACCCCGGTCGGTGTGGCCGGCGATCGTGGAATCGGCGGGCAGGAGCGTCTCGGTGAGCGAGAGCACGGCGTTCGAGTCGATGAGCATCGGGGCGGGCGCAGCGGCGGGGACGGATGCCGCCGCCGAGCCCACCGGGGGTGTCGCGGCCCTCGGAACCGCGGCATCAGGTATCGCCGGTGCGGGCGCCGATGAGGGCTCGGGCTCCGTGGGCTCGAGCTCCGCGGGCTTGGGCTCCGTGGGCTCGGAACGCTCGTCGGCGGCCTCGACGGCGGGCTCGGGATCGACGGCGGACTCGTCCTCGGCGGCCGCGGCGGGCTCCTCGGCCGGCGGCGCCGGCTCGACCTCGAGCGTGGCCGGGGGCGCGGACTCACCGGGCACGACGGCGGCGGCAGGGCCCACGGCTCCCGTCGACGGGCGCGGGGCCGCGGCATCCCGTTCCACGACGTCCCACTCGACGACGGCGGCGAGCACGACCGCGTCGATCGCCGGCAGCTCGGCCGGGAGCGCGTCGGCGGTGGCGAAGGTGACGCGCGTCGCCCCCGGCACGAGGCGCTCGGTCCAGGTCGTGACGCCGGCGCCCGACACCCGCTCGGGAGCGGTCGCATCGACGTCGAAGGCGATGTCGCCGCGGGCGGCGATCCGTACCGCGCCGCCGCCGTCGGCGAGCGCGACGCCGAACGGGGGGATGGCCGTCAGCGATGTGCCGTAGGCGCCGGTGAGGGCCTCGATCACGCCGCCGAGGCCGCGGCCGTCGGCGACGAGGGCGCGGATGCGGGCCGCGAGGGTGTGCGGCGTCTCGGGATCGAGGACCACGAACCCGCGCGGCGTGACGGCTACCGGGGTCTCACCCGGTGCGTACAGCGTCGGCATTCAGAATCCTCCTGAGGCGATCGCCCGCGGGAGCGTGTCACCGTCGATCTCGTCGACAGGGGCGCCCGCCGGAACCGTATCACTCTCCCACGAACCGCTGCCACGCGTGCGCACCGCGATCGCGTCCACCACGATGGCCGTGATGTTGTCGCGCCCGCCCCGCACCATCGCCTCGTGGACGAGGCGCGTCGCCGCCGCCTGCGGCTCGGTCTCGGCGAGGAGGATCGCGTGCAGTGCGTCGTGCTCGAGCTCGCCCGACAGCCCGTCGGAGCAGACCAGGATGCGGTCGCCGGCCTCCGCCGGCAGCAGCCAGTAGTCCGGTTCGCCGTCGCTGCCGGCGCCGATCGCCCGCGTGATGACGTTGCGGCGCGCATCGCGCTGGGCCGCGTGCGCCTCGAGCTCGCCGCTGTCGATGAGCTCCTGCACGACGGAGTGATCGACGCTGATCTGCTCGAACTCTCCGCCGCTCAGGCGGTAGGTGCGCGAGTCTCCGAGGTTGACGGTGAGCCAGTAGCCCTCCCCGTCGACGTCGGCGATCACGACGCCGGCAAGCGTGGTGCCGGCGCCGGCACCCTGACCGGTGGGCAGCGCGACGACCCGGCGGCGCGCCGCCGCCACCGCGGCGTGCACCTCGTCGATCGTGAGGCTGGACCGGCCCGCGAGCCGGGCGAACTCGTCGACGACGGTGGCGCTGGCGATCTCGCCGGCGTGATGGCCGCCCATGCCGTCGGCCACCAGGAACAGCGGCGCGTCGGCGATGAACGAGTCCTCGTTGATGCGGCGGCGCAGGCCCGGATCGGTCGCCGCCCCGACGACCACCGTGATCGGTCCGCTCTCGGGGCTCATCACGCCTCGCCCACGGCCGCGGTGCGGTCGCCGAACTCGAGGCGGTCGCCGGTGCGCAGGCTCGTCGGCAGTCCGGGCACGAGCGGGATCCGGCTCCCGTCGCGCACCAGGACGGTGCCGTTCGTCGAGTGGCGGTCGACGATCCACGCGCCGTCGGCGTCGCCGCCGACCTCGAAGTGCGTCTTCGACAGCGAGAGGGTCTCGTCGCGCACCGGGATCGCCACCGCGCCGGCGGTGGCCGCGGGGTTCCGCCCGTACAGGGTGCGGCCGTAGACCGCCATGCGCGTGCCGTCGTCCCACGTCAGCACCGCCAGGACGGGCGCCTCGGGGTACAGCGCCGCGCGCTGCGCGGGCGGCGGGACGGCCGCGGTGAGCCGGGTGGCGTCGATGTCCTCGGGAACGCCGTGGTCGCCGGCGAAGGCGACGGTCGCCGGCGCGGTGGTCGATGCCGGCGCGGTGGCGGTCGCCGTGACAGTCGCCGTGGCCGAGCGGACGGCGGGGGCGGATGCCGGAGCCGGCGTCCGAGCGAGCGCCTGCGGGCCGAGCGGTTCGGTGGTCGTCGCCGCGGGAAGCGGCAGCGTCATGCCCC
>NZ_CAJF01000051.1 GCF_000304335.1 Microbacterium yannicii PS01 | reverse complement strand
CAGCCCTGCGCAGCCATCCCGAATTCCCGGGCCCCGCCCTCCCCGAACTCCAGGAGCATGACCGTGCTGTACGGCGCCGATTACAACCCCGAACAGTGGCCCGCAGACGTGTGGGACGAGGACGTCCGCCTCATGCAGCAGGCCGGCGTCAACATCGTCAGCCTGGGCATCTTCGCCTGGTCGCGCATCCAGCCCTCCGAGGACGTGTGGGACTTCGCGTGGCTCGACACCGTGATCGAGAAGCTCCAGGCGGGTGGAGTGCAGGTCAATCTCGCCACGGCGACCGCCTCGCCGCCGCCGTGGGTCAGCGCGCGCTATCCCGAGACGCTGCCCGCCGATGAGAACGGCGCGTCGTACTGGCCCGGAAGCCGGCAGCACTTCGCCCCCTCGTCGCCGACGTACCGGCGCCTCGCGGGCGAGCTCGTGCGGCGGCTCGCCGAGCGCTACGCGCACCACCCCGCCGTCGTCATGTGGCACGTCGGCAACGAGTTCGGCTGCCACCTTCCGATGGACTTCTCCGACTCGGCCCGCGACGCCTACCGCGTGTGGCTGCAGAGCCGCTATGCCTCGATCGACGTGCTCAACGACGCCTGGGGCACGAGCTTCTGGTCGCAGCGCTACGGGTCGTTCGACGAGATCTTCCCGCCGCGCCTCGCGCCCTACAGCCACAACCCGTCGTCGATGCTCGACTACCGGCGCTTCACGTCGGACATGCTCCTCGAGTGCTACCTCATGGAGCGCGAGATCCTGCTCGCCGCCGGCGCCACGCAGCCGATCACGACGAACTTCATGGGCCCGTTCAAGCCCGCCGACTACCGGCGATGGGCTCCGTTCATGGACGTCATCGCCGACGACTGCTACCCCGATCCGACCAACCCGAATCGGGTGCGGGATGCCGCATTCCAGCGCGACCTCGTGCGCTCGCTGAAGCGCGGCACGCCGTGGCTCTTGTGGGAACAGGCGACGGATGCCGTCAACTGGCGGCCGTCGAACCCGGGCAAGCGCCCGGGCGCGCTCCTGGCCGAGACCGCGCAGTCCATCGCGCGCGGTGCCGACGGCATCATGTTCTTCCAATGGCGGCAGTCGCGCGCGGGCAGCGAGAAGTTCCACTCCGCGATGCTGCCGCACGCGGGCACCGGGACCCGGACGTGGGACGCGGTGACCGACCTCGGCGCCCGGCTGGCCGCGCTCGGCGATCTTCCGGCGCCCGGGCGCGACGCCCGGGTGGCGCTGGTGTTCGACTGGGAGAGCTGGTGGGCGGTCGAGGAGCGCGATCACCCCATCGAGATCGACTACCTCGCTCTCGTGCTCGAGTGGTACGGCGCCTTCCACGCCCGCAACATCCAGGTCGACGTCATCGGGCCCGAAGAGGTCGACGAGGGCTACGACCTCGCCGTCGCCCCGGTGCTGTACCTGCTGCGCGACGAGGGCGCGGCCGCGCTCTCGCGGTTCGTCGAGGGCGGCGGCACCCTGCTGGCCGGGCCTTTCAGCGACATCGTCGACACCCACGACCAGTTCCGCTCGGGCGGCTTCCTCACGCAGCTCGGGCCGCTGCTCGGCGTGCGGTTCGAGGACTTCGGCGCCCTCGGCGGGGTCAGCACGGGCGGCACCGGCGTCGGCGCCCAGACCGTGCGCGCGGCGGGCGCCGGCGGCACCGTGACCTTCGACCTGCGCGGCGCGTCGCTTCCCGGGGGGATCGTGGCCGAGCGGGTGCATGCGGTGGGGGCGAGCGTGATCGCGACCTTCGAGACCGGCCTCACGGCGGGCTCCCCCGCGCTGACCCGCCACGCCCACGGCGCCGGCGAAGGCTGGTACGTCGCGACCCAGCCCGTAGCCGAGGGACTCGATGCCGTCGTCGCGGCAGTGGTCGAGGCATCCGGTGTCCGCCCGGTCATCGATGCGCTGCCGGCCGGCGTCGAAGCCGCGCGCCGCGGAGACCTCGTGACTCTCATCAACCACGGCGACGACCGCGTCGAGATCGCGATCGAGGGGACGGATGCCGAGACCGGCGCCCACATCCAGCACGTGGTGCTCGAATCGCAGGGCGTTGCCTTCGTCACCGCCCCCGTCGCGTCCCGAGCGGCGGCAGGCGTGCTCGAGCCGTCCGCCGGTGACGAGGCCGCGGCATCCGTCACCGCCGCCGGCGCTGTCCCCGCCCGCTGATCCCGGTACGACCGGAGGAGATGTGCGCGAGCGGAGGACCGATCTTCCCGTTCCCGTCCTCCGCTCGTGCGATCTCCTCCGTTCCTGCCACCCCTGCCCCTGACCGCGGACTGCCCGCCGACAACCGAGGACCCTCATGACCGACGCCGCCGCCCGCCTCGACCCGCACTTCGAGATCGCCGAGATCGACCGGCGGCTGTTCGGCGGGTTCGTCGAGCATCTCGGACGCCACATCTATGACGGGATCTTCGAACCGGGGCATCCGTCCGCCGACGAGGACGGCTTCCGCACCGACGTGGTCGAGCTCGTCAAGGAGCTCGGCGTCTCGACCATCCGGTATCCGGGCGGCAACTTCGTCTCGGGCTACCGGTGGGAGGACGGCATCGGCGCCCGGGAAGAGCGACCGCGCCGCCTCGACCTGGCGTGGCACTCGACCGAGACGAACGAGGTCGGCCTGCACGAGTTCCAGGCCTGGCTCGACCGTGTGGGCAGCGACCTCATGCTCGCCGTGAACCTGGGCACGCGCAGCACCCAGGAAGCCCTCGACCTTCTCGAGTACGCCAATTCGGACGCGCAGACGGCCTGGACTGATCGCCGCGCCGCCAACGGCCGCCCGACGCCCTTCGGCGTGACGATGTGGTGCCTCGGCAACGAGATGGACGGCCCCTGGCAGCTGGGTCACCTCGACGCGGACGACTACGGCAAGCTCGCCGCGCGCACCGCGAAGGCGATGCGGATGCTGGACCCCGGCGTCGAGCTGGTGGCCTGTGGTTCGTCCGGCCGCGGCATGCCGACCTTCGGTTCGTGGGAGCGGCAGGTGCTCGAGCACACGTTCGACGACGTCGACTTCATCTCGTGCCACTCCTACTACCAGGAGCACGCCGGCAACGCGCAGGAGTTCCTCGCTTCGGGCGTCGATATGGCGAAGTTCATCGAGGAGGTCGTGACGATCGCCGACAGCGTCGCGGCGGCCAAGAAGAGCGACAAGCGCATCATGGTCTCGTTCGACGAGTGGAACATCTGGTACCTCCACAAAGAGGACGGCACGGAATCGGGGCACGAGTTCAAGGGCGGGGCGTGGCCCGTCGCGCCGCGACTGCTCGAAGACCAGTACCACGCCCTCGACGCGGTCGTCTTCGGCGATCTGCTGATCACGCTCCTGCAGCACGCCGACCGCGTGCGCTCGGCCTCGCTCGCTCAGCTGGTCAACGTCATCGCGCCGATCATGACCGAGCCCGGCGGTCCGGCGTGGCGGCAGACCACCTTCTTCCCCTTCTCGATAACGTCGCGGCTCGCACAGGGCCGGGCGGTGCGGGTTCCCGTCCAGGCCGCGACGTTCGCGAGTGAGACGCTCGGCGACGTCGCGACCGTCAACGCCGTCGCGACCATCGACGACGACGGGGTGTCGCTCTTCGTGGTCAACCGTTCGACGACGGATGCCGCGACCCTCCGCGTCGACCTGGAACCGCTCCTGACGGCCCTGGGTCGCGAGCTGGAGGTCGTCGAGACGCACCTCCTCCACGAGGAGGACCTGTACGCGGCCAACACCCTCGACGACCCCGAGCGCGTCGGCGTGCGGCGGGCCGAGGCATCCGTCGACTCCTCCGCCCTGTCGATCGCCCTGCCCGCCGTCTCCTGGGCCGCGGTGCGGCTCGCGTGAGCGCGATGTCACGAGCGGAGGACATGCCACCGAGGGAGGACGCGAGGACCCGATCCGGTCCTCCGCCCGTGACATCTCCTCCAGCCCTTGCGGCACCGGCGCTGCGCGTGCGCCTCGGCGGTGCGACCGGCGAGGTGCGCCGACCGCGGATGGGCAACGACGAGGACCAGCGCCCCGGCCTCGAGGTGACCAGCCGAGCGCTGCTTCGCGACGGGCGCCCCTGGCTGCCGGTGTCGGGCGAGCTGCACTACACCCGCGTGCGCCGCGAGCGCTGGGTCGACCGTCTGCGGCTCATGCGCGCCGGCGGCGTCTCGGTCGTCTCGACCTACGTGCCGTGGATCCACCACGAGCCGGTGCGCGGCGAGGTGCGCTTCGAGGGCGGACGGGACCTGGGAGCATTCGTCGACGCCGTGCGATCGGAGGGCCTCGAGCTCGTGCTGCGCATCGGCCCCTGGATCCACGGCGAGGTGCGCAACGGCGGCTTCCCCGACTGGGTGCAGCAGGCCCCGGTGCGGCATCGCACCGATGATCCCGCCTACCTCGACCTGGTGCGCACGTGGTTCGGCCGCATCGCCGCCGCACTCGACGGACGCGGCACCCCCGCGGCGGTTCTCGCCATCCAGCTCGAAAACGAGCTGTACGACCAGCCCGACCACCTGCTGACGCTCAAGCGCCTCGCCCGCGAGGCCGGCCTGTCGGCGCCGCTGTGGACCGCGACCGCGTGGGGCGGCGCCGCGCTCCCCGATCCCGAGGTGCTGCCGCTGTGGGGCGGCTACGGCGACGGATTCTGGGTCGACCCCGCAGAGCCCTGGGACCCGACCTTCCGCGCGCACTACTTCTTCTCGGACCGGTGGGACGACCCGGGCATCGGCGCCGACGTGCGCGGGGAGGACGCGGGCCGGCGGGCCGAGCTCTCGCCGTGGTTCCCCGCGGCCACCTGTGAGCTCGGCGGCGGCATGGCGACCGCTTACCATCGGCGTCCGCGTCCGCGTGCGCTCGACATCGCCGCGGTCGCCCACGCCAAGCTCGGCAGCGGCTCGGCGTGGCAGGGGTACTACATGTACGCCGGCGGCAT
This sequence comes from Microbacterium yannicii PS01, assembly GCF_000304335.1. Classification (GTDB taxonomy): domain Bacteria; phylum Actinomycetota; class Actinomycetes; order Actinomycetales; family Microbacteriaceae; genus Microbacterium; species Microbacterium yannicii_A. The sequence goes on along the minus strand of NZ_CAJF01000051.1, from coordinate 10,512 downwards.
CAATCCGGGGGCCGATCTGGAGGAGTCCCAGGCGACCGGCTACCCGAACGACATGACGCGCCACAGCTACGACTTCCACGCGCCCATCGGAGAGGCGGGTCGCACGGCGCCGAGCCACGCCGCGCTGCGGGTGCAGCATGCCTTCATCGAGGCGTTCGGGGAGCGGCTGGCGCCCCTGCCCGCCCACTTCCCCGACACGCGGCCCGACGGCGTGGAGGACTCCCAGACCCTCCGCTGGTCGGTGCGCGCCCTCGACGGGTCGGGCTTCCTCTTCATCGGATGGCACCAGCCCCATGAGCCCCTGCCGTCGTACCAGGGTGCGCAGTTCGAGCTCGACACCGAGAACGGGACGGTGCGACTCCCGTCCCGGCCCGTCGACATCGCTGCCGGCACCCTGGCGTCGTGGCCGATCGGGCTCGACATCGGCGGCGTCCGGATCGACTGGGCGACGGCATCCGCCCTCACCGTTCTGCCCGGCCGGGCCGAAGGCGAGCCTGAGCAGAACATCGCGACGCTGGTGCTCCTCGAGACGCCCGGCGTGCCCGTCGAGATCGCGCACGACGGTCGCGTTCACCGGATCGCCCCCGACCGTGAGCCGGTGCCGCTCGAGACAGCCGACGGCGGGCGAGTCGATGTGCTCGTCCTGGCCGCCGAAGACGCCGGGCGCGTGTGGGTCGTCGGCGCCCACGCGGGCGGGCGCCGCCTGATCCTGACCGATGACGAAGTGACGTGGGATGCCGCGGGCCGGGTCTCGGTGCGCACCGGCGGCGAGCGCCCCGACGTGCGCGAATACACCCGCGGGCAGTGGCAGTCCCTCGACTGGCAGCACGTCGAGGGGACGGCGGTCGCGGCATCCGTCCCCGTCGAGCGCGTGCGAGAGCCTTCGACGCCGACCGGAGACTACGGTTCGGGCGATGGCCGGCAAGCCGCTCCCGACGACGCCGTCCTCGAGGCGCACGCCGCGATCCATCGCCTGATCGTGCCCGAGTGGGCGGGCGACGATGCGATGCTGCGGGTGCGCTGGGCAGGCGACGTCGCGCAGCTGCGCGTGGACGGCGCGACCGTGACCGATCGATTCTGGGACGGCTCCGACCTGACCGCCAACCTGCGCGACCTCGGCGTCGTTCCGGGATCCCGGGTGGAGCTCTACCTTCTCCCGCTGCGAACCGACACCGGCGTCCATCTTCCGGAGGAGGCCGCCGCCCGCCTGGCGGCCGCGAGCGGGGCCCTGTGCGCGCTCGACGGCGCCGGCATCGATCAACGGTCGATGTGGCGTGAGCGGACAGCGGGCCGGTAGGACCGTGCAGAGCTTCTGCCCGCTCGATGGGAAAGCGGTTGCGGAGCCCGTGGACCCGTGTCACACTATTGGAAAGCGTTTACCCACCGCCTCGCCGAGCGAGGCGCCCCCGACTCCCGGGCGACCTGCGATGTCGCCGGACCGAAGAAAGAAGGAACACCGTGACCGACACGCTCGCTCCGGCCCCGGCCACCCGCCCCCTCACGAACGACAACGGCGTCCGTGAGATCGGCATCATCATGAACGGCGTCTCGGGCCGCATGGGCTACCGTCAGCACCTCGTGCGCTCGATCCTGGCGATCCGCGACCAGGGCGGCATCGAGCTGCCCGACGGCAGCAAGGTCACCGTCAAGCCGCTGCTCGTCGGCCGCAGCGAGGCCAAGCTCGCCGACCTGGCCGCCAAGCACGGCATCGAGGACTACACGACCGACCTCGACGCCGCTCTCGCCGACCCGCGCTGGGAGATCTACGCCGACTTCCTGGTGACGAAGGCCCGTGCGTCGGCGCTTCGCAAGGCGATCGCGGCCGGCAAGACGATCTACACCGAGAAGCCCACCGCCGAGACGGTCGACGAGGCGCTCGACCTCGCCAAGCTCGCACAGGCCGCCGGCGTCAAGACCGGCGTCGTCCACGACAAGCTCTACCTGCCGGGCCTGCAGAAGCTCAAGCGCCTCATCGACTCCGGCTTCTTCGGTCGCATCCTCTCGGTGCGCGGCGAGTTCGGCTACTGGGTGTTCGAGGGCGACTGGCAGCCCGCGCAGCGCCCCAGCTGGAACTACCGAGCCGAGGACGGCGGCGGCATCATCGTCGACATGTTCCCGCACTGGAACTACGTGCTCGAGAACCTCTTCGGCGAGGTCAAGTCGGTCTACGCCCAGGCCGCCGTGCACATCGCCGACCGCTGGGATGAGAAGGGCGAGCACTACACCGCCACCGCCGAAGACGCCGCCTACGGCATCTTCGAGCTCGAGGGCGACATCGTGGCCCAGATCAACTCCTCCTGGACCGTCCGGGTGAACCGCGACGAGCTCGTGGAGTTCCACGTCGACGGCACGCACGGCTCGGCCGTCGTGGGCCTGTTCGGCGCGAAGATCCAGCACCGCAACGCCACCCCGAAGCCGGTGTGGAACCCCGACTTGGCCGATGACCACGACTACGACACCGACTGGGCCGAGGTTCCCACGAACGACGTGTTCCAGAACGGCTTCCGCCAGCAGTGGGAGGAGTTCCTCGTCTCGTACGTCGAGGGAACCGAGTACGAGTTCGACCTTCTCTCGGGCGCACGCGGCGTGCTCCTCGCCGAGGCGGGCCTGCAGTCCAGCCGCGAAGGCCGCAAGGTCGAGCTGCCCGCGCTGTCGCTCGACTGACACGTCGCCGGATCGATCGGAGCACCTCGGATGCCGCATCTCACCCTCCTCTCGGCCGACGGCGCCACCTCGTCGGCCGAGCTCAACGCCTCGCCCGGCTACGTCAAGCCCACCGGCGCGCTGCGCAGTCGCGTGGCCTACGCCGCCGCGCACGTCGTGCCGAAGACCTGGGCAGAAAACACGCCCGGCCGCCCGGCCGACGTGGACTGGGACGCCACGCTCGACTTCCGCCGTGCGGTGTACTCATGGGGTCTCGGCGTCGCCGACGCCATGGACACCGCGCAGCGGAACATGGGCCTCGACGCCGCCGCGACGCGCGAGCTCATCTCTCGTTCGGCGCAGGTCGCCCGCGAGGAGGGCGGCTCGGTCGTGGTCGGCGTCAACACCGACCACGTCGACGAGGAGCACATCTCGCTCGACCAGGTCATCGCCGCCTATAAAGAGCAGCTGCACTTCACCGAGGAGCAGGGCGCCGGGCCGGTCCTCATGGCGTCTCGCCATCTCGCTCGGGTCGCGGCATCCGCCGACGACTACCGCCACGTGTACCGGGAGGTGCTCGGCGCGGCCACCTCGCCGGTCGTGCTGCACTGGCTGGGCACGGCGTTCGACCCGTCTCTCGAGGGCTACTTCGGCTCGACCGACTGGCGCGCGGCCTCCGCCGTCCTCCTCGAGATCATCGGCGAGAACGTGGACAAGGTCGCGGGCGTGAAGATGAGCCTGCTGGATGCCGCGTCCGAGGTGTCGGTGCGCGAGCGCCTCCCCGAGGGCGTGCGCATGTTCACCGGCGACGACTTCAACTACGTCGGGCTCATCGGCGGCGCCGACGCGCCCGAGGCGACCCAGCCCGATCGCGACCCCTCGAGCAGCCGCCAGCACTCCGACGCGCTGCTCGGAGCGTTCGCGGCGATCACGCCGGTGGCCTCGGCGGCGATCCAGGCGCTCGACGCCGGCGATCCGGCGCGGTACCTCGAGATCCTGGGACCCACCGAGGAGCTCAGCCGCCAGGTCTTCGCCGCACCGACGTTCTACTACAAGACCGGCGTCGCCTTCCTGTCATGGCTGAACGGTCACCAGCCCGCCTTCCAGATGGTCGGCGGCCTGCACTCGGCCCGAAGCCTGCCGCACCTGTCGCGCATCGTCGAGCTCGCGAACACCTCGCTCGCACTCGAGCGGCCCGAGCTCGCGATGATCCGCTGGCACGGCATGCTCCGCCACAACGGCATCGACGTCCCCGGGGTGATCGCATGACCTTCTCGTTCCACGGCACCGTCGATCCGCGGCTGTCGATCAACCAGGCCACCATCAAGCACGCCGACCTGGCGACCGCGCTGCGGGTGACGGCCGAGGCCGGCGTTCAGGCGATCGGCCTGTGGCGTGAGCCGGTGCAGGAGGTCGGCCTCGCAACGGCCGCCTCGATGCTGACCGACTCGGGCCTGCGCTTCACCACGCACTGCCGCTCGGGGTTCTTCACGATGCCCGAAGGCCCGGCACGGCGTGCGTCGATCGACGACAATCGCGTCGCGATCGAAGAGGCCGCGACCCTGGCGGCCGCGGGGGCCGAGGGGTCCACGGCGATCCTCGTGCTCGTCGCCGGCGGTCTGCCCGAGGGCTCGCGCGACCTCCTCGGTGCGCGCGAGCGGGTGCGCGACGCGATCGGCGAGCTGGTTCCGGATGCCGCGGCCGCCGGTGTCACACTCGCGATCGAGCCTCTGCACCCCATGTACGCCTCCGACCGCTGCGTCGTCTCGACGCTCGGGCAGGCGCTCGACATCGCGGCCGACTTCGACGCCGACGTCGTCGGCGCGACGGTGGACACGTTCCACATCTGGTGGGACCCCGAGGTGCTCCCCTCGATCGAACGCGCCGGCCGTGAGGGCCGCATCGCCACCTACCAGGTGTGCGACTGGAAGACGCCGCTCGCCGCCGACGTGCTGCTGTCGCGCCACTATCCGGGCGACGGCGTCATCGACTTCGCGTCGCTGACCCGCGCGGTCGAGGCCACCGGCTACGACCGCGACATCGAGGTCGAGATCTTCAATGAGCAGATCTGGGCCACGGACCCGCTCGAAGCGGTGCAGCGGACGGCGGCCGGGTTCGCGGCATCCGTCTCGCCGCACCTGCGCGCACGCGTCGCGGGCTGACGCGACTCCCCATCCGGCGACGACCTGCGATTCTGTGAGCATGGGAGCGCTCGACGGGTACGCCGACTGGCCGGCGTTCCTGGCGGGCGCTCCCGTTGTCTCGCCGCAGGATCCGCTGCGCCGTGCCCTGGCCGAGGTGCTCGGCGTGCGGCAGGCGTCGGCGACCGACGTGCGCCTCGAGCGCGAGTGGACTGCCGACGGCGTCCGAGGGCGTGAGCTGACGTGGTGGGTCGGGTTCGGTCCGCGCACGCGCGCGTTCCTTCTCGAACCCGTGGCCGGTGATCAGGCCAGCCCGCTCCCCGGCGTGCTGGCGCTCCACGCGCATGGCGGGGTGCGCTCGACCGGCGCCGAGCAGCTCGTCGACACCGGCCTCGAGCCCCACCCGTCGGCGACCCGGCAGCGGGCCCGCATCTACGGCGGGCGCGCGCTCGCGAACGACCTCGCCCGCGACGGCTTCGCGGTGCTGGTCCCCGATGCGTTCTCGTGGGCGAGCCGGGCCTTCGACCTCTCGTCGCCTTCCCCCCGGCTGGCGCGGCTGGACGCCGCGCTCGACGCCCTGCACCGCGAGCGCGGCGAGGTGCTCTCGACCGATGAGCGCTTCGACGAGCTCTCATCCCTGCACGAGGAAGTGCTCGCCAAGGCCGCGGGTGCCCTCGGCGCGACCTTCGCGGGTGCCGTCGCGACGGACGATCTCGCGGCGCTCGACCTCCTCGCGAGTCTGGAGGGCGTCGATCCGGAGCGCCTGGGCGTCGTCGGATTCTCGGGCGGAGGCGGGCGGGCGCTGTTCGCCGCGGCTCTCGACGAGCGCGTGTCGGCGGCCGCGATCGGCGGCATGATGGCGACCTCGGCCTCGCTGATCCCGGACTACCTCGAGACGCACTCGTGGCTGCTGCACAGTCCCGGCTTGGCGACTCGGTTCGACCTCGTCGACATCGCGGCGCTCGGGCAGCAGGTGCTGGTGCAGTTCGGCGAGCGCGACGAGCTGTTCCCCCGCGCCGGGATGACCGATGCCGATGCCCACCTGCGCCGTCGGCTCGGCGCGCGCTACCGCGGCACCTGGCACGACGCCGGGCATGAGCTCACCGGCGAGATGCAGGACGAAGCGCGGGCGTTCCTCGTGCAGACCCTGCGAGCTGGACGGCGCTGATCGTGCAGAGACGTGGCGCCCGCAGATAGTGCGGGGAAAACGCTTGCTGACTCCTGCCGGAAACCGGACACACACCCTAGACTCAGCCCTGTGAGCGACACATCGGCGCCGACCCGAGGCGCGTCAACACTGCACGACGTCGCACGCGAGGCGGGCGTCTCGCTCGCCACCGCGTCACGCGTGCTCAACGGCTCCACCCGCAAGGTCGCGGAGAGCTACCGTGAGCGCGTCGAGGCGGCGGCCGAGAAGCTCGGCTACACCGCCAACCTCTCGGCGCAGGCCACCGCACGAGGAACGTCGGCGATCGTCGCCCTGCTCGTCGCCGACATCGCCGACCCCTACTTCAGCCAGCTCGCTTCGGGCGTCGCACGAGGAGCCGACGAGGCGGGGCTCGTGGTCACGATCGCGATCACCGAGCGCGACCCGCAGCGCGAGGTCAAGCTCGTGCGCGCCCTCCGCGGTCAGCGCCCCCGCGGCCTCATCCTCGCCGCCTCGCGCACCGAGGGTCCGGACGCCGTCGGTCTGCAGTCGGAGCTCGACGCCTTCGCGGGCATGGGCGGACGCGTCGTCATGCTCGGACCCGGCACGGGCGACACCCGCTCCGTCGCCGTCGACAACCGCGGCGGAGCAGCGGCTCTCGGCACCGAGCTCGCCGGACTCGGGTACCGGGACGCGATCGTGGTCGCGGCATCCGAGGGCATCCGCACGTCGGACGACCGCGTCGCCGGCTTCACCGAAGGCTTCACCGCCGCCGGCGGCCAGGTGCGGGAGGTGCGCCGCGGCGGCTTCACGCGCGACGCGGGCTATGCGACGGCGCAAGAGCTGCTCGCGGGCGACCTGCCTGCCGGGACCCTCATCTTCGGCATCAGCGACGTCGTCGCGATCGGCGTCATGTCGGCCGTTCGCGACGCCGGCCGCCGGGTGGGCGACGACATCGCGGTCGCCGGCTTCGACGACATCGCCACCGGGCGCGATGTCCGCCCCGGGCTCACCACCGTCTGCGTGCCGCTCGAAGACCTCGGCTACCGCGCGCTTCACGCCGCGCTCGAGCCCGAGTGGGACGCCTCCGAGCCGCCACTCGCCCTCGAGGTCATCGTGCGCGGCAGCACCCCGCCGCGCGGCTGAGCCTGGCCGCGGCCGCGGCGCACCCCGGCCGCGAGCTTGGATCCGGAACTCGGACTTTCGCACGGTGTGAGGACTGCGGAGGGCGACAGCATCCGGAAACGCGCGAGAAGTCCGGTTTCCGGATCCGCCGTGCCGCCCGCAGCCGTGTGCGCGCACGCGCCCCGCGACCGAGGAAACGATTCCTGCCCGGATAGGCTGAGCCCAGCCGACGGGAAGGACCAGCGGATGCCTCGACCACCCAAGGGCGTGACGATCTCGGACGTCGCGGCACGAGCGGGCGTCTCGCTGTCGACGGTCTCGCGCGCGCTGAACGGCAACCCCACGGTCGACCCGGCCCTCGCGGAGCGGGTGAAGGATGCCGCGGCCGCCCTGGACTACACCGCGAGCCCCGTCGCGCGCAGCCTCGTCCTCGGACGTACGCAGACCGTCGCGGTCGTGGTGCCCGACCTCGGCAACCCGACGTTCCAGGCGATCCTCCGCGGGCTCAGCCGTGCCGCGGCGGCGGACGACTACCACGTGCTGGTCGCCGACTCGGCGGAGTCCGTCGACGAGGAGCGTCTGCTCGCCGTCGCGACCCGGCGCCGCACCGACGGCGTCATCCTGTGCTCGCCGAGGCTGCCGCAGGACGAGCTGGACCGTCTCGTCGGGGGCCTCCGCCCCGTCGTGCTCATCAACCGCGCGTCGGGAGACGTGCCGTCGGTCCGCGCCGACTACCGCAGCGCGCTCGCGACCGAACTCGCCCACCTGCACCGGCTCGGCCACCGCCGCATCGTCTATCTCGCCGGCGTCGCGCGCAGTGTCGCCAACGCCGCGCGCCTCGAGGCGATCGCCACGTTCGTCGCCGACCACCCCGACACCGACGTCGCCGAGATCCCGTGCGGCGTCGACTTCGAGGCCGGTGCCGCGGCCGCTCCCGCCGTGCTCGCGTCCGGCGCGACGGCCGCCCTCGCCTACAACGACCTCGTCGCCATGGGCCTGCTGAGCGCCGTGCAGGCGAGCGGATGCCGCGTGCCGGGCGACCTCTCGGTCGTGGGCTTCGACGACATCCCGTTCGCGCAGTACACCAGCCCGGCGCTCACGACCGCCGCCGTCCCGGCCGCCGAACTCGGGGCCCAGGCCTGGACGCGCATGCGCGAGCTGCTCGAGGGCGGCGAGCCGGGGCATCCGCTCACCCTCCTCCCCGAGCTCACGGTGCGCGACTCGACCGGTCCCGCCGCCACCTGATCCATCCCGCGTGCCGCTCCCCTCGGCCCAGAACAGGTGTTCCGGCGCACACAGGGCGCGGTGGCCCGGTGTAGACCTTCCTCCGCCAGAGCACCTGTACCGGGCGACGCGGCCTGGCGCCGTGCTATCCTGAGAAAACGTTTCCTGAGGGAGTGAGATGACCAATCGCCGCTATGCCGTCGTCGGAGCGGGGCACCGTTCGCAGATGTACGTGGACGCGATCACCGGCCGCTACGCAGACCGCGCCGAGCTCGTCGCGATCTGCGAGCCGAACCCCGTCCGCGCGCAGTACTACATGGACCGCGTGGTCGACGCCGGCCTCCCCGCGCCCGCCGTCTACGCGCCGGCGGACCTCGAAGGGATGATCCGCGCGCAGCGCGTGGACCGGGTCATCGTCTGCGCGCGCGACGATCTGCACGCCGAGCTGATCGTGCGATCGCTGGATGCCGGAGCCGACGTCGTCGTCGAGAAGCCGCTCACGATCGACGCGCCGTCGGCGGCAGCCATCGAGGAGGCCATCGAGCGCACCGGCCGCGAGGTCGTCATCACGTTCAACTACCGCTACTCGCCGCGCAACAGCGCCCTGCGACAGCTCATCCAGGACGGCACGATCGGCGAGGTCACCTCGGTCGACTTCTCGTGGGTGCTCGACACCAAGCACGGCGCGGACTACTTCCGCCGCTGGCACCGTGAGAAGGTGCACTCCGGCGGACTCCTCGTCCACAAGGCAAGCCACCACTTCGACCTCGTCAACTGGTGGATCCGTTCGTCCCCGCGCCGCGTCTTCGCCTCGGGCGGACTGCGCTTCTACGGCGCCGAGAACGCGGCGGCACGCGGCATCGGCAATCGTCCCGAGCGCGGCACGCACGACGGCGCCGATGCATTCGAGCTCGACCTGCGCGACGACGAGCGCCTGAAGGCGCTGTATCTCGAGGCCGAGCAGCACGACGGCTACCTGCGGGACCGCGACGTGTTCGCCGAGGGCATCACCATCGAAGACAACCTCGCGCTCGTCGTCGACTACGACTCCGGCGCCACGCTGTCGTACTCCCTCAACGCCCACTCCCCGTGGGAGGGCTACCGCGTCGCCGTCAACGGCACCCTCGGCCGCGCCGAGCTCGAAGTCATCGAGCGGGGCGCCGTCCTCGCCGACGAGGGCCTGCACCCCGTCCTCGACCCCAGCGCCACCCACGCCGGCGACTCCGGGTCGCTGCGTCCCGAAGGCGAGCGTCTGATTGTCCAGAAGCACTGGGAGGCCGCGTACGAGGTGCCGATCGTCGCCGCGGGCGACGGTGGCCACGGCGGCGGCGACGAGCTGCTGCTCGCCGACGTCTTCGAGGGACCGGGCGACGACCCGCTTGCGCGCCCGGCCGACTGGCGCGACGGCGTCCGCTCCATCTCGGTCGGCATCGCCGGCAACATCTCGCTCGAGACGGGGCTCCCCGTCAACGTCGCCGAGCTCGGCATCCGCTTCCTCGAGGCCGGAACCGTCGCCTCGGCCGAAGCGGTGCGCTCATGACCCGCATCGCCGTCACCGGCGGCGCCGGACGCCTCGGCCGCAGCCTCGTCGCGGGGCTGGCCGACGCCGGGCACGAACTCGTCTCGCTCGACCGCGCAGTCTCGGAGGCCCCCGAGCTGGCGGACGTCGAACAGATCGCGGTCGATCTGACGGATCCGGATGCCGCGTCCCGCGCGATCGCCGAAACCCGCGCCGATGCGCTCGTGCACCTCGCCGCGATCGCCGTGCCGTTCAGCGCGCCCGAGGACGTGATCCTCCGCACCAATGCGACACTCGCACTGAACGTGCTCTCAGCGGGCGTCGCGGCCGGCGTCGGCAGGATCGTGACCGCCTCCAGCCCGACGGTGCTCGGCTACGGCGCGCCCTCCGGGTGGCTGCCCGACCGCTTTCCGCTCGACGAGGAGACGACGCCGAAGCCCTGGAACGCGTACGGGCTGTCCAAGCACCTGGCCGAGCAGACCATCGCCATGCTCGCGCGGCAGACCGGCGACGCGACGCGATTCGCCGCGTTCCGGCCGTGCTACGTGATCGCCCCGGAGGAGTGGGCAGGCGCGCTGACGCAGCAGGGGCACACCGTGCTCGAGCGTCTCGCCGATCCTGCACTGTCGGCCCCCGCCCTCTTCAACTACGTCGATGCCCGCGACGTCGCGACGTTCATCGACGCGCTGCTGACCGCGATGCCCGAGATCCCC
>NZ_CAJF01000050.1 GCF_000304335.1 Microbacterium yannicii PS01 | reverse complement strand
GGGGACGCCGGACGGACGGTGCGCACCACCGCGGTCGCGGCCGCGGCGAGCTCGGCCGGCGCGAGGGCCGACTCGCGTGCCGGCGTGGCCGCAGCCGACGACGAGGTCGCCGAGACGTAGGGATTGGCGGCGAGGGCTGCGAAGAACGGCGCGTCGGGGGCGGCGGCATCCGCTCGCCGCACGCCGGTGACGACGGCGCCGGCCGCACGGTCGTGCCATCCCTGCCGGCGCGGACCGGAGTCGAAGAGCGGGGAGAAGCAGCCGACCACGATCGAGCCGGCGACACCCCAGACGAGGTTGCGCAGCACCGCCAGCCAGAAGCCGATGGGTTCCCCCGTGTCGGCGGCGCGGACCCGCACGCCCACGAGGCGCTGGCCGATCGAGCCGCGCCCGCCCTGCATGGCGGAATACACCAGCCCCCACCCGAGCATGACGGCGGCCACGGCCAGGTAGCCGAGGGCGAGTGTCATCGCGAGGGCGAGGGGGCTGGTTGCCGGCCCCGAGGCGAACACGATCGCAGCCATGCCCCCCACGAGCGCGGCTCCCAGTGCGCAGGCGATGCCGAGATCGATCGCGTAGGCGCCGATACGACGTCCGATGGAAGCCGACCCGGTGACGGGCGATCCGCTGACGGGGATTCCGGTGACGGGCGGTCCGATGAGAGGCGCTCCGCCGAGAGGCGCCGTCACGGCGAGGGGCGGGCGGGCGGTCATTCCTTCTCCTGCGATTCGGGCGCCGGGTCCGCGCTCGGAGCCGGGCGCGTCGGCGACGTCCGCCGTGCGCGCGCGGGCAGCGCGAAGCGGGTGTCGGCGAGCAGCGAGCGGATGCTGAGACGCGCCCGCACGCGCTGCCACCACGACCGCCCCCGTGCCCATGCCGCCCACGATCTCGTCGACCTGCTTCCAGAACTCGTCGACGTCGGCCGGGCTCGGCTCGGTCGGGCCGAAGACTTCCAGGTCGGCGCGAGACGCGAGCGACGCCACGCGGGGCTCGGCGAATGCGGTGGTCAGCACGCCGGCCTCTTCGAGGCGCGTGCCACCCGGTCGCACGGGGGCGCCATGGTCGGAGGCGCGGTCGACGAGCTCCTCCCACCCGCCGCTGATGCGGTCCGCCGGCCGCTCGGCCTCGCGGCGCTTGCGGCGACGCGTCGCCTTCAGGATGCCGACGACGACGAACGGGGCGAGCAGCACGAACAGGATGCCGAGGGTTCCCGCAGCGATGCCGATGATCGTCCACAGGAGCGTGAGGTCGAGCGGGTTGTCGTCCTCGTTGCCCCCGTCGTCGGTCACCGTGGGCGGAAGATCGACCGGCTCCTGCGGCGGGGGCGGCGGCTGCAGCACCTGCGGCTTGGGGTCCGCCTTGGGCTTGGTGGTCTGGTCGTTCGGGACCTGGTCCTCGGGCGGCGTGGGGTCGAACGGCACCCAGCCGACCCCGTCGAACGCGATCTCGACCCAGGCGTGCAGCGTGTCGCCGTTCGCCTCGAACACGCCCTGCCCGGCCTGGTCCTCGTCGGGGTAGAAGCCCATCACGACCCGGGCCGGGATCCCGATCTCCCGGGCGAGCAGCGCCATGGCCGTGGCGTACTGCTCGTCGTCGCCCACCATCTGCTCCGCCCCCAGCAGCGTCGAGATGCGCTCCGCGCCGTGACCGGCCCGCGAGAGGACCTCGCCTGCCAGACCGTGGCTGAAGAATCCGCCCTCCGAGAGCATCGTCTCGAGGGCACGGGCCTGCTCGATCGGCGTCACGGCTTCGGCGACCGCCTTGGACGCCACGTCGGCCACATCCTGCGGTACACCCTCCTGCTCGGGCAGCGACAGAGCCGCGAACGGGACCTCGGCGAGCGCCTCGTCGCTGGGGATCTCGGGGATGACGCTGTCGATCGTGTACGCGTCGCCCTTCTGCAGGCGCGCGGTCACGACGCCGGTCGACGTCGACTCGTTGTAGTGCGCCGTGCGCCGCAGGTCGTCGGCCCGGTCGCCGTCGAAGGTCACGCTCTGGACGGCGCCGGCATCCGGCATCCACACACCCTCGAACGAGCCGATCTCAACGTGCACCGTCGCCGGCGTGCCCTCTGCGTCCGCCGACATGTTCGTGCGGACGGGCGAGAAGGCGCTCGATGAGCCGGCGCCCTCGTCCGAGACGTTGTAGACGGTGCCGTTGTAGGCGTCCATCGTCGCCAGGCGGATGCGGGCGTCCTCCGGCAGCCCGCTGGCGGTGAACAGCGTCTCGTCGGGGAAGTCGCGCACGTAAGCGCGGAAGGACTGCAGCGGGCTGGGGAACTCGCGGATGTCGAAGGGCGGGATGATGACGTCGCGCAGCACATAGCGCGGCGACGCCGGCGCGGCGAAGGCGCTCGTCGTGACGCCGACCACACCCGCGATGGCGACGACGCCGATGCCCATGACCATGCGCCGGAGCGCGGCCGCCCGCGCACCCGAGGATCCCTCGCCGACCGAGACGGCCGCCGCCTGCGGCTGCCAGGCCTGGCGCAGCGCGAGCCACACGACGGCGACGAGTCCGAAGACGACGCCCTGGATCACCGGGACGACCGGCTCGGACGTTCCCAGCGCGATCTCGACGGCGAGGAACGCCGCGGCAGGAAGGAGCGCCCAGGCAGCGTTTCGCGCACGCAGCGCGAGCGAGGTCGTCAGCACGGCCGCCACGAGGGCGAGGAGGAACGGCACGATCAGGTGTCCGTCGTCGGCGGCGACCGGCGCGATCGTGGTCAGCAGCTGCTTCCACGAGGTCACGGTCCCCTCGGCGAGGAGGCGCAGCGTCTCGAGCGTCGGGATGACACCGGCGACGGTGGTGTGCGGCAGGGCGAGAGCGCCGCCGAACAGCAGGTACGCCGCAGCCGTCGCGCCGGCCAGCAGCAGGATGCCCCAGCGCAGCACCGCGCCGAGGGCGCCGAGGCTCATGCCGAGGAGAAGACCGCCGAGCGCGGCGACGAGGTACCGGGGCCCGTCGAAGGTCGGCCAGAAGCCGACGATCGGAATGGCCAGGAGCGCCAGGGTGGCACCGAGGTCGAGCACCCAGCGGCGCAGCGGCAGGGGAAGCGTGGGCGCGGGCGCGGCGGACACGGATGGCGCGGTCATGCGAGCACCTTCCGCAAGGCTCCGGCGAGCTGCTCGAGCGCGCCGATCGTCACGACGTCGGCCTCGCCGATCCGGCGCAGCGACGGGGTGGCGCCCGCATCGGCCACGACGGCGAGCACGCGCGCGCCGAACGGCAGGCGGCTGCATGCCGTCCGCAGGTCGTTGGCGTCGACCGTGCTGCCGCAGACCAGCACCACGACGCTGGCGAGGGCCAGGGAGGCGGCGACCGATCCGGCAAGCTCGACGATGGAGCCGGCGCGCGGACGGGAGTGCTCGAGGCCCGACAGCGCATCGAGGAACTGCTTGCCCGTCCCTGCGGGAAGGCCGCGCTCCTGCACCCGCACCTCGACGCGCTGGGAGTCCCGGAGGGCGCGCAGGCCCAGGGATCCGGCCGCCGAGATGGCGAGCTCGAACTCCTCTTCGCCGCGGTAGTCGGCCGGGCTCGTCGAGAGCCCGATGACGAAGTGCGAGCGGCGGGTCTCTTCGTACTGGCGCACCATGAGGTCGCCAGTGCGAGCGGTGGACTTCCAGTGGACGTGGCGCAGGTCATCGCCCGGCTGGTACTCGCGCAGCGCGTGGAACGACACGTCGTCGCGCGAGAGATCGGTGGCGGGAAGGCCCTCGAGATCGCGCAGGAAGCCGAGCGACTGCCCGTCGAAGAGCACTGTGCGCGGGTGCACGAAGAGATCGACGGGCTCGTCTCGTCGATGCACCCGTTCGAACAGACCCAGCGGATCACCGCGCACGACGCTCACGGGGCCGACCTTCACGACGGCACGGCGGGTGGTGGGGATCGCGAAGAGCTCTTCGGCGGCCTCTCCCGGAGCCAGGCGATTGACCTCGAACACTCCGCGCCCGGAGCCGACCGGGAGCAGGACGCGTGAGGGCAGGATCGCCCGCGCGCCGGTGTTGGCGAGGGTGAGGGCGCCGACCGCACGCTCCCCCACCACGACGCGGGTGCGGTTGAGGTCGAGCGACACCTCGTAGGCGGTGCGGCCGACGAGGAAGAGCAGGCACAGCAGCAGGACGCTGGTGACGACGACCGCCGCGATGGTGAGCTCCCACCATCCCAGCGTCTGACCGAAGATCCAGAGCACGATGGCCGTGGCGATCAGCACCCAGGCGGCCGGGCGCACGACGTCGAGCACGCCGCGCAGCCGGCGCAGCGCGATCGACGCGAGATGCGTCGCGGCGCTGCCGACGGCGGCGCCGCGCTCCTGCGCGGCGGCCGTCGACCCGAGTGCTTGCGAGGCCATCAGGCTGCGGACCTCGCCTGCGGTGCGGCCACCGCCTCGAGCACACGTGCGATCACGGTCTCGGCGGTGGTGCCGGCGAACTCGGCCTCGGGGTCGAGGACCAGACGGTGGGTCCACACCGGACCCGCGAGCGCCTTGACGTCGTCGGGCAGCACGAAGTGGCGGCCCTGCGCGGCGGCGAAGACCTTGGCGATGCGGATCATCGCCAGCGAACCGCGCACCGAGACGCCCAGTCGCGTCGCGGAGTCCTCGCGCGTCGCCTCGGACAGCTGCGCGGTGTAGCGCAGGACCGCCGGGTCGACGTGCACGGTCCCGGCGAGATCGGCCATGTCGGCCACGGCGCCCGTGGTGATGATGGCGGAGAGGTGGGCCGAGGGATTGCGGTCGGCGGCGCCGGCGAGGATGCGCTCCGCCACGGCGAGGTCGGGGTAGCCGATGCTCGTCTTGATGAGGAAGCGGTCCAGCTGCGCCTCGGGCAGCTTGTACGTGCCCGCCTGCTCGATCGGGTTCTGCGTCGCGATCACGAGGAACGGACGGCCGACCTCGTGCGGCACGCCGTCGACCGTCACTCGGGATTCCTCCATGACCTCCAGGAGCGCCGACTGCGTCTTCGGCGAGGCGCGGTTGATCTCGTCGGCGAGGACGATGGAGGCGAACACGGGTCCGCGGTGGAACTCGAACTTGTGCGACACCTGGTCGTAGATCGTGACGCCGGTGACGTCCGACGGGAGCAGGTCGGGCGTGAACTGGATGCGGCTGCTCGTGCCCTGCACCGTCGCCGCCAGCGCCTTGGCGAGGCTGGTCTTTCCGGTGCCCGGGGCGTCCTCCAGCAGCACGTGCCCCTCGGCGAGCATCGCCGACAGCACCAGCGCCACGACCTCGCGCTTGCCCATCAGGGCCTGGTCGACGTTGTCGACCAGTCGCGAGAAGGTGCCCTGGAACCAGGCGGCCTGTTCGGGGGTCATCGTCATGTGTGTCTCGTTCTTTCGATTCGGATGTCGTCGTTACCAGGTGCGTCGCTCGGACGTGCCCCAGCCGTCGATGGTCACCCAGACCTCTGCGCCGGCGTCACCGAAGTAGCACCCGATCTGGGTCTGACCGTTGGCCTTGAGCGATCGGACGGACCCGCCTGCGAACGGCGTTCCGCCGAACGGTCCCGTCGCGTTGCAGTGGACGCGATAGTCGCCGGCAGGGAAGTCCTGCGTGTTCACCACGAAGAACGCGCATGCCGCGGAGGAGCAGTTGTCCTGACCCTGAGCGGACTGACCGCGCGACACCCAGGCTCGGGGCTGCGGCGGGTCCGACGTCCGCGCCGAGTCCGATGCGATGCCGCTCCAATGACCCTCGGCATCCTGGGCGCGCGCTTCGATGGTGTGCGTCTGGGCGTGCCCATAGCTGTTCGTGCGCGAGTTGCTGAGCGCGACGTCCTGCCAGCCGCCGCCGTCGATGCGGATCTGCATCGCGGTGATCCGACGTCCGTTCTCGGCGGGCGGGTTCCAGCTGAACGTGATGTTCGTGCCGTTGGCGGTCGCCTTGACGGAGGGGGTCCGCACCGGCCCGTACGGGGTCGCCTGGTTCGACGGGGCCGATTCGGGCCCGTTGTAGCGGACGCCGTCCATCGCGGTGAAGGCCCGCACGCGCACGGTGTAGGCCGTGCCGTTCGACAGGCTGCCGATGATCCGGTTGCCGGGCACCGCCTGCCATCCGCCGCCGTTCAGCGAGAACTCGTATCCCAGCTCGCCGGCGTTCGCACCGTTGCCGGCCGCGTCGCCGAAGGCGAGGTGGATCGTGCTGTCGGGGTTCGGAGTCGTCGCGCGCACGTTCGTCGGCGCGCCGGGCGCGACGAAGGCGCGTCGCGGCGCCGACGGGGCGCTGTCGGCGCCCCAGCCGGCCTTGTTGCGGGCTGCGACGGTGAACGTGTAGTCCGTCGTCGAGGCGTCGATCGCGAGGGCCTGCGAGGTCTGCCCGCCGGGGATCCCGGTGATCGTGTTCACGACCGCTCCGCCGCGCAGGACATTCAGGCGGTACTCGGCGATCGCATCGCCGTTGTTGGCCGGCGCGGTCCAGGACACCTGCATCTGCGCCTGGGAGCCGACCGGGTCGAGCCGCTGGACGGCCGGAGCGCCCGCGGCGTCCGGCGCGCGCGCCGGGATCTGGGCCGCCGACCAGCCGCTGAAGCTCGACGGATCGGGCGCGAGGTTGTGCGCCTGGACGCGCACCTGGTACGACGTGCCGTTCTCGAGCCCGTCCCACACCAGCGAGTTGCCGGTGACCTCGGTCTTCTGCGCGATGCCCGACGGGGGCGCCGGCGAGATCTCGAGCGTGAAGCTGTCGACGGGCGAGCCAGGAGTCGTGGGCGTCACCCACGAGACCTGCAGGCTGCGGTCGCCGTAGACCAGGGTCGGCGGCTGCGGGGTGTCGGGGCGGGCGTCGGGACGCGCCTCTTCCGAGGGCGCGGAGGGCTCCGAGGGGCCGACGCGATTCTCGGCCACGACCGTGAAGTGGTACTTGACGTTGTTCGTCAGACCGTCCAGCGTGCACGTGGTGGCGAGACAGACCTTCTCGTAGTCGCCCGCGGTCGACGCCACGGTGTAGCGCTCGATCTCGGCGCCGTTGTTCGCCGGCGGCGTCCACGACAGCACGACCGTGCGGTCCTGCACGCTCGACACGGTCGGCGTTCCCGGCGCGTCCGGCTTGCCCTGCACCGTCAGGCGGATGCGGCCCTCGACCTCGCGATCGGGGTCGTTCGTGGCATCCTGCACGCGGTAGCGCACGGTCATCGTGCCGAAGAACGTCTCGCTCGGGGTGACCCGCACCTGGTCGCCGGCGACCTCGACCGATCCCTGACCGGTCTCGACGAGGGCGGTGGTGAGCTCGAGCGGCGTGTCGGGGAAGGGGTTGACGTCGTTGGCGAGCACCGGCACCGTCACGGTCTTGCCCTGGGGCGCCTCGTCGACGATGTCGTCGTTGGCCGTGGCGAGCTCGCGCGTCGAGGCGGTGACCCGGACGTTGACCTGACCCTCGACCGGCTCGGTGGTGCCGTCGTCGATGCGGAGCGTGAGCGTCGCGGCAGAGCCCTTCGGGGTGTCGGCGTCCGCGCTCACGCGCAGCTCCTGGCCGTCGACCGAGGCCGACATGCCGTCGGGCGAGCCGCCGACGATCTCGTACCGCATCCCGTCGAGGTCTTCGGGGTCGGGGTCGGTGGTGAGACCGCGCAGGTCGAGCACAGCGGCGTCCTCACCGGGCGCGACATCCATCTGGCCGCTCAGGAACGCGGGCTGCTGGTTCTCGGGCGGCAGCACGGTGATGGGCAGCGTGAGCGTGGCCTTGCGTCCGTCGGGATCGTCGGGGCCGGTGCCGTCGGTGACCTCGAAGGTGATCGCGTCGGGGCCGAAGTATCCTCCGGCCGACGTGTAGACGAGGGTCGTCTGGTCCTTCACGAGCGACGAGCCGTCGCTGTGCGCCGCCGTGACCTTGGCAGCCTCGGTGATGACGACCTTTGCGTCGCCGACGGCACGGACGTGGTCGGCCAGCGCGATCTCGATCGTCTCGCCGCTGGCCACCTCGACCGGGTCGGTGGAGACGAGCGAGGGCGGCAGCGACGAGAGGGCCGGCACGTGGATGAAGGCGGACGCCTTGTTGCCGTCGGGATCGGTGATCGTGTACGTGATCAGCCGGTCCTCGTCACCGAGGGTGATGCTCACGGAGCCGTCGGCGCGCACGCGCGACCCGGAGTCCGACACGGCGACATCGAGATCGTCCAGGGTACCGTCGGGGTCCTCGTCGTTGGCGAGCACCTCGAGCTCGACGGTGTCGTCCTCGACGTCCTGCGCCCGGACGTAGTCGTCGCGCGCGATCGGCGCGAGCAGCGGCACGTCTTCCGAGACCGTGATCTGCACGACGGCCTTTGCCTGCGCACCGCGCGCGTCGCGGATCGTGTACTGCAGCGAGGTCTCGGTCTCTTCCGAGGGAGAGGTCACGACGACCCGGTTGCCGTCGGCCTTGGCCGACAGCCCCTCGACGTCGGGGACGATCAGCCCGTTCTCGAGCACCCAGTACTCGTCGCCGTCGGGGTCGGAGTCGTTCTCGAGCACGGGCACCGCGACGCGGCGGTCGGGGCGCATCACGACGGCGTCCTTGACCGCGTAGGGCGCCTGATTGACGGCCTCGGGCGGCGCGATGCCCGCGCGGATCGCCGCCGTGGCCTCGGCGCCGAGGCGGTCGCGCACGCGGTAGGTGAACGCGTCGACGCCAGCGGTGTCGTCGAAGGCCTCGTAGACGATGTAGTCCGAGCCGGTCTCGACGACGCGGCCCTTGTCAGGCGATGATGCGATGCCCACGAGGCTCACCGAGTCGCCGTCGGCGTCGATGCCGTCCAGCGGAACGGCGATCCGCACGCGGGCGCCTCCGAGCACCCGGGCGGTCAGGTCGCGCGGTCGCGGGGCGGCGTTGGTCTCGAGGTTGACGGGCAGCACCTGGATCGTGATGTAGCCGGCGTCCTTCTGGCCCGTGCTGTCGACGACCTCGTACGTGGCGTACACGGTTCCCGGCTCTTCCGACGCACGGAAGCGCACCGTGTCCTGCGAGACGAAGATCTCGCCCTTCTCCGGCTCGGGCAGCGGCGCCACCAGCTCGGGGGCCACGTGGATGGAGTCGTTGTTGGGGTGGTAGTCGTTGTCGAGCACCGGGATGGTCACCACATCGCCGGCGCGCACGGTCACCGTGTCGTCGTTGGCGACGGGCGGCCGCAGCTGCGCGGGCGCCGGGATCGGGATGACGATGACGTCACCCTCGGCCGATTGCGAGCCGTTGGAGATGCGGTACGAGATCCGCACCTGCTCCGAGAGCGCGGCCTGGTCGCTGATGCGCAGGGTCTCGTGGTTGAGGACGGCGACCGCGATGCCCGAGTTGGGCTCGACGGTGACCGACTGGATGACCAGGATGCCGCCGGAGGGGTCGGAGTCGTTGGACAGCGCGTTGATGAGCACTTCGCCGCCGCTGGGCAGCAGCGCCACGTCGCGCACGGCGACGGGCGGCAGATCGGTGTCACCCTCGGGCAGGACGTCGACGCGCACCAGGCCCGGCACGGCGTTGGGGCCGGCGGCCACGAGGTACTGCACGTAGTAGGTGCCCGGGATCTGCGAGGTGAAGGTGAACGTCTTGTTGGCGTAGTCCGGCGCGAGCTCCGCCCCGGGAACGGGATCCACGCGCGTCAGGCGCAGCGGCTCACGACCCGAGCTCGTGTCGTTGGCGAGCGGCGAGACGGTCGCCGTCTGCCCGACGCGCACCGCGACGTAGTCGGCATTGGTGATCGGAACGGTCGAACCCACCGGTCGCACGTCGAAGCGGACCGCGCCCGTGGCGGCGTCGCTGCCGTCCGACACGACGATCTCGACATCCTTGCGTCCCTGCACGCCGCCGACGGCGCGATACGTGATCCGCCCGTCAGAGGTGAAGTCCGCCTCGTCGCCCTCCGCCGGGACGACCGCGCTGAGGAAGACGTCGTCTCCGTCGGGGTCGATCCAGTCCGGCAGGACGTTGTACGTCGCCGTGCCCCCCGACTCGACGGTGACGGTGGTGACGCGCTTCTGCACCGGCGCCGCATTCACGTCCCAGCCGCGTACCGTGAGCGCCACCACAGCGGTGTCGGTGCCGCCGCGACCGTCGGAGATCTCGTAGGTGAAGGATGCCGCGCCGGACGCGTTCTCGGGAACGGCGATCTGCAGTCCGCGGCCGTTGTCGATCGACTGCACCTCGCCGATCGACGGGCCGCCGTCGAGCACGCGGGCGGTCAGCACGTCGCCGTCGGGGTCGCTGTCGTTGTCGAGGATCGGGAGGATCGTCGTGCGCCCCGGCCGGACGCCCAGATCGTCGTCGGTCGCGACGGGCGGCGTGTTGATCTCGGAGCGCTCGGGGGTCGTCGTCTCGACGGTCTCCTCGGTGGTCTCCTCGTTCTCCTCGGTCGCCTCCTCGGGAGGAGTGATCTCCTCCCAGTTGTCCACCCGCTGCAGGCTCTCCGAAGCGAGCCACGTGGCGCCGCCGATGATGTCGTTGAGCACGATGACGTCCCGGTTGACGCGGAAGGTCAGCACCGACGAGGCGTCCACGCCGTCGATGTCGCTGAGGAGGTCGTCGGCATCGCCCGCACAGTCGCGCACGAAGCGGGCCGAACCGCTCCAGGCGCCGTACGCGCACCCCTCCAGCCATACCGGGGCGGCGGGCGTTCCCTGCGAGCCCGCGGCCACGGACTTCGGATCGGAACCGTCGAACGGCACCCGCACGAGCGCCGCATCCGTCGCGATCGTGAAGTGCTCGGACGCCGCCGAGGGCTGCTGCAGCACGCCGCTGCGCGCACCGTCGACCTCGAACACCCGGCCGTCGGCATAGACGGCGCCGCTGGACGCGTCCAGCACCACGGGGCGCTCGCCGATCGCGGTGACCGACACCTCGGCGTTGCCGGGCAGGTCGGACAGGCCGCTCTTCTGCGGCTCGGAGATCGTCCCGTCCGGCTGCAGGCGGTACGTCACCACCTCGGCGTCCTCTGCGGACACGGCGTGGACAGCGCCGTCGACCCCGACCGCGACATCCGCACCCTTGCCGAGGCTGGCCACCGGGTCGGTGCCCTCGATCTGGAACGAGCCGACGGCCTCGGCCGCCACGACCCACAGGTCTCCCGAGCTCTGATCGAGGATCGCGACCGTCGAGTCGCCGAGCTGCACCTTCGCGCCCGCCGGGATGTTCGCCGCCTCGGCCATCGCGACCATCGCGGGATCGACCACCGCGACGCTCGAGCCGACCTCGTCGACGACGAGGACGTTCTCGCCGGCCTGCAGGATGTCGTATTCGTCACTGGTCGTGCGAAGGCCGCCGTCGAGCACCTGCGACTCGTGGTTGAAGTGCCCCACGAGCAGCGCCGACTTCTTGGTCACCCAGACGCCACCGTCGTGGAGGTCGACCTCAGTGGTGGGAAGGCCCTGGTAGACGAAGGCCAGCGTGGTGATGGTTACCGCCGCCGCCGTCACGGCGCCGGCGGACGCGAGAGTTCGGGGACGGCCACGAAGCCATGCGAAAGACCTCATGGACCTCGACCTCCGGGGCGTCGTCGTTCGTCGTCGTGGCGGCGGCGCCTGGAGATCAGGCACGCACGAGAGAAAGGGGAGCGCTCCAGCCTAACCCGGCCGGCCGCGCGCCCTTCACGGCTTCCCGCCACGGAGATGGTATGCGGGCTCGGCGCGGATGCCCCATGGGGACAAACACCCACCCGCGCGCGCTTCGACAGGCTCAGCGACCATCGCGGGGGTGGCTCAGCGAGCGGACCGGGGTGGATCAGCGACCGGACCGGGGTAGATCAGCGACCGGACCGGGGTGGCTCAGCGAGCGGACCGGGGTGGGTCAGCGAGCGGACGAGGGTGGCTCGGCGACCGGTGCGCTCAGGCTCCGACGTACTGCCGCAGGTGCTTGGCGGTCAGCGTCCTGCCCTGCGATACGAGATCCGCGGGCGTGCCCTCGAAGACGATCTCGCCGCCGTCGTGCCCGGCACCCGGGCCCAGGTCGATGATCCAGTCCGCGTGCGCCATGACGGCCTGGTGGTGCTCGATCACGATGACGCTGTTGCCGGCCTGCACGAGGCGGTCCAGCATCCCGAGCATGTTCTCGACATCGGCGAGGTGCAGGCCGGTGGTGGGCTCGTCGAGCACGTAGATCGCGCCCTTCTTCGCCATCGAGATCGCCAGCTTCAGTCGCTGCCGCTCACCGCCCGACAACGTGTTCAGGGCCTGGCCGAGGGTGATGTAGCCGATGCCCACGTCGATCATGCGGGCCAGGGTGGTGTGAGCCGGGCCCTTGGCGAAGAAGACGGATGCCTCGTCCGCCGACATCGCAAGCACCTCGGCGATGTTCTTCCCGTCGAGCCGGTACTCGAGCACCTCGTCGCTGAAGCCGGTTCCGTCGCACACCTCGCAGAGCGTCTCGACGCTCTGGGTGAAGCCCAGGTTCGTGATGATCACGCCGAGCCCCTTGCAGGCGACGCAGGCGCCGTCGGAGTTCGCACTGAACAGGCCCGGCTTGACGCCGTTCGCCTTCGCGAACGCCGACCGGATCGTGTCGAGCAGCCCGGTGTAGGTCGCCGGGCTGGAGCGTCGCGACCCCTTGATCGGCGACTGGTCGACGACGACCACATCGTCGAAGGCGGGCACGTTGCCGTGGATGAGCGACGACTTGCCCGAGCCGGCCACGCCCGTGACCACGGTGAGGATCCCGAGCGGGATGTCGACATCGACGCTCTTGAGGTTGTGCTGGGTGGCGCTGCGGATCTCGAGCGCACCCTTCGCCGGCCGCGTCGAGGGCTTCAGCCGCGCGCGGTCGTCGAGATGGCGGCCGGTGATGGTGCCCGATGTGCGGAGGCCCGCGACATCCCCCGTGTACATGATCTCGCCGCCCTTGCGGCCGGCGCCGGGCCCGAGGTCGACGATGTGCTCGGCGATCTCGATCACCTCGGGCTTGTGCTCGACCACGAGCACGGTGTTGCCCTTGTCGCGCAGCTGCTGCAGCAGGTCGTTCATGCGCTGGATGTCGTGCGGGTGCAGACCCGCGGTCGGCTCGTCGAAGACGTAGGTGACGTCGGTGAGAGCGGAGCCGAGGTGCCGGATCATCTTGGTCCGCTGCGCCTCACCGCCCGACAGTGTTCCCGAGGACCGGTCGAGCGAGAGATAGCCCAGGCCGACCTCGACGAAGGACGCGATCGTATGGCGCAGGCCCGCCATGAGAGGCGCGACGGCCGGGTCGTCGACGGTGGCGAGCCAGTCGGCGAGATCCGAGATCTGCATGGCCGCGGCATCCGCGATGCTGATTCCCTTGATCTTCGACGACCGCGCGCCGTCGTTCAGGCGCGTCCCGCCGCAGTCCGGGCACGGCATGAACTTCACGGCCCGCTCCACGAACGCGCGGATATGCGGCTGCAGCGAGTCGCGATCCTTCTGGAGCATCGCCTTGGTGATCTTGGGCACGAGGCCCTCGTAGGTCATGTTGAAGCTCTGGAGCTTGACCTTCGTCGGCTCCTTGTAGAGGAAGTCCGCGAGCTCCTGCTCGGTGTAGTCCTGGATCGGCTTGTCCGCGTCGAGGAAGCCGGACTCGGAATAGCCGCGCACCATCCACCCGTCGACGTTGTAGCCCGGAATGGTGATGGCGCCGTCGGCGAGCGACTTCGACTTGTCGTACAGCTCGTCGAGGTCGATGTCGGTGGTCTCGCCGAGGCCCTCGCAGCGCGGGCACATGCCGCCGGTGATCTCGAAGACGCGGTGCTCGGGCTTGCTCTTCTGCCCGGCCCGCTCCACGGTGATCGCGCCGCTGCCCTTCGCGGACGGGATGTTGAACGAGAACGCCTGCGGAGAGCCGACGTGCGGCTGGCCGATGCGGCTGAACAGGATGCGAAGCATCGCATGCGCGTCCGTCGCCGTGCCGACGGTCGAGCGGGCGTTAGAGCCCATGCGCTCCTGGTCGACGATGATCGCCGGGCTGACGTTCTCGAGCCCGTCGACCTCGGGACGGTTCAGCTGCCCCATGAACTGCTGGACGAACGTCGGATACGTCTCGTTGATCAGGCGCTGGGACTCGTTCGCGATCGTGCCGAAGACGAGCGAGGACTTGCCGGATCCGCTGACGCCGGTGAACACGGTGAGACGCCGCTTGGGAATCTCGACCGACACGTTCTTGAGGTTGTTCTCTCGGGCCCCGATGACGCGGATGACCGCGTGCGAATCGGCGATGTGCGGAACGGATGCCTCGGCCATGAAGTCCTCTCGACGGTGCGACCCTACATTCTGCACACCATCGCGGACATCCTGCTTCCTGAATCCTGCTCGCTTCCGACGCTCACGTGGGTTCCGCGCTCCCGGTTCGGGTTCCGGCTAGGCGGCGGCGGGCTCGATCGCGAAGTTGTCGCGGAAGACGCAGGCCGGGTCGTACTCGGCCTTGATCGCCCGGAGCCGTGCGAGCGTCGCGGGAGGGAACGCCTCGCCGATCCGCTCCGGGCGCTCTGACGAGTCGAAGCTCAGGTACATGCCGGCGGTGTGCGCCGCGAGCGTCCTCCATTGCGCGTCGAGGCGCTCCGCGTTGGACCCGAGCGCGACGACCGAGAAGTTCGCCGAGCGGTGCGCGTACGCCGTGGCGTCCTCGGGGACGTCGGCGACGGCGCCACCGACCGCGCGCAGCTGGAAGAACGGGATGGCGCCGGAGGCCAGCATCCGTGCCGCCGCCTCGGCGAAGGCGGGCGTGACGTGCTCGATCAGCCCCGACCGCGAGTGCGGCTCGCCCGCGCCGTGCTGCGGACCCGTGTCGGCGTTCGCCATGATCTGCGGGTACGGCGCGATCTGCACCGACTGCTGCACCAGCGGCGCCAGCTCGGCGAAGGGCTGCAGGCGCGCGATGACGGTGTCGGGGTCGTCCGAATCGACGACGCCATAAAGCTGGACGACCTGCGGCTGACCGGGACGGGGTCCGCCCGCGAGCAGGAACACCGTGAGGTCGCGCGGCGCGTCCTCGATGATCCGGGCGTACCCCTCGAGGAACGCGGCGACGTCGTCGACCTGGAACGCCAGCTGCGCCCACCCGACATCGCCGACCTCGTCCACCTCGAAATCGAAGGACGTCACGATGCCGACGTTCGCGCCGGCGCCGCGGATCGCCCAGAACAGCTCGGGGCGGGTGGAGGCATCCGTCCGCACGAGCGAGCCGTCGGCGAGCACCACCTCGGCGGCGCGCAGATGGTCGATGGTGAGACCGTGCTCGCGCGCCAGGAATCCGATGCCGCCGGCCGTGGCGAGCCCGCCGACCCCGACACCGCCGTAGTCGCCCGAGCTGAGCGCCCATCCGTGCTCGCCGAGCGCCGCGGCCACCTCCATCCAGCGCGCGCCCGGCCCGATGCGCACGAGCCGCTTGTCGCGATCGAGCACCTCGATGTCGTTCAGCGCCCGCAGATCGATCACGATGCCGCCGTCGTTGGTGCTCCGGCCGCTGATGCCGTGGCCGCCGCTGCGCACCGCGAGAGGAAGCTCGGGGTGCCGTCGTGCGAACCCGATCGCCTCCG
This sequence comes from Microbacterium yannicii PS01, assembly GCF_000304335.1. Classification (GTDB taxonomy): domain Bacteria; phylum Actinomycetota; class Actinomycetes; order Actinomycetales; family Microbacteriaceae; genus Microbacterium; species Microbacterium yannicii_A. Next base: position 2,367 of record NZ_CAJF01000050.1, on the reverse strand, counting down.
ACACCTGCCCGGGGGAATCGGGCTGCAGCACGATGCCCGGTGCGCCGCCGCGCATATAAGTGGCGCGCACGTCTGCGTAGTCGAAGTCGCCGGGCTCGATCGCGCGAAGGCCCGCCGGGACCTCGTCGTACGCGATGCCCTCACGACGTGCGGCGAGGGCCGCCGACGAACGGACCGGCGCCTGCGCGATACCGCGAACGCCGCGCTCGCGGGCGACGAGCTCGCGCGTGGCCGGAGCCACCTCGTCGCCGAAGATCTGCAGCAGACGCGGGTCGTCGGCCGCGATGATGAACGTGCCGATGCCGTCGTCGAGCGCGAGCCGGGCGAGCCGCTCGGCGAACTCACGCGGGTCGGCGGCGAGCTGGCCGATGTTGAGCAGGCGGCGGATCTCACGCGGGTCGCGGCCGACCGAGGCCGCGGCCTCGTCGATCGCCGCATTGCCGTTCTGCAGATCGCCGGGCTTCATGTAGCCGAGCGAGGGCAGCCAGCCGTCGCCCTTGCGGCCGGTGAGCGCGAGCATGCGCGGCTTGTACGCGCCGACCAGGATCGGGATGTCGTGGGCGGGGCGAGGGCCGCGCTTCGCGCCGTGCGCGTGGTGGAAGCGGCCTTCGGTGAAGACCCGCCCCGCACATCGGTGCGCCACAGCTCGCGGATGAGGTCGATGCCCTCTTCGAGCGCGGTCACGGCCTGGCCGGGCGTCAGGCGGGCGCCGCCCATCGCCTCGATCGCATCCCAGAAGCCGCCGGCGCCGAGCCCCAGGTCGAAGCGGCCGTCGGAGAGCAGGTCGAGGCTCGCCGCGGCGCGAGCCACGACCGCCGGCGGCCGCAGCGGCAGGTTCAGGACGTTGGGCGAGATGCGGATGCGCTCGGTGCGCGCTGCGACGTAGCTCATGAGCGTCCACGTGTCGAGGAACGCCGGCTGGTAGGGGTGGTCCTGGAAGGTGACGAGGTCGAGGCCGGATGCCTCGGCCACCTGCGCGAGCAGCACGGGGGCCTGCGGGTTCGCGGCCGCGGGCGTGACGAAAGCGCCGAATTCGAGGGTGTGACCGTAGTCCATGGTCCATTCCAACGAATACGCCGCCCCGCTTGTTCCGCGGCGGGTGCCGCCGGTCAGCCGGCGCGCCAGCACCCCTCGACGTGGTCGTCGACCATGCCCGACGACTGCATCAGCGCGTACATCGTGGTCGAGCCGACGAAGCGGAAGCCGCGGCCCCGCAGCGCCTTGCTAAGCGCATCGGACTCCGGCGTGGTCGCGGGCACCTCGGCGAGCGACCTGGGGCGCGGGCGGTTAGCGGCATCCGGAGCGAAGGACCACATGAAGGCGTCGAGCTCGCCCGGCGCCATGCCGAGGACCAGCTGCGCGTTGGAGATCGTGGCGAGGATCTTCGCGCGATTGCGGATGATCCCGGCATCCGCCATCAACCGCTCGACATCGGCGTCGTCGAACCGGGCGACGGCCTCGGGATCGAATCCCGCGAACACCTGGCGGAAGCGCGGCCGCTTGCGCAGGATCGTGATCCACGACAGCCCGGCCTGGAAGCCCTCGAGACTCATCTTCTCGAAGAGCGCGCGGTCGCCGTGCAGGGGCGTGCCCCATTCCTCGTCGTGGTACCGCGTGTACTCGGCGTCGTCGCCCACCCAGGCGCAGCGGGCGATGCCGTCGGCCCCGGTGCGGGCGCCGGGAGCGGCCGGGACGGCGACGGGCTCGGAGAGGCTCACGGCGTCAGCCTACGGCTCCCCGCCGACACTGCCGCGGGCGGCTCAGACGAACCGCACCCAGTTCGCACCGCCGCCCGTCTCGGCCTGCTCGATCAGCTCGAGGCGGTCGCCGTCGACGGCGTACAGCGCGACAGCCGTCGACCGCTCCCCGGCGGCGACGAGGTAGGCGCCGTCCGGGCTGAGCGCGAAACCCCCGCGGCTGCGGCGGAGCCTCGATGAAGCGCTCGGGCGGCGAGACGGTGCCGGTGTCGGCCACCGCGACGGCCGCGAGGGTGCCGGCGGTGCGCTCGGAGCACCACAGCCGCCGGTTGCCGTCGCCGAAGTGGATGTCGGCGCCCCAGATCAGATGCTCGGCCCGCGGGTCGGCCCCGAAGCGGCTGTGACGCAGTCCCTGCGAGGGATCGAACGCGTCGGCGGCATCCAGCAGACGCAGGGTTCCGTGCTTCAGGTCCCGCGCGAAGTGCAGCACCTGGCCCGAGAACTCGGTGAGCACGTACACCGCGTTCTGCGCGTCGTTGAGCACGAGATGGCGCGGACCGCTGCCCTCGGGCGCGGCGACGGTCTCGGGGGTCAGCGCCTTCAGCCGGTGGTTCTCACCGAGCGCGTACTGCGCCACCAGGTCAGCGCCCAGTGAGACGAAGTAGGCGAA
>NZ_CAJF01000049.1 GCF_000304335.1 Microbacterium yannicii PS01 | reverse complement strand
CCTGGAACACGTACACGCCCGCATTGATCTCGGTGACGGATGCCTCGTCGGCCGTGGCGTCCTTCTGCTCGACGATGCGGGTCACGGCACCGTCGACGTCACGCAGGACCCGCCCGTATCCGGTCGCGTCATCGACGACGGCGCTGAGGACCGTGGCGGCCGCCGCGCCGTCGCGATGGGCCTGCACGAGCGAGCTGAGGGTGCCGGACTCGAGCAGCGGGACATCGCCGCTGAGCACCAGCACGTCGCCGGCGAAATCCGCGAGGGCGTCGAGGGCCACCTCGACAGCGCGCCCGGTGCCGGGGATGTCGTCCTGGTCGACCACGACGACACCCGGGACGGCTTCGGCCACAGCCTGTGCGACGAGCTCGCGCTCATGCCGCACCACGACCACGACGCGCTCCGGTTCGAGCGCGAGGGCGGTGTCGAGCACGTGGCCCACGAGAGGCCGGCCGCCGATGCGATGCAGCACCTTCGGCAGCGAGGACTTCATCCGCGTCCCCTGGCCGGCGGCCAGCACGACGACGGCGAGACGGGTCTCGGTGGATGCCTGGGCGCTGGTCGCGCGGGTGGTTTCTGCCATGCTCCGCCGCCAGGACTCGAACCTAGACCTCACAGCTCCAAAGGCTGTCGTGCTGCCATTACACCACGGCGGACCGCGGCGCACCGGTGCCGGAAGGCCGCCCGTCAAGTCTGCCAGACCGCATCCGGTCGCCGAGCCCGTCGAACCGCAGGAACCGAGCCACCGGGGCCCCGGTCGCGATAATGGGGGCATGGCTCACCAGACCGACGAGGTCGACCGCATCGTCGAGGCGTGGACCGCCCAGCGGCCCGACCTCGATTTCTCGCCCCTCGGCGTCCTCTCGCGCGTGGACCGGCTCTCGCGTCACCTCGACCGGGCGCGACGCGACGCGTTCCGCCGCAGCGACCTCGAATCGTGGGAATGGGATGTGCTGTCGGCGCTGCGCCGCGCCGGCGAGCCGTTCCAGCTGAGTCCGAAGCAGCTGCTGCAGCAGACGCTGGTCTCGAGCGGGACCATGACCAACCGGATCGACCGTCTCGTCGGACGCCGGCTGGTTCGACGGGAGGCCGACCCCGACGACGGGCGCAGCATCCTCGTCACGCTCACCGACGAGGGAAGGGTCCGAGTGGATGCCGCGATCACGCGCCTGGTCGACGCCGAGGCCGTGCTGCTCGGCACCCTCTCGCGCGGCGATCGCGAACGACTCGCCGGGCTGCTGCGGAAGCTGAGCCTCGGCTTCGACTCCTGAGCGCGTGCTCGGGTCCTGGACGCGGCGGGCGTCCCGGGTCAGCCGAGCTGCTCGGTCAGCTCGAACCAGCGCTCCTCGACGTCGTCCCGCTCCTTCTCGAGCTCGGTGATGCGCGACATCTCGGCGCCCAGCCCCACGTAGTCCGCCTGGTCGTGATCGGCGAGGGCGGTACGAGCCGCCGCGATCTGCGCCTCGAGCTTCTCCAGGCGCCGTTCCAGCGCCGCCACCTCCTTCTGCGCGGCGCGCAGCTCGGCGCCCGCCAGCCCGGGTGAGGTGGGGGCCTGCGCCGTGGCGGTGGAACCGGCAGCCGGATGCCCGGCCCGCTCACGCTCACGCAGACGCAGGTACTCGTCGACGCCGCCTGGCAGGTGACGCAGATGGCCGCTGAGGATCGCGTACTGCTGGTCGGTCACCCGCTCGATGAAATAGCGGTCGTGCGAGACCACGAGCAGGGTGCCCGGCCACGAGTCCAGCAGATCCTCGATCGCGGCGAGCATGTCGGTGTCGAGGTCGTTCGTCGGCTCGTCGAGGATGAGCACGTTCGGCTGCTCGAGCAGGATCAGCAGCAGCTGCAGACGGCGCTTCTGGCCGCCGGAGAGGTCCTTGACGGGGGTCGACAGCTGGGCGCTCTGGAAGCCCATGCGCTCGAGCAGCTGGCCGGGGGTGAGCTCCTGTGCTTTCGACCCGGCGCCGAAGGTGTACGTGGTCCGCAGTCCCGAGATGACGACGCGCACCGGGTCGCCGAGGTGCTGGTCGAGCTCGTCCATGCGCTGCGAGAGCGTCGCGACCTTGACCGTCTTGCCCCGCTTCACGCGGCCCGTCGTCGGCTGGATCTCGCCCGAGACCAGGCCGAGGAGCGTCGACTTGCCCGCCCCGTTCACGCCCAGGATGCCGGTGCGCTCACCGGGGGCGATCCGCCACTCGAGCGGGTGGAGCACCTCGCGCACCGCCGCGGACTCCGCCTGCGGATACGACACCGTCGCGTCCAGAAGATCCACGACGTCTTTGCCGAGCCGCGTCACCGCGAGTGACTGCAGCTCGGTCTTGTCGCGGATCTCGGGCACGTCCGAGATGAGCGCGTTCGCCGCGTCGATGCGGAACTTCGGCTTCGACGTTCGGGCCGGAGCGCCGCGCCGAAGCCAGGCGAGCTCTTTTCGAGCCAGGTTCTGGCGGCGGGCCTCGATCGAGGCCGCCTGACGGTCGCGCTCGACGCGCTGCAGGATGTAGGCGGCGTAGCCGCCCTCGAAGGGCTCGACGATCTGATCGTGCACCTCCCATGTGCGGGTGCAGACCTCGTCGAGGAACCAGCGGTCGTGCGTCACGACCAGAAGGCCGCCCTGATTCGCGGGCCAGCGACGCTTGACGTGGTCGGCGAGCCACGAGATCGCCTCCACGTCCAGGTGGTTCGTCGGCTCGTCGAGGAAGAGCACATCGTGGTCGCCGGCGAGGAGCGCCGCGAGCGACACGCGCCGGCGCTGACCGCCGGAGAGTCCGGTGACCGGGCCGTCCCACGCGATGCCGTGCAGGAGCCCCTCGATGACATCGCGCGTCCGTGCGTCGCCCGCCCACTCGTGGTCGAGTCGCTCCCCCACCACGGACTGGCGGACGGTGAGGGCGTCGTCGAGCGTGTCGGCCTGATCGAGCACGCCGACGCGGACGCCCCCGCGCACCGTGACGCGGCCGGCGTCCGGTTCGAGCCGGCCCGCGAGCATCGCGAGCAGACTCGACTTGCCGTCGCCGTTGCGGCCGACGATCCCGATGCGATCGCCTTCGTCGATGCCCAGCGAGACGCCGTCGAAGACGACCTTGGTCGGGAACTCCAGGTGCAGGGCCTCGGCCCCCAGAAGATGTGCCATGTCCCCTCAAGGCTAGGCGAGGCGGACCGCCTCTCCTGCCGCCGAGGGGTGCAGCGACGTCTCAGTCGACGATCTCGACCCGGGGGTCGAAGGCGACGTAGCCCGAGAAGTCGCGGCCGACGCGCTCGATGGCGGTCGAGTGGGGCGTCGGGTACGACCACGCCCCGTCGGCGAACTCGCCGTTGCCCGCTCGCACGGAGAAGTACTGGGCACTGCCCTTCCACGCGCACGTGTACGGCGTGGGGCTCTCAACGAGAGCTCCCTCCTTCAGCGCCGACGGCGGGAAATACCAGTTGCCCTCGATCCGGACGAGGTCGTCCTTCTCGGCCTCGGCGATCGTCACGCCGTCGAGCAGTGCCTTCATGAATCCTCCTGGATCATCGCGTCCTCCTACCGTAAGCACGGTGAGGGGTGCGTGGCGCCGATCAGTACCAGATACTCAGGCGCGGAGCAGTGTGCCACCCGAAGACCCGCCCGGCGAGGGCGATATCCGTCGCGCGGGCGCGGCCGGCGGCGGCCAGCGTGGCGAACGGAACGCCACCGAGGTACACGGCCGACAGCTCCTCGACGCCGAGGTCCGCCTCGACCGCGCCGGCCGGCGCAGCCTCTGCCCCGATGGGCGTGACGCGCGCGGCGCCGTCGCCGTCGATCTCGAGCAGGAACCGGCCCTCGGCGAACCCCAGAGGGTCCGACACCTGCAGCGCGATGGTCGCCCCGGCGCCGTAGCGACGGGCCTCGAGCGCGGCCGGGACGTCCAGGATCCGCACGTACTGATGGTCCTGCACGGTCACTGTCGCCGCCCGCTGATCGGCGATCATCCACCGCAGCGGCTCGTCGACGGTCAGCTCGCTCGCGCGCACCTCGGCGACGAGATCGAGCTCGAGGAGGAATCGCCACAGGGCCGCGTAGGCGTCATCGGTCTCTGCCAGCAGGTAGGCCACCGTCACGGTCGCCTTCGTGAAGTCGTCGTGATTCTCGCGCACCGAGTACAGCGCGAGCCCTCGCACCTCGCCTGCGGCATCCGCGTACTGCAGCGCGCGCTTCTCGCCGGCCTTCTCCGCGTCCGGGCGGGTGCCCGCGAAGTTGTCCCAGTGGCCGCCGGGCACGTCGATCTCGCCGGCGCTGCCCAGCCGCGAGCGGTCGTGCAGCGCCGGGATGAGCTCGCGCAGCCGTTCGCGCGGAATGAAGTCGACACGGCCCTCGGGGCGCGGCCCGATCCACCGTGCGCGCTTGGTGTCGATCCGCCATGAGGCGCTGGCGGCGGCGGGCGCGAAGCCGTAGCGCCCGTAGAGGGTCGATTCGCTCACGGTCAGCATCGCCATGGGGATGCCGGCGGCGTGCGCCGCGCGCAACTCGCCCTCGAGCATCGCGCGGGCGATGCCCCGGCGGCGGTGGGTCGGCGCGACCGTGACGGCCGAGATCGCGGCCGACGGCAGCGCAGCGCCGCCCGGGACCGTGAGCTCGCCGAGCCACGACGCGATCGTGGCGACCGGCGCCTCCGCCATCGGCGCGGCCGGGTCGAACACGCCGGTGAGGCGGCGGTAGCGGCTGCGCTCGCGCGTCGCGGCGATCTGCTCGTCGCTGCGCTCTCCGTCCTGGAATCCTCGGGCGACGACCTGCAGCCAGGGGGCGTAGCCGTCGCCGTCGATCTGGACGCGACGGTAGTCCAGGCCGTTCTCGGCCAGGCGTGCGCGGGACCGCTCGTCGACGGCCCCGTCGCGGAACGCGTCGCGATCGGATGCCGGGGCCACCGTCGCAGCGGACTCGGTGGTGGTGGTCATGCGATGTCCTCCTCGGTTCACCGTGCGGCCAGACCGGCCGGCGATTTCGGTTCGTTCAGGCCGCGATGCGTGCGCCCGCGACCGGTCCGTGCACGTGCAGCGCTTCCAGCCCCGCGGCCGACAGCGTCACCTGCAGCTCGAGCGCCGACTCCGGGTCGGCGGTCAGGAATGCCAGCGTAGGACCCGACCCCGACACGAGGCCGGCGAGGGCCCCGGAGCTCTCTCCGAGCTCCAGCGCCTCGCGGAGCTCGGGGCGCAGCGACAGCGCCGCGACCTGCAGATCGTTGCGCGTGTGCTCAGCCAGGGCGACAGGGTCCCCGGCCCGCAGCGCCTGCAGCACTCCGGGTTCGACCTCGGGCACGCCGGCGCCCCCGCGGATATCGGGTCGGGCACGCAGTTCGTCGAGGTGCGCGTACACCTCCGGAGTCGACAGACCGGCGTGCGAGGGCACGACGACCCAGTCGAAGCGGCCCTTGGCGAGCGCGGGGCTGAGCTGGTCTCCCCGGCCGGTCCCGATCGCCGTTCCCCCCATGAGGGCGAACGGCACGTCGGCGCCGAGTCGAGAAGCGAGCTTGTGCAGCTCGGACACCCCGAGATCGGCCCCCCAGAGCGCGTCGCATGCGACGAGGGCGGCCGCGGCATCCGCGGATCCTCCGCCCATTCCGCCGGCCACCGGCACGTGCTTGACGACGTCGAGATGGACCCCGCCGGTGTAGCCGATGCGCTGCGCCAGCAGACGCGCCGCGCGCACCGCGAGATTGCGGTCGTCGGCCGGCACGTCGGCGACGTCCACCGTTCCCGAGATGGCGATGGTGAACTCCTCCGACGGCGTCGCCCAGACGTCCTCGAACAGCGACACCGCCTGGTACGCGGAGGCGACGTCGTGATAGCCGTCCTCCTGCACGCCGCCCACCTCGAAGAAGAGGTTCAGCTTGCCCGGCGCCCGCACGTGGACGCCGTCGGCGGCGAGGGCCTGACTCACCGGTTCGCCGATTCCGCCCAGAGATCCACGTCGATGCCGTCCGACAGCGCGTCGATGCGCTCGAGCTCCTCCGTGCTGAAGGCGGCGCCGTCGAGGGCGCGGAGGTTCTCATCCAGCTGCTCAGGGCGGGACGCCCCGATGAGCGCCGACGCCACCACGGGCGTCCGCAGCACCCACTGCAGCGCGAGCTGCGCGAGGCTCTGTCCCCGCTCCTTGGCGATGACATCGAGCCCGCGGAGGGTGGCGAGGCCCCTCTCGGAGAGCTCCTTCTGCGGGAGCGACGCCCGCTGCTGAGCGCGCTCGGCCGGCCTGCCGCTCAGGTACTTGTCGGTGAGCAGGCCCTGAGCGAGCGGCGTGAACGCGATCGCGCCCATGCCCTCCTGCTCCAGAACGCCGGTGAGACCGTCCTCGACCCAGCGGTTGAGGATCGAGTACGAGGGCTGGTGGATGACGAGCGGGGTGCCCAGCGAACGGGCGACGGATGCCGCCGCCGCCGTGCGCTCGGCGCTGTACGACGAGATGCCGACGTAGAGCGCCTTGCCCTGGCGGACGAGCGTGTCCAGCGCGCCGACGGTCTCCTCCACCGGGACGTCGGGGTCCACGCGGTGCGAGTAGAAGATGTCGACGTAGTCGAGGCTCATGCGCGTGAGCGACTGCTCGGCGCTGGCGAGAAGGTACTTCCGCGCCCCGCCGTTGCCGTACGGCCCGTGCCACATGTCGTAGCCGGCCTTCGACGAGATGATGAGCTCGTCGCGGTACGGCGCGAAGTCCTCCCGCATCATCCGCCCGAAGTTCGTCTCGGCCGAGCCGTACGGGGGCCGTAGTTGTTCGCGAGGTCGAAGTGCGTGATGCCCTTGTCGAACGCGTGCCGCAGCAGCGCACGCTGGTTGTCGAAGGGGATGTTGTCGCCGAAGTTCCACCACAGCCCCAACGAGATCGGCGGCAGGGTGAGCCCCGACGTGCCGACCCGGCGGTATTCCGAGATGTCGTAGCGGTCGTCGGCGGCGGAGTACGGGCGGTGGAGGTCTCCGCCACGGGAGCGGTAGCGCGGCTCTTCGGTCACCGGTCCAGGCTAGCGGCGCCGCGCCCGGCATGCAGGAATCCGATCCGGCTGTCTGGCCATACACCAGGTGAAGCGAAAAGGGAAGATCCACTGCGGGAAATCTTGCTGTAATGGAAGGTGCTTATTGTTGCCGTACAGGCCAGCACCCCGGTCTGCACAACCCGGCGCTCGCGAGCGCCGGATCTCGGACAGCCGGATCTTCCGTGTGTCGTGAAGGAGGTTTCGATGCCCGCTCTTTCGGTCGTTCCCCGCAGTCGGACCCGTGGTCCGATCTGCTCGATCGCCGTGACGTCGTGCTCGATCGCGGCGCGCTGCACATCGTGCATGACAGCGTGACGCCCGAACAGGCCCGCATCGAGGATCTGCTGCTGACAGCTCGTGCGCTGGAGGACGCGGGGATCGAGGTGACGCTGATCCGGCAGGATCGCGCCGTTCCCGCGCTCGTCGTCGACCTCGCCGCACGCGATGCCGCCTTCGCCGCCCTCGGCGCTCTGTGCGATCGCGAGCCGGTCCACATCAAGGTCAAGGGCCAGCCGCCTGTGCTCGCCTCGGCCGCCGCCGTTCCCGGGTCGGAGCCGTCATCCGTGCGGGTCTACCGCCCGCGCATCAGCACGAACCGGACGCTCCGCTACGGACCGTCGCTGGGCGCCCGGCTCGAGTTCTGGAGCATGGATGGCGAGCTCGTCGAGGCGCCGAACGACAACGCCCTCACGCGGCGCGTGATGCCCCGGACGGACCTCGCCTTCGTCACCGTCGAGCGCTACGGCCGCGACTGGCGCACCATCTCGGGCATGTTCGACCCGCAGCCGCATGAGTTCACCGAGGACGTCGACATGGTGTTCTCGTGGGTCGACGGCTCGTCGAGCGAGTTCCAGCGCCAGCGGGCCGCGCGGATGGCCGAGTACGTCGTGGGCGAGGGCGACGACGGTCCGGCGCGCTACCGGCACGTCGACGAGCTCAAGTACGCGCTGCGCAGCGTCCACATGTACGCGCCGTGGGTCCGCCGCATCTTCATCGCCACCGACTCCCCCGCGCCGGCGTGGCTCGCCGACCACCCCAAGGTGACGATCGTGCGCAGCGAGGAGTTCTTCGCCGATCCCTCCGTGCTGCCCACGCACAATTCGCACGCCGTCGAGGCGCAGCTCCATCGGATCCCGGGTCTCGCGGAGCACTTCCTGTACTCGAACGACGACATGTTCTTCGGACGTCTGATCGAGCCCGAGCTGTTCTTCACCCCGGGCGGAGTGACGAAGTTCGTCGAGTGCGAGGTGCGCATCGGCGCCGGAGAGCCGGCGCGGCACCGCAGCGGCCACGACAACGGGCTCCGCGTCAACCGGGCCCTCCTGCGGGAGCGCTTCGGACGCACGATCGTGCGCGATCTGGAGCACTGCGCGGCGCCGCTGCGCAAGAGCGTGATGGCCGAGCTCGAGCAGGCGTTCCCCGACGACTTCGCCCGCACCGCGGCATCCCGATTCCGTTCCGCGACCGACATCTCGGTGACCAACAGCCTCTACCACTACTACGCGCTCATGACCGGTCGTGCGGTGGCCACTCACCGTCCGCGCGTGCGCTACGTGCAGACGACCCTGACGGCGTCACTGCGCCGCATGGAGCGTCTGGCGGAGCGCACCGACATCGACATGTTCTGCCTCAACGACGGCGGCGAGGTGGAGGTGCCCGAAGAGATCCGCGTGCGCGCGATGAACGCGGCACTCGAGCGCATGTTCCCGGTGCGCGCGCCCTGGGAGCGCACCGACATCGGGCGCGGGGCGGGGCTCGGCGAGATCAGCGAATCAGAGCGATCGGCGCGGTCGGCGCATCCCTCGGCTCGTCGCTGAGGGCTCGCACGCCCGCCGCGGTCAGCCGGCGACGGGCCTCGCCCGCGTCGATGTGCTCGAGGATGCTGGGCACGTCCACGGGAACGACGGAGTGCACGATCGTGTCGTCGTAGACGTGGACGAGGTTGAACGCCTGAGCTCCGTCCTGCGGGCGGGTGCCTCCGGTGGGCACGGTCAGATCCTGTGCGTAGCAGGTGGACGACGCGACCGACACCGGGATGCCGGCGAACGTCGCGAACGTCGAGTAGTGCAGGTGCCCCGCGACGATCGCGCGCACGTCCGTGCCGCGCAGCACCTCTGCGAGGCTCGACTGGTCGTGCAGCTCGACGCTTGCCGCGAGCGGAAGGACGCTCGGCACGGGCGGATGGTGCATCGCAAGGATCGTGCCCAGCGGAGCGGGTGTCGCCAGGACGTCGGCCAGCCAGTCCAGCTGCGCCGCGCTCAGCTCCCCGTGGTGGGCGCCGGGAACCGTCGAATCCAGAGTGACGACGCGCAAGCCGTCCAGCTCGTCCACACGATCGACGGGCTCGGTGCCAGGGATCTGGTCGAGCAGGCCGGCGCGGAAGGCGCCGCGGTCGTCGTGATTGCCCATCACCCAGAGGACCCGCGCGTCGATGCGCTCCGCGAGCGGCTCCACGAGGGCACGCAGCTCCTCGTAGGCGCCGGGCTCGCCGAGGTCGGCGAGGTCCCCCGTGAAGATCAGGGCATCGGGCCGCAGCCCGCTCGCCTCCACCGCGCCGAGGGCTCGCTCGAGCCGCTCGGCACCATCCACCACATCGAACAGCCGTGAGCCGCCGGCACGCAGATGCGTGTCGCTCACGTGAAGCAGGATCCGCTCGGGTTCGGGATACTCCGCGCTGCGCATCGTCTCGTCTTCCTCGCCTCGACTGCCAGGACCTGTCCGCAGGCTACCTGCGCGAATCGAGCGGGCCCTGGCAACACGGTGAACGTTCCGTGAATCCGAGCTGGTCAGACGGTGAGCGCGATGCGGACGAAATCCTCGATCGAGAGCTCCTCGCCCCGTGCGGTGGGCGCCACGCCGGCGCGCTCGAGCACCGCCGAGGCCTCGGCCGCGGTCCCGCCGAGGACGGCTGCCAGCGCCTGCCGCAGCATCTTGCGGCGCTGCTGGAAGGCGGCGTCCACGATGCGGAACGTGCGGCGGCGCAGCTCCTCGTCGCCGCGCGGCTCCCTGCCGCTGGTCTCCAGGCTGTCGCGACGGAAGCCCACCAAGACGCTGTCGACGTTCGGCACCGGCCAGAACACCTGGCGAGACACCGTGCCGGCGAGCCGCCACGGACCGTACCAGGCGGCCTTGACACTCGGTGCGCCGTAGACCTTCGAACCGGGAGGCGCCGCCAGACGCTCGCCGACCTCGGCCTGCACCATCACCACGCCGCGCTCCAGTCGCGGGAAGGTCTCGAGGAAGTGAAGCAGCACCGGCACCGACACGTTGTAGGGCAGATTGGCGACGAGCACCGTCGGGTCGCCGGGAAGCTCGGTGACCCGCAGCGCGTCCGCGTCGACGACCGTCAGCGCACCGTCGGCCACGCCGTGCGCCGCCGCGGTCCGCGGCAGCCGCTCGGCGAGGCGGTGATCGATCTCGACGGCCGTGACGGAAGCCCCCGCCTCGAGGATCGCGAGTGTGAGGGAGCCCAGACCCGGCCCCACCTCGACCACGCGATCCCCCGGCGCGACCTGAGCCACCTGCACGATCTTGCGGACGGTGTTGGCGTCGACGACGAAGTTCTGGCCCAGCTTCTTCGTCGGGGTGACGTCCAGCTCGGTGGCGAGCGTGCGGATCTCGGCCGCACCGAGCAGTGTCACGGGCATGCGTTCACCCTACCGAGCACGGTGACCCGGCTCCGCCGCGGCCCGGTGATCCCGCGGCGCCCCGCGGTGCTGCTTGACAGCGTCGCGGGCGCCAGGACAGGGTGGGCCACACGACCGATGCACTGACGTCACCGGCTCGAACAAGGAGGTTCCCATGGCCTCGGCTCCGGCATCCGGCTCCGATATCTCCGTTCCGATCTCGCGGGTGGTCCTGGTCGCGGCGACAGCCGCGCTCGGCGGGTTCCTCTTCGGCTTCGACACCGCCGTCATCAACGGCGCCGTGAGCGCCATCGGCGAAGTGTTCGGCGCAGGACCCTTCCTGCTGGGCTTCTCCGTCGCCTCCGCCCTCATCGGCTGCGCCATCGGCGCGTGGTTCGCGGGGCGCATCGCGGATCGATTCGGCCGGATCCGCGTGATGGTGCTCGCCGCGATCCTCTTCGTCGCCAGCGCTCTGGGCTGCGGGTTCGCATTCGGCATCTGGGACCTCTCCTTCTGGCGCATCGTGGGCGGCCTCGGCGTGGGCGCCGCCTCGGTGATCGCACCGGCCTACATCGCCGAGGTGTCTCCTCCCGAGCACCGCGGCCGCCTGGGGTCGCTGCAGCAGATGGCCATCGTCACCGGCATCTTCGTCGCGCTGCTCACCGACGCGGCCATCGTCGCCGCCGCCGGAAGCGCGACGGCGCCCTGGCTGCTGGGCATCGAGGCGTGGCGGTGGATGTTCCTCTCCGAACTGGTCCCGGCCGTCATCTACGGACTGCTCGCGCTGACCATCCCCGAGTCGCCGCGCTACCTGATCGCGCGCGGCGAGCTGAAGAAGGCCAAGGAGGTGCTCACCCGTTACGTCGGCGGGAACGTCGAGAAGACGAGCACCGACATCCTCAAGACGGTGGAGGGCAAGCCCGACAGGCCGCGCTTCTCCATCCTGCGAGGGTCGCGGTTCGGGCTGCTGCCGATCGTCTGGGTCGGCATCGGCCTCTCGGTGCTGCAGCAGTTCACCGGCATCAACGTGATCTTCTACTACTCGTCCACGCTGTGGCAGGCGGTCGGATTCACCGAGCAGGACTCGCTCACCATCACGGTGATCACGTCGGTGACCAACATCGTCACGACGATCGTCGCGATCCTGCTGATCGACAAGGTCGGCCGCAGGCCCCTGCTCCTGATCGGAGCGATGGGCCAGTTCGTATGCCTGGCGGTGCTGACGGTGGTCTTCGCCACGGCGCCGATCGTCAATGGCGAGCCCGTCCTCGAAGGCGCCGCGGGCACCACCGCGCTGCTGGCGGCCAATCTCTACGTCGTCTTCTTCGGCGCCTCGTGGGGGCCGGTGGTCTGGGTGCTGCTGGGAGAGATGTTCAGCAACCGGATCCGCGCGGTCGCGCTCTCGGTGGCGGCTGCCGCGCAATGGGCGGCCAACTTCGTCATCTCGACGACCTTCCCGGCACTGGCTGCGGTCGGCCTGGGTCTCGCCTACGGGGTCTACACCTTCTTCGCGTTCGTCGCCATCTTCTTCGTGATCAAGTACGTCCGCGAGACGAAGGGCCGCACGCTCGAATCGATGCTGGACGGCCGCGAGCAGGAGACGACACCCGCTCCGTAGCGCGTCGCCGCCGTCGTAGGATGGCCGGATGCCCTCGCTCGGCGACCTGATCGCACCCCGTCGCCTCGGCATCGATTTCCGCTGGCTTCTCGCGTCGTCGTGGACGAGCAACATCGGCGACGGCATCGCGCTGTCGGCCGCTCCGCTGCTCATCGCCTCGATGACCTCCGCGCCGATCCTCGTCGCCGGCGGCGCCATGATGCAGTTCCTGCCGTGGCTCCTGTTCGGGCTTCTCGCGGGCGCGGTCGCCGACCATCACGACCGCCGCCGCCTGGTGATGCTCGCCAACGGCACGCGCGCGATCGTCGTGCTGGCCCTGGTCATCTTCATCGTGACGGGGTATGCGAACGTGTGGATCGTCCTGGCGACGGCATTCCTCTACGGCACGGCCGAGGTCTTCGCCGACTCGGCCGGCAGCACACTCCTGCCGATGCTGGTGCGGCCGGGCGACCTCGGCATCGGCAACGCGCGGCTGCAGGCCGGCTATCTCGTCGGCAACCAGCTCGCAGGGCCCCCGCTGGGCGCGTTCCTGTTCGCGATCGGCTCGTTCTGGCCGTTCCTCGTCCAGATCCTCTGCGTCTCGCTCGCCGTCGTGCTCATCTCGCGGATCGCGCGCACTCCGGTTCCGGAGCGTGGCGCCGAGGCATCCGCGGGCACATCGCACGCGATCCGCGAGGGCCTGCGCTGGCTGCGCGGCAATCCCCCGGTGCGCACACTCGTCATCATCATCCTGGTCTTCAACGTGACGTGGGCCGCGCCGTGGGGCGTCCTCGTGCTGTACGCCACCGAGCACCTCGGCATGGGCGCGGTCGGCTACGGCGCCCTCACCACCGCTTCTGCCATCGGCGGCCTGATCGCGATCGGCAGCTTCGGCTGGCTGGAGCGCCACGTGTCTTTCGCGACGCTGATGCGGGTGTGCCTCTCCCTCGAGGTGCTGATGCACCTCGCCTTCGCGCTCACGACATCCCCGGTCGTCGCCTTCATCATCATGTTCGGCTTCGGCGCCTACGCCTTCGTGTGGGGCACGATCTCGACGACGGTCCGCCAGCGTCTCGTGCCGATGCAGCTGCAGGGCCGGATCGCGTCGGTGAACATGGTGGGCGTCTTCGGCGGGCTCGTCATCGGTCAGTTCCTGGGCGGCGTGATCGCACAGACGTGGGGCCTGACCGCGCCGTGGTGGTTCGCGTTCGGCGGCTCGGCCATCACGCTGCTGCTGGTATGGCGCTCGATCTCGCACATCGCCGTCGCCAAGCCCGTCCTGGGCGACGACGCCGACCCGGGCGCCGGTCAGTCGTCGAAGGTGCCGTAGACCTCGAGCGTGTTCGCGGCCAGCTGCGCGCACAGCTCGTCGAGGTCGACCTCGAGCTCGGCGGCGAGGAAGCGCACCGTGACCGGGATCAGGTAGGGAGCGTTCGGACGGCCTCGGTGCGGCGTCGGCGTCAGGAACGGGGCATCCGTCTCGACCAGGATCCGCTCGCGCGGCGTCACCTTCAGCGCGTCGCGCAGGTTCTGCGCGTTCTTGAAGGTGACGTTGCCCGCGAACGAGAGGTAGTACCCGCGCTCCGCCGCGATCTGCGCCATCTCCACGTCTCCCGAGAAGCAGTGGAACACCGTCCGGTCGGGTGCACCGACCCGCTGCAGCGTCTCGAGCACCGCGTCGTGGGCCTCACGGTCGTGGATCTGCATCGCCACGCCGTGCTTCTTCGCCAGCGCGATGTGCGCCTCGAAGCTCTCGCGCTGTGGCGCGATGCCGTCCTCACCCGTGCGGAAGAAGTCCAGTCCCGTCTCGCCGATGGCGCGCACACGCGGCTGCGCGGCGAGCTCATCGACGACCGCGAGGGCTTCGTCCAGGCGACCGGCCGCAGCGTAGGCCGGGGCCTCGTTCGGGTGGATCGCGACCGCCGCGAGGACGCGGGGGTGGGATGCCGCGGCCCATGCCGACCATCGGCTCGACTCGATGTCGCCACCGGCCTGCACGACGCCCGCGACGCCGACGGCCCCCGCGCGATCGAGCTGCTCGTCAAGACTCAGCCCACCGGTCCCTGAGCCTGCCGAAGGGCCGTCCTCGATCTCGAGGTGCGCATGGTTGTCGTACACCGGCACCGCGAGAGGTTCGGGGGGCTCCGGCCACCGCACGTCGCCGCGCCCCTCCTGCGTGCGCGTGCGCACGTACTGCGACGGATCGACCGGCTCGCTCATGCGTGTCTCACTTCCTGCGGCTCGCGAGCATCACGCCCGCATCTCTCATGACAGCGGCTCGCACCGTGTCACAGGAGCCGCCGTCCGCCCGAGCCGGACGCGCAAGTCCTGTGACACGACGGAGCGTCAGACCGACTGCTCGACGCGGGGGAAGAGCGGCGCCAGGCCGTTCACCGACGTCCCGGGCTTGAGTGAGCCCCAGGCGCCGGCCTCGCGGATCGGCTGGTCCTGCAGTCGTCCGAGCGACTCGGCCGCCCCGAGGGCGATCCACAGCTTCTCGGTCGCGACCGGCATCACCGGAGACAGCAGCACGGCCAGGGCGCGCAGTCCCTCCGCGGCGGTGTACAGCACGGTGCCGAGGCGCTCCCGCTTCGCCTCGTCCTTCGCGAGCGCCCAGGGCTCGTTCTCGGTGATGTACAGGTTCAGCGCGTCGACGATCGTCCAGATCGAGGTGATCGCCTCGTCGATGCGGAAGCGCTCCATCGCCGCGTCGGCCGCGGTCGCGGCATCCGCCACCGTCTTCTGGATGTGGTGGTCGGCCTCGGCGTACGCACCCGCCGGGGGCACGACGCCCTCGAAGTAGCGCTCGATCATCGCGGTCGTGCGCGATGCCAGATTCCCGAAGCCGTTCGCGAGCTCGGCCTGATAGCGCGCCGACAGGTCCTCCCACGAGAACGAGCCGTCCTGGCCGAACGCGATCGCCGACAGGAAGTAGAAGCGGTACGCGTCGGAGCCGAACACGTCGGTGATCTCGGTCGGCGCGATGCCGGTGAGCTTGGACTTCGACATCTTCTCGCCGCCGACCAGCAGCCAGCCGTGCGCGAAGACCCCCTTGGGCACCTCGACGCCCGCCGCCATGAGCATGGCGGGCCAGATCACCGCGTGGAAGCGCAGGATGTCCTTGCCGACCACGTGGTAGGCGGGCCAGCGACGCGCGAACTCCTCGGGGTCGGAGCCGTAGCCGACGGCGGTGGCGTAGTTCAGCAGGGCGTCGACCCACACGTAGATGACGTGGCTCTCGTCCCAGGGCACCTTGATGCCCCAGTCGAACGTCGATCGCGAGATCGAGAGATCCTTCAAGCCGTTCTTGACGAAGGAGACGACCTCGTTGCGCGCCGATTCCGGGCGCACGAAGTCGGGAACGGTCGCGTACAGCTCGAGCAGCCTGTCCTGGAACTCGCTGAGCTTGAAGAAGTAGTTCTTCTCCTGCAGCAGCTCGAGGGGCTTCGAGTGGATGGCGCAGACCTTCAGGCCCTCGAAGGGACCTTCGCCGTCGACGATCTCGGACTCGGTCTTGAACTCCTCGCACCCGACGCAGTACAGCGCCTCGAACTCGCCGGCGTAGATGTAGCCGCGGTCGAAGATCGCCTGGACGAACGCCCGCACGCGCTCCTCGTGACGCGGCTGCGTGGTGCGGATGAAGTCGTCGTTGGCGACGTCCAGCGTCGTCAGCAGCGGAAACCACGACTCGCCGACGAGCCGGTCGACCCACTCCTGCGGGGTCGCGCCGTTCGCCGACGCGGCGCGCATCATCTTCTGGCCGTGCTCGTCGGTGCCTGTCAGCATCCAGGTGTCGTCGCCGGCCTGGCGGTGCCAGCGGGCGAGCGTGTCGACCGCCACGGTCGTGTAGCCGTGGCCGATGTGGGGCACGTCGCTCGGGTAGTAGATCGGCGTCGTGATGTAGAACGACGAGTGGGAGGGGCGGCCGGAAGTCACCCGACGAGTCTAGTTCGAGCGGATGCCGCGACCGCCGCTGTGACGAACGGCCGGCCGGCCGCCACGCTCGAAGGGGCGGATGTCACACTGGGCGGCACTGTGTCGAGATCGCGCCCTACGCGCGACGGGCGAGAGCCTCTTGATAGAGGGACCGCGTGGAGTGCCCGGTGAGGCCGGCGACCTCGGCCGCGGCATCCTTCAGCCGCATGCCGGTGCGCACGAGCTCGAGCACCTGGGTGACCGCGTCGGGGAACGCCACCTCACGTGCCGCGGCGCCCGCGACGACGACGACGAGCTCTCCCCGCACGCCCTCCTCCGCCCACGCGGCCAGCTCGGCGAGACCGCCGCGGACGACCTCCTCGTGCAGCTTGGTCAGCTCCCGGCACACGGCGGCGGGTCGCTCGGCGCCGAACGCGACGGCCATGTCGGCCAGGGTCGCCGCCACACGCGACGGCGCTTCGAAGAAGACCATCGTGCGGGGCTCGGACGCGAGCGCACGCAGCGCCGCCGAGCGCTCACCGTGCTTGCGTGCCACGAAGCCCTCGAAGGTGAATCGATCGGTCGGCAGTCCCGAGACGGCGAGCGCGGTCACGACGGCGCTCGGCCCGGGAATGGCGGTGACCTCCACTCCGGCCGCAGCCGCGGCGGCCACGACGCCGTAGCCCGGATCGCTCACGGTCGGCATCCCGGCATCGCTCAGCACGAGCACATCCTGACCGCGCGCCAGCTCGACGAGCTCGGGGGCGCGGTCCTTCTCGTTGTGGTCGTGCAGAGCGATCAGACGCGGTCGGTTGGCGATGCCGAGCGCGGCCAGCAGGCGCAGCGTCGTGCGCGTGTCCTCGGCGGCCACGACCGTCGCCGCTTCGAGCGCCTCGACCAGCCGGCGCGATGCGTCGCCGAGATTTCCGATCGGCGTCGCCGCGAGGATGATCACGCCCTCAGCCTAGACTTGGCCGCGTGACGGACGCCCCTCGGCCCGCTGTCGATCAGCACTCTGATGATCAGCACAGCGCCGATCAGCCCGCCGCTGATCCGAACAGCGCCGATCCGCCCGCGGCCCCGCTTCTCCCCCCGCCTCGCCCGAGCCTGTACGATAGATTCGCGAGCCGCGTGAACCGCGACGATCGGGCGCGGCGCCTGTACGCGTGGCTCGGTCCGGCGCTCGTCGTCCTGCTGGCCGCCGCGCTGCGGCTGTGGAACCTCGCGACCGCGCACGACCTGATGAACCAGTTCGACGAGACGTACTACGTCAAGGACGGCTGGACCCTCACCCAGCTGGGATACGAGGGCTCGTGGCCCGAGGACGGCAACGCGCGGTTCCTCTCGGGCGACGCCGGCGCGTTCCTCTCCGATCCCGCCTTCGTCATCCATCCGCCGCTGGGCAAGTGGATCATCGGTCTCGGCATGATCGTCCTCGGTCCCGAGAACGGCTGGGGCTGGCGCGTGACGACGGCCCTGCTGGGCACCGCGGCGGTGCTGCTGCTCATGCTGATCGCCCGGCGCCTCACGCGCTCCACCACGTTCGCCGTGGTGGCGGGACTGCTCATGGCCGTGGACGGGCTGGCGATCTCGATGAGCCGCGTCGCCCTCCTCGACACGCACCTCACGTTCTTCGTGCTGCTGGCGTTCCTCTTCGTCGTCGTCGACCGGGAGCGCACGATGGCCCGGATCGCGCAGACGGTCGCCGCGCGATACGACGGCGACGTACCGCCCTCCTGGGGCCCGCTGCTGTGGAACCGGCCGTGGATCCTCGCCGCGGGCGCGGCGCTCGGCGCCGCGACCGCGGTCAAGTGGTCGGGCGTCTGGGTGCTCGCGGGCCTCGGCATCTATCTCGTCGTGACCGACGCCCTCGCAAGGCGCCGGGCCGGCGTGCTGCTGTGGCCGGCCGACGCGCTGCGGCAGGGCGCCGCGACCTTCGTGCTGTTCGTCCCCGTCGCGGTCGTCGTGTACCTCGCGTCGTGGACCGGGTGGCTGGTCAGCGACGGCGGCTACGACCGCCACGTCGCGGACGACGACCCCGCGACGGGGTTCTGGTCGTGGGTGCCGCTGTCCCTGCAGAGTCTGTGGCGATTCCACGTGACGATGTACAACTCCGCGGCGGGAATCACAGCGGGCCACACCTATGCCAGTCCCGCGTGGCAGTGGCCGCTCCTCCTGCGCCCCACCGGCATGTATTACCACCACGATGCGATCGGGGTGGACGGCTGCGCCGCGGCGAACGGCTGCTCGCAGGTGATCTCGAGCATCCCGAACCCGCTCGTCTGGTACGCGGGCGTGGCCGCCGTCCTGTACCTCGCGTACCGGTTCGTGCGCAGCCGCGACTGGCGCTACGCGGTCGTGCTGACAGGCATCGCCGTCACGTACATCCCCTGGCTCTTCTTCCCCGAGCGCACGGTGTTCCAGTTCTACACGGTGCTGATGCTGCCGTTCATGCTGCTCGCGCTGACGTTCGCGCTGCAGCACATCGCGGGCTCGGGCGGCGACACCTACCGCCGCCACACCGGGCAGCGCCTCGTGCTGGTGTTCCTCGGGGTGGCGCTGGTGCTCGCGGTCTTCTGGTATCCGGTGATCTCGGCGATGACCGTGCCCTACGACTTCTGGCGTCTGCACAACTGGATGCAGAGCTGGATCTGACGAACTCAGTCGGTGAGCGCAGCGGGATCGGTGACGGGCAGCCGGCACGCGAAGTCGCGGCAGTCGTATGCCGTCGGCGCGTCGTCACG
>NZ_CAJF01000048.1 GCF_000304335.1 Microbacterium yannicii PS01 | reverse complement strand
GACCGACGCCGGGCGCGCCCTGCTCGGCGCCGACACGGTGCCCCGCTATTCGAGCGACCTGCCACGGGGCGGAAGAGCACGGGCGGCTCTCGGCGGCGAGGTCGGCTCCGGCACCGAGGCGCCCCTCGCGGTCTACCTGCCGGCATGCGTGAACACCATGTTCGGACCGGCCGGCGACGGCAGCGGCGAGGCGGGCATCGGCGTCACCGAGGCGTTCCGCCGCCTCGCCGAGCGCGCCGGCGTGCGGCTCGTCGTACCCGCGGGAGTCGACGCGCTCTGCTGCAGCACTCCCTGGACCTCGAAGGGATTCGCGGGCGGGCGCGACGCGATGATGCGGCGCGTGGCCGAGGCGGTCGCGACGTCGACCCGCGCCGGCGAGCTGACGGTGGTGACGGATGCCTCGAGCTGCACCGAAGGCTTCGTGCACCTGCTCGCCGAGGCCGGAGTCGATGCACGGGTCGAAGACGCCGTCTCGTTCGCCGAGCGTGTGCTCGTCCCCCGCCTCGGACCGGTGGCGCCGCGGATCGACACGCTCGCGCTGCACCCGACGTGCTCGTCGACGCAGCTCGGGCTCGATCCCGCGCTGCGCCGGGTCGCCGAGGTCGTCGCGCGAGACGTCGTCGTGCCCGATTCATGGGGATGCTGCGCCTTCGCGGGCGACCGCGGGATGCTGCATCCCGAGCTCACCGCGTCGGCCACCGCCGCCGAAGCCGCCGAGGTGCGCGCGCTCGGCGCCGACGCGCACGCCTCGTGCAACCGCACGTGCGAGCTCGGCATGACCCGCGCCACCGGCCAGGACTACCGCCACGTGCTGGAGCTGCTCGAAGAGGCGACCCGCTGACAGCGCTCAGCCGACGGTGGACTCGCGGACGACGAGCTCGGGCCGGAAGCGCACGGTGCGCTCGTGCCCACCGCCGTCCTCGTCCAGCTCCTTCAGCAGCAGGTCCACGGCGGTGTAGCCGATGAGGTGCGCGGGCTGACGGATCGAGCTCAGCGGCACGACGGTCGCCGAGGCGAAGTCGATGTCGTCGTAGCCGATCAGCGCGATGTCGCGCGGCACCTGCAGGTCGGACATCAGCGTGAACGCCTGCAGCGCCCCGACGGCCAGCAGGTCGTTCGCCGCGAACACCGCGTCGGGCCGATCGGCCTCGGGCCGCGAGCGGATCGCCTCGCCGGCGGCACGGCCCTGCAGCACCGACAGCGCCGGCATCTCGATGACCTCGAGGGTCGCGCCGGGAGCCTCGGCAACCGCGCGCCGCGCACCCTCGAGACGGTCGGCCACCTGCCGGATGGTCCCGGGCCCGCCGACGTAGGCGATGCGTCTGCGTCCGGTCGAGAGCAGGTGCGAGGCCGCGAGATAGCCGCCCTCGACGTCGTCCACCGAGACCGAGGCGAACTCGTGCCCCGAGTCCTCGTAGTCCACGAGGATCACGGGCACCCCGCCGGTACGCAGCCGTGTGAGCCGATCGAGGCCGCCGTCCACCGGCGTGACGAGCACGCCGTTGACCCGCTGCTCGCGGAAGAGGTCGAGATACGCGTCCTCGCGGTCCGGGCGCTCATCGCTGTTGCCGAGCAGCACGCTCATGCCCGACTCGGCGGCGCGGTCCTCGGCGCCTCGGGCGACCTCGGCGAAGAAGGGATTGCCGGCATCGAGCACGATCAGCGCGATGCTGCGGCTGCGCCCGGCCCGCAGCTGCCGCGCCGCGTCGTTGCGCACGAACCCGAGCTCGTCGATCGCCTGCATGACCCGCTCGACGGTCGCCGGCGACACCTTCGCCGGCCGGTTCAGCACGTTCGAGACGGTGCCGACCGAGACGGATGCCGCAGCCGCGACATCTCGCACGCTCACCACCATGTCACCACCCCGTCATCCCCGCGTGTGCGGTTCGCTGTCCGCGAGTGTAGGGCACCCCGCCCGCCGGGTCGCGCCAGCCGTGGCCTCGCGCGGCGCCCGGGCCTGCGGCATCCGTTCCCGTCGACAGGTCAACCAGGCCTCCACAGGAGCCTTCCCCCGGATTCCTCCTGCCGAAGGCCGGTTGACCTGTCGAACGGACACGCCGGGGTATCGACCACCGCCGCCGCGTCCTGCACCCTCACGCCATGCCGGCGCCGCGGCATCCGCCCGCCTCCACAGGTCAACCAGGCCTCCACAGGAGCTTCTCCCCCGAATTCCTCCTGCCGAAGGCCGGTTGACCTGTCGAACGGACATGCCGCGGCACCGACCACCGCAGTCGCGTCCTGCACCCCCACGCCATGCCGGCGCCGCGGCATCCGCTCGCCTCCACAGGTCAACCCGACCTCCACAGGAGCCTTCCCCCGGATTCCCCCTGCCGAAGGCCGGTTGACCTGTCGAACGGACACGCCGGGGCACCGACCCGCGTCAGGCATCGATGTGCGCCCCCTGACGCCGGGCGGACAGCTCGGCCAGGCGCTCTGCGACGGCCTGCTGCAGGTCAGGACCGGCGTGCTGGAAGAGCGCCTGCTGCAGCTGACGGCCCGGCATCCACTTGGTGGTCGTGCGGAGGGCCTCCGCACTCTCGGGGCTCTCGGCCTCGATGGTGTCCAGCAGCGCGGCGTACGCCTCCGGGTCGTCGATGATGGCGGCGAGGCTGGACTCCAGCCCGACCTGCGTCGGCGGCACGGGAAGCGCGCCGTCGTCTTCCACCTCCCACGAGTGCGACCCCGAGCCGACGTCGAACGACCGGCCGTCCGGCAGCACGACGGTCGCGGTGGTGTTCGGCGGCACGGTGGCCTCGATCCGGACGGTGCCACCCTCCCGGGTCCACTCCGAGCGAGCCCGGCCGTACGGCGTGAGGTGCTCGGCCGCGGCGTGAGCGAGCCCGGCCAGCGGCTGCGGCGCGATGCGGAGGCGCTGGTAGCCGGGTGCGTCGGGCGCAAGGCCGCCCACGACACGGTGCAGCCAGTCCGCGATCGCACCCAGCGCGTAGTGGTTGAACGAGGTCATCTCACCGGGATTGATCGTGCCGTCGGGCAGCATCGAATCCCAGCGCTCCCAGATCGTCGTCGCGCCCATGGTCACCGGGTACAGCCACGACGGGTTCTCGGTCTGCGTCAGCAGCCGGCGCGCGGTCTCGAGGTGTCCGGTCTGCGTGAGCGCGTCCTGGATGATCGGCGTGCCGACGAACCCGGTGCCGATGCGGTAGCCCGACTGCCGGGTCAGCTCGGCGAGCCGAGCTCCGAGCACCACGTGCTGCTCGGCCGGCGCGATGCCGAACACGATCGCCATTGCGTATGCCGTCTGCGCGTCCGACACCATGCGCCCCGCGGGTGTCACGTACTCCGCGAGGAACGCCGCCCGCACCTCCTCGGCGATGCGCGAGTACTCGGCCGCATCTTCGTCGTCGCCGAGCAGAGCCGCCGCCCGGGCGACCGCGTCCGCCGAACGGAAGAGGTACGCGCTCGCGACGATGTCGGTGTCGGTCTTGGCGTTCGCCGGCAGGTGCGGCGGGGCGTCGGGGTCGAGCCAATCGCCGAACTGGAAGCGGCCCTCCCAGAGCCGCCGCGGCCCGGCGATCTCGAGGACCGCGTCCGTCCACGCCTTCATGCTGCCGTACTGGCGTCCGAGTGTCGCGGTGTCGGCATAGCGCTCGTGGAGCACCCACGGCACGATCGTCGCGGCGTCGCCCCATGCGGCAGCCGGCTGCGGGTCGCCCAGCACGTTCGGCACCACGAAGGGCACGACGCCGTCCTTCTGCTCGATCTCGAGGTCGCGCAGCCACGAGTCCAGAAACCCGCGCACGTCGTAGAGGAAGCTTGCCGTCGGGGCGAACACCTGGATGTCGCCGGTCCAGCCGAGACGCTCGTCTCGCTGCGGGCAGTCGGTCGGAACGTAGAGGAAGTTGCCGCGAAGGCCCCACACCACGTTCTCGTGCAGGCGATCGACGAGAGGATCGGATGCCTCGAACCAGCCGGTCCGCTCCATGTCGCTGTGGATGACGACCGCCGTCACGTCGGACGGGTCGAACTCGCCGGGCCAGCCGGAGATCTCGGCGTAGCGGAAGCCGTGGAAGGTGAACTCGGGCTCCCATTCCTCGATGCCCGCCCCGGCCAGGATGTAGTGGTCGGTCGCGGCGGCGGCCCGCAGCGGACGCGTGCCCAGCTCGCCGTGCTCGAGCACCTCGGCGTGGCGGAGCGTGATCTCGGAGCCCGCCGGCCCGGAGACCCGGATACGCAGGCGCCCCACGAGGTTCTGGCCGAAGTCGAGCACCGTCTTGCCGCTGGGAGTCGTGATGACCTCGCGCACGGGCAGCTCTTCGATCGGCCGCACGAAGGGCGACACGCGCGCCTCCGGAACCGCGATCGGCTCGTGCTCGACGACCGGCGCCCAGTCGGCGGCGTCGTAACCCGCCTCGGCGAAGCCACGACCGGCGGTGTCGGTCAGCGTCAGGCGTGCGTCGAAGTCCTCGCCGGCGTACAGACCGCTGGCGGTGACGGGTCCGGTCGCGGCCCGCCACGAGGTGCCGGTGGCGATCGTCTCGGTGCGTCCATCGGCGTACTCGACCACCAGCTGCGCCGCGAAGCGCGGCTGGTCGCCGTAGTGGCGGTGCGCGTTCGCGCGGAACCCGAACTGCTCGGTCGCCCAGGCGCCGGCCAGCCGCACGCCGAGCGCATTGGTGCCCTCGGTGAGCAGCGTCGTGACGTCGGTCGTCTCGTGAACGGTCCGCTCCCGGTAGGGCGTCCAGCCGGGCTTCATCACCTGGTCGTCCACGTCGGTGCCGTTGACCGCTGCCTGATAGACGCCGACGGCCGTCGCATAGAGGGTCGCCCGAGCCACGGGCCCCTCGACCTCGAACTCGGTGCGCAGGTAGGCCGGCTGCGCCTCCTGCGGCGGTGCGGCGAGGCCGACCGTCGCGGCCGCCCACTCGCCGTCCGCCAGGAAGCCGGCGAAGACGCGCCGCGGCTCGCTCCACGACCCCTCCACGTCATCCTCTCCCCTGACCCGCACGCGCAGCCACGCCTCCTCGCGCGGCGCGAGCGGTGCGAACGGCCACGGCACCTGCGCCGATTCGCGCCCCGTCACGCGGTGGGTCTCGACGCCGGCCGCGCGGGTGAGCTCGAGCTCAGCTCCGCGCTGCCGCCAGTCAGGGGCATCGGTCTCGGTCCGCCAGCCGAGGCTGGGCGCCGCAGTAGCGACGACATCGCTGCGGTAGGGGGCTTCGATGACGACACGCGTGGTCGGCTGGCTCATGACACTCCTTCGTTCACTGATCTGATTTCGCTGTCGGCGCTGCGGCCGGGTCAGGCCGGCACGCTCGCGTGCGGCTGTGCGACGGCGGGTGCCGTCACCGAGATGCGGTGGACGCCGTGACCGAGCTCCGCGGGGGCCGGACCGCCGTCGACCACGACGGCCGAGGCATCCGTCACCGGCAGGTCGAGGGTCGCCGTCGCACCGAAGGGCACCTCGAGGGTCGCCTCGAGGCCGTCGTCGCCGACCCGCCACTCGATGGCGAGCCGCCCGAAGCGGGTGTCGATCGACGCGGCCGCGTGGTCGATGCCGACGGCCGGGCGCGGCGCCACGTGCACGCGACGGTAGCCGGGCGCCTCCGGATCCGGCGCGAGCCCCGCCACGGTCCGGTACACCCAGTCGATCATCGCCCCGTAGGCGTAGTGGTTGAACGAGAGCATGCCGTTGTTCTCGGGCCCGTCCTCGGTGGGCGCGGCGTCCATGGCGCCGGAGTGGATGGAGCCGTCGGGGAGAATCGCGTCCCAGCGTTCCCACACCGTCGTCGCTCCCCGGTCGACCTGGTAGAGCCACGAGGGCGCCTCGCGCCGGAGCACCATGAGGAACGCCTCGTCGAGGTGCCCGAAACGCGACAGCGCGAACAGCACGAGCGGCGTGCCCAGGAATCCGGTGGCGATCCGGCCGTTCTCGCGTCGGACGTTCTCGGCCAGGTCGCGGGCGATGTCGGCATGCCGCTCGACGGGAGCGAGTCCGAACTCGATGGCGAGCGCGGCACCGGTCTGGGTGGCGATCGCCTCTTCACCCCAGCGGGCGAAGGTCTCTGCGGCCACCCGGTCGGCAAGGGCGTCGTACTCCACGGCCCGCGCGGCGTCGCCCACCAGTCGCTCCGCGCGCGCCAGCAGCCGAGCCGAGCGCACGTAGAAGGCGTTCGAAACGAAGTCGCTCGACACCTTCGCCTCCCACGGGCGATCGGCGGGCGCATCGGGGTCGAGCCAGTCCCCGTACTGGAAGCCGTCCCGCGGCAGCACGATCGCGTCGCCCGCGCGGCGGCGCAGATGCTCGACCCAGCGCCGCATGCTGTCGAGCTGCCGCGAGAGGATCTCGGCCGAGCCGTACGACTCGTACACCGCGAAGGGAACGATGGTGGCGGCATCCGCCCAGCCGGCACGGCCCATATTCTCGATCGAGCCGTCCTGCATGACGATGTCCTGCGGGCGGATGATGTCGGGCACGACGGACGGCACGCCGCCCTCGTCGGTCTGGTCGATCTCGAGATCGCGCAGCCACGACGCCCAGAACGCCTCGGAGTCCATCAGCGTGCTCGCCGTCGCCGCGAACGCCTGCGCGTCGCCGGTCCAGCCGAGCCGCTCGTCGCGCTGCGGGCAGTCGGTCGGAACCGAGACGAAGTTGTCGCGCTGCGACCACACGACGTTCGAGTGGAATCGGTCCAGCGCCTCATGCGACGACGTGAACGTGCTCCGCGCGACGAGGCCGCTCGAGATCGCCACCGCGACGGCCGAGACGACCTCGGCGCCGTCGACGTCGGCGTAGCGGAAGCCGTGGAAGGTGAACGCAGG
Organism: Microbacterium yannicii PS01; assembly: GCF_000304335.1. Taxonomy (GTDB): domain Bacteria; phylum Actinomycetota; class Actinomycetes; order Actinomycetales; family Microbacteriaceae; genus Microbacterium; species Microbacterium yannicii_A. The sequence continues at coordinate 15,207 of NZ_CAJF01000048.1, read as the reverse complement.
CTCGAGCGTGTGCTCGCCGTCGCGATCGAGCGTGTACACGTCGGTGGCCTTGGCCGATCGCAGCGCCGTGAGGTGCAGGTCGCCCGAGGGCTCGAGCACCTCGGCATGGCGGACGGTCACGACGTCCCCCGCCCGCCCGCGCACCGTGAGCCGCACCCAGCCCGAGATGTTCTGCGCGGCGTCGAGCCTGGTTCGTCCAGCGTGGCCGGTCGCGCTCATCGGCAGCTCCGCCACGACGCGCACCGGCGGAGCGGAACGAGGCTCGAATCGTGCGGGCTCGACATCGATGACGGATGCCGCGACCCAGTCCTCGTCCGTGAACCCCGGCTCGTGCACGGCCGGCTCGTCGAGGCGCAGGTCGGTGACCGTGCCGTCGTAGATGCTCGCACTGCGGACCGCTCCGAAGCCGCCCCGCCACGAGGCATCCGTCACCACCGCCGTCTGCCCGTCGACCTCGAGCTGGGCGAGGGCGCCGGTGCGGTCGCCGTAGATGGCGGTGCGCCGCGCGAAGCCGAAGCTGCCGCGGTACCACCCGTCCGCGACGGCGAGCACGATGACATTCGCTCCCTCGCGGAGGAGCGGGGTCACGTCGAGCGTGTCGACGAGGATGCGCTCCTGATACGAGGTCCAGCCGGGGGTGAGGTGCGCGTCGGTGGCGCGGACGCCGTTGATCCATGCGTCGACAAGGCCGAGCGCGCTCAGTCTCAGGCGTGCGACCGCGGGCGCCGCGTCGAGCGCGAACTCGCGGCGCAGCAGCTGCACCGGGCCGTCCGCGGGGGTGTCGATGCCGACGACCTGCGCGGCGAGGTCGCCGCCGTCGACGCCCGCCTCGACGACGAGGTGCTTGCTCCACGCCGACCACCCGGTGGCCGTCGCCACCCGCACCGAGAAGGCGCGCCGTTCGCGGGGCTGGAGATCCCTCTCGATCCGGATGCCGCCGCCGCTGTCTCCGGCGATCGGCTCCGCCTCGACGAGCTCGCCGCCCTCGGGCCCTGCGGCGACCTGCACCCCGAGCACGCGGGCCTCGGGGGCGTCGCTCTCGGCCCGCCAGTCCAGACGCAGGCCGTGTCGCGGCACGCCCAGCAGACCGGGAGCGTGCTGGGTGCGCACCGCCACCACGCGGGTGGCGGAGTCGAGCACGGAAGGGGCGGGAAGAGCCGTCATGGCTGTGTCCTTTCGGCAGGGGCAGCTCTGCCCCCGCGTCGACGATCGTTGCCGGGCCGGTTCGAGGCCCGATGCCTGGGTCCATCGTGAAACGATTCAGGATTCTTGTCAACCGAAGTGTAGACCGTTACACGATCGTGACGGCTCGTTTGCGAAACAACTGTTGACGGGCAACCTCGGGCGTCGTACGTTACGAGGGTTGAATGGTTTCAACGTCAATGATCGACGTACCGTTCTCAGGCACCAGGAATCCGGCAGCGCGGGCGGATCTCGCCCGCAGCGTCTTTACAAGGAGGTAAAGCATGAAGAGCACCCGAACTCGGAGACTGCTCGTGGTGACGGCAGGGGTCGCGGCACTCGCGCTTCCGCTGGCCGCGTGCAGCGGTGGCGGCGGCGGTGGCGCCGACGGCGGCGTGGAGATCTCATTCCTCACGCAGAACACCGGCACGAACGTCGAGATCGCCGAAGCGCTGATCGAGGCCTTCGAGGCCGAGAACCCCGACATCACGGTCCGGCTCGAGACGCAGCCAGCCGGCACCGAGGGCGACAACCTCATGAAGACCAAGCTCGCCACCGGCGAGATGGAGGACGTCTTCTACTACAACTCCGGCTCGCTCTTCCAGGCGCTGAACCCCGATCAGAACCTCGTCCCGCTGGACGACGAGCCGTGGGTGGGCGACCTCATCGAAACCATGACCGCCGTGGTCTCCACCGACAACGGCATCTACGGCGCCCCGTTCGGCTCCACCCAGGCGGGCGCCGTCGTCTACAACAAGGCGATCTACGCCGACCTCGGCCTCGAAGTGCCCACCTCGTGGGACGAGTTCGCAGCGAACAATGAGGCCATCAAGGCCGCAGGCATCGCTCCGGTCATCCAGACCTACGGCGACACCTGGACCAGCCAGCTGTTCGTGCTCGGCGACTTCGGCAACGTCCTCGCGCAGGACCCGGACTGGGCCGAGGAGTACACCGCCGGCGAGCGCAAGTACGTCGACGAGCCGGCCCTCGCGGGCTTCGCGAACCAGCAGGCCGCGTTCGACGCCGGCTGGTGGAACGAGGACTTCGCGTCGGCGCTGTACGACGACGGTGCACGCATGGTCGCCACCGGCGAGGGGGCGCACTACCCGATCCTCACCGGCATCGTGTCGACCTTCCAGCAGAACTACCCCGATGAGCTCGAGAACATCGGCGTCTTCCCGCTGCCCGCGCAGAACGCCGAAGACACCAAGCTCACGGTGTGGCTGCCCAACGCGGTGTACATCCCCAAGACGACCGAGGGCGACAAGCTCGAGGCCGCCAAGACGTTCATCGCCTTCATCAACTCCGAGGGCGGCTGCGAGGTGCAGACGACGGTCATGGTTCCCAGCGGACCGTTCGCGACCGAGGCCTGCACGCTCCCGGATGACGTGCCGGGCCTGCTGAAGGACATGCAGCCGTACTTCGACGAGGGCAACACCAACCCGGCTCTCGAGTTCCTGTCCCCCATCAAGGGCCCGAACCTCGAGAACATCACGGTCGAGGTGGGCTCCGGCATCCGCTCGGCGGAAGACGGCGCCGCCCTCTACGACGAGGATGTCGTCAAGCAGGCGCAGCAGCTCGGACTCGAAGGCTGGTGATCGGCCGAGCCTGACCTGCCGGGCCCAGCCTGACCTGCCGGGCCCAGCCTGACCTGCCGGGCCCAGCCTGACCTGTCGGATCCGGGGGCCGCGTCGCACGCGGCGCGGCCCCCGATGACATCAATGGAGATGACATGACGACCATCGCGGAACGCCCGCGCGAGAAGACCACTCCTCCTCCCCCGGGTACCAAGCGCAAGCGCATGAAGAGCATGTACCCGACGTGGTTCTACATCCCGTCCGGCGTGCTCTACGTCGTTCTGTTCGCAGTCCCGACGTTCGCGTCGTTCTACTTCGCGCTGACGCGGTGGACGCTGTTCGACGCCACGTTCATCGGCTTCGACAACTTCGTGGCATTCCTGACCGAGCCGATGCTCTTCCAGAGCCTCGTCAACACCTTCATCTACGGGTTCCTGACCTCCGGGCTGAAAGTCGTGCTCGGCCTTGGACTGGCCGTGCTGCTGACCGGAGCGATCTTCGGTCGCGGATACCTGCGCTCGACGATCTTCTTCCCGGTTCTCGTCTCGACGATCGGCGTGGGCGTCACCTTCAAGGTGCTGATGGACCCGTTCGACGGGCTCATCAACAAGTCGCTCGCCGTCTTCGGGATCGAAGGCCCCGGGTGGCTGACCGATCCCGCTCTGGCGATCTACTCGATCGCGCTCGTCGACGTCTGGAAGGGCGTCGGCATCGCGACCCTCATCTACATCGCGGGCATCGTGGCGATCCCACAGGAGTACTACGAGGCGGCGAAGGTCGACGGCGCCGGGGCGTGGAAGAACTTCTGGCAGATCACACTGCCCCTGGTCCGACCCGCGACGGCGACCGTGGTGCTCCTCTCGCTCATCGGCGGACTGCGCTACTTCGAGCTGATCTGGGCCATGACCCGAGGCGGACCGGGATTCTCGAGCGACGTCATCGCATCCGTCATCTACAAGCAGTATCAGGCGGGCTTCTACGGGCTGTCGACGGCGGGGAACGTCATCCTGTTCCTCGTCGTCACAGCGATCATCCTCCCGATCCAGTACTTCCTGACGCGTCGGCAGGTGGAATCATGACCATCACTCGCACACTCACCACCGCCGACGGCAAGGCGCGCATCCCCCGCGCCGACCGCAGGCCGATGACGGTCAAGCGCTTCCTGCGAAAGTATTTGCTCGGCGTCATCGCGATCATCGCGTCGATCATCGTGTTCATCGTGCCGTTCGCATTCATCTTCCTGACCGCGGCCAAGAATTCGCAGGAGGCGTCGCTCTTCGAGTTCTCACTTCCCCAGCAGGGCTGGATGCTGTGGGAGAACCTCGTCACCGTTCTCCAGACGCGCGACTTCATCCTCGTGCGGGCGTTCGTCAACAGCACGATCCTCACCGTGGCGAGCGTGACCATCATGGTGGTGCTCGCCGCGATGGTCGGCTATGTGCTTCAGCGACGCAAGTCGCGCTGGAACCATCTGATCAACTTCTTCGTGCTCGCCGGCCTCATCGTGCCGCCGGCCGTCGTTCCGACGATCTGGGTGATGCAGGGCCTCGGGATCTTCAAGACGATGCCGGGCATGATCCTCATCGAAGTCACCTTCGGTCTTTCGTTCTGCATCCTGCTGTTCCGCGCGTTCGTCTCGACGATCCCGCGCGAGCTGGACGAGGCGGCGACAATCGACGGGGCGGGGCCGATGCGACTGTTCTTCCAGGTCGTCCTGCCACTGCTCAAGCCCGTCGTGGTCACGGTCATCGTCGTGCAGGCGGTGGCCGTGTTCAACGACTTCGTCGGACCGCTGTACTTCCTGCCCGGCGACGCCAATGCGACGGTGCAGCTGACTCTGTACAACTTCTCGAGTCAGAACCTCACCGAGTGGAACCTGCTGTTCATGGACATTCTGCTCATCACGATCCCGCCGTTGATCCTGTACATCTTCTTCAACCGCCAGATCGTCGCCGGCATGACCAGCGGAGCGGTCAAGGGGTGACGACGGGTGCGACCGGCATCACCAGTACTCCGCGGGCACCGTCCCGCGGAGCCAGGCCAGCTCGTTGTCGCGGATGAAGATCGACAGCGTCTCGTCCTGATCGAGATCCCCGCCGAGCCAGTCGAACAGGATGCCGAGCAGCTCGTTCGCCGAATCCAGATCGGGATCGGACACGACCCGCTCCCACGTCCCGACGAATCCGTCGGGCGTGGGAACGGTCGTGACGAGCTTCGAGATGTACTTCGGGCCGGGCAGCATCACGTGCGCCGCGGCGAGGGCGGCCCGCGCAGCGGCGAGCGCCAGGTGCAGCGCGGCGTGGCGACGGAGGAACTCGTCGCCCCGCTCGAGCGCCTGACGCAGGAAGTACCCGCCGTACAGTCGCGCCTGCGACAGGTACGAGCGGACCCGTTCGTCCCACACGTCGTCGGGCAGCCGCGTGATGCGCTGGATCACCTCGGCGAGGTCGGGCGCGGCGCGCCCCGAGCGCCACGCGATCCGCGCGCCGAGGAACGACGCGCGGGTCGGATCGTCGGCTCCCTCCGCTGCGGCGGTCAGGTACGACGGGCTCGCCAGCTTGATGTCGATGTACGAGCCCGGGTAATCGAGCCCGTACCGCTCGATCCACGCGAATCGTCCGGCGGCCGTCTCGGCGGCGAAGCGCTCCTCTTCCACGATGAGATACACGTCGACGTCGGAGTCCGCGCGCTCCCGGCCCTGTGCGACCGATCCCACGACGATGACCGCGAGCACCCCGGGGTCGTCTCGCACCGAATCGACATAGGCGGCCAGTGCCCGATCCTGCTGCTCCACGTGTGCTCCTTCGCCTGCGGCTCCGCACCACGCTATCGAGTTCCCGGCTTGCAGGAGAGCCGACCATCCCTTATCGTTGAAACGATTCATCGAGCGACCCTCCGGTACGCTCATCGCCGCCCGAAGGAGCGCACCCCATGACCAGCACCACCGCGACGACGCGTGTGTGCTTCGAGCTGCGGATCAAGCCCGAGCTGCTCGACGAGTACATCGCCCGGCACAGCCCGGTGTGGCCCGAGATGCTCGCCGAGATCGCCGCCGCGGGTCGCCGCAACTACTCCCTGTTCCTCGCCGACGGCGGCCGCCTCATCGGCTACTACGAGACCGATGACGACCAGGCGGCGCAGGCCTACCTCGCCGCGTCGCCTATCGCCGCCCGCTGGGAGGCCGAGATGGGCCGGTTCTTCGTCGGCCTGGACGGCCGGCCCGATCAGGCCGCCACGCCCCTCACCGAGATCTTCCACCTCGACGACCAGCTCACCGCAGTCGCGGCGCGCGCCCCACACGAAGAGAGCACCACATCATGACGACGCTGTCCCCAGAGATCCTCACGCAGCTCGAAGGCCAGGGCATCGAGCTGCCCAGCTGGGCCTTCGGCAACTCCGGCACCCGGTTCCGCGTGTTCACCACGCCTGGCACGCCGCGCGACCCGTTCGAGAAGATCGCCGACGCCGCCCAGGTGAACAAGCACACCGCTCTGGCCCCCAGCGTCGCCCTGCACATCCCGTGGGACAAGGTCGACTCCTACGACGACCTGCGCAGCCACGCCGAGGACCACGGCGTCGCGCTCGGCACCATCAACTCGAACACGTTCCAGGACGAGGACTACAAGTTCGGGGCGCTCACCCACGCCGACGAGAGCATCCGCCGGAAGGCGATCGATCACCACTTCGAGTGCATCGACATCATGAACGCCACCGGCTCGCGCGACCTGAAGATCTGGCTCGCCGAGGGCTCAAACTACCCCGGTCAGAACGACATGCGCGCCCGCCAGGACCGCCTCGCGAACTCGCTGCAGCAGATATACGCGCGGTTGTCGGACGAGCAGCGCCTGGTCCTCGAGTACAAGTTCTTCGAGCCGGCGTTCTACCACACCGACGTTCCGGACTGGGGCACCTCGTATGCCCAGGTGGCGGCCCTCGGCGAGCGCGCCGTGGTGTGCCTCGACACCGGACACCACGCGCCGGGCACCAATATCGAGTTCATCGTCATGCAGCTGCTGCGCCTCGGAAAGCTCGGCTCGTTCGACTTCAACTCGCGCTTCTACGCCGACGACGACCTCATCGTCGGCGCGGCCGACCCGTTCCAGCTGTTCCGGATCCTCTTCGAGGTGGTGCGCGGCGGCGGCCTGAACAACCCCGACGTGGCGTTCATGCTCGACCAGTGCCACAACATCGAAGACAAGATCCCCGGCCAGATCCGCTCCGTGCTCAACGTCCAGGAGATGACCGCCCGCGCCCTGCTCGTCGACCGGGCCGCGCTCGACGCCGCGCAGGCCGCCAACGACGTGCTCGCCGCCAACGCCGTGTTCATGGACGCGTTCTACACCGACGTGCGTCCGGCCCTCGCGCAGTGGCGCGAGTCGCGCGGACTGCCCGCCGACCCGATGGCCGCCTACGCGGCATCCGGCTACCAGGCCCAGATCGCCGCGGACCGCGTCGGCGGCACGCAGGCCGGCTGGGGCGCGTAATCGGGACCCCGACCCACCGGGGGCGTGGGATGCCGATCTCCGCGCCCCCGGTGCACACCACCACTGCCCTGTCTCGATCTGCGAGACGAACCCAGGCCACGACCGGGAACCGACGAAGGACCGATTGATGAGCGAGCCCTACTCCGCCGCCGACGGACTGGTGCGGGTCTACCCCGCCCGGGAGCCGAACGGCACCGGCCTCGTGTGGGCGCACGGCGGCGCCTTCGCGTTCGGCGACATCGACATGCCCGAGTCCGACTGGGTCGCACGGCAGCTGGCCGCCCGCGGGACCACGGTCGTCTCGGTCGACTACCGTCTCGCGCCGGTACCCGAAGGGTGGGATGCCGAGGCCCCGGCGCGGCCCGGACACCACTACCCCGCGGCATCCGACGACATGCTCTCGGCGTGGTCGTGGACGCTCGACAACGCCGACCGGCTCCGGATCGACCAGAACCGCGTGGCTCTCGGCGGCACCAGCGCGGGAGGCAACCTGGCCGCCGGCGCGACGGTGCGGCTGATCGAGCAGCGGTTCGTCCTCCTCCCCGCGCTCGTCGTCCTCGCCTATCCGACGCTCCTCGCCGTCCAGCCCGCGCCCGGTGCCGAGCTCCGCGCGCTCCTCGACGCGAATCCCGAGGCCGATCGCTTCGGCCCCGACGCCGTCCGCGGGATGTACGAGAACTACCTCGGCGGCACCGTCGACCAGGCCCCGCTCGGGGCTGTCCCCGGTCGCGCACGCCCCGTCGACCTCGTGCAGTTCCCGCCGACCCTCATCGTCAACGGCGAGATCGACGAGCTGCGCGTATCGGGCGAGGCGTTCGGCGCCACCCTGCGCGCCGCCGGACGATCCGTCGAGGTCGTGACCGAGCCCGGCACAGGACACGGTCACCTCAACAACCCGTATCTGCCCGCTGCCGCCGCGACCATCGACCGCATCGCCACCCGCCTGGACTCCCTGCTCCGCTCCGCGCACGCCACGGCTCCGCAGTCGCATTCTGCGCTCCCACCCGCGCCCGACCCGCAGAACCTGGCTGCGGAGAACGAGAACCCTCCGCTCCCCAGTCAGAACATGCGCGCCGAATCCGCCTGATACCGCAGAACGTGACTGCGGAGCACGCCCGAACCTCCGAGACGAAGGAACGAAGAACCCATGACGAACGAGACCGTTGACCAGCTGATCGCGCGGTCGAACCGCCTCGGCGCCGACCCCAAGAACACCAACTACGCCGGCGGCAACACGTCGGCCAAGGGCACCGACACCGACCCGGTCACGGGCGAGCCCGTCGAGCTGCTGTGGGTCAAGGGCTCGGGCGGCGACCTGGGCACCCTCAAGCCTCAGGGCCTCGCCGTCCTGCGCCTGGACCGCATGCGCGCCCTCGTCGACGTCTACCCCGGTCTCGAGCGCGAGGACGAGATGGTCGCCGCGTTCGACTACTGCCTGCACGGCAAGGGCGGCGCGGCTCCCTCGATCGACACCGCGATGCATGGCCTCGTCGACGCCGCGCACGTCGATCACCTCCACCCCGACTCGGGCATCGCGATCGCCACGGCCGCCGACGGCGAGCAGCTCACCAGCACCATCTTCGGAGACAAGGTGGTCTGGGTGCCGTGGCGTCGCCCCGGCTTCCAGCTGGGCCTGGACATCGCCGAGATCAAGGCGCAGAACCCGCAGGCGATCGGCTGCATCCTGGGCGGCCACGGCATCACCGCGTGGGGCGACACGTCCGAGGAGTCCGAGCGCAACTCGCTGTGGATCATCGAGACCGCCGCCGCCTACATCGCCGCCAACGGCAAGGCCGACCCGTTCGGCGGCGTCCGCGCCGGCTTCGAAGCCCTTCCCGAGACGGAGCGCCGCGCGAAGGCGGCCGCTCTGGCGCCGACCATCCGCGGCCTGGCGTCGACCGACAAGCCGATGGTCGGCCACTTCACCGACTCGATCGAGGTGCTGGAGTTCCTCGCGTCCGAGAAGGCGCCGGCTCTCGCCGAGCTGGGCACCAGCTGCCCGGACCACTTCCTGCGCACCAAGGTCAAGCCGCTCATCCTCGACCTGCCGGCGGACGCCGACGTCGAGGCATCCGTCGCCCGCTTGAAGGAGCTGCACGAGCAGTACCGCGCGGATTACCAGGCGTACTACGACGCCCATGCTTCGACGGGCTCAGCAACCGAACCCGCATCGCCGGCGATCCGTGGCGCCGACCCGCTCATCGTCCTCATCCCCGGCGTGGGCATGTTCTCGTACGGCGCGAACAAGCAGACCGCCCGCGTCGCCGGCGAGTTCTACGTCAACGCGATCAACGTGATGCGCGGCGCAGAGTCGCTGTCGACCTACTCGCCCATCTCGGACGCCGAGAAGTTCCGCATCGAGTACTGGGCGCTCGAAGAGGCCAAGCTGCAGCGCATGCCGAAGCCGAAGTCGCACCAGGGCCGCATCGCGTTCGTCACGGGCGCGGCATCGGGGATCGGCAAGGCCATCGCCACGCGCCTCGCCGCCGAGGGCGCGTGCGTCGTGGTCGCCGACCTCGATTTCGAGAAGGCGCAGGCCGCCGCCGCCGAGCTCGGCGGCACGGATGTCGCGATCGGCGTCGCAGCGAACGTCGCCGACGCCGAGGGCGTGCAGGCGGCGATCGACGCCACCGTGCTCGCGTTCGGAGGCATCGACCTCGTCGTCAACAATGCCGGCCTCTCGCTGTCGAAGCCGCTGCTCGAGACCACCGAGAAGGACTGGGACCTGCAGCACGACGTCATGGCGAAGGGCTCGTTCCTGGTGGCGAAGGCCGCCGCGAAGGCTCTCATCGAGCAGGGGCTCGGCGGCGACGTCGTCTACATCTCGTCGAAGAACTCCGTCTTCGCGGGACCCAACAACATCGCGTACTCGGCGACCAAGGCCGACCAGGCCCACCAGGTGCGGCTGCTCGCGGTCGAGCTCGGCGAGCACGGTGTGCGCGTGAACGGCATCAACCCCGACGGCGTCGTGCGCGGCTCGGGCATCTTCGCCTCGGGCTGGGGTGCGAACCGCGCCGCGACGTACGGTGTCAAGGAAGAGGACCTCGGCCAGTTCTACGCCAACCGCACGATCCTCAAGCGCGAGGTCGTGCCCGAGAACGTGGCCGACGCGGTGTACGTGCTCACCGGCCCCGAGCTGTCGCGCACGACCGGCCTGCACATCCCCGTGGACTCCGGCGTCGCAGCCGCCTTCCTCCGATGACGCAGGTGGTCGCGGCGGTCGACCTCGGCGCCACGAGCGGGCGCGTGATGCTCGGCTACGTCGAAGACGGGATGCTGCGGCTCGAAGCGGTCGCACGATTCCCCAACGGACCCGTGCCCGGGCCCGACGGCCTGCACTGGGACTTCACGGCGCTGTACCGGCACATCATCGAGGGCCTCGCCGAGGCACGGCGTCGCGAGCCCGGTCTCGCGAGCGTCGGCATCGACTCGTGGGCCGTCGACTACGGACTCGTGCACGGCGACGAGCTGCTCGGCGAGCCGTTCCACTACCGGGACGAGCGCACCGCGCGCGGCGTCGAGACGGTGCACGCACGGGCGCCGTTCGAGGAGCTCTACCGACGCAACGGCCTGCAGTTCCTGGCGTTCAACACGCTGTACCAGTACGCGGTCGAGGCCCGGCTCAGCGATGCCGAGGTCGCGCTCCTCATCCCCGACCTCGTGGCGTTCCTGCTGACCGGCGCGCGCGCAGCCGAGCGCACGAACGCCTCGACCACCGGCCTCGTCGACGTGAGCACCGGGCAGTGGGACCTGGAGCTCGCCGAGCGACTCGGGATCCCGGCATCCGTCCTTCCGCCGTTCGTCGACCCCGGCGAACGGCTCGGCGCACTGCGCGGGGAGGCCCGCGAGCGCGTCGGGGCCGCCCTCGACGTGATCGCGGTGGGCTCGCACGACACCGCCTCGGCCGTCGTCGCGGTGCCGCTGAGCACGCCCGACGCCGCCTACATCTCGTGCGGCACATGGGGGCTCGTCGGCGTCGAGCTCGACGCTCCCGTCGTGACCGACGCGGCCCGGGCGGCGAACTTCACGAACGAGGGCGGCGTCGACGGACGCGTGCGCTTCCTGCACAACGTCACCGGACTGTGGCTGCTGAGCGAATCGGTGCGCACGTGGGAGGCTGAGGACGGCGCGTCGATCGACCTTCCGGCGCTGCTGGATTCGGCGGCCGCCGTATCCGGCGACGACACCGGCGACGTTGCGCTGTTCGACGCCAACGACCCGCGGCTCTCGGCTCCGGGCGACATGCCGGCCCGGATCGCGGCGGTGCTCGAGGAGTCGGGCAGCGCCGTGCCGCCCTCGCGCGCGGCGTTCGCGCGGACGATCGTGGAGAGCATCGCGCAGGCCTTCGCGGATGCCGTCGCCACCGCCGCGCAGCTCACCGGGCGCGACGTCGACGTCATCCACATCGTCGGCGGCGGCGCCCTGAACCGCCTGCTGTGCCAGGCGACCGCCGACCGCTCCGGGCTCCCCGTGCTCGCTGGGCCGGTCGAGGCCACGGCCCTCGGCAACGTGCTGGTGCAGGCGCGGGCGCACGGTTGGTTCGGCCCCGATGCCACCCTGGAGGATCTGCGTCGCGTGGTCGCGGCATCCGTCTCTCCCGTGCGCTACGAGCCGCGCCGCGCCGAGTGAACGACCGGATGCCGAGGGCACGGGTTCTTGCGACGCGCAGACGGTCTGCTCCGCGCGAGTCCGGACGCTCGCGGCGCCGCCAGGATCAGCACGGAGGAGTGAGCAGATGAGCGGGTGGGGTGCGGCCTTCGACTGGGCGCGTCGGCATGTCGAGGCGGGACGCCTGCCGACCGCGGTGCTCGGCATCGCGACGGCCGAGGGCACGGTCGCCCTCGACGCGTTCGGCGCGACCGACGGCCGCACAGCGCGGGTCGACGACCCTTTCTGGCTCTTCTCGATCACCAAGGTGCTGACCGGGCTGACGGCGGCGCGCGCCGTCGAGCGCGGCCTCCTGACGACCGAGACGCCCCTCGCATCGGCGGTGCCCGAGTTCGGCGCCGGCCGTGACGATGTCGTGCGCCTGCGGCACCTCGTGAGCCACACCTCGGGAATCCCCGAGCCGTCGCTCGACCCTCCGCAGGGCCTGCGCGCCGCGCTCCTCGCACCGGGGCGCGACTTCGCCGCGGGCGCCGCCTCGCGCTACTCGACCGTCGCCTTCGAGGGGATCACCGAACTCGTGCGGCACGCGGCCGGGTGGGAGTGGGATGCCGACATCTCGGCGTGGGCGGGGGCCATCGGTGCAAACGGCTTCACGCTCGACCCCGGCGTCGACCCGCATCCCGTGGTCGACGCGGAGCGTCTGGGCCTCGACATGCGCGGATTCGCCGGCCACCGCAATCCGGGCGCCGGGATGATCGGCACCGCGGCGGACCTGCTGGCCCTGGGTTCGGAGCTGCTGCGCATCGGAGCAGACGAAGGGATCGCCTCGGCCGCGCTCCCGCGTCCGAACGGGGTCGTGCAGCCGGCGACCCTCGCGATGATGCGGCGGCCGCTGACCGGCGACATCCCGCGCCTCGAGCCGTACGTCGCCGAGCGCGGCCAGGACTGGGGCTTCACGTTCAACCTCCGCACCCGCGCGCCCGGACTGATCGACGGCGACGTGTTCGGGCACGGCGGCTGGGCGGGCACGGAGTTCTGGGTGCACCCGACCGCGGGCATCGCGTTCGTGCTGTTGACGAACCAGGCCGAGCGCCCGGGCGTCGAGCTCGACGAACTCGACAACGCCGTCGTCTCCGGCGTCTGACCTGGCCGGCGAAACGCGAGCCGGTCAGCCCGCGGGCGGACGGGTGGTCGTGCGCACGACGAGCTCGGTCTCGAACACCTCGTGCACGGGCTCGGTGCGTCCCGCGAGGCGCTCGAGCAGCAGCTCGACTGCGCGTGCACCCATGCGCTCCCCCGGTTGGTGGACCGTGGTGAGACCGACGGAGGGGTGCGAGGCGATGCGCACGTCGTCGTAGCCGGCGACCGAGATGTCGGCACCCACCTCGGCGATCGCGCGCAGCGCGCCGATGGCCAGCTCGTCATGGGCGGCGAAGACCGCGGTCGCGGTCGACCCCGCCTCGATCGCCGCGCGCACCGCGCGGTACGCGGCATCCTGTCCCTCGTCCGTGCGCCAGACGAGGTCGTCGGCGGCGAGACCGGCCCGCTCCATCGCCCTGTCGTACTCCCGCAGGCGCACGCCGTGCGGCAGGGTGCCGGTGGGGTCTGACTCGGGCAGTGTCAGGTGGGCGATCCGCTCGTGCCCCAGGCCGAGGAGGTGGCCCATGATCGCCGCGGTGCCGGCGACATCGTCGCCGGCGACGGCGTCGTAGCGCTCGGACCTGTCGAGGCGCCCGAACATCACCACCGGTGCAGAGGCGGCGATCCGCTCGAGCGCGGGCTGGTCCACGCGCGGCGACACGGCGATCACGCCGTCCACCTGCCGGTCGATCAGCGCCTCGATCGCGCGGCGGCCCTCACGAGAGCCCTCCTCGGCCGGCGCGATGATGAGCTGGTACGGCGTGCCCGCGAGCGCGCCGACGGCGCCGTGCACCATGCGCGTGAAGAACTGGTTGCCGAGGTCGGGCAGCTCGATGCCGATCGTGAACGTGCGCCCGCGCATGGCCCGCGCAGCGATGCGGGGGCGGTACTCCAGCTCGGTCATCGCCGCGTTCACACGCTCGCGCATGGAATCGCTCACGCCGTACGCATTGCGGAGCACCTTCGACACCGCCGCGCGGGAGACGCCGGCCAGGCGCGCCACGTCCTCGATCGTCGCGGGGCGATGGCGCTGGAGTGTCATGAGATGAGGCTAGTCCCGTCGGAGATACGCCCTGGGCCGCGCCGTCGGACGACGGCACGGCCCAGGTCGCAGGGATCGGATCAGCGCAGGACCACGACCAGTGACACGCCCTTGGCAGGCAGCACCGTGTCACTGCCGCTGTACGACACCGTGATCGGGTGGACTCCTCGATCCTGCGTCCCGATCGCCACCGTCGCGGTGCCGTCGACCAGCTCGACCTCGAACGACTCGCCGTCGACCTTCACGACGACGGTGCCGTCGGCGACGACGTCCCGCGCCAGCGGCCGCACGTCCACCTGCACGGTGAACTCGGTGCGCGAGTCGCCGACGATCCGATTCGGCTTGACCAGCACGATGGCCGAGGTCTGCGCCGCCACCGGGGCGCTGTCCGCCACTCCCGCCGGTCCGGTCGCCGGGGTCGCCGTCACCCGCACGCTCAGGGCGTGACCGCGGTCTTCACCGGTGACGCGATACTCCCGCTGGGTCGCGCCGCCGATGGCCTCGCCGTCACGCAGCCATTGGTAGGTGAAGGTGAGGCCCTCCTCGCTCCACACGCCGGGGTCCGCCGTGAGCTTCGCTCCCGGCTGCGGGTTTCCGGCGATGGACGGCGGAGTGGTCGCGACCGGCGCCGTGACGTCGATCGCCACGGTCGCCTGCAGCGGCAGATCACGTGAGGACGACCCCACCGAGATGCCGTAGCCGCCGTCGACGATGCGCCACGCGTCGGCATCGACGTCCCAGATCGAGAAGGGCTGGCTGCTCGCCGCGGAGTCCACGACGACCTCGACCCGCTTCTCCTCGCCCGGCGCCAGCTCGACGCGGTCGAAGCCGACCAGTCGCTTGCCCGGCTCGGCGGCCGCCTCGGGAAGGGCCAGGTACACCTGCGGGACCTCGGCACCCGCCACGTCACCCGCATTGCGCACCGTGAACGAGACGGTCGAGGCGACCGTGCCGGTAGGAGCGTCCACCGCGGTCTGCACGTCCAGCGCCGAGTACTCGAACTGCGTGTACGACAGGCCATGGCCGAACTCGAACAGCGGCTCGATCCCCTGCTCGTCGTACCACTTGTAGCCGACCTGCAGCCCCTCGCTGTAGCTCACCTGGCGGATCTCCGTCGATCCCTCGGGTCGCGTCGTCGAGCCGTCCGCGAAGACGCCGGGATATTGCTGCGGCG
>NZ_CAJF01000047.1 GCF_000304335.1 Microbacterium yannicii PS01 | reverse complement strand
CGGCGCGCAGGCGCTGCGACGGCGTCATCGACGCCGGCGATCAGGCGGTAGAGGTCCGGTGAGCCGGGGCGCCGCAGATAGCGGACGTCGTCGAAGGCGGCCGCCGCCTCCTCGAGGCCGTCGGCGAGCGAGGGGAAGACCCCGGCGGCGGCGCGTGCGAAGGCGTGGACGGTGGCGCCCGGCGGTGGGTCCACGACGCCGCGTTCCTGGCAGCCGCGCGCGAGAGCGCGGAACCGCAGGACGACTGCGGCTTCCCATTCCCCGGCTCGCGCATGCGACGCCGCAGCAGCGCGAAGCTCTGCCGCCGGCCGATCCTCGCTCTCACCGAACAGCATCGGCGCTGCGCGCGCCGCGCGGCGGGACGCGCGCGGCATGCCCCACACCAGGAACGCCGCGACGATGATCACGATCACCACGATCGCCGCGATCACGGCGAACGCCGACGCCCAGCCGTCCGACACCTGTGGGTTGAGCAGTGAGGCGAGGAAGTCGCCGATCGCTCGCGCGGCGCGGTCGAACGGCGTCGGCTCGGCGATGTCGTACACCGGATTCGAGAGCTCGCGCTCCGCCCAGTCGCGCGCTTCGTCGCCGTCCGGCGTCAACGGCGGCACGGCGGCGGACGCCACACCGCTCGCGTGGGCGATCACGCCCACGGCGACTCGCGGTCGGCGCCGTCGGGCGAGGTCCCGGGAGCGGTCCAGGAGGTCGGGGCGGGCGTGGCGGCGTCATCGTCGGCGTGAGGGCGGGCGGGGTCGCCGTGGGCGTCGGATCCTGAGCCCTCACGCCCCGCGGGCGTCGCAGCAGCGGATGCGGAGGCTGCCGGGCTCGGCGACGGCGTCGGCGGCGCGGCCTGCGACGCGGCGGCCGGTGGCGCGTAGAGCGGCTGTCCGGCGTAGGGCGGCTGCTGTCCGGCGTAGGGATGCGGTCCGGCGGAGGGCTGCCCGGGGTAGGGCGGCTGTGCAGGTGGCTGCCCGGGGTACGGGCCCTGCCCCGATGGCGGGTACGGGGGATAGCCCGCCGCGGCCGGCCAGCCTCGTGGCGCGATCTCGCGGCCGACATTCTGGCGGTAGGGATCCGCGAGGTCGGCGGCCCCGGCATCCCTCCGCTCCACGTAGCTGAGCAGATCGAGGTCGAGACCTTCGCGCCGCATCCGGCAGTCGATGTAGATGATCGCCGTCGCCGTGGACTGCACGACGATCGCGACGGACTGCAGGAGGAGAGTCAGCACCTGGGTGAGCAGCGCCGTCGCCAGGATGCCGATGATGGCGCTCGGCTCGGGATCGCCGGTCGGGGCGATGATCGTCGTGAGGCCCATCGACAGGAAGCTCAACGGCAGGCCGACGAGCTGCGCCACGGCGCCGAAGACCATCGAGATCAGGAAGATGATGCCCAGCGCCGGCCAGAATCGACCGCGGGTGAGCGTCCAGGAGCGGGAGATCGCCTGCCGGATCGTCGCGCGCTCGATGATGATCGTCGCCGGCACGAGGAGCAGCTTGATCATCAGCCACCACGTCAGCGGGATGGCTCCGAGGACGATCACGACGCCGAGGGCGATCGCAGCGGGAGCCGCCACGATGGCGATCCCGGCCAGGGCGAGGCCGACAATCGCGACGAGCACGAGGACGGCGAGGATCACGAGCGCCGAGTACCCGATGAGGCGCCAGGCGATCGGCTTGACCTGTCGCCACAGCGCGCCGAGGCTGAGCTTCTCCGCGACCGCGGCGTGCGTGACCTCGACGACGACGATCGCCTGCACGATGATGCTGAGCGCTCCCGCTGCGAGCCCGAGCACGAGCCCCGCGACCGCGGTGATGGCGATCGAGCCGGCGAGGACGGTCTCGAACTCCTCGGTGCCGGGGCGCAGCGTGTCGAGGCGCGAGAACGACGCGAACGAGATCGCCAGCACTGCGGCGAGCACCACCACGTACGCGAGGGTCTGCACGATCAGTGCGAAGCCGAGCAGCACCCGCGGGTTCTGGCGCAGCGCCGAGAAGGACCGCCCCAGGATCGTCCCGAAGGTGAGCGGGTGAAGCGGAATGATGCCGGGGCGGGATGCCGGCGTCCAGGCCGGGTACGCGGTCACGGTGCTTCCCCCTTCGGTCGAGCATCCAGCCGCCGTATCGAGCGGGCGCCGGATGCCGGATCCCTATCGTTTCACACCGCCGGGATGCCGCCGCCCGGCGTTCGGGAGGGTCACGGCACGTGCTCGGCCGCTCTCCAGCCGCCGTCGACTACTCTGTGGGAAGCGCATGGGGACGGCGCAGGCCGTCGTCCGTGCCCTGAAGTAAAGGAACGAACGCGCGCGATGACTTCACGCATCCTGGTGGTCGACGATGACACCGCCCTCGCCGAGATGATCGGCATCGTGCTGCGCACGGAGGGATTCGACACGGCGTTCTGCGCCGACGGCGCCGAGGCGGTGGATGCCTGGCGCACTGAGAAGCCCGACCTCATCCTCCTCGACCTGATGCTGCCGGGCATGGACGGCATCGAGATCTGCACCCGGGTTCGCGCCGAGTCCGGCGTGCCGATCATCATGCTGACCGCTCGCACCGACACCGCGGACGTCGTGAAGGGGCTCGAGTCGGGAGCCGACGATTACATCGTCAAGCCCTTCAATCCCAAAGAGCTCGTGGCCCGCATCCGCACCCGCCTGCGGCCGGCCACCGCCGAGACCAACGACACGCTGCGCATCGGCGACCTGACGGTCGATGTCGCCGCCCACGAGGTGCGCCGCGGCGACGCGCCCATCGCGCTGACTCCGCTGGAGTTCGAACTGCTGGTGGCGCTCGCTTCGCGGCCGCAGCAGGTGTTCTCGCGCGAGATGCTCCTCGAGCAGGTGTGGGGCTATCACTACAAGGCCGACACGCGACTGGTGAACGTGCACGTGCAGCGCCTGCGCGCGAAGGTCGAGCAGGACCCCGACAACCCCCGGATCGTGACGACGGTGCGCGGCGTCGGCTACCGCGCCGGCGCCGTCGTGTGAGATGACCGCGACAGCCCCGACCACCGGGGTCACGGCGACCCGGACGAAGCTCACCGGCTGGCGGCTGTGGCGGGCGTGGCCCGGCAACATCGCCACCCTGTGGCGGCGGTCCCTCCGATTCCGGACGCTGCTGGTGACGCTGGGGCTGACCGCGCTCGCGGTCGCCGTCGCCTGTATCTGGATGGCCCTCGCGATTCAGAACGACCTCTTCGACTCGCGGCGCCAGCAGGTGCTGATCGATGCCGCACAGGCTCGCTCGGCCGCCCAGGACACTCTCAACGCCGCCGTGCAGAGCGACGGCGTGCAGCTGCAGAACGTCATGACTCTGGCGAATCAGACGCTGAGCAACCAGTCCTCGAGCGACCTGCTCGCCGTGCTGCGCATCGGCAGCCCGGTTCCCAACGCACCGCAGGACTTCACGCGGGGATTCGGCGCTGTCGACGAGGTGCTCAGCGAGGCCATGCGTCAGGCCGTGCGCGAGAACCCCGATCGCCAGATCTGGCAGTCCGTCGCGCTGCCCACGGCCGACGGGGGCACCGTCCCCGGCATCATGGTCGGGCAGCAGCTGTCGGTGCCGGGAGTGGCGTCGTACGAGCTGTATCTCGGGTACGACCTCGCCAACGCGCCCGAGACCCTCGGGTTCGTTCAGGGCACCCTGTGGGTGGTCGGCATCGGGCTGGTCCTGCTGATCGCCGGCATCTCGTGGGTCGTGCTGCGGTCGGTGACGACGCCGATCAGCGAGGCCGCCGACACCAGCGCGCAGCTGGCGGCAGGGGAGCTCGGCGTGCGCCTGCAGGTGCGGGGCGAGGATGAGCTGGCGACTCTCGGCCGCTCGTTCAACGCGATGGCCGACAGCATCGAGTCCCAGATCAAGGAGCTCGCCGATCTGTCGCTCGTGCAGCAGCGCTTCGTCTCGGACGTCTCTCACGAGCTGCGGACTCCGTTGACCACCATCCGACTGGCCGCCGACATGATCAACGACCAGCGCGACGAGTTCGACCCCGCGACCGCCCGCGCCGCCGAGTTGCTCAACGCCCAGGTGCAGCGGTTCGAGCTGCTGCTCACCGACCTTCTCGAGATCAGTCGCTATGACGCCGGCTCCGTGCAGCTCGACCTCGAGCCGACGAGTCTCGCCCACCTCGCCGAGGACGTCATCGCCTCGATGCACCAGCTCGCCGAGCAGCACGGCACGGATGTGCGCCTCGTCGCGCCGGGCGGCTACTCGCCGGTCGACATGGACCCGCGACGCGTGCGCCGCATCGTGCGCAACCTCCTCGGCAACGCCATCGAGCACGGTGAGGGCCGGCCGATCGTGGTGACGGTCGACAGCAATCAGCAGGCGGTGGCGATCGGGGTGCGCGACTACGGCCTCGGCATGAAGCCCGCCGACGTCGACCGGGTCTTCGACCGCTTCTGGCGCGCCGACCCCTCACGCACCCGGACGATCGGCGGGACGGGGCTGGGCCTGTCGATCGCGCTCGGCGACGCGAAGCTCCACGGCGGCGAGCTGGCGGTCTGGTCCGACCTCGGCCGCGGGACCCACTTCGTGCTGACTCTTCCCCGGCGCGGCGCCGTGCTGAGCGGGGCATCGCCCATTCCCGTGGACCCGGGCGACGACGGGGTCGCTGCCGTCGAGGATCTCGGGCTCACGCAGCCGATCGAGCTCCCGCGACTCGAGAACGGCCGCGCGCCGGCCGGCACGGGGACGACGGCGGATGCCTCGGCTCGAGGGGGTTCGTCATGACCGCGGCGACCGCGAGGCGCGGCATCCTGGCGCTTCTTCTCGCCTTCTGCGCTGTGGTGCTGAGCGCATGCGGCGGCTTCCCGACGAGCGGCCCGATCTACCCGGGCGTCGATCCCGACGACTTCGCGGACGAATCGCAGAACGTGGCCTTCCTTCCGGACCGGCCGGAGCCGGGGGCGACACCCGCCCAGATCGTGGAGGGCTTCATCAACGCGGGCACCGGGCCCGGCGTCGACGGGGAGTGGGAGCGAGCGCGCGAGTTCCTCGCGCCCGAGTTCCAGGACGAATGGGAGCCCAAGGCGGGTGTGACGGTCGACCTCTTCGCCGATCGCACGTACACGGAGAGCGAGGACGGTGCCGTCATCGTCGATCTGGCGGCGGTGGCATCGGTGGACAACCGCGGCGCGTACGAGCGGGCGGAGGTGGTGGAGCGGAGCCTCGACTTCGCCGTGGCCAAGCAGTCCAGCGGCGAGTGGCGCATCACCGCCGCCCCCGACGGCGTCGTGCTCGACCGGGACCGGTTCCCCAGTGTCTTCCACCGCTTCTCGGTCATGTACTTCGACCCCACGTGGGAGTACCTCGTCCCGGACGTGCGTTGGTTCCCGACGACGAACGCAGAGGCCAGCATCACCGCAGCGCTGGTCAACGACCTCCCGAGCGAATGGCTCGCCACGTCGGTGACGACGGCCTTTCCCGAGAACGTGACGGCGGTTCCTGCCGTGCCCGTGGAAGACGGCGTCGCGCAGGTGGAGCTCCTCGGCGGCGTGCTCGCCGCCGACCAGCGGCAGCTCGATCGCATGCAGACACAGCTGGAGGCGAGCTTGGCGACGGCGGGTGTCGTGGACGTCGTCATGAGCGTCGGCTCGACGCCGATCACGGCCGCGCCCCTTCCGACGCGCTCGACCCGCGTGCCCGGTGCCCCGCTCGTTCTCACCGAGGCCGGCTTCGGCTTCCTCACGGGCGGCGAGATCGACCCGATCCCGGGGCTGTCGGAGGCCGTGGCGGCGGCCGCGCCGGCGGCGGTGCAGGTGGGGCCCGATCGAGACTTCGCCGCGGCGCGGGTGGACAGCGGCGCCGTCACGCGACTGAGCGCCGAGGGCGAGGACTCCATCGTGGTCGACGAGCGCAACGGACTCGTGGACCCCGCCATCGATCAGTTCGACATCGTCTGGAGCGTGCCGCGGGAGCAGCCCGCCGCCCTGCGTGCCGCCCTGCCGTCCGGTGACGTCGTCGATGTCGGCGAGGCGTGGCCGGAAGCCACGGCCATCAGTGCGATGGCGCTCTCCCGGGACGGGACGCGCGTCGCCGCCACGGTGACCGCCGGCGGCCGCACCGCGCTGTGGGTCGCCGGCGTCATCCGTGACGCCGACGGGATTCCGCAGCGGCTCAGTCCTCCGGTCGCCCTCGCGATCGTCGGCGGACCTGCGCTCGGCGTGACCTGGATCGACGACGTGACCGTCGGGGTGCTCGCCATCGGCGAGGACGCATCCATCGTCCTCGAGCAGGTGGTCGGCGGGCCGACGACGGCGACGAACGCGCCGGCGGGCATGGTGTCGATCGCGGGCGGCAGCGGCATCTCCAGCCTGCGCTTGCGCTCGGCCGACGGCACCCTGTACGTCAAGCGCGGGACGACCTGGCAGCCCACGGCGACGGGTGCACTCGTGCTCGCCACCCAGCAGGGAAGCCCGCAGTAGGACCGCTGGCGACGTGGGCTGGCAGGGCTCTCGTCCTCGGCGTCCGCTCCTCCCCAGCGGGGTCGGACGACTCGGGTCTCCACGAACGGGTGACCTGCACCTCACACCGGCGGCGGCCGCGAGACGCTGGAGTGTGATCCTAGAACTCCTCGCCGCCGCGCGGACCGCCTGCGCGGACGCCCTCGCGCTTCTGCTGCCGGTGTCGTGCGCGGGCTGCGACGAGCCCGACGTCGACCTGTGCGAGCGGTGCCTGCTGGCGCTCGAACCGTCTCCGATCCGCCAGGTCGTCCAGGCGCCCGGGGGAGTGATCGCCGTGTCGAGCGGGTTGCCGTTCGCGGGCGTCCCCGCACGCGTCATGCGGGCCATCAAGGAGGACGGCCGCACGGGTCTTGCGCGCGCGCTCGCGCCGGCCCTCCGCACCGCCATGACGGAGCTGGGGGCGGCTGAAGCCGTCGTCGTGCCGCTTCCCACCTCCCGTGCCGCCTACCGGCGTCGTGGGTACCGGGTGCCTGACCTCATCAGCCGGCGAGCGGGATTCCGCATCGAACGGCTGCTGCGACAGGCTCGGCGCACGGGCGATCAGCGCGGGCTCGACCGGGCGGAACGACGGCGCAACGTGGACCGAAGTCTCGTCGCGACCGGCGCCGCGGGGAGGAAGGTGGTGGTGGTCGACGACGTCGTCACGACCGGCGCCAGCCTCGCGGAGGCCGTTCGAGCGCTGCGCGCGGCGGGGGCGGACGTGGTGGGCGCCGTCACGGTCGCCGCCACGCCGAGGCGTCACCCTACCGGCATGAACGGCATCCTGACGCATTCGAAACTCACAGGTGACAGAGTCCGAACGCGGGGCTACCGTGGGGGGCACAAAGGCGACTGATGGTCCGCCCTCCGTTCTCTCCCGATTGGGCCGGCGGACCGGAACAAGGAGGTCAGGGATGGAAACCAGCATCGTCGGCGTGGGAGTGGGGATCACGGATCGCTTCCGCACTGTCGTCGAAGAGAAGGCCACCCGCATCGAGCACCTCGCGCCTCGAGCGCAACGCGTGGACGTCAAAGTCACGCACCGCGCTTATCACAACGGGCGCATGGAGGATGAGACGGTCGAGTTGACCGTGAACGGGCGAGGTCCCGTCATCCGGGCGGAGGCCACAGACGGCGACAAGTTCACCGCACTCGATCTCGCTGTCGACAAGCTCTGCGAGCAGCTGCGGCGCGCGAAGGACAAGCGCGTCGACGCCCGCAACCACCCCCGAGGCGCCAAGTACGAGAAGGAGAGCGGCGCGCTCCAGGGAATCGATGTGCAGCCGGCTTCCGCCGACGTGCTGCATGCCGTCGCGACGGGCGAGATCCCGATCGTCACCGGAAACGAGGCGGAGGACGGGTATACGCCCGTCGTCATCCGGACCAAGCAGTTCGAGCCGGAGTGGATGTCGGTCGAAGAGGCGGTGGACCGCATGGAGCTGGTCGGCCACGACTTCTTCCTCTTCATCGATGCCAGCACCGACCACCCGAGCGTCGTGTACCGCCGCAAGGGCTGGGACTACGGCGTGATCGCGCTGTCGACCCAGGCGCAGCCCGCCGTCGCATAGCGCCGGCGCAGGAAGACGGGGGCCTCGGACCGAACGGTCCGAGGCCCCCGTCTTCTCGCCGGAACTCAGTCCATGAAGCCGTCGAGCAGGCTGCCGATCACGAGGCCGCCGAGGATGCCGCCCATGAGGTCCGACCCGCCGCCGCGGCGTCCGCCGCCCCGGCCCGGCTGCTGACCGTAGCCGCTACCCCACTGGTCGGGCTGCGGGCGTGCCGCGTCGATGTCGCGCTGCGCCAGCTGCAGGCCCTCGCTGGCGAGGAAGGCCGTGCGGCGCGCCATCGCGAACGCCTCCTCGCGGTGGTCTTCGTCGATGGAGGTGGCGGCCGCCGCCGAGGTCCCGAGGTAGCGATCGAGGTCGGACCGGATGCGCTCCGCCTCGGCGAGCCGGGTGCGCGCGTCGGCGCCGATCCAGCCCCGGTGACCGGCGATGACATCGCGGGCGACAGCCAGCTGACGATCGGCGTCGTCGATGGCGTGACGCACGTGCTCGAGCGGCGGGATCGGCCGGGCGGCGCGCTCGCGCGCCGCCGCGATCGCGGCGTCGAGGCCCGTGTTCGCCTCGCGCAACCGGGTCAGCTGCTCGAACGGATCGGTGTTGACGCCGGCGGCGGGAAGTGCGGCGAGCGCCGACTGCAGCTCGGTGATGGCGGCGCCGACGGCGGGGGTCTGCGGCTCGCGCAGCGCCACGACCAGGTCGTCGCGCGAGTCCTCCACGATGGCGGCGAGTGTGGACTCGGCGCGGAGAGCCTCGACCTCGAACGTCTCGACGGCGTCGAGCAGCGTCTCGGCGCGCCGCACCGACTCGGTGGCCGCCTCGAGCGCCATGTTCGCCTGCTCGCGCTGGCCGGCCTCGCGGCGCCGCTCGGCGACGCTCGCGCTGTGCTCGGCGAAGCCCAGCAGCTGGTCCGCCTCCGCGGGGTTCTGCAGAACCTGTGACAGCGCGTGCGTCGAGTACCGCGCGCCGAGGCGCTCGACGGTGGAGCGGGCATCGGGGATGCGCAGGCGCAGCCGCCCGGCATCCGCCCTCACGCGCGCGATGATCTCGGGTGCGCGGCGGGCCCGCTCGATCGGCTCGGCGAGAGCGTTGGTGCGGTCGTCGAGCAGGTCCTCGGCCCACTCGCACAGCTGCGCGATGCGGGCGTTGCGCGTGCGGAGCTCTTCGGGTGTGTCGGGGATCTCGTCGTGATTGAGCTGATGCAGGTGGAACGCCTCCTGCAGATGCGTGCGGACGGCGTCCAGCGCCTCGCGCAGATCCTTGGTGGCGTTGGGGCCCAGCTCGGCCTCGGCGAACGAGAGCTCGTCCGTGGTCAGGCGGATGCGCTCATCGGCAGACACGAGGGCCTTCTGCGCGCGGCGCGCGAGGTCCGCATCCTGCGCGTCGAGCTCTTCTTTGTCGCGTTTGCGCTTGCCCCAGAATCCGGCCATGAATCGATCCTACGGGCGTGGCTGGGAGCAGCCTGTCGGTCGAGTGCTCCGGCGCCCGGCGTTCGCGCACAGCGTCCGGTCGCGACATGTGCAGCGTGCCCCGCGGGTCGCTTCCCCGCGGCCACCGTGGCTCAGCAGTCACTTCCTGCGGGTGCCGGTGTGGTGGTCGGCGCAGAACCTGACTGCTCAGGGCACGCCCGCGCTGAGCACAGTGGCTCAGCAGTCACTTCTTGCGGGTGCCGGTTCGGTTGACGGCGCAGACAGTGACTGCCGAGCGCGTGCAGCGCGGGACACGCCGGGTCACGGAGCTGAGCGACGGATGCCTCAGCCCTCGCCGCGCTTGTGCCGGGGCTTGCGCGTGTCGCCGGAGCCGCGGTCGTCGCGGAAGGACCGGCTGTCGGCATCCTTCCGTCGCTGCGGGCGCCCGGTGTCGGGTCGCAGGTCGATCAGGCGGCCCGAGATGCGGGTGTCGGCGAGACGCTCCAGGGCACCCTGGGGGAGCTGAGCGGGCAGCTCGACGAGCGAGAATTCGGGCTTGATGTCGATCGCTCCGAAGTCGTCGCGGCGCAGGCCGCCTTCGTTCGCGAGGGCGCCGACGATCTGCCGCGGCTCCACCCGGTGGCGGCGGCCGACGGCGATCCGGTACATGGCGAAGCCCTCGCGCGGCTGGCGATCGCGGCGATCGCCGCGTTCGGGGCGATCACCCCGCGGCGAGCGGGCGTCGCGGTCGTCGCGGTCGCGGGCCGGGCGCTCCCTGCGCTGCGGCTCGGGGTCGGGCTCGAGGAGGAGCGGCGTCTCGCCCTGGGCGACGATCGCGAGGGCGGCGGCGACGTCGACCTCGGGCACGTCGTGGTTGCGGACGTAGTGCGCGACGATGTCGCGGAACACCTCGATCCGCCCCGACTCGCCGAGGGCGGCCGAGATGCGGTCGTCGAACCGCGCGAGTCGGGTTTCGTTGACCTCGTCGACGCTGGGCAGCTGCATCTGCGTCAGCTCCTGGCGCGTCGCGCGCTCGATGGCGCCCACGAGGCCCCGCTCGCGCGGCGTGACGAAGCTGATGGCATCGCCCGAGCGCCCGGCGCGGCCGGTGCGCCCGATGCGGTGCACGTACGACTCGGTGTCGGTCGGGATGTCGAAGTTCACCACGTGCGAGATGCGCTCGACGTCGAGGCCACGGGCGGCGACATCGGTGGCCACCAGAATGTCGAGCTTGCCCGACTTCAGCTGGTTGACGGTCTTCTCGCGCTGGGGCTGGGCGATGTCGCCGTTGATCGCAGCGGCCGAATAGCCGCGGGCGCGGAGCTTCTCGGCGATCTCCTCGGTCACGATCTTGGTGCGACCGAACACGATCATGCCGTCGAAGTTCTCGACCTCGAGGATGCGGGTCAGGGCGTCCATCTTCTGCTGCCACTGCACGATGAGATAGCGCTGGGTGATCGTCGCCGAGGTCGTCGTCTTGGTCTTGACCGTGATCTCTTCGGGATCATTCAGGTACTGCTGCGACATCCGGCGGATCGTCGAGGGCATGGTCGCCGAGAACAGTGCGACCTGCTTGGTGCTGGGGGTGTCGGCGAGGATCGTCTCGACATCCTCGGCGAAGCCCATCTTGAGCATCTCGTCGGCCTCGTCGAGCACGAGGTACTTCAGCTCCGACAGGTCGAGCGTGCGCTTCTCGAGGTGGTCGATGATGCGGCCGGGCGTCCCCACGACGATGTGCACGCCGCGGCGGAGCGCCGACAGCTGCACGCCGTACCCCTGCCCGCCGTAGACGGGGAGGACGTGGACGCCTCTCAGATGACCGGCGTACTTCTCGAACGCCTCGCACACCTGCAGCGCGAGCTCGCGGGTGGGGGCGAGGATGAGCGCTTGCGGGGTCTTCTGCGACAGATCGAGCCGGTCGATGATCGGGAGCGCGAACGCGGCGGTCTTGCCGGTGCCTGTCTGCGCGAGACCGACGACATCGCGACCGGCGAGCAGCGGCGGAATCGTCGCCGCCTGGATCGCGGAGGGGGTCTCGTAGCCGATGTCGCGCAGGGCCTTCAGGACCGGTTCGCCGAGGGCGAGGTCTGCGAACGTCAGCGATGCGGGCTCGGCCGGAGCCTCGGCCTCGAGGGAAGTATCCGTGGAAGTCACGCTTAAGGGTAGTGCGTCACGCCTGGGAGACGACAGGACGGCGCACCACCGTGCCGGTCATGCGGATGCCTCGGCCTTGACCGGACGGCCCCGCTTGGGCTTCTGGGTCGACAGCCCCAGCGACATGGCGTGCTCAGGGTGCCGCGCGAGGCGCTGCTCGGTGTGATCGAGCCAGCGCACCTCGGCCTCGGCCGCGAAGATCATCGAGTCGACCACCAGCGACCACGCCAGCTCTTCGGGGCCGTCGGGGTTCGCGCCCGCGTACTTCGCGCGGTCGAGCTCCTGCAGCTGCGAGAGGGACGTGCGCCGCTGCGTCTGGATGATGGCCGACACGTCGATCCCGGGGAGCGTCGCCGCCACAGCCAGCTTGATCGCGAGCTCGTCCCGCGTGCCCTTCCCGCGCTGGACGGGGGAGTCGAGCCAGCTGCGCGCCTCGGCGGCTCCGGCATCCGTGATCTGCCAGTAGACGTGACCGTGCTCGTCGACGTCGCCCTTCTCCACCAGGCCGTCGCGCTCGAGGCGGTCGAGGGTGTTGTAGATCTGCCCGACGTTGAGCGGCCAGGTCGATCCCGTGCGGCGATCGAACTCGGCGCGCAGCTGGTAGCCGTAGCACGGGCCCTGATCGAGGATCGCGAGCAGGCTCTGTCTGACGGACATCCGGCCTCCTTGGTGCATACCGAGTATGTGCCTGCCGAGTATATGGATACCGGGCAACGATTCCGCGGATGCCGCGTCCCCAGGCGGGTCGGCACCCAGCCCACGCCAAGGTCACGGGTGGATAACATAGGCAGGTATGCCTGGGGCCATGCCCCGGCGGCACCGGCGCCGATCGCGCCACCCGACAGATGGAGACATGCGTGGCCAACCCCCTCGAGAAACTGCTTCGCGCTGGTGAGGGTCGTATCCTCCGGCGGCTCCAGCAGGTCGTGAAGGCCGTCAACGCCCTCGAAGAGGACTACGAGCACCTGACCGACGAAGAGCTCCGCGGCGAGACCGCCGAGCTGCGCGCGCGCTTCGAGGCCGGCGAGACCCTCGACCACCTGATGCCGGAGGCCTTCGCCGCGGTGCGCGAGGCCGCCAAGCGGACCCTCGGCCAGCGCGCGTACGACGTGCAGATCATGGGCGGCGCGGCACTGCACCTCGGCAACATCGCCGAGATGAAGACCGGTGAGGGCAAGACCCTGACCGCCGCGTTCCCGGTGTACCTCAACGCCATCGCCGGCCAGGGTGTGCACGTCATCACCGTCAACGACTTCCTCGCGTCGTACCAGTCCGAGCTCATGGGCCGCATCTACCGCGCCGTCGGCATGACCACCGGGACGATCGTCTCGGGCCAGACGCCCGAGATCCGCCGCGAGCAGTACAACGCCGACATCACCTATGGCACGAACAACGAGTTCGGCTTCGACTACCTGCGCGACAACATGGCCTGGCGCAAGGAAGACCTCGTGCAGCGCGGTCACTTCTACGCCATCGTGGATGAGGTCGACTCGATCCTCATCGACGAGGCCCGCACGCCGCTCATCATCTCGGGCCCGTCCTCGGGCGAGGCCAACCGCTGGTTCGTCGAGTTCGCCAAGATCGCCAAGAGCCTCGAGGTCGGCGTCGACTACGAGGTCGACGAGAAGAAGCGCACCATCGGCGTGCTCGAGCCCGGCATCGAGAAGGTCGAGGACTACCTCGGCATCGACAACCTCTACGAGTCGGCGAACACGCCGCTCATCTCGTTCCTGAACAACTCGATCAAGGCGCTGGCGCTGTTCAAGCGCGACAGCGACTACGTCGTGATGAACGACGAGGTCATGATCGTCGACGAGCACACCGGGCGCATCCTGGTCGGGCGCCGCTACAACGAGGGCATCCACCAGGCCATCGAGGCCAAGGAGAACGTGCCCGTCAAGGCCGAGAACCAGACGCTCGCGACGGTCACCCTGCAGAACTACTTCCGCCTCTACGAGAAGCTGGCCGGCATGACCGGTACCGCCGAGACCGAGGCGGCCGAGTTCATGTCGACCTACAAGCTCGGCGTGGTGCCCATCCCGACCAACAAGCCGATGATCCGCAAGGACATGCCCGACCTCGTCTACAAGAACGAAGAGGCCAAGTTCGGTCAGGTCGTCGAAGACATCGCGCAGCGCCACGAGTCCGGCCAGCCCGTTCTGGTGGGCACGGTGAGCGTCGAGAAGAGCGAGTACCTGTCGCGGCTGCTGGCGAAGAAGGGCATCAAGCACGAGGTGCTCAACGCCAAGAACCACGCTCGCGAGGCCGAGATCGTCGCCCGCGCCGGGCGTCTGGGCGCCGTCACCGTGGCGACGAACATGGCCGGCCGAGGCACCGACATCATGCTCGGCGGCAACGCGGAGTTCCTCGCGGTGCAGGAGATGAAGACCAAGGGCCTGGATCCGGTCGAGACGCCCGAGGAGTACGAGGCGGCCTGGGATGCCGTCTACGAGGGCACGCGCGACACGGTGGCCGAGGAGGCGACGAAGGTCGTCGAGGCGGGTGGGCTGTACGTGCTCGGCACCGAACGCCACGAGTCGCGCCGCATCGACAACCAGCTGCGCGGCCGATCCGGCCGTCAGGGCGACCCCGGCGAGAGCCGCTTCTACCTGTCGCTCACCGACGACCTCATGCGGCTGTTCCAGTCCGGAGCGGCCGAGGCGATCCTCGCGCGCACCAACTTCCCCGACGACGTCGCCATCGAGTCCGGCATGGTCTCGCGCGCCATCAAGTCGGCGCAGAGCCAGGTCGAGGCGCGCAACGCCGAGATCCGCAAGAACGTCCTCAAGTACGACGACGTCCTGAACCGCCAGCGCGAGGCGATCTACTCCGACCGCCGCCACATCCTGCAGGGCGACGACATCGCCGACCGCGTGCAGCACTTCATCGAGGACGCCATCAACGCCGTCATCGACGACCACACCGGGTCGGGCCACAACGAGAGCTGGGACTTCGACTCGCTGTGGACGGAGCTGAAGACCCTCTACCCGGTGGGCGTCACCATCGACGAGGTCGTGGCCGAGGCATCCGGTCGCAAGGGCGGGATCACTGCCGAGGGGCTCAAGCGCGAGATCCTCTCCGACGCCCGTATCGCATACGACACGCGCGAAGAGACGCTCGGCACCGCCGCGACGCGTGAGCTCGAGCGCCGCGTCGTGCTGCAGGTGCTCGACCGCCGCTGGCGCGACCACCTCTACGAGATGGACTACCTCAAGGACGGCATCGGCTTGCGCGCGATGGCTCAGCGTGACCCGCTGATCGAGTATCAGCGCGAGGGCTACCAGATGTTCCAGGCGATGATGGGCCAGATCAAGGAGGAGTCCGTCGGCTACCTCTACAACCTCGAGGTCGAGGTCCGTCGCCAGGGCGACGGCGAGGCCACGCAGGTCGAGGCCAAGGGCCTGGGCGCACAGCCCGTCGAGGGTCAGCGGCTGGAGTACTCGGCGTCGAACGACGCCGGCGAGGTCGAGGTCCGCAACGATCGCGGTCAGGTGCAGCAGGCGGCGACCACGCGTCTGCGGCAGGCCGCGGCGGCAGCCGCGACGTCACCGGCACAGGCTCCGGTCCAGACTGCGCCGGCGCCCGAGCCGCAGCGCGGCGCCTTCGGACAGCGGACGGATGCCGCGGCCTCCGCTCCCGCGCAGGCCCCGCAGAATCGCGCCCAGCGACGAGCCGCAGAGCAGCGCAAGAAGTAGCCCGTCGTCGGCCAGGCGCCATTCCCTCAGAACAGGTGCTCTGGCGTAGGTAGGACGATCGGGCTGCGAACGACCTGCGTGCGCCGGAACACCTGTTTTCGGCAACGGTCTGCGGGCCACACGGGGTCGATTGGCCCCGTGTGGCGCCGGATATCCTGAGGCGATGAGTCCTCTCCGCTCTCTCGACCAGTCCAGCAAGCTCAAGAACGTTCTCTACGAGATCCGTGGGCAGGCACTGGCCGAGGCCGACCGGCTGGAGGACGAGGGCCACACCATTCTGAAGCTCAACACCGGCAATCCGGCGGTGTTCGGCTTCGAGGCCCCGTTCCAGATCGTGCGCGACATGATCGAAGCCGTCCCGCACGCGCATGGCTACAGCGACAGCAAGGGCATCATGTCGGCGCGGCGCGCCGTCGTCTCGCGCTACGAGCAGGTGCCGGGCTTCCCGCAGTTCGATCCCGATCACGTCTACCTGGGCAACGGGGTGTCCGAGCTCATCACCATGACCATGCAGGCCCTCCTCGATGAGGGTGATGAGGTGCTCATCCCCGCACCGGACTATCCGCTGTGGACGGCGATGACGAGCCTGGCCGGTGGCACGCCGGTGCACTACCGGTGCGACAACGCCGACGGCTGGCAGCCCGACCTGGAAGACATCCGGTCTCGGATCACACCGCGCACGAAGGCGATCGTCGTGATCAACCCGAACAATCCCACCGGCGCCGTCTACACGCGCGAGGTGCTTCAGGGCATCGTCGAGATCGCACGAGAGAACTCGCTGCTGCTGCTCTCGGACGAGATCTACGACCGCATCGTCTACGACGACGCGCAGCACATCCCGCTCGCCACCCTCGCGCCGGATCTGCTGTGCCTCACCTTCAACGGTCTGTCCAAGACGTATCGCGTCGCGGGCTTCCGGTCGGGCTGGCTCGTGATCACCGGGCCCAAGAAGCACGCCGCGGGGTTCCTCGAGGGCATCCAGCTGCTCGCGTCGACGCGGCTGTGCCCCAATGTGCCCGCGCAGCACGCCGTGCAGGCCGCGCTGTCGGGCGTGCAGTCGATCGACGCGCTCATCGCGCCGACGGGACGACTCCACGAACAGCGGGATGCCGCGTGGGAGGGCCTCGAGCGGATCCCGGGCGTGACGTGCGAGAAGCCCCGGGGTGCGCTGTACGCGTTCCCCCGGCTGGATCCTGAGGTCCACGAGATCCGCGACGACGGGAAGCTGGTGTACGACTTCCTCGTCGCCGAGCATGTGCTGCTGGTGCAGGGCACCGGATTCAATTGGCCGACGCCGGATCACCTTCGCATCGTGACGCTGCCCGAGGCTCGGGTGCTGTCGGAGGCCATCGAGCGCCTCGGCAACTTCCTCTCGTCGTACAAGCAGTAGCCGTCGGGGAGAGATGCGGTGCGGCATCCGTCAACCCCCTCGTGACCCGACACGGCTTCTCGTAGCGTCGCGGCATGGCCATCGAACTGAATCAGCCCGCCCTGCGCCACGCTCGATCGCTCGTCCGTGAGGGCAAGGTCGTCCGCGACGAGCGGGACGACTGGTCCGAAGCGGCGCCTACGGCGGACGAAGAGAACGCGTTCATCGAGCGAGAGGGGTGGACGCAGTACTCCCACTGGCATCTCGGAATCGATCGGGATGAGAATCACGAGACGAAGGGCGCCTACTCGTTCCCCTTCGGCGATTTCCGCCGCGTCCATCGCTCGGGCGTCATCTCGGCCGAGAGCCGCGCGGGGCAGTACGACCACGACGAGATCCGCGACGCGCTCGCATCACTGCTGAAGCTCATCGACGAAGACGACGGGAAGTGACGACCGGACCGGCCACGACGCTGGGGTCGGCCCGCTCGTCCGTGCGGGGTGTCTTCAGAGAAGCGCGAGGGATGTGGCGCGCCAGCGCCCATCCATGCCCTCGAGTCGCACCGCGACCGCGCGCGTGCGGGCCGGGCCCTGCGTGACGACGACGGCCTCGATGACGCCGTCGGCGGGGGAGGAGTGGTGCACGGAGAGGATCGCGTGCACCGGTCGCTTGGCGGGGATGCCGCGGGCGCTGCGGGCACGAGCGGCGATGTTCGCGCGGGTGACCAGCTTGCGGTACGGGTCCTCGGTGAGCCAGCGCGCCAGCTGATCGACCTCGCGCACGCCGGAGAACACCTCGAGCACCCCGCGCGTGAGGTTGCGCAGGAAGGGCTCGGGGTCGGGGAGCGCTGTCGAGGGGGTGCGTTGCGGCGCGAAGAACTCGGAGAGCTCCGCTCCGCGCGGTGCATGGGGGACGCGGGCGGTGCCTGCGGGCGTCGGTGCCATGGGTGCCTATCTCAACGGTGGGAAGGTCTCGGGACAGTACAACACACGGCGAACTCCCAGGAAGAATCCGAGGCGCCCGTCTGTGGATAACTCGCGAGCGGTGTCCCGGTTGTGCCCTAACCTCGCTGAGTGCGCTGGGATCGGTTCTTCGACGACCTCGAAGATCAGCTCGCCTCCGAGTGGGAGGCGGAGCGCGCCGCACTCGACACCGAGGCGGAGCGGCTGCGCCTGTCGCGCGTCGCCTTCGCCGAGCGGCTGACGCTGCTGTCGATGAGAGACGCGCCGCCCGAGGACGCCGTCTTCGACCTCGCCGACGGCACGATGCTGCGCGCCGTCGTCACGGGCGTCGGAGCCGATTGGACGGCGCTCGCTCCCACGGAAGGGCGATCGAGCGCGATCCTCGTGCCGTTCGCCGCGATCGTCTCGGTCGGGATGCCGCACGCCACCCTCCTGCGCACCGCTCGACCGGCGCCGGCCCGGCCCTCGCTCGCGGAGCGGATGACGTTCGGCTTCGTGCTGCGTGACCTGGTCCGCCGCCGTGCGGGCGTCGCCGTCCACCTGCTCTCGGGACGGGCGGTCACCGGCACGATCGACAGGGCGGGCGTGGACCATTTCGACCTGGCCCTGCATGATCCCGGTGCTCCCCGCCGCGCGGGCGCTGTGACGGGCTACCGCCTGGTGCCGTTCTCCGCTGTGGCGTGGATCCGGGCGGACGAATCTCCCGCCATGCCCTGAGAGAAGCCCGGGCGGCCGCTCGCGGGTCAGTCGGGGTTGCGGACGGTGCCGGTGCCCCACAGCTCCGGGAAGCTCGCGTTCTGCGACTGCCGCCACAGAGCCATCCGCCGCGCTTCCTCCGCCTGATCGTCCAGGTACTCCGACACACTCGAGGCGTCGACTCGCCAGCGCGCCGGCGCGCCGGCGCGCATCCCACGCAGCCGGCCCTCCATGACGAGCGCCATCACCTCGTCGACCGACACGCCCAGCAGCTCGCCCACCTGGGCGGGCGCGAGAAGACGCACGTCGGACGTCGGGTCTTCGGGCATGCCCCCATTATGGCCCCGTCCCCGAGGGCGGGCTCGGAGCCCTCAGGCGCTGTGGATAACGCCGAACGCCGTCGCGCCGCGTGGGCGACGATGGGAGGCATGTCTGTCAGCGAACCCGTCCGCACACCTCGACGAGCCTTCTGGGGCGACGCCCGGTTCTTCCTCGGCATCCTGCTCATCCTCGCCTCCGTCGCCGGCGTCTGGCTCGTCGTCGCGGCCGCACGTCAGACCGCTCCGGTGTACGCCGCCACGCACACCATCGTGCCGGGCGAGGCGATCTCGGCTGACGACCTGCGCGTCGTCGACGTCGCGCTCGGCGCCCTCGCCGGCGAGTACCTCACGCCCGAAGAGCTGACGGGCGCCACGGTGGCCACGCGCACCATCGACGACGGCGAGCTGGTGCCCTCCTCCTCCGTCGGCGCGGCCGAATCGGCGCGCACCACGAGCGTCGTGGTGCGCAGCACCGTGGACGTGCCGGCATCGGTCGGCGCGGGCACGGTCGTCGAGGTGTGGTCGGCGCCCCTGCTCGAGCAAGGCGAGTACGACGCCCCACGGATCCTGGTGGCCGACGCCACCGTCGTCTCGGTCACGCGCGATGAGTCGATGATCGGCGGGGGAGCGGCCGCGCTCGAGCTCGTGATCCCCCGTGCCGACGTGGCGGCCACGCTGGCGGCCATGGCCGACGAGTCGGCGATGTCGGTCGTGCCCACGACGGGGTCCGGCTCGTGAAGGTGCTGGTCGCCCTCGACGGCGCTGCGGTGCTCGCCGCGGGCCTCGAGCGGGAGGGAGTCGACGTGATCGCCGTGGTTGCGGCATCCGCTCTCGTGACCGCAGCCGAAGACCGGATGCTGGGCGACGACGCCGAGTCCGTGCTGCGAGCTGTCGCCGAAGCCGACGCTCTCGTGATCGACGTGGCTCGCGACACGATGTCGCCCACGGTGGTGGCGCTGTGCGACCGGGCAGGCACGAGGATCGTGCCGCTGTGCCGGGATGCGGCTTCCGAGCGGCTGGCCGCCGCGTGCGGCCTGGAGCGGCCGCTTCCGGCCGATGCCGAGCCCTGGCGGATCGCCGAAGTGCTCGTCACCGCTCCGGAGCGGACGGCGGCGGTCGAGGCCGCGCCGAGGCCGCAGCCGCGAGTGATCGCGGTGTGGGGCCCGGCCGGTGCTCCCGGTCGCTCTACCGTCGCCGGCGAGCTGGCCGTCGAACTCGCGCGCGGCGGACGGCACGTCGCACTCGTGGACGCCGACACGCACGCGCCCTCACTCGCCCTCACCCTGGGGCTCGCCGACGAAGGTCCGGGATTCGCGGCGGCCTGCCGGCAGGCCGAGCTGGGCGGACTGGACGCCCGGGAGCTCTCGCGCATCTCGCTGGCACTGGGGCGCAGCGGAGTCGATGTGCTCACCGGACTCAACCGTCCCTCGCGCTGGCCCGAGCTCAGCGAGCGCCGCGTCGGCGCGGCGCTCGCCGTCTGCCGCGACTGGGCGGACTTCACGGTCGTCGACGTCGCGGCCTCGCTCGAGCGCGACGAAGAGATCATGAGCGACCTGGACGGCCCCCGTCGCAACGCGGCGACCCTCGCGGCCCTCCGCGCCGCAGACCTGGTCGTCGCCGTCGCCGGCGCCGACCCGGTCGGGGTGGCCCGGTTCCTCCGCGCCTACGCCGACCTCCGGGCGACGATCGGCGCCACGCCCGTGGCCGTCGTCGCCAACCGGCTGCGACCGGGCGCCCTCGGCATCGACGCGCGAGCCCAGGTGCGGCGGACGCTCGACCGTTTCGGCGGCATCGACGACGTCTGGTTCCTGCCGCAGGATCCGCGGTCCGCCGACGCGGCGCTGCTGGCCGCCCGCCCGATCGCGGAGGTCGCTCCGCGCTCGCCGCTGACCCTCGCCGTGCGCCGCTTCGTCGGCGAGGCCGTGCTGCCCGCGCCCGTCCCGACGTCTGCCGACGGTCGGCGCCGGGGTCGCGGCACCCGTCCGCGTTCTGAAGCGCCCGCGCGCCGCACGGGAGCGCGCGGCGGGGACGGGGACAGGGCGCTCGACGCCCGCGCTCTAGGCTAGGAAGGTGTCGACGCTCAGCGATCTCGTGTACGCCCAGGGCCGTTCGAGCGAGGAAGACGTCGAATGGCTGCATCGACTCGCCGGAGACGGCCAGCTGCTCGCCGATCTGGCGTTCGCCGACATCGTGCTGTGGGTGCCGACGCCCGACGACTCGTTCGTCGCCGTGGCGCACACGCGCCCGAGCGGTGCCGCGACCCTGTTCTACCGTGACATCGTCGGCGACCGCGTGCGGCCGCAGTGGCGCACCCAGGTGCGCGACGCGTTCCAGACCGGCAAGATCGTCGACTCGGCGTCACCCGACTGGTTCGAAGAGACTCCCACGCGCGTCCGTGCCGTACCGGTCGTGCGCGGCCGGGGCGCCGATGCGCAGACGATCGGCGTCGTGTCCCGTCACACGAACCTCGGCGAGGCCCGCACCCCGTCGCGCCAGCAGATCACCTTCAACGACTGCGCCGACGACATCTTCGGCATGGTCGCGTCGGGCGAGTTCCCGGACCTGACCACGCCGACGTCGCCGCGGCGCGGTGCGCCGCGCGCCTCGGACGGCCTCATCCGCCTCGACGTCGACGGAGTCACCACCTTCGCCAGCCCCAACGCGCTCTCGGCGTTCAACCGCCTCGGCTTCGAAGACGAACTCGAGGGGGAGTCGCTGGTCGAAGTCGTCACGCAGATCCTCCCCGGCAAGCGCGAGTTCGACGAATCCCTCCCCGTCGTCGTCACCGGGCGGGCGCCCTGGCGCACCGACGTCGAGGCGCGCGGTGTCACGGTGTCGCTGCGCACCATCCCGCTGCGCGACAACGGCACCCGCATCGGCGCGATCGTGCTGTGCCGTGACGTCACCGAGATCCGGCACCAGGAGCAGGAGCTCATCACCAAGGACGCCACGATCCGCGAGATCCACCACCGCGTCAAGAACAACCTGCAGACGGTGGCGTCGCTGCTGCGCATCCAGGCTCGCCGCTCGCACTCCGAAGAGGCGCGCGACGCGCTCACCCAGGCGATGCGACGCGTTTCGGCGATCGCGGTCGTCCACGACACGCTCTCGGAGGGCCTCGCGCAGAACGTGGACTTCGACGAGGTCTTCGACCGCGTGCTGAAGCTCGTCGCCGAGGTCGCCGCCGCGCCGAACACGCGAGCAAAGACGCACTCGAGCGGCAAGTTCGGAACACTGCCGAGCGCATACGCGACGCCTCTCGCGCTCGCGCTGACCGAACTCGTCACCAACGCCGTCGAGCACGGGCTCGCCGGTCAGGAAGGCGACGTCGAGATCGTCGCCGACCGCTCGGACGACCGGCTGGAAGTGCGCGTCCGCGACACCGGCTCGGGTCTGCCCGAGGGGCAGGTCGGCCGGGGGCTCGGCACGCAGATCGTGCGCACCCTCATCCAGGGCGAGCTCGGCGGCACCATCGACTGGCACACCATCATGGGCAGCGGCACCGAGGTCACGATCGACATCCCGCTGCGGTACATCGAGCGCGCGAGGTCATGAAAGAAGCGGATGCCGGGGGTTCCGGCATCCGCTTCTCTCAGAAGTCGCAGCAGCGGCGTGACGAAGCTCGTCTTGCCCTGGCAGCGCGGCTCTGCTCATCGCCGCCGGACTCCGTCCGGCGCTGGGGCGGTGGCGTTACGAAGCTCGCCTCGCCCTGGCAGCACGGCTC
>NZ_CAJF01000046.1 GCF_000304335.1 Microbacterium yannicii PS01 | reverse complement strand
TGCTCATCGCCGCCGGACTCCGTCCGGCGCTGGGGCGGTGGCGTTACGAAGCTCGCCTCGCCCTGGCAGCACGGCGCTTCAGCGCACGCCGCTCGTCCTCGGACAGACCGCCCCAGACGCCCGAATCCTGGCCGGACTCGAGGGCGTACTGCAGGCAGATCTCGGTCACCGTGCACCGAGCGCACACCGACTTCGCCTTCTCGATCTGGTCGACGGCCGGACCTGTGTTCCCCACGGGGAAGAACAGCTCGGGGTCGACGGTCAGGCAGGCGGCTTTGTCGCGCCAGTCCATGGTGATGCTCCTTGATGCGGTGGTGGGGGAAATCAGGGTCGAATTCGGGTCCGATACCCTGGAGAGGTGCGAGCGTTGCTCGCCCCACGTCGCTGTGGGAGCACACGGCTTCACCAATCGTCCCATAGCGGTTTACCCGAATCAAGGGTTGAACGACGGGTTCATGTGGTACTTGCTGAGTGTTCGCCCAGCGCCATGGAGGATTCACACAAAGCGGTCCCCGTGACCTGAAGGAGTCGGTCGGAGAATGCGGACAAAACTGTCCGGTCGCCTCGCCGCGATCATCGTCGGCCTGGAGGGGATCGGTGTGCTCGCGCTCGCCGTCTGGCAGACCGCCGCCCTGCTGTCGGGCGACACCGACTCGATCGAGAGCGCCATCGCCCTCGTCGTCCTCACGGTCGTCGGGGCCGTCGCGATCCTCGCTTTCGCCGTGGCGATCTGGCGCGGCCAGTCGTGGGGGCGGTCCGGAGCGATCGTCACGCAGCTGCTCATCCTCGCCGTCGCGCTCGGCGCCGCGACGGGCGCCTACGCCGACCCGGCCGTCGCGCTGCTGCTCGCCGCTCCCGCGATCGTCGGGCTGGTGCTGCTCGTGCTCGCGGTGCGCGATGCCGGTCGCGCCGCACGCGGCGGCGACGGCCGGGATGCGGCATCCGGCTGATCCCTGCGCCCGCCAGGCAGGCCCTCGGGACCGGTCGGGCTAGACGCCGACGAGCGAGCGCACGCGCGCCACGTGGCCGGTCGCCTTCACGTTGTACAGTGCCTGATCGATGCGTCCCTCTTCGTCGATCACGAAGGTCGAGCGGATGACGCCCATGACGGTCTTGCCGTAGTTGACCTTCTCGCCCCACACGCCATAGGCGTCGTGGATCGCGTGGTCGGGGTCGCTCAGCAGGTCGTACGTCAGGCCGTCGCGCTCACGGAAACGGCGGAGCTTCTCCGGCTCGTCGCGCGAGATGCCGAGCACCGTGTAGCCGGCCGCCTGCAGGGGAGCGAGACTGTCACGGAAGTCGCAGGCCTCGGTCGTGCAGCCGGGGGTCATCGCCTCGGGATAGAAGAAGAGGATCACTCGTCCGCCGCGCAGGTCGCGCAGGCTCACGGATCGGTCGTCCTGATCGACGAGAGTGAAATCGGGGGCGGGGGAACCGGGTTCGAGGCGCGTCGTGGTCACAGGTCCAGCCTAGGCCGCAGGTCGCCTGCATCGCGGGTCAGTGGCGCTCGGTGAAGGTCTCGAGCAGCCGCTGCAGCGACTCCAGCCGCGCGGGGCCGCCGGGACCGAGCCGGCCTGCCGCGACCGCTTCGGTGATGGCGCAGTCGGGCGCATCGGCGCGGTGCGTGCACCCGCGTGGGCAGTCCTCGGCGACCTCGGCGAGGTCGGTGAAGGCGCGCAGGATGTTGGCGACGTCGACGTGTCCGAGTCCGAACGAGCGAACACCCGGGGTGTCGATCACCCACCCGTTCCCCTGCGCGCTGCGATAGCGGAGTGAGACGGTCGAGCTGGACGTGTGGCGGCCGCGGCCTGTCACCACGTTGACATGGCCCGTCGCGCGGTGCGCGTCGGGCACGAGGGCGTTCACCAGCGTCGACTTGCCCACGCCCGAGTGGCCGACGAACACGGTCGAGTGCCCGACGAGAGCCGCGCCGATGCGCTCGAGAGGCATCGCCTCGCGCCCGCTCGTGAACACCGCGAGGTCGAGCCCGTCGAAGTGCGCGAGGAACTCGGCCGGGTCGGCGAGATCGGTCTTCGTCACCACCAGGAGGGGACGGATGCCGGCATCCAGCGCGGCGACCAGATAGCGGTCGACCAGCCGGGGCCGTGGCTCGGGGTCGGCGGCGGCGACCACCACCAGCATCTGGTCGGCGTTGGCCACGACGATCCGCTCGACCTGATCGGTGTCATCGGCGCTGCGGCGGAGCAGCGAGGTGCGCTCCTCGATCCCGACGATGCGCGAGAGGGTTCCCTCGTCGCCCGAGGTGTCACCGACCACGCGAGCGCGGTCGCCGGTGACGATCGAGGTCTTGCGCAGCTCGCGGGCACGGGAGGCCAGCACGGTGTGCTCGTCGGGAAGATCTTCGTCGATCAGGACGGTGTATCGGCCGCGGTCGACCCCCAGGACGCGCGCGATCTTCGCATCGGCGTGCGCAGGGCGGCGCTTCGTGCGCGGGCGGTTCGCCTTCGGGTTCGGCCGCACCCGGACGTCTGCCTCGTCGAACTCCGGCTCGTCCTCGTCGTCGGTGTCGTCGAGCCAGCTCACAGAGCCCTCACGAGCCGTTCCACGGAGGTCTCCTCACGAGCCGTTCCACCGAAGTCGTCCTCTCACGACGCCTGCATGGTCTCCTCGGGCAGAGCGCCCGACGAGCCGTCGCCGGCGAGCATCCGCTGCCACATCTGCGGGAACTCGGGCATGGTCTTGGCGGTGCTGCCGATGTCGTCGACCTCGACCCCCGGCACGGCCAGGCCGAACAGCGCGCCGGTGGTGGCCATGCGGTGATCGTGGTACGCGTGCCACGTGCCGCCGTGCAGCGGACGCGGCACGATCCGGATGCCGTCGGCCAGCTCGTGCGCCTCGCCGCCCAGCCCGCGCAGCTCGGCGATGAGCGCCGCGATGCGGTCGGTCTCGTGGCCGCGGATGTGTCCGATGCCGTGCAGGGTGGACGGGGAGTCGGCGAACGCGGCGAGCGCGAAGATCGTGGGCGTCAGCTCACCGGCGGCCGACAGGTCGAGATCCACGCCCTGGATGCCGGCACCGGCGGTCACCGTGAGCGACCCGCCGCGACGGACCGCCCTCGCCCCCATGAGCGCGAGGATGTCGGTGAGCATCGCACCGGGCTGGGTCGAGTGCGCCGGCCACCCGGTGACCGAGACCGAGCCGCCCGCGATCATCGCCGCCGCCAGGAACGGCGCGGCATTGGAGAGGTCGGGCTCGATGGCGACGTCCTTGCCGCGGATGGGGCCGGCCGGCACGATCCATTCGCCGACGCCGGGCCGCTCGACGTGTACGCCACGGTGCGCGAGAGTCTCGACCGTCATGTCGATGTGCGGGATGCTGGGCAGCCGCGCGCCGGCGTGCACGAGGTGCAGCCCCACGTCGAAGCGGGGTGCCGCCAGCAGCAGGCCCGACACGAACTGGCTCGAGGCGCTCGCGTCGATGGTGACCTCGCCGCCCCGCACGTGACCGTGCCCGCGGACGATGAAGGGGAGCGCCCACTTGCCGCCGTCGTCGATGTCGACGCCCACATCGCGCAGTGCCGTGATCATGGCGCCCATAGGGCGGTGCAGGGCGCTCTCGTGCGCGGTCATCGTCACGTCGCCGTGAGAGAAGCCGCCCAGTCCCGCGACGAAGCGCATGACGGTGCCGGCCTGCCCGCAGTTCACCTCGGTGTGGCCGCGCAGCGGCCACACGGGCGTGACCTCGATGTCGTCGCCGTAGCGGCCGTCGCCGGGAACGAGCTCGATGCCGACGCCGAGCGAGCGCAGCGCCTCGATCATGTGCGCGGAGTCGTCGGAGTGAAGAGGCGCGATCAGCCGGCTCGGGCTCTCGGCCAGTGCGGCCAGGACGAGCTCGCGATTGGTGAGCGATTTGGACCCTGGGACGGTCACGGTGGCGTGCAGCGGATGCTCGGCCACGGGGGCGTGCCAGAACTCGCGCCCGATCGGCGCGGAGGTGAGGGAATACCCGTCGGCTGTCATCGGGTTCTACCCTACTGAACCCGACCCCCAGCGGCCGGAATCGATGACACCGAAGCGGAGCCGGATGTTCGCCACTCTCGATCGCCTCGACCTCGAGGCATCCCCACGCCCGTCCACGGATGACGCGGCGCTCCCCGCCGTAGACTGGCGCGTGATGACCGACTCGATCGACCAGGCCCCCGAGAGCGCCCAGGCCCTGGATCCGCGCACCCAGTTCGAAGAGCAGGCACTGCCCTTCATGGACCAGCTCTATGCCGCGGCCATGCGCATGACGCGCAACCCGGCCGATGCGGCCGACCTCGTGCAGGAGACGTTCGTCAAGGCGTTCGCCTCGTGGCGGACCTTCACCCAGGGGACCAATCTCAAGGCGTGGCTCTACCGCATCCTCACGAACACCTACATCAACACCTATCGCAAGAAGCAGCGCGAGCCCTATCAGGGCACGATCGACGAGCTCGAGGACTGGCAGCTCGGCGGTGCGGAATCCACCACGGCGACGAGCAGCCGCTCGGCCGAGGCAGAGGCGATCGACCACATGCCGGCCTCGGTCGTCAAGGACGCGCTGCAGTCCATCCCGGAGGACTTCCGGCTGGCGGTGTACCTCGCGGACGTCGAGGGCTTCGCCTACCAGGAGATCGCCGACATCATGAAGACCCCCATCGGCACTGTCATGAGCCGTCTGCACCGTGGCAGGCGCATGCTCCGTGAGCTGCTGGCCGACTACGCAAGAGAGCGCGGCATCACCCCCGCCGCCACGAGGAGTGCGAAATGACCGACTGCGGCTGCGAGAAGGCGCGGCGCGATCTCGAGGAGTATCTGCGCCACGAGGTCTGCAAGACCGAGCAATCCGACATCGCCGAGCACCTGGAGAACTGCCCCGGGTGCCGGGACGAGGCACTGGTGGCACGCACCCTCACCGAGGTGGTGGCCCGCGCGTGCAAGGAGTCGGCTCCCGAGGAGCTGCGCGACCAGGTGCTGGCGAAGCTGCGGGCGGTTCAGGCCACGCACTGA
This sequence comes from Microbacterium yannicii PS01, assembly GCF_000304335.1. GTDB lineage: Bacteria > Actinomycetota > Actinomycetes > Actinomycetales > Microbacteriaceae > Microbacterium > Microbacterium yannicii_A. The sequence goes on along the minus strand of NZ_CAJF01000046.1, from coordinate 18,719 downwards.
GGTCGCGGCATCAGCCTGAGGGAGTGAAGAGCTCCCGCGCGGACGACTCCGGGCTGAAGACCGTGAGTGCGCCCGGCGCCACGTCGATCGTGAGCGGCAGAGCGCCGATCGGGTCGCCGTCGGCATAAGCCGTCACGTCGGTCGCGGCGAGACGCACCGCGCGCACGCGCCGCGTGGTGACCTCGGGCACCGTCAGGTGGGTGCCGCCGTAGACCCGCGGGAGAAGCCGGAGCAGCCGCAGGCGACCGGCGGGCCGTACCAGCACCAGGTCGAGGAGCCCATCGGCCGGATCCGCATCCGGGCAGATGGGGATGCCGCCGCCGTACGTGCGGCCGTTGCCGACGGTCGCCATCACCAGGTCGCCCGAGAAGCGTTCGACCTCGCCGCCGGCGAGGGTCGCTTCGATGTCATAGGGGATCCCGGCGAGCGTCAGGAACTCGATCAGGATCGCGATGTTGTAGCGCGATCCACCGCGCGGCCACCGCATGGCGTTGGCGCGGTCGTTCACCTTCGAGTCGAAGCCGCTGGCGAGGACCGAGCCGAAGTAGGCAGCCGTTCCGTCGACGCGGGTCACGCGCGCGAGGTCGACGCGACGGGTCCTTCCGCCGGCGATGGCGTCGGCGGCGGCGGTCACATCTCGCTCTCGCAGGCCGAGCGTCGCGGCGAAGTCGTTCCCCGTGCCGATGGGGATGATTCCGAGCGGGATGCCGGTGCCGGCCAGCTGCTGGATCGCCAGCGCGACGGTGCCGTCGCCGCCGGCCACGGCGACCGCGTCGACGCCGACCTCGATGGCCGTGCGCAGCAGCGCGGAAGACTCCGCCGCGCTGCCGCCACTGACGATCGTCGTTCGCACGCCGTGGGAGCGAAGGCGCTCGGCAGCGCGTGCGGCCGCACCGGCGTGGGCGCCGGCACGGGCCGCCGGATTCACGACCAGCGCCAGTCTCACGCGGTGAGGCCGCTCGCGTGCGGCATCTCGGTCTCCCCGGAGAGGGGCACGAGAACGCCGGGATTCATGATGCTGCGCGGGTCGAGCGTGCTCTTCACCCTGCGGAGGATCTCCGTCCCGAGATCGCCGATCTCGCCCGCGAGATACCCACGGTGATCGCGGCCGACGGCATGGTGGTGCGTGATCGTGCCGTGCGCCTCGCCGATCGCGCGGGACGCGGCATCCTTCGCCCTCGCCCACTGGGCCTGCGGTTGCTCGGTCAGCGCGGCGACCACCGTGAAGTACAGCGACGCGCCCGCGGGGTAGACGTGCGAGATGTGGCACAGCACGATCGGCTTGGTGCCCGACGCCGTGAGCGATCGGGTGAGAGCGTCGGTCACGGCGGTCTTCAACCCGGGCAGACGCGCCCACGTGGCGGCGGTCTCGAGCGTCTCGGCGAGGACTCCCGCATCGAGCAGCGTGTCACGCAGTGCGGGCGACGAGAATCGCCCGCGCTCCCAGGAGCGGGCGGGGTCCTCGCCGCGCGACTTCGCGCCGTGCGCTGTGAAGATCGCCTCGAGTGCGTCGCGTGTCGCCTCCGCCTCCGCCGGGGTGCTGCCCTCGAAGGTCGCGACGGCGAGGCTCCCGCGCATGCGCGTGAGGTGGCCGCCCATCACCGCATTCACGCGTGTCTCGGTCTCGTCGCTCAGCCGGAGAACCGTGGGGCGGATGCCGCGCTGCGTCGCTTCGCGGAGAGCCGAGGCCCCCGATGCGAAGTCCGGGAACGTCCACGCGCGGTACGCGGTGACGGCGGGCACGGGACGGACGCGGACCGTGACCTCGGTGAGCACGCCGAGCGCGCCCTCGGAACCGAGGAAGAGCTCGCGCAGGTCGGGGCCCGCCGCGCTCGCGGGGGAGCGGCCGAGGTCGAGGTCGCCGACCGGGGTGGCGACGCGGAGGGCGTGGACGAGGTCGTCGAATCGCCCGTAGCCGCGCGACGCCTGGCCGCTCGACCGGGTAGCCGCGTACCCGCCCAGTGACGCGTACGCGAAGCTCTGCGGGAAGTGCCCGAGGGTGTAGCCGCGCGGGCGCAGCAGCTCCTCGGCCTGCGGGCCGGTGGTGCCGGCGCCGAAGGTCGCCAGCAGTGAGACCTCGTCGAGTCCCAGCAGGGCGGCGGTGCCCGAGAGATCGAGCGCGATGACCGCGCGGTGGGCGCCGCGCTCGGGATCGACCCCTCCGACGACCGAGGTGCCGCCGCCGAACGGCACGACGGCGAGGCCGCGCTGGTGGCACAGTGCGAGGACCGCCGCGACGCCGTCGTGACCGGCCGGCCGGACGACGGCGTCAGGTGCGGTCTGCGGGTCGTCGAGGCGCCGGCGCAGGAGGTCCTGAGTGCTCTTGCCGCCCAGGTGCAGCATGCGCGCGTCGTCCGCCCGGGTGGCGCCGTTCTCCCCGACGATCCCGCGGAGGGCGGTGAGGTCGTCGTCCGCCAGAGCAGAAGGCGTCAGCGTCGGCCGCTCTCGGCGAGGCACCGGCCGGGGCTTGCCCGGCAGGAGGGTGGTGAGAAGTGCCTTCGCGCCCGGCGGGAGAGGCGCCGGCTCCGTACCCCAGGCATCCCACGACGACCGCGTGGCCGGCTCCGGCACCGCCAGGGGCCGTGCCGGGCGGTCGGCGTGTCCCGGGGCATCCATGCCGTCAGTATGACCAACCATCCCGCGAGTATGACACGCTGACGACAAAGTGACAGAATCTGTATGGTTGTCACATGGACGCACCCCTCAGCGACACGGAGACGGCGATCCTCGACGCCGCGCTCGCCGAGGTGCTGACCCACGGGATCCGCCGCACGACGGCATCCGACATCGCGCGCCGCTGCGGCATCGCCCGCCAGACGCTGTACCGCTACTGGCCCGACGCACAGGCGGTCTTCGCGGCCCTCATCACGCGGGAGCTGGTCGCCGCGCTGCCCGCCGCTGCGAGCGACCCGGACGACCTCGACGGCATGATCGCGGTCCTCGTCGAGACCGCCGATCGCGTGCGCCGGCTTCCGCTGGTCGACCGCCTGCGCGACACCGACCCGGAGCTCTTCGCCCGCTACATCCTCGACCGCCTCGGAACGAGCCAGCGCGTGATCCACGCCGAGACCGCGCGCCGGCTCGCCGCCGGTCAGCGGGTGGGCTACGTCCGGGGCGGCGATCCCGCGCAGCTGTCGGCAATGGTGCTGCTGATCGTCCAATCGGCCGTGCAGTCTGCGCCGCTGGTGGCGGAGTGGCTTCCCGAGGAGGCGTGGCGCGCCGAACTCGCACATGCGCTCCGCGGGTATCTGCAGCCGAGCCAGCACTCGGGGCGCCGATGAGCGCGCGCACGCTCGGCCGCACGCCATTCCCGTCGGCGCTCTCGGCAGCCCGGCGCGTCCGTGAGCTCGACGCGCTCGGCGACGGGGGCGAGATCGATGTCCTCGTCATCGGCGGCGGCATCACGGGCGCCGGAATCGCGCTGGATGCCGCGAGCCGGGGCCTGCGCACCGTGTTGGTGGAGCGCCACGATCTCGCGCACGGCACGAGCCGCTTCAGCTCCAAGCTCGTTCACGGTGGCCTGCGTTACCTGGCGACCGGACAGTTCGGCATCGCCCACGAGAGCGCGAGCGAACGGCACGTCCTCATGACGCGTACGGCGCCGCATCTCACGCGATCGCTGGCTCAGATCGTGCCGCTGTACGCGCCCGGAGCCGTCGGCACCGGAGCCTACATCGGCCTCGGCTACGGGCTCGGTGACGGCCTTCGCAGGACTGTGGGCACTCCGAGCTCGGTTCTGCAGGCACCGACTTTCGTCGGGCGCAGCCAGACGCTCCGGCTTGTACCGGCGGTGAATCCCGGAGGACTCCGGGGTGGTGTGCGCGGCTGGGACGGCCAGCTCATCGACGACGCCCGGCTCGTGACCGCCATCGCGCGCACGGGGGCCGGCTACGGGGCGTCCGTCCTCACCCGCGTCGAGGCCGTCTCCGCCACCGGTGACGGCGTGGTGCTCCGCGACACGGTGACGGGCCGGAACGTCGCGGTGCGCGCCCGGGCCGTCGTGAGCGCGACGGGCGTCTGGGCCGGCGAGCTGGCCGCCGATGTGCGGCTGCGCCCGAGCCGCGGAACGCACCTGGTCGTCTCCACCGCGCGCCTGGGCGATGCGGACGTCTCGCTGGCTGTTCCGGTCCCGGGTTCGACCGGCCGCTTCGTCTTCACGCTGCCGAGCATGCACGGGCGCACCTACATCGGGTTGACGGACGTCCTCGCCGACGGGCCGATCCCCGAGGTCGCCGAGGCGACAGACGACGAGATCGACATGCTGCTGTCGACGGTCAACACCGTGCTCGCCGATCCGCTGGGCCGGGCCGACGTGCTGTCGACCTTCGCGGGCCTGCGGCCGCTGCTCGCCCACGCCGGCGCCGGCGACACCAGCGACCTCTCGCGCCGGCATGCGGTGATCGAGTCGCCGTCGGGCATCCTCAACGTCGTCGGCGGCAAGCTCACGACCTATCGGCGCATGGCCGAGGACGCCGTCGATGCTGTGATCCGTCGCGACCCGGGTTTTCCGGCGCGGCCGTCCCGCACGCGGTCGATCCCGCTCGTCGGGGCGTGGCCGCGGCAACGCATGCACGAGATCGCAGCCGCGCCGCGGTACGTCCGGCGCTTCGGCGCCGAGGCGCCCTTCGCGGCGGCTCTTCCCGGCGGACCGGGCGCCGCGCGCGGGGTCACCCCGCAGGAGCTGCACTGGGGCGTCGCCGTCGAAGGGGCGCTCGGGATCGACGACCTGCTCGACCGCCGTACGCGCCTCGGGCTGGTCGAGGCAGATCGCGAGGCGTCGACGGATGCCGCGGCCGCCGCCTTCGAGCGCGCGGGAGTGACCCCGCTCGAGCCCTGACCGGCGCTGCCATGATCCATGCGCCCCCTGGCTGGTGAAGCCGAGCCGGACGCGCATCGCCCCCGGACGTGGTCGTCCGGGGGCGATGCGATGCTCTCTCTTACAGAGTGAGCGCCTTCTGCATGATCGCGGCCTGCTCGACGGCGTGCACCTTGGGCGAGCCGGTCGCGGTGGAGGCTGCGGCGGGGCGCGACACGCGCCGGATCGTGCGCCCGTCCAGGTGCTTGACGATCTCGAGCGCGATGAACGGCCAGGCGCCCTGGTTCTCGGGCTCGTCCTGCACCCACACCAGCTCGGCGTTCGGGTAGGCGTCGATGACCGCGGTGAGCTCCTCGATGGGCGAGGGGTAGAACTGCTCGAGGCGCACCAGGGCGATCTCGGGCCGCGGGTTCTTGTCGAGCTCGGCCTTCAGATCCCAGTGGATCTTGCCCGAGTGAAGCAGCACCCGCTTCACGGCCTTCTTGTCGAAGCTCCCGTCCCCGGCGACGCTGCGGTCGTCGTCGAGCACCGGCTGGAACCGGCCCTCGAGGAAGTGCTCCACGGGACTGGTCGCGCCGCGCAGGCGCAGCATGGCCTTCGGCGTGAACACCACGAGCGGGCGGCGTGGGCGCGCGTACGCCTGGCGGCGGAGGAGGTGGAAGTACGAGGCCGGGGTCGAGGGGCGCGCGACGGTCATGTTGTCCTGCGCGCACATCTGCAGGTACCGCTCGATGCGCGCCGACGAGTGGTCGGGTCCCTGGCCCTCGTACCCGTGGGGGAGCAGCAGCACGACACTCGACTGCTGGCCCCACTTCTGGTCGGCCGATGAGATGAACTCGTCGACGACGGACTGCGCGCCGTTGGCGAAGTCGCCGAACTGCGCCTCCCACAGCACGAGGGCGTCGGCACGCTCGACCGAGTAGCCGTATTCGAACGCCATCGCGGCGTACTCGCTCAGGAACGAGTCGTAGACCCAGAACCGCCCCTGGTCGTCACTGAGGTTCGTGAGCGGGATCCACTCCTGGCCGTTCGCGCGATCGTGGAGCACCGAGTGCCGCTGCACGAAGGTGCCGCGACGCGAGTCCTGGCCGGCCAGACGCACGTTCGTCTTCTCGAGCAGCAGCGAGCCGAAGGCCAGCAGCTCGCCGAAAGCCCAGTCGATCGACCCGTTGCGGCTCATGTCGAGGCGCTTCTCGAGCAGCTGCTGCAGCTTGTTGTGAACCGTGAAGCCGTCCGGCTTGTTCACGAACGTGTCGCCGATCAGCTGGACGACCTCGCGCGAGACCCCCGTGCTGTCCGGCTCGCCCGCGGCGGGCTCGGCCGAGGCATCCGGCTCCACCACCGGTGACGAGCCCGTCTCGGCGGCGTGCGTCTCGGCGAAGGCGATTTCGAGGCGGTACTGGAAGTCCTGCTTGGCCTTCTCGTACTCCTCCTCGGTGATGTCGCCGCGACCGACCAGCGCCTCGGTGTACAGGCGGCGGACGGAGCGCTTGGCCTCGATGAGGTTCGTCATGAGCGGCTGCGTCATCGAGGGGTCGTCTCCCTCGTTGTGTCCGCGGCGGCGGTAGCAGACGAGGTCGATCACGACGTCGCGGTGGAAGCGCTCGCGGTATGCGAACGCCAGCTGCGCGACGCGGTTGACGGCCTCGGGGTCGTCGCCGTTGACATGGAAGATCGGCGCCTGGATCGTCTTGGCGACATCGGTGGCGTAGACCGAGGTGCGGGCGTCCTGCGGCGTGGTGGTGAAGCCGACCTGGTTGTTGACCACGACGTGGATGGTGCCGCCGGTACGGTACCCGCGGAGCTGCGACATCTGCAGCGTCTCGACGACCACGCCCTGACCGGCGAACGCGGCGTCGCCGTGCACCAGGATCGGGAGCCACGAGAACGTGCCGATGGGCTTGCGGTCCTGCTTGGCGCGGACGATGCCCTCGAGCACGCCGTCCACCGTCTCGAGGTGCGACGGGTTGGCCGCCAGGTAGACCGGCAGCTCCCTGTCGCCGTCGCCGTCCGCGACGAAGGTGCCCTCGGTGCCGAGGTGGTACTTGACGTCACCCGACCCGCGCTTCGAGCCGATCGCGACGGAGCCCTCGAACTCGCGGAAGACCTGACCGTAGGTCTTGCCGGCGATGTTGGTGAGCACGTTCAAACGCCCGCGGTGGGCCATGCCGATGGCGGCGCCGTCCAGGCCCGCCTGCGCCGCGCCCTGCAGGATCTCGTCGAGCAGCGGGATGAGGGACTCGCCGCCCTCGAGACTGAATCGCTTCTGACCGACGTACTTCGTCTGCAGGAAGGTCTCGAAGGCCTCTGCCTGGTTGAGCTTGTCGAGGATGCGCAGCTGCTCGTCGTGACCGGGCTTCTGGTACTTGAGCTCGACGTTCTCCTGGAACCAGGCGCGCTGGCCCGGGTCCTGGATGTGCATGTACTCGATGCCGATCGTGCGGCAGTACGAGTCGCGGAGCACGCCGAGGATGTCGCGCAGCTTCATCTGGCGCTTGCCGCCGAACCCGTTGGTGACGAACTCGCGGTCGAGATCCCAGAACGTCAGCCCGTGGTTCTCGATCTCGAGGTCGGGGTGGGTGCGCTGCACGTACTCGAGCGGGTCGGTGTCGGCCATCAGGTGGCCGCGCACGCGGAAGGAGTTGATGAGCTCCTGCACGCGGGCGGTCTTGTCGACGCGCTCGGCGAGGTCGACGTTGATGTCGGCCGCCCAGTGGATCGGCGCGTACGGGATGCGCAGCGCGGCGAAGATGTCGTCGTAGAAGCCGCGCTGCCCGATCAGCAGCTCGTGCACCTTCTTGAGGAACTCGCCGGATCCGGCGCCCTGGATGACGCGGTGGTCGTAGGTGCTGGTGAGCGTGATCGTCTTGCCGATCGCGAGCTCGTTGAGCGTCTTGTCGCTCGCGCCCTGGAACTCGGCCGGGTACTCGAGGGCGCCGGCGCCGACGATGCAGCCCTGGCCCTTCATGAGACGCGGCACCGAGTGCACGGTGCCGATGCCACCCGGGTTCGTGAGCGAGATCGTGGTGCCCTGGAAGTCGGCCGCGGTGAGCTTGTTGTTGCGAGCGCGACCGACGAGGTCTTCGTACGTCGCCAGGTACTCGCCGAACGTCAGCTGATCGGCGCGCTTGATGCTCGGCACGAGCAGCGCGCGCGTGCCGTCGGGGCGCGGGAGGTCGATCGCGATGCCGAGGTTCACGTGCGAGGGGGCGACGACCGAGGGCTTGCCGTCGATCTCGGCGTAGAAGACGTTCTGGCTGGGGAATTCCTTGAGCGCCTGGATGATCGCCCAGCCGATGAGGTGGGTGAAGCTGACCTTGCCGCCGCGCGTGCGCGACATGTGATTGTTGATCACGATCCGGTTGTCGATCATGAGCTTGGCCGGAACGGTGCGGACGCTCGTCGCGGTCGGAACCGTGAGCGACTCGTCCATGTTCGCCGCGAGAGTCTTGGGCAGGCCCTTGAGGACGGTGACCTTGTCTTCTGCGGGAGGCTCGGCCGACGACGGCTGGGACTTCGGCGCCTGCGCCGGGATCGGCTGCGGTGCCGCGGGGCGCGTGGTCGTGCGCGCGACCGGCTGCGACCCGATCACCGGGATCGGGGCCGTCACGGGGCGGGGCTCGGCGGCGGGCGCCGCCGAAGGCTTCGCCGCCTCGGTCGCCGGGGCGGTCGGCGGTGTCGCCGCCTGATCGCCCGCGGGGGCCGTCGCTGCTGCTCCGTCGACCGGGTGGTAGGCCTCGAGAACGGGCCACCACGCCTTGTCGACGGAGTTCCGGTCGATCTTGAACTGCTCGTACAGCTCGTCGACGAGCCACTCGTTGGCTCCGAACTCTCCCTCGTTCGAAACCCCGACGCCCGTCACCTGGCTCGACACGCTGAATCGCCTGCTTTCATCGGTGAAGTGTGGGTTGTGTGGGGAGCCATCGGCTCTCGCGCACAAACGTCAAGCGTAGTCCAGTCTCCGGCGGCGGTCCCGGCCCTTGACACGGCTCCACCTGAAAGAATCCGCAGGATTATCCGCACAGGAACAGTCACTACCCTTGGCGGTCATGGAGTTCTACGGCGCAACGCCCGACGTCGACCTGACGTACTCGGATGTCTTCCTCGTACCGCGGCGGTCCGCGATCACCAGCCGTCTCGACGTGGACCTCTCGCCCGGCGACGGCACCCCGGCCACCATTCCCCTCGTCTCGGCGAACATGAACTCCGTCACCGGACCCCGGCTCGCCGCCACCCTCGCCCGCCGTGGCGGCCTCGGCGTGCTGCCGCAGGACATGCCGCTGCAGGAGCTCGACGCCGCGATCCGCTGGGTCAAGTCGCAGCCGGTCACATGGGACACGCCGCTGGTGCTCCCTCCCGACGCGACCGTCGCCGATGCGGCGCGACTGCTCCCCGCGACCGATGGCCACGGCATCGTCGTGGCGACGGCGACCGCCGAGGGGCGCGTGGACGCCGACGACGTGCGGGGCATTGTTCCCGCGACGCGGCTGGGCACCGCGCTGCCCGATGCGCGACTGGGCGACCTGGCCCGCGGGCGGGCGGCGTCGGTCGACGCGGAAGACATCGAGAGCGCCCGCCATGCATTCGATGTCATCGTCGCGGCGGGGGCGGACACCGTCTGCGTGCTCGAGCACGGGCACCTCGTCGGCACCCTCTCGCGCCGCAGCGCGCTGCGCTCGACCCTGTACGCGCCGGCGGTCGACGCCTCCGGACGCCTGATCGTCGCCGCCGCCGTCGGTATCAACGGCGACGTCGCGGCGAAGGCGAAGGCCCTCGCCGCTGCCGGTGTCGACGTGCTCGTGGTCGACACGGCGCACGGGCACCAGGAGGGCATGCTCCGCGCCCTGCGAGAGGTCGCCGATCTCGGCCTGGGCATCCCGATCGCGGCCGGCAACGTCGTCACCGCCGAGGGCGTGCACGATCTTGTGACCGCGGGAGCGACGATCCTGAAGGTCGGCGTCGGGCCGGGCGCCATGTGCACCACGCGCATGATGACCGCCGTCGGCCGACCGCAGTTCTCGGCGGTGCTCGAGTCCTCCGAGGCCGCCCGCATCATGGGCGCCCACGTGTGGGCCGACGGCGGGGTGCGCTATCCGCGCGACGTGGCACTCGCACTGGCGGCGGGCGCGGCATCCGTCATGATCGGCTCGTGGTTCGCGGGAACCATCGAGGCGCCCGGCGAGCTGCAGACCGACGAGGCGGGGCGCACCTACAAGGAGTCGTGGGGCATGGCGTCGACCAAGGCGGTGCACGAGCGCTTCGGCCGCCTCGACCCCTACGAGCTCGCCCGGAAGGAGCTCTTCGCCGAGGGGATCTCGTCGTCGCGGATCTACCTCGACCCGCTGCGTCCGGGCCTCGAAGACCTGCTCGACATGATCACGTCGGGCGTCCGGTCGTCCTTCACGTACGCCGGCTCGGCCACGGTCGCCGAGTTCCACGAGCGGGCCCGCGTCGGCCTGCAGTCCGCCGCGGGCTACGAAGAGGGCAAGGCGCTTCCCGTCAGCTGGTAGCGCATGCCGGATGCCGCCGCCCGAGGCATCCTGTCGCTCACGCCTTCTCGGAGTCGTGGTGATCGTCCGCGTGGGACTGGCGGATGCGGCGCCCCTCCTCGACGTCCTTGCGCTCCTTCTCCTGCGCCTTGTCGCTCTTGCGCGTGTCGCGCGGGGGGAGCTGGATGTCTTCCTCGGCGGCGATGCCGGCCTGCAGCTGCCGACCGCGCTCGAGCTCGGCGTCGAACTCCGCACCGAACAGCAGCGCCATGTTGGCGATCCACAGCCACAGCAGGAAGATGATCACGCCCGCCAGTGAGCCGTACGTGCGGTCGTAGTTGGAGAAGTTCGCGACGTAGATCCCGAACGCCAGCGAGGCCAGGGCGAGCACGATGATGGCGAGCAGGGCGCCGAGGCTCATCCAGCGGAACTTCGGCTGCTTGGCGTTCGGGGTCGCGTAGTAGAGGATCGCGACCATCAGCACGACGATGAAGGCCAGCACCAGCCACCGGGCGAACGACCAGACCGTCAGAACGACCTCGCTGAGGCCGAGCGCCGAGCCGATCGCATCGGCCACCGGTCCCGAGACGACCAAGATCACCACGGCCAGGCTGATCAGGGCGATGCCGATCACCGTGATGAGCAGCAACCACGGCACGAGCTTGAAGAACGGGCGGCCCTCCCGGATCTCGTAGATGCGGTTCATGCCTCGGCTGAACGCCTTCACGTACCCGGAGGCCGACCAGATGGCGAGCACGAGGCCGGTGACGAGAGCGAAGCCGGCGGCGGGCGAGTCGGCGAAGCCCTCGAGGGGACCGCGCACCGTCTCGGCGGCGTCGGGTGCCACCTGCTCGACGATGCCCATGATCGCCGTCACCGCCTGGTCGCTCTGCCCCATGACGCCGAGGATCGAGAAGATCGCCAGCAGAGCCGGGAAGAGGGCGAGGACCGCGTAGTAGGTCAGCGCGGCCGCGATGTCGGTGCACTCGTCGGCGCCGAACTCGCGCATGGTCTTGACGAGGACGTACTTCCAGGAGCGCTTCTCGACCTCGGCGGGCGTATCCGGCTTGTCGGGGTGCTCGGGGTCGGGAGCGGTGCGGGAGTCCGTTCTGCGGTCGGCGGTGGTGTCTGTCATGCCGACATCGTCGGAATGCGTCCCGGGCGTCGACAGGGGCTTGACTCGTCGGGATCCGGTGTGCGCTGTGCCCCAGCCCGATTCCTCGACGCCGCGACCGTTCCCTGCGCCCTTCGTGGTCGGCGGGGCTGTCGTAGACTTGACGGCACGATGGACGACCCTCCTAGTTGCAGACCCTCGCCCCACCGACCCGCCTCCCTTCTGAGTGGAGGTGACGCGTGATGGACTACGTCATGCTGGGCGTGGGGCTCCTGCTCACCATCGGCACCGGATTGTTCGTGGCCAGCGAGTTCGCGCTCGTGAACCTCGACCGGGCCGACCTCGAAGCCCGCGAGAAGGCGGGCGAGAGCCGTCTGTCGCTCACCATCAGCGCGCTGCGGATCACGTCGACCCACCTCTCGAGCGCACAGCTCGGCATCACGCTGACGACGCTGCTCACCGGCTACACGATGGAGCCGGCGATCTCGAACCTGCTGGCGCCGGTCTTCGACGCGTGGGGGATCCCGGTCGGAGTGTCGCGGCCGCTGGCCGCCGTCATCGGCGTCACGATCGCGACGATCTTCTCGATGATCCTCGGCGAGCTCGTCCCCAAGAACTTCGCGCTGGCCATCCCGCGCCAGACGGCCAAGCTGGTCATGCCCTTCCAGGTGGCGTTCACCACGGTGTTCCGTCCCGCGATCGCCCTTCTCAACGGCAGTGCGAACGGCGTGCTCCGCGCGGCGGGCATCGAGCCGAAGGAAGAGCTGTCGGGGGCCCGCACCGCCGAAGAGCTCTCGAGCCTCGTCCGCCGCTCGGCGAGCGCCGGCGTGCTCGAGGAGGACACGGCGTCGCTCCTGGACCGCAGCCTGAGCTTCGCGCGCCTGAGCGCGGCCGACGTCATGACGCCGCGGCCGAGCGTCCACGCCGTGGCGGCTGACGACTCCGCCGAGGACGTCATCCAGCTCGCCCGCCGCACCGGGCACAGCCGCTTCCCCGTCTACGGCGAGTCGATGGACGACATCACCGGGGTCGTCCATCTCAAGTCCGCCGTCGGGGTGCCGCGTGAGCGGCGCCGGGACGTCCCCGCCGCCGCCCTCGCGAGTGAGCCGGTGCGCTTCCCCGAGGCCGTCCACCTCGATGTCCTCGTCGCCGAGCTCCGCGCCCGCGGCTACCAGATGGCCATCGTCGTCGACGAGTACGGCGGCACGGCCGGCGTCGTGACGCTCGAGGATCTCGTGGAGGAGATCGTCGGCGAGGTGCTCGACGAGCACGACCGCCGCCGCGCGGGCATCGTTCGCCTCGATGACGGCGTGATCTTCCCCGCCGAGCTCCGGCCCGACGAGGTGCTCGACCGCACCGGCATCCGCATCCCCGAAGGAGACGTGTACGACACCGTGGGCGGCTTCATCATGAGCGTCCTCGAGCGCATCCCCGTCGTCGGAGATGCGATCGACCTCGAGGACGGCACCATCGAGGTGCAGCGGATGGACGGTCGCCGCGTCGACCGCGTGCGCTTCACGCCCCGTCCGATGCCGCACGACGAGGCCGTGGCGGAAGGGGGTGAGCGTCGATGAACGACTGGGCAGGAATCGCATGGCTGGTCGTGCTGCTGATCGCGAACGCCTTCTTCGTCGGCGCCGAGTTCGCCGTCATCTCCGCGCGGCGGTCGCAGATCGAGCCGCTCGCCGAGCGAGGATCCCGCTCCGCCAAGACCGCGCTGTACGCGATGGAGCACGCCACGCTCATGCTGGCCACGAGCCAGCTGGGCATCACGATCTGCTCGCTGCTGATCCTGAACGTGTCGGAGCCGGCCATCCACCATCTGCTGGCGGAGCCACTGCACCTGACCGGGCTCTCGGACGGCGCGGTCGACATGATCTCGTTCCTCATCGCGCTGCTGCTCGTGTCGTACCTGCACGTCGTCTTCGGCGAGATGGTGCCGAAGAACCTCGCGTTCTCGGTGCCCGACCGCGCGGTGCTGATGCTCGCCACCCCGCTGGTGTGGGTGTCGAAGGTCTTCCACCCCGTGATCGTCACCCTCAACTGGATCGCGAACCACATCGTGCGCCTGTTCCGCGTCGAGCCGAAGGACGAGGCCGCCTCGACCTTCACCCTCGAGGAGGTCGCCACGATCGTGAACCAGTCACGCATCGAGGGCGTGCTCACCGACACCGCCGGCACCGTTGCGGCGGCCGTGGAGTTCACCGACAAGAAGGCGACCGACATCGCGGTGCCGCTCGCGGGCCTGGTGACGCTTCCCGAGACCACGACGCCCGACGAGATCGAGCGCGCCGTCGCCAAGCACGGGTTCTCGCGCTATGTGATCGTCGACGGCGCCGGCGTTCCCGTCGGCTACGTGCACCTCAAAGACATCCTGCGGGCGGCGGAGGGGCCGGATGCCGCGACCGACGTCGCGCGACGGATCCCGCCCAAGCGCATCCACCACATGGTGCCCGTGCTCGAGACCACCGACCTCGAGGATGCCCTCGCGCTCATGCGACGCGCCGGTCGCCACCTCGCGCAGGTGCGCAATGAGCGGGGTGAGATCACCGCGGTGCTGTTCCTCGAGGACATCATCGAGGAGCTCATCGGCGAGGTGCAGGACGCCACCCGCCGTCGCGGGTACTGAGCGCACCGCCGGCTCCGGGTACGTGACCCGGGGCCGGTCGCGCGCTCAGCCGCGGCGGGCGCGGACGTACTGCAGCGGCCAGTAGTCGATGTCGGCCCCGAGCTGCCCGGCGGCGCGAAGCCCGTAGTGCGGGTCGCGCAGCCACTCACGGCCGGCCATGACGGCGTCGGCGTGCCCGTCGACCAGGACCCGTTCCGCGTGCTCGGCGTCGTCGATCATTCCCACGGCGCTGACCGGGACGCCCGCCTGCGCGCGGATGCGCGCGGCGAGCTCCACCTGGTAGCCGGGGCCCACCGACGCGATGCGCTGGTGGGCGACGAGTCCGCCGCTGGAGATGTCGAAGAAGTCCGCGCCGTGTGCGGCGGCCCAGCCCGCCACGACCGCGGTCTGGTCCGCGTCCCAGCCGCCCTCGGCCCAGTCGGTCGCCGAGAACCGCACGAGGAGGGGGACAGCGGCGGCGGCATCCTTCACCGCGTCGATCACGCGCAGCAGCAGGCGGGCGCGATTTTCGAGCGACCCGCCGTACTCGTCGTCGCGGTGGTTGGACAGCGGCGAGAGGAACTGATGGAGCAGGTAGCCGTGCGCGGCGTGCACCTCGAGCACCTCGAAGCCCGCGGCGACCGCCCGCTCGGCAGCCGCTGCGAAATCGGCGACCACCTTGTCGACGCCGGCGGGGTCCAGCGCGGCCGGTGTCGCGTAGCCCTCGAACGCGATGGCCGAGGGGGCGACCGTGGGCCAGCCGCCCTGCCCGAGCGGCACCGACCCGCGCTCGCGGGCGAACGGGGACCATGTCGAGGCCTTCCGGCCGGCATGGGCCAGCTGCACCGCCGCGACCGCGCCTCGCCGACGGATGCCCGCCACGATCGGGGTCCAGGCGTCGCGCTGCTCGTCGTTCCACAGACCCGTGTCCTCGGGAGAGATGCGACCCTCGGGCGACACCGCGGTCGCCTCGGCGATGACCAGCCCGGCACCGCCGGACGCGAACTGCGTGAGATGCGTGTGATGCCACTCCTGCGGGACGCCGTCGACCGCGCTGTACTGGCACATCGGCGCCACCCACAGGCGATTGCGCACCGTGATGTCGCGCAGGGTCAGGGGAGTGAACAGTCGGCTCACGGGTGCTGCCTCCGAAGGGGATGGAAGATCGAGGGGATGCTGCGGCGTCCCGGGTACTGTGCTGACATGACTCAGGTCTGGTCGATGCACGACGCGGCCCGCGCCCTCACGAGGCCAACGGCCGCCGATGACAAGTATTCCCGAGGCGTGCTGGGCATCCGCACCGGATCGGACGAGTACCCGGGGGCGGCGGTCCTCGGCGTCGAGGCCGCGTGGCGCACGGGACTCGGGATGGTCCGGTACCTCGGCCCGTCTCGGCCGACCGCGCTGGTCCTCGCGCGCCGGCCCGAGACGGTCGCAGCGGAAGGGCGCGTGCAGGCCTGGGTGATCGGATCCGGCACAGATCCGTCGGCCCGGAGCGTCGCGGAGTCCGACGTCCTCCGCGGGCTGCTGGCCGAGGACGAGCCCGTGGTCGTCGACGCGGGCGCACTCGACCTCGCCGCCGGGGCCACCGCCCCCCGCATCCTCACGCCGCACGTGCGCGAACATGCGCGCCTGCGATCGGCGCTGGGCCTTGCCGAGAGCGAGGACCCGGTCGCCGCGACCCGCGAGACGGCGGCCCGGACGGGTGCGGTGGTGCTTCTCAAGGGGGCGACGACGGTGATCGCAGCTCCCGACGGCTGGACGACCACGGTCGCGTCGGGAACCCCGTGGCTCGCGACGGCGGGCACCGGCGACGTGCTCGCCGGGGTCATCGGTGCGCTCGTCGCCGGTGCGGCGGCATCGGACTGGCCGGATGCCTCGGCTCTGGCGGCGCTCGCCGCGTCCGGCGCGTGGCTGCACGGACACGCGGCCGGTCTCGCGTCGGCCGCCGTGGGCGGCGGCCCGATCACCGCGCTGGACGTCGCCGAGGCCCTGCCGCGCGCCGTCGCCGAGGTTCTCGCGGTGCAGTGACTCGAGGCCTCCGTGAGGCGCCGGGGCCGGATCGCGGGCGATGTGCGAAGGGCCCGCGATCCGCCGCCTAGGATCGGAAGCGTGTCGAGGCGAGCCTGGCTGTGGATCGCCTTCGTGATCGTGCACCTCGTCGTGGCGACTCTGGGCTTCCTGATGCCCAACATCCCGATGGGGGACGTGTACCTCGTGTACGAGCCCTGGGCGCGCAGCGCCCTCGGCGGGTTCGGCGTGATGGGCGTGACCGAGGAGTGGATCTACCCGCAGCTGGCCATCGTGCCGATGGTGCTCGCGCTCGGACTCTCATGGATCGGCAGCTACCCGATCGCCTGGGCGCTGCTGGTGACGCTCGCCGACGCGCTGGCCTTCGCGCTCCTGCTGGGGCACGGTCGCTCGAACGGGCGCGCCATCGCCGCCGGCTTCTGGCTCGCCTTCATCCTGCTGCTCGGACCGGTCGGTCTGTACCGGCTCGATGCGGTGACGGTACCGCTGGCGATCGCGGGGTGCCTGTGGCTGGCCGGGCGGCCGCTGATCGCGTCGGTGCTGCTGGCCGTCGCGACGTGGATGAAGGTCTGGCCCGCGGCGCTGCTGGCGGCCGCGGTGATCGCGCTCCGGCGCCGCCTGACCGTCATCGCCGGCGCCCTCCTCGTGACCGCCGTGACGGTGTTCGTCGTGGTCGCCGCCGGCGGCGGCGCGCACGTGCTCGGTTTCGTGGCCGGGCAGACCGGTCGTGGACTCCAGGTCGAGGCACCTGTCACCGGGCTCTTCCTGTGGCAGGCGGTCGCCGGCGTCCCCGGTGCGACCGTGTACTACGACCTCGACATCCTGACCTTCCAGGTCACCGGCGCCGGCGTCGATGCGGTGATCGCCGCGATGACCCCCGTGCTGGCGCTCGCGGTGATCGCCGTCGCCGCGCTCGGAGCGTTCGTCGCGTGGCGCGGCGGTTCGTTCGCGGCGCTGTTCCCCCCGCTCGCGCTGGGCCTCGTGCTGGCCTTCATCGTCTTCAACAAGGTCGGCTCGCCGCAGTTCCTGACCTGGCTCATCGCGCCCGTCGTGATGGGTCTGGTTCTCGACCGGCGCCGCTGGCTCGTGCCGGCCGTCACCGCCCTCACCGCCGCCCTCCTCACCCAGCTCGTGTATCCCGTCCTCTACGACCGCATCATCGTCGCCGACGCGCTCGCCGCGACCGTGCTGACGCTGCGCAACGTCGTGATGATCGCCCTGTTCGCCTGGGCCGTCGTGCGTCTGGCACGCGTTCCGCGGCGGCCGCGGGTCTCCCGATCCGTTTCCTGACCCCCACGAGAACCCGGAGGTTCCCATGCTGATCGCCTTCTCCGTCGCACCCAGCGGCGCGCCCCAGACCGCACCGGCTCACGGCCGCACCGAGGGATCGGTGCATGACGCCGTCGCCGCCGCCGTCCGGGTCGTCCGCGAGAGCGGCCTGCCGCACCGGACCACCTCGATGTTCACCGAGATCGAGGGGGAGTGGGACGAGGTCTTCGACGTCGTCAAGCGCGCGACCGACGCGGTCTTGGCGTACGGCTCGCGCGTGTCGCTCGTGCTGAAGGCCGACATCCGCCCGGGGTACTCGGGTGAGCTCGACGGCAAGATCGAGCGGCTCGAGGCTGCCATCGAGCGGCAGTCCGACGCGCCCTGACCACCGGGCCGACGGGCATCGCGCGTCGCGTGCTCGAGCCGAATCGATTCGACAGGATCCCGCGGCGGCCGGTACCATGACGCGGTGACCTCCTCGAACCTCTCGAGGGGGGCGGCGAAGTGGGCGCTCCTCTCCCTCGCCGTCGGCAGCTTCGGCATCGGCATGACCGAGTTCGTCGTCATGGGGCTGCTGCCGAACATCGCCGAAGACCTCCTCCCGACCGTGTGGGCGTCGGGCTCGGAAGACGCGATCGCCCAAGCGGGGTGGCTCATCTCGCTGTATGCGCTCGGCGTCGTGGTCGGAGCCCCGACGATCGCCGGCTCGGTCGCGAAGTATCCGCGCCACCGCGTCATGATCGGTCTCGCGCTCGCGCTCACCGTCTTCAACGCGCTGACCGTGCTCGCCCCGACGTACGAACTCGTGGCCGCGTCCCGCTTCCTCGCCGGGCTGCCCCATGGCGCGTACTTCGGCATCGGCGCGCTCGTCGCCGCCGAGGTGCTGGGCCCCGGCATGCGGGCGAAGGGCGTCGCCTTCGTCCTCACCGGACTGACCGTCGCGAACGTGGTCGGCGTGCCGCTCGGCACGTACCTCGGGCAGCAGGTCGGCTGGCGCGCCGCGTTCCTGGTGGTCACCGCGATCTTCGCGGCCGCGACGGTCCTCATCGCCCTGTTCGTGCCCGAGCATCCCGGCGACCCCGGCCGCACGCTGCGCGCCGAGCTGAAGGTGTTCCGCATCGGGCAGGTGTGGCTGGCGCTGGGCGTCGGCGCGATCGGATTCGGCGGCTTCTTCGCGGTCTACAGCTACATCGCCCCGATGGTCACCGACGTGGCCGGATCGCCCGAGTGGGTCGTGCCCATCGTGCTCGTCGTCATGGGGCTGGGCATGACCGTCGGCAACCTGGTGGGCGGCCATCTGGCCGACGTCGATCTCCGACGCACGCTGGTGGGCGGCCTGATCGGCCTGGCGACGGTGCTCGTGCTCCTGGCTGTCACCGCCACGTGGATCTG
>NZ_CAJF01000045.1 GCF_000304335.1 Microbacterium yannicii PS01 | reverse complement strand
GGCGCGGGTCGCGGGCCCGGCGTGTCTTGGCGAGTCGGGAGTCGGGGGCAGGGGCGCGGGCGCGGGGTGCGCGGGCGCGGAGAGCGTGCGGGCCAGCACTCGAGCCAGGCCGCCGGGCTCAGGGGGTGAAGAGCTCCTGCAGGCGCTGGATGCCCTCCAGGAGCGCGTCGTCGCCCAGAGCGTACGAGAGGCGCAGGTAGCCGGAGGGCCCGAACGCCTCGCCGGGCACGACGGCAACCTCTGTCTTCTCGAGAATGAGGTCGGCGAGCTCCAGCGAGGTGGTCGGCGTCTGACCGGCCCACTCACGGCCCAGCAGTCCTCGCACGTCGGGGTAGGCGTAGAACGCCCCGAGGGGGTTGGGGACGGTGATGCCCTCGATCTTCGACAGCTCCGCGACGATGGTGCGCCGGCGGCGGTCGAATGCGAGACGCATCTGCTCGGCCTCGGCCTGCGAGCCGCTCAACGCCGCCAGCGCCGCGCGCTGCGCGATGTTGTTGACGTTGCTCGACAGGTGCGACTGCAGGTTGCCCGCGACCTTGATCGCCTCCTTCGGGCCGACCATCCAGCCCACCCGCCAGCCCGTCATGGCATAGGTCTTCGCGACGCCGTTGACGAGGATCGTCTGGGCTGCGGCATCCGGAACGGCCTCGACGATCGAGACCGCACGGGCGCCTTCGTAGACGAGGTTCTGGTAGATCTCGTCGGAGATGATCCAGATGCCGTGCTCGACGGCCCACTCGCCGATCGCGCGGGTTTCGTCGTGCGTGTAGACGGCGCCGGTGGGGTTCGACGGCGAGACGAACACCAGAGCGGTCGTCTTGTCGGTGCGCGCGGCCTCGAGCTGCTCGACGGTCACCTTGTAGTCCTGGTCGGCGTCGGCGAACACCTCGACCGGGATACCGTCGGCCAGGGCGATCGCCTCCGGATAGGTCGTCCAGTACGGCGCCGGCAGCAGCACCTCGTCGCCGGGATTCACGACCGCCTGGAAGGCCTGGTAGACGGCCTGCTTGCCGCCGTTGGTCACGATGACCTGGGCGGGGTCGACGTCGAGCCCCGAGTCGCGCAGCGTCTTCGCGGCGATCGCCTCGCGCAGCACCGGAAGGCCGGCGGCCGGTGTGTAGCGGAAGTTCGAGGGGTCGCGCAGCGCCTCGGCGGCGGCATCGACGATGAACTGCGGGGTGCTGAAGTCGGGCTCACCCGCCGCGTAGGAGATGACGGGGCGGCCGGAGGCCTTGAGGGCCTTCGCCTTGGCGTCGACCTTGAGGGTCGCCGACTCGGCGATTCCGCTGAGCTTGTCCGACAGCTTGGGCGTGTGGGAGAGCGGTGCGCGTTCAGTCACGCCTTCGAGCGTACTCGGCGGGGCGCGAGGCTTCAGCCCGCCGATCGGCATCGGGCGGACGGATCGTCCGGCGTCGCCCGGCCGCTCGGTGGGCGGCGGGCCTCCACCGGATGGGGGATCCGACGGAACGAATGGCCGAGCCATCGTGGATGCACCGCGCGGGATCGTGGATGGCATGAACGAGAACGTGGTGCGGGTGCGGAACCTGCGGAAAGAGTATTCGGGCCGTGCGGTCGTCGACGATCTGTCGTTCGACATCGCGCGCGGTGAGACCTTCGCGCTGCTGGGCCCCAACGGCGCAGGGAAGTCGACCACGGTGGAGATCCTCGAGGGGTATCGCCACCGCACGGATGGCGAGATCAGTGTGCTGGGAGAGGATCCCGCGACGGCCGGGCTGACGTGGAAGGCGCGCATCGGAGTCGTGCTGCAGGGGACCGGGGTGCTCGGTGCGCTCACGGTGCGCGAGTACCTCACGCAGTTCGCGGGGTTCTTCCCGAACCCCCGAGGCGTCGATGAGGTGCTCGGGGCGGTCGGTCTTCAGAAGCAGGCGGGGATGAGGGTGAGCAAGCTCTCGGGCGGTCAGCAGCGGCGTGTCGATGTGGCGCTCGGCATCATCGGAAGTCCCGAGCTGCTGTTCCTCGATGAGCCGACGACCGGTTTCGACCCGCAGGCCCGGCGGGACTTCTGGACGATGATCCGGGGGCTCTCCGCCGAGGGCACGACGATCCTGCTGACGACCCACAACCTCGACGAGGCGGAGCGGCTGGCTGATCGCGTCGGCATCCTCGTCGCCGGCCGGCTGCGTGCGATCGGGTCTGTCGGCACCATCGGCGGCGAGGAGGCCCGCATGCCGATCGTGCGCTGGTACGAGCCGGGTGACCCGCGTCCGAACGAGGCGCGCACCGCCGAACCCGGCCGCTTCGTCGCCGACCTCGTCGCGCGCACCGGGGCGGAGCCGACGGCGGTGGAGGTCATCCGGCCCTCACTGGAAGACATCTATCTCGGCCTGGTGGCCGAGCACACTGACGCCGCGGATGCCGCGGGCGTCCTCGCCACGGAGGCATGAATCATGAGCGTCATCACACACCACATCTCCACCCCGCGCAGTACCGCAGGGCGCAGCCGCCTCGGCATGGGACTCTGGCGGGGCCGCTTCGAGATCACTCAGTACGCCCGTTCCGGCGATACCGTCGTGTTCACCTTCCTCTTCCCTATCCTCATGCTGGGACTCTTCGCCGTCGCCTTCGGCGCGGATGGCGACATGCAACCGGCGCCTGGGCTGCCCCCTGTGCCGGTCGCGCAGATGTTTCTGCCCGCCATGCTCGCTGCAGGTCTGCTGTTGTCGGGGTTCCAGAATCTCGCCATCGACATCGCCGTCGATCGATCCGAGGGAGTGCTGAAGCGGCTCGGCGCGACGCCGCTCTCTCCAGTGAGCTACTTCCTCGGCAAGATCGCCCAGGTGGGCGTCACGGGTGTCGTGCAGGCAGCCGTCCTTCTGGGGTTCGCCGCTGTCGTGCTGCAGGTGCCGCTGCCGACCGACCCCGGGAGATGGTTCACGTTCGCCTGGGTCTTCGTGATCGGCATCACCGGTTCGGCCCTGCTGGGCGTCGCGCTGTCGTCGGTCCCACGTTCGTCGCGCAGCGCCGTGGCGGTGGTCATTCCCATCGGGCTCGTGGTGCAGTTCATCTCGGGCGTCTACTTCCAGTTCTACATGCTGCCCGACTGGCTGCAGACCGCGGCCAGTGCGCTGCCCGTCAAATGGATGGCGCAGGGGATGCGGTACGTCTTCCTTCCGGAGGAGTACTCCGCGCTGGAGCAGAACGGCGAATGGAACCTCGCGGGGGTCGCGATCGCATTGACGGTCTGGCTCGTCGTCGGGCTCGTGCTCGCGCGGGCGACCTTCCGCTGGAACAGGCGCGACGCGTAGCCTGAGCCCAGGACGAGGCCATGCAGAATCGACGATGGTGGGACGCGGCGGTGATCGCCGCGTCCCTCATGGTCGTCGTGACCCTGACCGTCGGACCGAGCGGCGAGTCGGCGACCGCCGCCGCTGTCGCCTGGGCCTCGCTCGGGCTGTTCGTGCTGGGCTACATCTTCGTGGCCCGGCGCGCCCTGACATCGCCGCGGCTCTGGCGTCTGCCGGTCTTCGTCGCCGCTTCCGCTGTGGCCCTGGCGGGCGGCTGCGCGGGGGAGCCCTTCTTCGCGATCCTGCAGGCGATCGCCTACCCGCTGACCTGGGTGCTGGCCGTCGATCGACGCCGCGCCATCGGGGGATCGGTCGTCATCGCTCTCGGCACCTTCACCGGCTTCGCCCTGTTCTCCGGAATCCTCGCCGGGGGTGACGCGGTACTTCCCGCTCTTGCCGTCGCCGCCGCCGTCGCAGGCTTCGGCCTCGCCTTCGCCATCGCGTTCGGGCTCTGGATGGCAGGCGTCGTCGAGTACGGCCAGGAACGCGCGCGGCTGCTGGGCGAGCTCACGGCGGCGCAGGCGGAGGTCGAATCGCTCAGCCGCGATCGCGGTGCCGCCGTCGAGCGCGAGCGGCTGGCGCGCGACGTGCACGACACGCTCGCGCAGACGCTCGCGGGACTCGCCATCCTCTCGGAGCGCGCCGGCCGTCAGCTGGACGAAGGACGAGCGGATGCCGCTGCCGACAGCATCGCGACGGTCGAGCGACTCTCGCGTGATGCCCTCGACGAGGCTCGCGCGATCGTCTCCCGGATGGCCGCCGTTCCCTCCGATACGGCGCTCGGCGATGCCGTCGACCGACTCGTGAGCCGTTTCCGCGCCGAGACAGGGCTCACCATCGACCTCGACCTGCAGCTTGATTCTGCGGGAGTGCTTCCCCGGGAGTCGCAGCTGGTCCTGCTGCGATGCCTGCAGGAGTCGCTCGCCAATGTGCGCAAACACGCGGCGGCGACGCGGGTCGACGTACGGGTGTCTGCCGGACACGACGGAGAAGCGCAGCTCACCATCGCAGATGACGGTCGCGGCTTCGATGTCGCCGGCCGCAATGACGGTTTCGGCCTCGACGGCATGGCGGAGAGGGTCGCGCTGGCCGGCGGCGTCTTCGATCTGGCATCGACCCCCGGCCGCGGTACGACGCTCCTCGTTCGACTGCCCCCGACCCGAGCCGGCCACGGTGTCGCGCGATGATCCGGCTGCTGATCGTCGATGACCATCCCGTTGTGCGGGCGGGTCTGGTGGGGATGCTCTCGGATGAGCCGGGCTTCGAGGTGGTCGGCGAGGCCTCCGACGGAGACCAGGCGGTGCGCGTCGCCGCGGCCACCCGCCCCGACGTCGTGCTCATGGATCTGCGGATGCCGCGGGTCGGCGGTGTCGAGGCCACCGCGCAGATCACCACAGCTGGAGACGCGAGGGTGCTGATCCTGACGACCTACGAGTCCGACGACCAGATCCTCGCGGCGATCGAGGCCGGCGCATCCGGGTACCTGCTCAAGGCCGCACCCCAGGCCGAGATCGTGGCCGGTATCCGCTCTGTGGCTGCGGGCCAGTCTGCGCTGTCCCCGCAGGTGGCGGTGCGGCTTGTCGAGCGGATGCGGCGGCCCGAAGCACTCGCCCTGCTGACCGTTCGCGAGACCGAGGTGCTGCGCCTCGTGGCGTCGGGTCATTCGAACAAGCAGATCGCCGTCTCACTGGGAATCGGCGAGTCCACGGTCAAGACGCATCTGCTCAAGGTGTTCGACAAGCTGGGCGTCGCAGACCGCACGCGTGCGGTCACCCTCGCCATGGAGAGAGGCCTACTTCCCTGACAGAACGGAACGGATGCCTCGGACCGGTGGTCCGAGGCATCCGTCATCGCAGCGGGTGGATCCCTGGGGGGACTCAGCCGAACTGGTTCATCGTGTTGTGCGTGCCGCCGGCCTTGAGGGCCGCGTCACCGGCGAAGTACTCCTTGTGGTTGTCGCCGAGGTCGCTTCCCGCCATGTTCTGATGCTTGACCGTGGCGATGCCTCCGCGGATCTCGCGGCGCTGCACGCCCTTGACGTAGGCGAGCATGCCCTCGTCGCCGAAGTAGCCCTTGGCGAGGTCGTCGGTCGACAGCGCGGCCGTGTGATAGGTCGGCAGCGTGATCAGGTGGTGGAAGATGCCGGCGCGCGCCGACCCGTCACGCTGGAACGTGCGGATCTTCTCGTCGGCGAGCTGCGCCAGTTCGGTGTCGTCGTACTCGGCGCTCATCAGATCGCCGCGGTCGTACGCCGAGACGTCCTCGCCCTTCTCCACGAGCAGATCGTAGGCCTGCTGCCGGAAGTTGAGGGTCCAGTTGAACGACGGGCTGTTGTTGTAGACGAGCTTCGCGTTCGGGATGACCTCGCGGATCCGGTCGACCATGCCGGCGATCTGCTCGACGTGCGGCTTCTCGGTCTCGATCCACAGCAGGTCGGCGCCGTTCTGCAGCGAGGTGATGCAGTCGAGCACGACGCGGTCCTCTCCCGTGCCCGGACGGAACTGGTACAGGTTGCTGGCCAGACGGCGGGGGCGCAGCAGCTTGCCCCCGCGGCGGATCACCACGTCGCCGTCGCTCAGCTCCGCCTCCGCGATCTCTTCGACGTCGAGGAAGGCGTTGTACTGGTCGCCCAGGTCGCCGGGCTCAGCCGAGACGGCGAGCTTCTGCGTGAGCCCGGCGCCGAGCGAGTCGGTCCGAGCGACGATGATGCCGTTGTCGATGCCGAGCTCGAGGAACGCGTACCGCACCGCGTTGATCTTGGCGAGGAAGTCCTCGTGCGGGACGGTGACCTTGCCGTCCTGGTGACCGCACTGCTTCTCATCCGAGACCTGGTTCTCGATCTGGATGGCGCACGCTCCCGCCTCGATCATCTTCTTGGCGAGGAGATACGTGGCCTCGGGATTGCCGAAGCCGGCGTCGATGTCGGCGATGATCGGCACCACGTGGGTCTCGTGGTTGTCGATCTGGGACTGGATGAACTCCGCCGCGGTCTCGTCGTCGGCGGCGCGCGCCTGATCGAGCTGCGTGAACAGCAGATCGAGCTCGCGCGCGTCGGCCTGACGGAGGAAGGTATAGAGCTCCGCGATGAGAGCGGGGACCGCCGTCTTCTCGTGCATCGACTGGTCGGGAAGCGGACCGAACTCCGATCGGAGGGCGGCGACCATCCACCCCGACAGGTAGAGGTATCGCTTGTCGGTGCTCTTGAGATGCTTCTTGATCGAGATCAGCTTCTGCTGCCCGATGAAGCCGTGCCAGACCCCGAGCGACTGGGTGTAGACCGACGCATCGGCGTCGTACTCCGCCATGTCGCGGCGCATGATGTCGGCCGTGTACTGGGCGATCTCCAGTCCCGTCCGGAACCGGTTCTGGGCCCGCATGCGGGCAGCGGACTCGGGGTCGATGGCATTCCAGCTCGCTCCGTGGTGGTCTCGGAGGGTGCGGATGGCCTCGATGTCGTCTTGGTAGGCAGTCATTGTTGTCGTCCTTTGCGGTGAGGAGTTCGTGTCCCGGAACGTGGTCTTCGTGTCCCGATTCCCGCCGATCTCGCAACGGCGAAGGGTGGAAATCGGGACACGGATGGCGCGCTAATCGGTCTCGACGAGGAAGCGCGAGTACGCCGAGAGCGTCAGGAACGCCGGGAAGTCGTTGCCGAGCGCCACGTCGCGGAAGACCGCGGCGGCGTCGTCGAAGCGGTCGCCTTCGCGGCGATCGACCTCGCCCAGCACCTGCGCGATCAGTCCCTCGACGTAGTCGCGCGTGATGGGGGTTCCGTCTTCGGTGGTGCGGTCCTGATGGATCCACTGCCACACCTGCGACCGTGAGATCTCGGCGGTGGCGGCATCCTCCATGAGGTTGTCGATGGCGACGGCGCCCAGCCCCCGCAGCCACGCCTCGATGTAGCGGATGCCGACCGACACGTTGCCGTGGACTCCGGTCGCCGTGATCGGTCGGCCGATGTGCACGTCGATGAGGTCGGCAGCCCCCACCTCGACCTCGGGGCGCTGCCGGTCGAGCTGGTTCGGGCGCTCGCCCAGAACCGCATCGAACTCGGCACGCGCCACCGGGATGAGGTCGGGGTGCGCCACCCACGTCCCGTCGAACCCGTCGCCGGCTTCTCGCTTCTTATCGGCGGCGACCTTCTCGAACGCGCGCTGGGTCACCTCGGGGTCACGGCGGTTCGGGATGAAGGCGCTCATCCCGCCGATCGCGAAAGCCCCCCGCTTGTGGCAGGTCTTGACGAGCAGCTCGGTGTAGGCGCGCATGAACGGCACCGTCATCGTCACCTCGCTGCGGTCGGGCAGCACGAAGCGAGCCCCGCGCCCGCGGTAGTTCTTGATGATCGAGAAGATGTAGTCCCATCGCCCGGCGTTCAGCCCCGCGCAGTGATCGCGCAGCTCGAACAGGATCTCCTCCATCTCGAAGGCCGCCGGCAGCGTCTCGATGAGGACGGTGGCGCGGATCGTGCCGTGCGGGATCCCGATGTAGCGCTCGCTGAACGTGAACACGTCGTCCCACAGCTTCGCCTCTTCGCTCGACTCGAGCTTGGCGATGTAGAAGTACGGACCGCGCCCGTTCGCGATCAGCTGCTGCGCGTTGTGGAAGAAGTACAGGCCGAAATCCACGAGCGAGCCCGACGCGGCCATCGTCCGGCCGGTTCGGTCGGTGAAGCTGATGTGCTGCTCGGGCAGGTGCCACCCGCGCGGACGCATCACGATCGTCGGCGTCTCGGTCGCCGTGACTTCGTAGCGCTTGCCCGGCGCCGATCCCGTCGAGGGGCCGGTGAACTCCAGCTCGCCGCGGATCGCATCACGCAGGCTCAGCTGGCCTTCGATCACGTTCTTCCAGGTCGGGCTGGTGGCGTCCTCTTGGTCGGCCAGCCAGACCTTCGCGCCGGAGTTCAGCGCGTTGATCGTCATCTTGGGGTCGGTCGGACCCGTGATCTCGACGCGGCGGTCCTCGAGCCCGGGTCCGGCGCCGGCGACCTTCCACCCGGCATCGTCGCGGATGTGGCGGGTGTCGTCGCGGAACTGCGGGTCGTGGCCGTTGCCGATCTCGAACCGGCGGCGCATGCGGTCGGCGAGACGGTCGTGACGGCGGGCGCCGAAGCGGTGGTGCAGCTCGGTGAGAAAGGCGAGTGCCTCGGGAGTGAGGATCTCGTCGTAGCGGGGGCCGAGGCGTCCCGAGATCTCGATCGACGGTTCGTGGGTCTGCGTCAGGATGGGACCGGTGCGGGTGCGCATCGGGCTGGCGGTTGCAGGTGTCATTTCTCTGTCTTCCTATGACCAGTGCTGGAGAGTCGGAGGATGCCGCGTTCCGGCGTGTGTGCCGGTTCGAGGCCTCCTGTGATCCGCGTTCTGGATCAATCGGCGGTTCGTCGTGTTCCCACTATCCGGTGAAGATCGGGCGCGGAAACGACCAGGGACGGTGTGAACTTCGGGGGAAGTTCTGCTTTCGTGACAGAATCACCTCATGACGACCTCGGTGACCCGCGACCGACTGCCAGAAGTCCCGGACGATGAAGGGGTGGATTCCCTCACCATCGGCCGCCGTATCCGGCAGCTGCGCACCGACCGCGGCATGAAGCTCGAAGAGCTGGCCGCGGCAGTCGACCGCGCACCCAGTCAGCTGTCGATGATCGAGAACGGTCGGCGTGAGCCGAAGCTCACGCTCTTGCAGGCGATCGCCCGTGCGCTCGGCTCGTCGCTGGACGCCTTGCTCGAGTCGGAGCCGCTCGACGAGCGGGCCACCCTCGAGATCGCGCTCGAGCGGGCGATGCGCGGGCAGACCTTTCAGGCTCTGGGCATTCCGCCGTTCCGCATCGCCAAGACGGTGCCCACCGAGGCGCTCCAGGCCATGCTCGCGCTGCAGGGAGAGATCGAGCGTCTGCGGGATGAGCGGGCCGCGACACCCGAGGAGGCGCGGCGCGCGAACGTGGCGCTGCGGCGGCTCATGCGCACGCAGAGCAACTACTTCGGCGAGCTCGAGGAGCAGGCGCGCGCACTGCTCGAGGCCGTCGACCACCCGGGCGGTCCGCTGACGCAGCGCACGGCTTCAGACATCGCCGCTCACCTGGGGTTCACGCTGCATTACGTGCCCGATCTGCCGCAGACGACCCGCTCGGTGGCCGACATCAAGAACGGCCGGCTGTACCTCTCCAGCCGGCTCGCGTCCAAGGGCGATCCGCGAACCGCGGTGCTGCAGGCGCTGTCGAGTCGCATCCTCGGCCATCGCGAGCCGACCTCGTACGCCGAGTTCCTCCGTCAGCGGGTCGAGACCAACTACCTCACCGGAGCGCTGCTGATCCCCGAGGCGCACGCCGTGCCGTTCCTGCAGGACGCCAAGAAGGATCGCGCGATCTCGATCGAGGACCTCCGCGACGCGTACTCGGTGTCGTACGAGACCGCCGCGCATCGGTTCACGAATCTGGCGACGGTGCATCTCGGCATCCCGGTGCACTTCCTCAAGGTGCACGAGTCGGGCACGATCACCAAGGCGTACGAGAACGACGACGTCAACTTCCCGACAGACCGCCTCGGCTCGATCGAAGGGCAGATGTGCTGTCGCCGATGGACCAGCCGCGTCGTGTTCGACGAGGACGACCATTTCAACCCGTACTACCAGTACACCGACACCGGCAACGGCACCTACTGGTGCACGGCCCGCGTCGAGCTCTCGAGCGAGGGCGCGCACTCGGTCTCGGTCGGCGTGCGCTTCGACGACACGAAGTGGTTCCTCGGCCGCGACACCCCCAACCGCGGGGTGTCCAAGCACTCCGTCGAGGTCTGTTGCCGCCGGGCGCCGGCTGATCTCGAGGCGTCATGGCGCGAGAACTCGTGGCCCAACGTCCGGACGCCGCGCACGCTGCTGGCGACCCTGCCGACCGGCGCGTTCCCCGGAGTCGATACGACTGACGTCTACGAGTTCCTCGAGGCTCACGCCCCGCGCTGACGTCGGGCGCGGCATCCGCTCGTCTTTCCGTCGCTCAGAACAGGTGTTCTGGCGCACACAGGTCGTTCGGTCAGGCAACGGCCTGCCTGCGCCGAAACACCTGTTCCGGGCAAACGGCTGAGGTGCGGGTCGGTCGGCGAGGAACGCGCGGCGGGTCAGTGCCGGCCGGCGACGACGTCGGCCACGTGCGCGGGCCACGCGGTGCGGGCGGACGAGCCGGACGCCTCGGCGCGGTCGGCCATCCGGTACGCGGTGTAGATGGAGTTCACCGCGGACCAGCGCAGCGGCTCGATCTCCCAGCGCTTGGCGCGGTGTCCGACCCACGGAAGGCGGGTGAGCTCGGTGTCGCGTTCGAGCACCAGGTCGGCCAGCGTGCGGCCGGCGAGGTTCGTGGCCGTCACCCCGGTTCCGACGTAGCCCCCCGCCCACCCGAGACCGGTGGAGCGGTCGTGGCCGACGGTCGCCGCCCAATCCCGCGGCACGCCGAGCACTCCGGCCCAGGCGTGCGCGATCGGCGTGTCCGCGGCATCCGGGAAGAAGGTCCGCAGCAGTTCGGCGAGCGACGCGATCGTGCGCTGCTGGGTCGAGCCGTCGGTATCGACGCGCGAGCCGAACCGGTACGGCACGCCGCGCCCGCCGAAGGCGATGCGGTCGTCGGCGGTGCGCTGCGCGTACATGTAGACGTGGGCGAAGTCGCCCAGGGTCTCGCGCCCGGTCCAGCCGACGCGGTCCCAGAACGACGCCGGCAGGGGTTCGGTGACGATCATCGAGGAGTTCATCGGCAGCCAGGTGCGGTGCTCGCCGGCGAGGTCGGCGGTAAAGCCTTCGGTCGCCCGCAGCACGTGAGCGGCGCGCACCGTGCCGCGGTCGGTGACGGCGCGCCCGGGCGTGATCTCGCGCACCCGGGTCTGCTCGTAGATCGGCACGCCCAGGCCCTCGACGGCGGCGGCCAGTCCGCGCACCAGCTTGGCCGGGTGCACCCGTGCGCAATGCGGATGCCACACGCCGCCGAGAACGCCGTCCACGGCGACACGGGATGCCGCGGCCGAGGCGTCCAGCAGTTCCACGTCCGTATGTGGCCAGGACTGCTCGTCGGCGACCGCTGCCTGCAGTCGTGCGAGCTGTGAGGGAGTGCGGGCGATGTCGAGCTCACCACCCTTGACGATGTCGGCGTCGATGCCCTCCCGGGCGGCGACGGCGATCACCTCGTCGACGGTGTCGTTGAGCGCACGCTGCTGCGCGATCGCGGCCCCGCGGCCGCGGGTCTCGACGTATCGCTCCCGTCCGCCCGTGACCGTGTTGGTCAGCCAGCCGCCGTTTCGGCCGGACGCCCCGAAGCCGGCGAACCGCTGCTCGAGCACCACGACCCGCAGATCCGGCTGCGCGCGCGTGAGGTAGTACGCGGTCCAGAGCCCGGTGTAGCCGGCTCCGACGATCGCGACGTCGACGTCGAGGTCGCCCGCAAGTGCGGCGCGAGGGGCGGGTGCCCCGCCGAGCTGCCGCCACCACCACGACACGTCTCCGTTGCGGACCCGGCTCGCCTCGGTCTCGCTCATGGGCCCACGATATCCGTGCCGCTCGGGGCCAGCCGGGGCCTGCGCGAGGCAGGTCGTCGCGAAGTCGCGGCCGGGCGGACGATCCGAACGGCTCGTGTGGGGCAGATCGGACGTGAAACGTCCCCGAGCGCAGGCTCGTTGTGATCCGCAGGCCGGGAAGCGGGCCTGATGGGGCGGATTCCCACCAGCCGGCCTGCGCTCGGGAACGCTTCGTCCGATCAGCGAGCGGGAGTGTCGAGCGCGCGCAGCGCCGCCCACAGCTCAGCCCGCGTCGCGAACGACGACAGGTCGCGCCCGAGCACCCGCTCGGCGAGGGCCAGTCGCGTGCGTATGGTGTGCCGGTGCACGCCCAGAGACTGAGCGGATGCCTCGTGCGAGCAGTCCTCGTCGAGCCACACCTGCAGCGTCTCGATCAGGCGCGTGCCGTTCGCCGCGTCGTGGTCGTACAGCGGCGCCAGCTCGGCGCGGGCCAGGGCGCGGGCGTCGTCGGTGAGAGCCGAGAGCACGCCCGAGCGGGCCACGTCGGCGAACGGTGTGACGCCCGTCGTGCCGCGGTCGCGGGCGACGCGCGCCTGGCCGAGCGCGGAGGCGAAAGCGTCGTACCCTGCCGGGTCGGACAGTCCGATCTTCACGCCGAACCGTTCGGCGAGCTCGGGAATCGGACCCAGTTCGCCGGCGGGCACGACGATCACGAGCCCGTCGTCGCCGCGCCCGAAGAACAGGCAGCCCCGGCTCTCCTCGACCCGGAGCTCCAGCAGCTCGGAGACGCCGTCGGCGCGGGCGGCCGCGGCATCCGTCACCGCCACGACCACGGGCGCTGCGGGCAGCGGCCCCCACAGATCCCGGGAGATGCGCCGGGCGAGTGCCGGGTCGCCGGTCAGCAGCGTCTGCAGCAGTCCGGTGCGCAGCGCGCCGCGGGCGCGGCTGAGCCCCTGCTGCTGCTCGAGCGCGAGGCCGGCCATCGCGATGACGGCGGTGACCACGCCGCGCCCCTCCTGGTCGAGGTCGCCCGCGGCGATCGCGATGACCCCTCGCAGATGCCCGCCGCGCCCGAGGGTCTGAAGCGTGAAGGGGGTGTCGCCGATGCGCAGCGCGGATCCGGCTCGCGACCCCCCGGTGAAGGACGCCGATGACATCCCGCTGCAACGCCTCCGCCGTGGCGGGGTCGAGGGCGCCGGCGGGGTGTTCGCGCGACAGCTCACCGGCGGCGTCGAACATGCCCACCCACGCGTTCAGCTGTCGTGCCAGCTCGGCGACGGTCGCGCCGAGTCCGTCGGGCCGGAGCGCGGCCAGGGCGATCGCACGCTGCGCGGCGAGCGCCCAGCTGCGCCGTGCGAACGCCTCGGCGGCGATCGCCTCTGCGTTCGCCCGGGCGACGGCGATGAACGGGGTGCGGTACGGCACCTCGAACAGCGGCATCCGCGCGTCGCGGCACGCGTCGACGAGCCCGGGCGGCATGCCGGCGCGCGCGACCTCGGTGCCGAAGCCGAGGCCGACAACCCCGCGCGCGGCGAGACGGTGCACGTACGAGCGGTACGGCTCGGGATCGTCGCCGCCCGATCCGGGGTCGGCGTCGGCGCTGATTCCGGAGCTGCGGCCGGGAGCGTCGGCGTCGGCGCTGATCCCTGAGCCGGGGCCGGGGCCGGGGGAGTCGCCGTCGCCGCGGGGGAACTGCGTGCCCGTCGTCAGGAGGACCAGGCCCTCCGACAGGAACGGCGTCGGATCGGCGAGGTCGGAGCTGTGCACCCAGCGGATCGCGCGATCCAGCGCGCCCGGTTCGAGGCCGTCGTCTTCGGCGAGGGTGAGCTGGAGGTCGCGCCGCGCGAGCAGCGCACGCAGGGTCGGAGCGTCGGCGTCCATGGTGTCCCTGATCTCCGGATCTTCGTGTACGGGTCGTATAGCGGGCTACAGAGAATGTACATCGGGGAAGGTGCGACCGTCCGCGCGGTCCACATACGCTCGCCGTCATGAGCGCCATCGCTGCGGAACACCCCGACACCATCGTCAACACGCCCCTCGGCGGACCGGCTCTGACACAGGAGCGCCGTCTGGTCACCAGCATCCCCGGGCCGCGCTCGCTTGAGCTCATCGACCGCAAGGCGGATGCCGTCGCCGCCGGCGTCGGGCACACCGCCCCGGTGCACGCGGTCGCGGCGGGCGGTGGCGTCATCGTCGACGCCGACGGCAATTCGCTCATCGACCTCGGCTCGGGCATCGCCGTCACCACGATCGGCAACGCGCATCCCAAGGTGGTCGCCGCGGTGCAGGAGCAGGTGGCGCAGTTCACCCACACCTGCTTCATGATCGCTCCGTACGAGTCGTACGTCGGGGTGGCGGAGGCGCTGAACCGCATCACCCCGGGCGACCACGCCAAGAAGAGCGCGCTGTTCAACTCCGGCGCGGAGGCCGTCGAGAACGCGGTGAAGATCGCCCGCAAGTTCACCGGCAAGCAGGCCGTCGTCGCGTTCGACCACGGCTACCACGGCCGCACCAATCTCACGATGGCGCTCACCGCGAAGTCGATGCCCTACAAGAGCGGCTTCGGTCCGTTCGCGTCGGAGATCTACCGCGCGCCGCTGTCGTATCCGTTCCGCGACCGGCTCGACGGGGTCATGGCCGCCAAGAAGGCGATCTCGATCATCGAGAAGCAGGTCGGCGCCGACAACCTCGCCGCCGTCATCATCGAGCCGATCCAGGGCGAGGGCGGGTTCATCGTGCCCGCCGACGGATTCCTGCCGGCGATCGTGGACTGGTGCCGCGCGAACGGGGTCGTCTTCATCGCCGACGAGATCCAGACCGGCTTCGCCCGCACCGGCGAGATGTTCGCGAGCGAGCTGTTCGGCATCGTCCCCGACCTCATCACGACCGCCAAGGGCATCGCGGGCGGCCTGCCGCTGGCCGCCGTCACCGGCCGCGCCGAGATCATGGACGCCACGCACGCGGGCGGCCTCGGAGGCACGTACGGCGGCAACCCGATCGCCTGTGCCGCCGCGCTCGCGGCGATCGACGTGTTCGAGAACGACGGCATGATCGAGCGCGCCCGCGAGATCGGGGCGATCCTCACCGAGCGGCTCGGAGCGCTGCAGGCGGCCGACCCCCGCGTCGGCGACGTGCGCGGGCACGGCGCGATGATCGCCGCCGAGTTCGTCGACCCCGCGACGGGCGAGCCGGATGCCGCGCTCACCGCCGCCGTCGCGAAGGCGTGCATCGCGCAGGGCGTCATCGTCCTCACCTGCGGCACCTATGGCAACGTCATCCGCTTCCTGCCGCC
This sequence comes from Microbacterium yannicii PS01, assembly GCF_000304335.1. GTDB lineage: Bacteria > Actinomycetota > Actinomycetes > Actinomycetales > Microbacteriaceae > Microbacterium > Microbacterium yannicii_A. The sequence goes on along the minus strand of NZ_CAJF01000045.1, from coordinate 9,430 downwards.
GCTGTCCATTCCCGACGACCTGCTCCACGAGGGCCTGGATGTCGTCGTCGCCGCTCTCGCCGCGGCCTGACGCGTTCAGACCACCCGGTCGCTGAGCTCGTCCAAGCGTCCGGACGCACTCGCGCGGCCCTTCGACAGGCTCAGGGGCCGCACTCACCAGACGAAGGAGTCCGCAATGGCGGAGATCACCCGTGACGTCGTCATCGTCGGAGCCGGCGCCGCCGGCACGACGGCGGCCAACGAGCTGAAGAAGGCAGGGCTGTCGGTCGTCGTCCTCGAGGCGCGCGACCGCGTCGGCGGGCGACTCTGGACGGACGTCGTCGACGGCGCGATGCTCGAGATCGGCGGCCAGTGGGTCTCGCCCGACCAGGAGGCGCTCAAGGAGACGATCGCCGAGCTCGGGCTCGAGACCTACAGCCGCTACCGCGAGGGCGACTCGCTGTACATCGGCCAGGACGGCGACCTCAAGCGCTTCACGGGCGAGATCTTCCCGGTCGCGCCCGAGACCGAGAAGGAGATCGTACGGCTGATCGACCTGCTCGACGAGATGGTGGCGCAGGTCGACCCCGACCGCCCGTGGGAGCACCCCGACGCCGAGGCGCTCGACCGTGTCTCGTTCGAGGCGTGGCTCGAAGAGCAGACCGAGGATCAAGAGGCGCGCGACAACATCGCCCTCTTCATCGCCGGTGCGATGCTCACCAAGCCGGCGTACGCGTTCTCGGCTCTGCAGGCGCTGCTCATGGCGGCCAGCGCCGGCAGCTTCTCGAATCTGGTCGACGCGGACTACATCCTCGACGAGCGCGTCGTCGGCGGTCTCCAGCAGGTGCCGCTGCTTCTGGCCGAGCGTCTCGGCGACGACGTGATGCTGGGCCAGCCCGTCAACGAGGTGCACTGGTCGGACGACGGCGTCACGGTCGTCACCGACGCTGGTCTGCAGGTGCGGGCGCGATTCGTGATCCTCGCCCACGCGCCGATCCTCTACCCCTGGATCGAGTTCGCCCCCGCTCTGCCGAGGCTGAAGCAGCAGATGCATCAGCACATCTCGATGGGCTTCGTCGTCAAGGTGCACGCCGTCTACGACCGGCCCTTCTGGCGCGAGCAGGGGCTGTCGGGCACCGCCTTCAGCCCGTACGAGATCTCGCACGAGGCCTACGACAACACCAATCACGGCGACGAGCGCGGCACGCTGGTCGGCTTCGTCTCGGACCGCAACGCCGACGACCTGTTCCGGGTGTCGCCCGAGGAGCGCAAGGAGCGCATCCTCGAGTCGCTGTCGCACTACTACGGCCCCGAGGCGAAGGCGCCGCTCGTCTACTTCGAGAGCGACTGGGGCGCCGAGGAGTGGACCCGCGGCGCGTACGCGGCGAGCTTCGACCTGGGTGGGCTGGCCCGCTACGGCGCCGACCTGCGCACGCCCGTCGGCCCCATCCACTTCGCCTGCAGCGACATGGCGGGCGCCGGCTACCAGCACGTCGACGGAGCGATCCGCATGGGCCAGCTGGTCGCGGCGAACATCGTGGAAGCCGCCCGCCGGTGAGCGCGCCCACGGGGGGCCGGATCGTCGTCGGCTACACCGCCACCGATGCGGGAGCGGATGCTGTTGCCCTCGGCGCACGCCTGGCCGCGGCATCCGGATCCGAACTCGACCTCGTCGTCGTGCTGCCTTCCGACCAGCGCAGCGTCATCACCCCGCCCGACGCGAGCTACGACCGCTACCTGCAGGACCAGGCGCACGCCTGGCTCGCCGCTGCCGCCGCGGGCATCCCCGACGCCACCCCGCGGACGCCGCATGTGCGGTTCGCGGACTCCTTCGCCGAGGGCCTGATCGCCTTGGCCGATGAGCTCGGCGCGACGCACATCGTCGTCGGGGCAGCGAACGGCGGACGGCGCGGTCGGCACCGCCTGGGCACCGTTGCGAACGAGCTGCTGCACTCGTCGGACGTACCCGTCGTGCTGGCTCCCGAAGGAACGCGAAGCCTGGATGCCGCGGCCGGGATCACCCGCGTCACCGCGGCGATCGGCACGCGGCCGGGGGCCGAGGCGCTCCTGGAGGAAAGCATCTCGCTCGCGGTCGCCACGGGCGCTCCGCTGCGCCTGCTCTCGCTCGTCTCGGTCGATCTGCCGGCCAGCGTCGACACCGGAGTGATCCGGATCGCCGGTGCCGCGCACGCCGACGACGTGCTCGGGAAGGCGCTGGACGCGCTGCCCGCCGGGGTCGAGGCGGATGTCGTCGTCGCCCGCGGCGACAGCATCGAGGACGCCGTCTCGCACCTCGCGTGGGAGCCCGGCGAACTCGCCGTCGTGGGCTCGAGCCGCCTGGCGCAGCCGCGCCGCCTGTTCCTCGGCTCGACCGCGGCGAAGATGCTGCACGAGCTTCCGGTGCCGATGGTCGTCGTGCCCCGCACGCGCCAGACGCCTGGCTCGCACCAGACGGAAGGAGAGCGCGCATGAGCGCTCCGAAGGGCGGCGTCGCCCCCGACACGACCGCGGTCGGCGGCCTCACCGGAGACCTGTCGAAGAAGGGCCTGAGCGCCGGCACCGTCGGCATGGTCGGTGCCGTCGTCATCGGCATCTCGACGATCGCGCCCGCCTACACGCTCACCGCATCGCTCGGCCCGACGGTGTCGGCCGTCGGCGTGCAGGTCCCGGCGATCATCCTCGTCGGATTCATCCCGATGCTGCTGGTCGCCCTCGGCTATCGCGAGCTCAATCGCGCGATGCCCGACTCCGGCACATCGTTCACGTGGGGCGTGCGCGCCTTCGGCCCGTGGATCGGCTGGATGACCGGATGGGGGCTCGTCGCCGCCACCGTCATCGTGCTGTCGAACCTCGCCGGCATCGCGGTCGAGTTCCTCTTCCTGCTGATCGCTCAGCTGACGCGACAGCCAGAGATCGCCGACCTCGCGTTCAACCCGTTCATCAACGTCGCAGTGTGCCTGCTGTTCATGCTGGGCGCGACCCTGGTGTCGTACCGCGACATGCAGACCACGCAGAAGTTCCAGTACGTGCTCGTCGGCTTCCAGGTCGTCGTGCTCGTGCTGTTCTCGGTGACCGCGATCGTCAAGGCGGTGAACGGCGAGGCCATCGAGCCCACCGCCTTCGACTGGGCCTGGCTCAACCCCTTCGCGGTCGACTCGTTCTCGTCGTTCGCGGCCGGGCTGTCGCTGTCGATCTTCATCTTCTGGGGCTGGGACGTCGTGCTCACCATGAACGAGGAGACGAAGGACCCCGAGAAGACCCCGGGCCGCGCCGCGACCGTCACCATCGCGCTGATCGTGTGCCTGTACCTCATGATCGCGATCGGCCTCATCATGTTCGCCGGCGTCGGGACCGGTGAGTACGGGCTCGGCAACGAGGACATCTCGGCGAACGTGTTCTTCGCGCTGTCCGACCCGGTGCTCGGACCGCTCGCGTTCCTGGTCTCGCTCGCCGTGCTGTCCAGCTCCGCGGCCTCGCTGCAGTCCACGGCCGTCGGCCCCGCGCGCACGCTGCTGGCCATGGGCCACTACGGCGCGCTGCCGCCGAAGTTCGCGACGGTGAGCCCGCGGTTCTTCACGCCGGGCTACGCGACGATCGTCGCCGCCGTGGTCGCGTCCGCCTTCTATGCCGTGATGCGTCTGATCAGCGAGAACGTCCTCACCGACACGATCATCTCGCTCGGCATGATGATCTGCTTCTACTACGGACTGACCGCGTTCGCGTGCGTCTGGTACTTCCGCAAGCAGTGGTTCGATTCGGTGCGCTCGTTCCTGCTCACCTTCCTGAGTCCGCTGATCGGCGGCGTCATCCTCGCCGTCCTGTTCGTGACCACGCTCATCGACTCGATGGACCCGGCGTACGGCAGCGGCTCGAGCATCGGCGGCCTGGGCCTCGTGTTCGTCCTCGGGGTCACGGTGATCCTCGTCGGAGTGGTCATCATGATCTGGCAGGCGATCAAGCGTCCGGCGTTCTTCCGCGGCGAGACACTCGGTATCGACGCCCCCGAAAGCCTTCGACGCCGGCGCCGCTGACCGGCAGACTTGCATCCACCCACCCGATCGGAGAGAACACCATGAGCGACTACGCCGTCGTCAATCCCGCCACCGGCGAGACCCTGGCCACCTACCCGACCATGGCCGACGATGCGGTCGAGCCCGCCATCGCACGAGCGGATGCCGCCTACCGCACCTGGCGCGACGTCCCGGTGGCCGAGCGCGCCGCCCGCGTCCGCAGGGTCGCCGAGCTGCACCGCGAGCGACGCGACGAGCTGGGGGCGATCATCGTCCGTGAGATGGGCAAGCCGTTGTCGGCAGCCCTGGCCGAGGTGGACTTCGCCGCCGACATCACCGAGTACTACGCCGACAACGCCGAGAAGGTCACGGCCGACCAGCCGATCGACATCCTCGGCGAAGGCTCCGCGGTGATCCGACGGACGCCGCTCGGCGTGCTGCTGGGCATCATGCCGTGGAACTTCCCCTACTACCAGGTCGCCCGCTTCGCCGCTCCGAACGTCGTCGTGGGCAACACGATCCTTCTCAAGCACGCGCCGCAGTGCCCCGAATCGGCGGCGGCCATCGAGAAGATGTACGCGGATGCCGGAGTCGGCGACGGCGTGTACACCAACGTCTACGCGAGCAACGACCAGGCGGCCACCATCATCGCGGACCGCCGCGTGCAGGGGGTCTCGGTAACGGGCTCGGAGCGCGCCGGGTCCGCCGTGGCGGCCCTCGCCGGTCAGCACCTGAAGAAGGTCGCCCTCGAGCTCGGCGGGTCCGACCCCTTCATCGTGCTGTCGACCGACGACCTCGACGCGACCGTCGCGGCCGCGGTCGAGGCGCGCATGGACAACAACGGCCAGTCGTGCAACGCGCCCAAGCGCTTCATCGTGCAGGAGAACCTGTACCAGGACTTCCTCGAGAAGTTCACGACCGCGATGAGCGAGAGCAAGATGGGCGACCCGTTCGCCGAAGACACGGTGCTCGGCCCGCTCTCGTCGGTCGCCGCCGCCGAGCGACTGCAGGAGCAGGTGGACCGCGCCGTCGCACAGGGTGCACGTCTGGTCGCCGGAGGCACCCGTGAGGGCGCCTTCTACGAGCCCACGGTGCTGACCGACGTCACGCCCGAGATGGATGTGTACCGGGAGGAGCTGTTCGGCCCTGCCGGCGTCGTCTACAAGGTCGCGGACGAGGATGAAGCGATCAAGATCGCCAACGACACCACGTTCGGCCTCGGATCGTACGTCTACACCACCGACCCCGAGCAGGCCGAGCGCATCGCGAACAAGATCGACGCGGGCATGGTCTACGTGAACATCGTGCTCGCGGACTCGCCCGAGCTGCCCTTCGGCGGCGTCAAGCGGTCCGGCACCTCGCGCGAGATGGGCCTTCTGGCGGCCGACGAGTTCGTCAACAAGAAGCTCATCCGGGTAGCCGGGTAGGCGTTTCGGCACGTGGCGCCGAACCGTCGCGAACGGTCGTCTCCGCTCCCGCGGGACGGCCATTCGCGACGGCTCGGCGCGAAACCGGTGACACGGTGGGCCCACGCCCGGGAGGCCGGGCCAATTCGCGGGTCCTCCAGGCATGCCGTACACTGGATCGTGCAGTTGAAGTCTGCATTCTTTCGCCGTGCCCGTCGTCCGGGCAGGTCCCCGTCGCTCCGGTGAAGGGGAAGAGTGCGGGCGAAACGAGACCTCCGGGTCTCTAGGGCGGTAGCTCAATTGGCAGAGCAGCGGTCTCCAAAACCGCAGGTTGCAGGTTCGATTCCTGTCCGCCCTGCGCGTCAGCGCAACGCCGGTGAAAACGACGCCGGCGGTTGACTACACAGTGTGCCGACTCTCGTCGGCTCACGGAAGGTAATCAGGTGGCATCGATGGTTCAGGACGAGCCGAAGGGCGAGGTCGTCCCCGCAAACGGGACAGCTGCGCCTCGCGAGAAGAAGCCGAACGTCTTCGCTCGCATCGCCCTGTTCATCCGTCAGGTCTTCGCCGAGCTCCGCAAGGTCGTCACCCCGACGCGCCAGGAGCTGCTGAAGTACACGGCCGTGGTGCTCGGCTTCGTCGTCGTGATGATGGCCATCGTGTACGGGCTGGACGTGCTCTTCGTGTGGATCACGTCGTACGTCTTCGGAGTGCCCGGCGCCTGATTTCCCGAGCGCTCCCAGAGGGCATCGAGGAGCGCTTCGCGGACGGACCGCGGGTCCGAGCGCGGACGGAACGGAAGAGAATTCACGTGACTGAGAAACATGTCGACGACGCCGACTGGGCGACCGCCGCTGAGCAGTCCTCGGAGGACGACGAGGCCCAGGAGGGCAACGTGCTCGCCGCAGAGGAGCGCTCGGTCGAAGCCGCTGAGCACCTCGCGATCCACATCGTGGACGACAACGGCGAGGACGACGAGAACCAGGACGACATCGACATCGACATCGACGACCCGGAGGCCGACGCGATCGTGAACGACGCACTGAACCTGGACGAAACAGCCGAGACCGAGGCTGCCGCCGAGGTGCTCAACGACTCGATCGCGGAGGAGGAGGCCGAGCGCGCCGCCGACGCCGCCGACGAGGTCGCGCCCTACGACGGCCCCGATGTGAACGGCGACGAGGACGACGTGGACTCCGACTCCGACGCCGACGAGGTGGACATCGAGGCGACGGCCTCCGCCGAGGATGTCGCCCTTGCCGACGAGGACGACACCGACGAGGACGACGAGGACGAGGACCCCTACGAGACGTTCCGCGCCGAGCTGCGCAGCCTCCCCGGCAAGTGGTACGTCATCCACTCGTACGCGGGCTTCGAGCGCAAGGTCAAGGCCAACATCGAGCAGCGCAAGTCGACGCTCGAGGTCGAGGAGGAGATCTACCAGATCGAGGTCCCGATGGAGGACGTCGTCGAGATCAAGAACGGCCAGCGCAAGATGGTCACGCGCGTCCGGATCCCCGGCTACGTGCTCGTGCGCATGGAGCTGAACGAAGACACCTGGTCGGTCGTCCGTCACACGCCCGGCGTCACCGGCTTCGTGGGCAACGCCCACAACCCGACGCCGCTGCGCTTCGAAGAGGCCTTCACCATGCTCAAGAGCCTGGTCGAGGTCAAGGAGGTCGCCACCGCCAAGGGCGGCGCCGCGAAGAAGGGCCAGCCCGCCGCTGCCCGCGTCATCGCCGAGGTCGACTTCGAGGTCGGCGAGACCATCACGATCAAGGAAGGCTCGTTCGCGGGTCTTCCCGGCACGATCAGCGAGATCAAGCCCGAGAGCGGCAAGCTCACGGTTCTCGTCTCGCTCTTCGAGCGCGAGACCCCGGTCGAGCTCAGCTTCGACCAGGTCACCAAGCTCTAAACCACAGACTTCCCGGGTCTCCCGGGGGAACCGCTGCTCGGAGACGCCGAGTGCGCGGGAGAACCGAGTGCACGGCATCCGGTTCGAACGAAAGGAAGACAAGAATGGCACCGAAGAAGAAGGTGACCGGCCTGATCAAGCTTCAGATCAACGCCGGTGCCGCCAACCCGGCGCCGCCGATCGGGCCCGCGCTCGGTCAGCATGGCGTCAACATCATGGAGTTCTGCAAGGCGTACAACGCCGCGACCGAGTCGCAGCGCGGCAACGTCATCCCCGTGGAGATCACCGTCTACGAGGACCGCAGCTTCACCTTCATCCTGAAGACCCCGCCCGCCGCGGAGCTCATCAAGAAGGCCGCCGGCGTGCAGAAGGGCTCGCAGACGCCGCACACCGCCAAGGTGGGCAAGCTCACCAAGGACCAGGTGCGACAGATCGCCGAGACGAAGCAGCCCGACCTGAACGCGAACGACATCGAGGCTGCCTCGAAGATCATCGCCGGCACCGCCCGCTCCATGGGCATCACGGTCGAGGACTGAGGGGTAAGAGGAATCATGGCAACCAAGTCCAAGGCCTTCCAGGCCGCTGCCGCCAAGATCGAGGCGGACAAGTTCTACACCCCCACCGAGGCTGTCGCCCTCGCGAAGGAGACCGGCTCGGCGAAGTTCGACTCGACCGTCGAGGTCGCGCTGAAGCTCGCCGTCGACCCCCGCAAGGCCGACCAGATGGTGCGCGGCACCGTCATCCTCCCGCACGGCACGGGCAAGACCGCCCGCGTCATCGTCTTCGCGACGGGACCGGCCGCTGAGGCCGCGATCGCCGCGGGTGCCGACGAGGTCGGCGGCGCCGAGCTCATCGAGCGGGTCGCCGGAGGATGGACCGCGTTCGACGCGGCCGTCTCAACGCCCGAGCTCATGGGCCAGGTCGGTCGCCTGGGTAAGGTGCTGGGTCCCCGTGGCCTCATGCCCAACCCCAAGACCGGCACCGTGACCCCCAACCCGGCCAAGGCCGTCGAGGAGATCAAGGGCGGAAAGATCGAGTTCCGTGTCGACAAGCACGCCAACGTGCACTTCGTCGTCGGCAAGGCGTCGTTCTCAGCCGAGCAGCTCGACGAGAACCTCCAGGTCGCCCTCGAGGAGATCGTGCGGCTCAAGCCGTCGAGCTCGAAGGGCCGTTACATCCAGAAGGGCGCTGTGTCGACCACGTTCGGCCCCGGCATCCCGCTGGACGTCAACGCGATCGCCTGACGCTTCGACTCGCTCAGCGAACGAATCGCACGAAGCCCCGCCGCTCTCGAAGCGGCGGGGCTTCGTCGTACCCGCCGGAGGCTCGAGCCAGATCGTCGGATCAGAGGCGCGCAGAATCGGATCCGTCGGTGCGGAGGACCCGTCCGACACGCCGATCCCGGATGCCGCGGCACGGCGTGGCACGCCGGCCGTCCGCTCCGGCGGATCCGATTCCCCGAACCGGCGACGCGGGCCGGTCGCGCAGGCGCGAGCCGGAGTAGCGTCTGAGGCATGGCCGCGACACTCCAGGACCTGTTCGGAATCGATGCGCCGATCGTGCTCGGCCCCTTCGGCGGCCTGTCGTCGATCGAGCTGACGGCGGCCGTGAGCAATGCCGGCGGACTCGGCTCGTACGGGCTCTACGGGTACTCCGCCGACCGGGTCAGCGACACGATCGCGGCGCTGCGCGCGGCGACGACCCGGCCCTTCGCCGTCAACGTGTGGCTGCCGACCGGCGACGAGGTGACCCCGCCGGAGGTCGACCTCGCTCCGGCGATCGAGGCGGTCGCGCCGCTCTACGAAGAGGTCGGTCTGCCGCGTCCGACCCCGCCGGACGAGTTTCTGCCCGACATCGACGCGCAGCTGACGGCGATCATGGATGCCGCGCCGGCGGTCCTCAGCGTGGTGTTCGGTGTGCCGTCGCAGCACGTGGTCGCGGCGGCGCACAGCCGAGGCATCCGCGTCATCGGCACCGCCACAACGGTCGCCGAAGCCGTCGCCCTCGCCGACGGGGGAGTGGATGCCGTCATCGCCAGCGGTGCGGAGGCCGCCGGCCACCGCGTGTCGTTCCTGCGCGCGGCCGAGGATTCGCTCGTGGGCACGTTCGCGCTGGTGCCG
>NZ_CAJF01000044.1 GCF_000304335.1 Microbacterium yannicii PS01 | reverse complement strand
GTCTCCGCCGTGGGCTTGGGGTGCAACAACTTCGGTCGCCCCGGCACCCGCACCGAGACGATCGACGGCACCCGCGAGGTTCTGGATGCCGCGATCGACGCCGGCGTCACGTTCCTCGACACCGCCGACATGTACGGGGGCGAGCCCGGCCTCTCCGAGACGCTCATGGGCGAGGCGCTGAAGGGCCGTCGGGATAGCGTGCTCCTGGCGACGAAGTTCGGGCATCAGGGCCGCGACATGGGCTATCCGGTCGCCGGGGCCAAGGCATCCCGCGCCTACGTGCGCCGGGCGGCCGAGGCATCCCTCACCCGTCTGCAGACCGACTGGATCGACCTCTACCAGCTGCACACGCCCGACCCGCAGACGCCCATCGAAGAGACGCTCGACGTGCTCGCGGACCTCGTGCGCGAGGGCAAGGTGCGGTACATCGGCCACTCGAACCTCGCGGGCTGGCAGATCGCCGAGGCGCACTACGTCGCCGCCGAGCGCGCCGGGGTGCCCTTCGTGTCGGCGCAGAACCACTACAGCCTGCTCGCGCGTGCTGCCGAGCGCGAGGTGCTGCCGGCGGTGCGGCGCTTCGGCCTCGGATTCCTGCCGTACTTCCCGCTGCACAACGGTCTGCTGACCGGCAAGTTCACGCGCGACCACGCGCCCGCCGACTCCCGCATCATGCGCCAGCGTCAGCACGTGTGGCACGAGGCGCCCTGGGACGCGCTGGAAGAATATCGCGCGTTCTGCGACGACCGTGACATCACGATGCTGGAGGCGACGTTCGGATGGCTGCTGTCGCGGCCGTCGCTCGCGAGCGTGATCGCCGGTGCGACCAGTCCCGAGCAGGTGCACGGCAACGCCGCGGCCGCGACGGCCTGGCAGCCGACGACCGAGGACCTGGCACGGATCGACGAGCTCTTCCCCCTCCCGGAAGACCCGGGAGCCCGCGTCTGACTGCGATCGACGGAGGCTTCGCCGACGGCGCACGCGCCGTATGGCGCGGAGGCGGCCGGCGGCGAACACACTAGGATGTGAGGACGCGGAGCCGACCGGCCCCGACGCCGCAGGATCGGAGAGGACAGCGCGTGGTCGAGATCTCCACCCGGTCCCGGACCGTTGCGGTTCCCGGCGGCGGAGAGCTCGAGCTGTCGTGGGCGGCGGCCACCGACACCGGCCGGCGGCGCGAGGTCAACCAGGACGCCGTGTTCGCGGAATTCCCCCTGTTCGTCGTCGCCGACGGCATGGGAGGCCATGTCGGTGGTGAGATCGCCAGCGCTCGGACGATCGAGCGCTTGAGCGCCGTCGCCGAAGCGGGCCACGTCACGCCGAAGACGATCGAGAAGGCGCTGGCCAAGGCCGTCAAAGACATCGCCGCCCACCCCGAGGCCACCGACGACGGAACCGGCACGACGGTGACCGGAGTCTTCCTCGACACCCACGGCGACGCCGCCCACTGGGTCACCCTCAACATCGGCGATTCCCGTGTCTACCTGCTGCGCGACGGCACGATCGTGCAGATCACGACCGATCACTCCGTCGTTCAGGAGCTCGTCGCGGCCGGACGGCTGAGCCCCGAGGAAGCCGAGAACCACCCGTACGGCAATGTCATCACGCGCGCAGTGGGTCCCAGCGACGGGGTCGAGCCGGACTACGTGCGCCTCGACGTGCTCGAGGGCGACCGTTTCGTGATCTGCTCGGACGGGCTCACGAAGGAGCTCACCGACTACGGCATCCGTCACTTCCTCGACGAGAACCGCGACCCCGCCGCTGCGGTGACGGCGATGCTCGAGGCGGCGCTCGAGAACGGCGGGCGCGACAACATCACCGTGATCGTGCTCGATGTCGGGAACCCCCATGCGGACGGCGTCGACGATGAGACCGGCGTGACGGGGGACACCGCGGAACTCGACATCGTGCCGGCCGGCGAGGCTGCCGCGGACGAGCCCGATACCGGCTCCTCCCCAGCTCGGGACTGACTCCCGCCCGTCCACAATCTCGCTGCTGCGCACTGCCTCCTGCGCCCAGCGCGGTGAAGTGGGGTGTGCGCACGATCCCAGCCCCTCATCGCTCCGCTCCCATGGCGGCCGCCTCCTCCCCGTCCGTGGGCCAGGACCCGTATGACGATGAGGTGCTGAGACTGCCCGCGGCGTGGTCGCCCCCACCTCGACCGCCGCTGCCCGTCGTCGCGGCCGTGGTCCCCCTGATCGGGGCAGTCGCGCTCTGGCTGGTCACGGGCTCGGTGCTGTCCTTGTGGCTGGCCCTCCTCGGCCCGCTGATCGCGGTCGCGACCATGGCCGACGCCCGACGGGCCGCCGGCCGAGATCGCCGCCGCGCAGACGCCGAAGCCGCCGCGGCCCGCGAGCGGGTTCGGGCGGCGATCGGTCGACGCCACGATGCGGAGCGCACGCGGCTCTGGGCCCGCCATCCGGACGTCGCGCGGCTCCTCACGCAGGATGAGGTGTGGCGCAGCGACCCCCGTGTGCCGGTGCTCGTCGCGGGAGCGGGCGAGTCGTCGAGCGGCCTGCGCGTGGTCGGCGGCGATGGCGACCCGGATGCCGCGGACCTGCGTCGCCGGGCCGCGCGACTGCGCGACGCGCCCGTCGTGGTCCCGGCGGAGGAGGGCGTCGTCGTCGTGGGCACCGGGGCTGGTGCCGCCGCCGTGCAACGCGCGCTCGTCCTGCAGCTGTGCCTGGCGCTGCCGCCCGGGGAGCTGCGCATCGTGGGGCCGCTGCGCGACGAGGCCGCGTGGGCGGAGGCGCTTCCGCACCGCGTGGCCTCGACGGGGCTCGCACTGGCGCTTGTCGGCCCGGGCCAGCAGGTACCGCCCGAGGCGGAGGTGGCGATCGCCCGGTGCCGCGCCGGCGATCCGCTGCCGCCGCGGTGCGGATCGGTCCTGACGGTGCGCGCGCCCGAGGCCGCGGTGCTCGAACGCGGCGGCGAACGGATCGCGGTGCAGGCCGAGGCGGTGGGCGAAGGGCAGGCCGCACAGCTGGCCGCTGATCTCGCCACGCGAGCCGAACGCACCCTCGGCCTCGTCCGGGGCGGGCGTGCGCCCGTCGCGTTGGCGCGCCTCCTGTCGTTCGCAGCGCCGGCGGACCGGGGGTCGCTGTCCGCCGTCATCGGGGTCGCGGGAGAGGAGCCCGTGCTGGTCGACCTCGTCGCGGACGGTCCGCATGCGGTGGTCACAGGCGTCACCGGCTCGGGCAAGAGCGAGCTGCTCATCACCTGGATCCTGTCGCTGTGCGCGACGCGGTCCACCGACGACGTCACCTTCCTGCTCGCCGACTTCAAGGGCGGCACCGCCTTCGACGGGCTTGCCGGCGTGCCGCACGTGACCGGGGTGATCACCGACCTCGACGGCACCGGCGCACGTCGCGCGATCGAGAGCCTGCGGGCCGAGCTGCGCCACCGCGAGGCGGCGATCACCGGCGTCGGCGCGCGTGATCTGCTCGACCCGCGGGTGCAGCTGCCGAGACTCGTGGTCGTGGTCGACGAGTTCGCGGCGCTGCTCGGCGACCATCCCGAGCTGAGCGCGCTGTTCACCGACGTGGCCGCCCGCGGGCGAGCGCTGGGCATCCACCTGATCCTCGGGACGCAGCGAGCGACGGGTGTCATCCGCGACAGCCTGCTGACCAACTGCCCGCTGCGGGTCAGCCTGCGCGTGACCGATCCGGCCGACAGTCGCGCGTTGCTCGGCACCGACGAGGCGGCGCGTCTTCCGGGAGGGGCGGAGGGACGCGGGCGTGCCCTGGTCCGCCGTGCCGGCGACGCCGCGCCGCAGCACGTCACGATCGCCCTGTCGGGCCCGACCGACGTCGCGGCGGCCGAGGCTTGCGCGGGCGAGGGCACGCCGCGCCGGCCCTGGCTCCCCGCCCTGCCGCTTCGGATCTCGCTCGACGAGTTGTCTGCGCACGGGTCGTCGGCCGACACCCTGCCCGGCGTGCTGCGGCTCGCACTCGCGGACGAGCCCGATCGTCAGCGCCAGCGCGTCGTCGGGCTGGCGCCGTCCGACCGCGGGCTGCTCGTCGTGGGCGGCGCCGGCTCCGGCGTCACCAACACCATCGATCTCGTCGCCGCCCAGGCGCACGCTGCTCTGGAGCGCGTGCCCGCCGACGCGGAGGGCACGTGGGATGCCGTCGCCCGCCTCGCCGAGACGATGCCGGCGCCCGGTTCGGTGATCGTCGTCGACGACCTGGACGCTCTGACCGTGCGGCTCCCGCCCGAGTACGGCCAGGTCGTCCTGGAACGACTCGAGGCCGTGGTGCGGCGGGCGGGGGACCACGGCGTGCGGGTCGTGGTGGGCGCCCATCGGATGACGGGAGCAGTCGCGAGGGTGGCCGACCTCCTGCCGCATCGGCTTCTGCTGCGCTACGCGAATCGATCTGACCATACGGCGGCCGGCGGCGACCCCTCCTCGTTCGACCGGGAGGCCCGACCTGGCCGTGGCAGCTGGGACGGCGTGTCCGTGCAGGTCGCGCTGGCCCCGCAGCGAGCGCATCCCCCGACCGATCGGCAGCCGCCGTGGCATCCGGTCGCGCGGCTCACCGGTTTCGTCGCGCGCCGGTCACCCGCGGCGCGCGAGGCGACTGAGGTGTGGTCCTCCACAGGGGCGCGGATCGTCGACCTCGACGGCTACACGGCCGATCCCTCCGTGGCGGCCGGCGGCCGCACGGTGCTCGTCGGAGAGCCGGACGACTGGCAACGGCACTGGCGTCTCCTCTCCGACGTGCGGGGGGACCACGATCTGGTCGTCGACTCGTCGTGCGCCTCCGAGCTGCGAGTGCTCACCGGCCTGCGCGAGCCGCCGCCGTACTGCGAGCCCGGCCGGAGGCGCGCGTGGCTCCTCGCCGCCGGGTCCGCGCCCGTCCGTATCGTCCTTCCGGACGAAGATGTCCGGGCGAATCGTCACGGCGGTGCGTATTGATACTGCCGCCCGGGACGCTTAGCGTCGCTGAGGTGACCACAACCCCGATCGACCTTCAACGCCCGGAAGGCAAAGGACTCGCTGCCGGAACGCTGGGTTTGTGGGGATCCACCGTCATCGGCCTCGCCTCCACCGCGCCGGTGTACTCCCTCGTCGCGACGCTCGGCTTCGTCGTGCTCGCCGTCGGCGCGCAGGCGCCCATCGCGTTCGTCATCGCCTTCATCCCGATGCTGTTCATCGCCTTCGCGTATCGCGAGCTGAACAACGACGTCCCCGACTGCGGCACCACGTTCACGTGGGGCACCAAGGCCTTCGGCCCGTGGGTCGGGTGGATGGGCGGTTGGGGAGTCGCGGTGGCGGGGATGGTCGTGCTCGCGAACCTCGCTCAGATCGCCGGCATCTACTTCTGGGCACTCATCGACGGGATCGCCGGCAATGCCGAGGGTTCTCTTCTCTCGGAGAACGTCCCGCTCGTCACCGCCACCGGTGTCGTCTTCATCGCGGCGATGACGGGGGTGAGCTGGCGCGGTGTCGAGATCGGCGAGCGCATCCAGAACGTGCTGCTGGCCATCCAGTATCTCGCGCTCGCCGTGTTCGTCGTCGCCGCTCTGTGGCACTTCTTCGTCGGCACCGCGCCCGACCCCACTCCGTTCGACTGGTCGTGGTTCAACCCGTTCGGGTTCGCCGAGTGGGGCGGATTCGTCGAGGCCGTCCTGCTCGCACTGTTCATCTATTGGGGATGGGACACGTGCCTCGCCCTCAACGAAGAGACCAAGGATCCCAAGCGGATCCCGGGTCGCGCGGCACTGCTGACGACGGTGATCCTTCTCGTCACCTACGTCGGGGTCACCATCGCCGCGATGATGTACGCCGGGCTCGGCGAAAGCGGCACGGGACTGGGCAACGAGGCGAACGCCGATGACTTCTTCCTCGCCATCAAGGACGGCCTGCTCGGCCCTCTCGGCTGGGTGCTCGTGGTCGCAGTCATGATCTCGGCGATCTCGTCGACGCAGACGACCATCCTTCCCACCGCCCGCGGAACGCTGTCGATGGCCGCCTACAAGGCGCTGCCGCGCCGCTTCGCGTCGGTGCACCCGCGCTACAAGACGCCCTCGTTCTCCACGCTCGTGATGGGCGTCGTCGCGATCATCTACTACATCGGCATGACGCTCATCAGCGACAACATCCTGCAGGACTCGATCCTGTCGCTCGGGCTCGCGATCGCGTTCTACTACGGGATCACCGGCTACGCGTGCGTGTGGTACTTCCGACGGGTGCTCTTCTCGTCGGCGAGGAACTTCTTCTACAAGTTCCTGTTCCCGCTGCTGGGCGCGCTGATGCTCACCTACGCGTTCGTCCAGTCGTTGATCGACATGTACGACGTCGACTACGGCTACACGGTCCTCCTCGGCATCGGCGGCACGTTCGTCTTGGGCGTCGGCTCGCTCGCGTTCGGTGTGCTGCTGATGCTCCTGTGGTTCGCGTTTCCGAGGGCGAAGGCCTTCTTCCGCGGCGAGAGCCTCAACCGCGACACGCCCGTCCTGGTCCCGGAGGACCCCGCCGACTTCAGCCGGTCCATCGACGGCGGCCTGGCCTGACCTTCGCACCAGGCGAGCGGATGCCGAGAGCCCCGGACTCCTCGGAGTCCGGGGCTCTTCCGTTCCCGGGCGTCAGCGCAGCGCGTCGGCGAGGGAAGCGAGGGGGAGATCGTGCGCCGTCGCGACACCCGGATTGACCACCGTGCCATCGACGGTGTTCAGGCCCGCGGCGAGCGACGCATCCGCCCGGAGGGACTCCCTCCAGCCGCGGCGCGCGATCTGGCGGATGTAGGGGAGCGTGGCGTTGGTGAGGGCCGACGTCGACGTGTTGGGCACCGCGCCCGGCATGTTGGCCACGCAGTAGAAGACGCTGCCGTGCACGGGAAAGGTCGGGTCGGCGTGGGTCGTGGGATGCGTGTCCTCGAAGCACCCGCCCTGATCCACGGCGATGTCGACGAGGACCGAGCCCGGCCGCATGCGAGACACCATCTCGTTGGTGACCAGCTTGGGTGCCTTCGCGCCCGGGATGAGCACCGATCCGATGACGAGGTCGGAAGCCACCACGGCACGGTCGAGGTCGAGCGGGTTCGACGCTGCCGTCTTGACCCTGCCCTGGAAGTGGTCGTCGAGGTAACGGAGCCGCTGCACGTTCGTGTCGAAGACGGTGACGTCGGCTCCCATGCCGGCCGCGATCACGGCGGCGCTCGCGCCCGCGACACCGCCGCCGATGATGGTGACCGCAGCGGGGCGGGTGCCCGGCACGCCGGACAGGAGCAGGCCCAGCCCGCCTGCGGACCGCATCAGCGTCGAGGCGCCCACCATCGGCGCGAGCCGGCCGGCGACTTCGCTCATCGGGGCCAGGAGGGGGAGCCCGCCGCCGGTGGCCTGCACCGTCTCGTACGCGATCGCGGTGACTCCGTCGGCGATCAGCCGCTCGGTGAGCGCGCGATCGGCGGCCAGATGCAGGTACGTGAAGAGCACGAGGTCATCGCGGAAGTGCCCGTACTCGCTCGCGATGGGCTCTTTGACCTTGAGCAGCAGCTCGGCGCGCGCCCACACCTCGGAGGCCTCGTCGAGCAGGACCGCACCGGCGGCCTCGTACTCGGCATCCGGCATGGACGATCCGAGGCCGGCGCCGGTCTGCACGAAGACCTCGTGACCGGCGGCGACGAGGTCGTGCACGCCCGCGGGAGTGAGAGCCACCCGGTACTCGTTGTTCTTCACCTCGGTGGGGACGCTGATCCGCATCGTGTGATCCTTTCCGCTCCGCCGTTGGAGCGCTCGGGCTCCTGGTGGGAGCGCCTCTAGAAGGCGGGGCGGATGGCCCCGACGACGTGCCCGCCACCGGAGACGGCCAGCGAGAGCTTCGACATCGCGTCCGCCACATCCGCGGCTGCCAGCGCACCACGGCGCTCGAGCAGCCTCAGAGCGACGGCGGTGGCAGCGCGCCCGCTGCCGTCGAGAATCTTGAGGGCGACGGTCGTGCCGTCAGGGGCGACCATCACCATGACGCCCTCGGCCCCGCCCTTGGCGAAGACCCCCAGGCGCTCGATCGCGACGGTGTCGGCGCGACCCGGTCCGTCGATCGTCCACGGGTGCGCCCGCACGGCCTCGACGAGGGCGCCGGCGCTGCGGTGAAGGGCGAACGGCGAGGTCTTCGAGGCGGTGCCGATGCGGTGGATCGCCCGGGCGAGGCCGAACAGGGTCACGGCGTACACCGGTGCCCCGCAGCCGTCGATGGCCATGGCCGATGCCCTCTCGCCCACGAGCCGCTCGATGACGTCGCGGATGTGCGCCTGCAGCGGGTGCTCGGGGTCGAGGTACCCGGCCGGGTCCCACCCGTTCACGACGCACGTCAGCAGCATCGCGGCGTGCTTGCCCGAGCAGTTCATGCGGATGCGCGAGGGCTGGCCCAGTTCACGCACGATCTCGTCGCGCGTCGTGGTGTCGTTCGGCCACGCCGGCGGGCAGCCGAGGGCGTCCTCGCCGAGCTGCGCTGCGGCGAGGATCTCGCGCACCACGGCCACGTGGCGGTCGGTGCCGGAGTGGCTGGCGGTGGCGAGGCCCAGACGTTCGCCTTCGAGCGGGGCCCCTGCCGCGAGGCATGCGAGCGCCTGCAGCGGCTTCAGGCTGGAGCGGGGGAGGACGAGCGCCGACGGGTCGCCGATCTTCTCGGCGATGGTGCCGTCGGGAGCCAGGACGATGGCGATGCCGGCGTGCCGCGACTCGATGAAGCCGCTCCGTTCGACGACGGCCAGCTCGACGGCATCGGCTGCGGCGAAGGTGTGCGGCACCCCGCCAGCCTACCGCCGAGGACGGGCCCTTCCCGCATGACAGACTGTGCACATGTGGGGAGAGCATCGATACTCCGTCCGGACCACGTGGACCGGCGACCGGGGCACCGGCACCTCCGGATATCGCGACTACGACCGTGCGGTGAGCATCGAGATCGACGGAAAGCCGGCGCTCCTGGCCTCCTCCGACAAGCCGTTCCGGGGCGATCCCTCCCGATGGAACCCCGAGGACATGCTGCTGGCGGCCCTCAGTGAATGCCACCTGCTGTCGTACCTGCATGCCTGTGTGCAGGCGGGCGTGACCGTCGTCGGCTACGAGGACGAGGCATCCGGTCTCATGGTGGAGGACGGGCGCGGCGGGGGAGCGTTCCGCGAGGTGGTGCTGCGCCCGCGCGTGACCGTGGCCGACGCGTCGATGACGGATGCCGCCGCCGCCGCCCACGCGCAAGCTCACGCCTGGTGCTTCATCGCGAACTCGGTGAACTTCCCGGTGCGCCACGAGCCCACGATCGCCGTCTCTGCGCCCTCACCTGGCCCCTGAGCCTGCCGAGGGACCTGAGGCGCCGAAGCCCTGCGTCTTTGAGCTTGTCGAAGGGCCCCTGAGCGTGCCGATGCCCTGGGTCCCTGAGCTTGTCGAAGGGCCCCCGAGCGTGCCGAAGCCCTGGGACCCTGAGCTTGTCGAAGGGTCAGCGGCGCTCGTGCGGGAGGACCTGCTTGATGCGCTCGATCGGGTTGTGCGCGGGCACCTCGTTGTAGGCGTTCGCCAGCTCCTGCCCCGAGAGCGCGTGGATCGCCGCCATGATGTCGTCGGTGGCGAGCCGGCGGGCGCGGCCGGACGTGGCGGGACCGTGGTGACTCAGGTCGAGCGGCTCGCCGAACTTCACCGAGATGCGCTGGTTCAGCGTCGGGACCTTGGCGCCGACCGGCATGACCAGGTCGGTGCCGACGAGGCCCACCGGGACGACGGGGGCCCCCGTCTGCAGAGCGAGGAAGGCGACGCCGGTGCGGCCCTTGTACAGGCGGCCGTCGAGCGAGCGCGTGCCTTCGGGGTACAGCGCCACGGCGTTGCCCTGCTCGAGCAGGGCGCGCTGCTGATCGAGCGCGTCGAGCGCGGCCTGGCCGGCGCCGCGGTGCACCGGGATGGCGCCGATCGAGGTGAAGAACTCCTTCGAGAGCCAGCCTCCGATGCCCTTGCCCTCGAAGTAGCTGGACTTGGCGAGGAAGTGCACGGGGCGAGGCGCGGCCACCGGGATCGCGATCGAGTCGATGAACGACAGGTGGTTGCTGGCGAAGATCACCGGGCCGGACTTCGGGACGTTTCCGCGGCCCTCGACCCGCGGCCGGTAGACCAGGCGGGCGAGCGGCGTGATGACGAAACGGCCCAGCGCATACGTGGAGCCCATGCGGTGCACGGGCTCGGTCTCGTCCTCGGCGGCGGCGTCGTCGGCGTCGGGCACGAGGTCGGAAGTCACCAATCGAGGGTACTCCCGATTCCATTCCGGTATCGGCATGCCCCTTTCCCAGCCGGGACAAAGCAAAGATGCGACAGGATGGGGGTTCCGCCTTCCCCGACCTGAGGTTCTTTCGTGCGCATTCGCCCGCTTGCCGCCCTGTCCGTCGCCGCGCTGTCGGCCGTACTGCTCGCGGGCTGCACGACGCCTTCGGAGCCCGACGCCAGCGCCTCTCCCTCCGCCAGCGCCGCCGTCGACCTGTGCGACGCGCAGGTGGCCTCGGGCCCCGAGACCGAGTCGGTCACGGTCGAGGGCGAGGTCGGGCAGAAGTCCACGGCGACGTTCACGGCTCCCCTCGAGGTCACCGAACTGCAGTCGACCATCGTCGAAGAGGGCTCGGGCGACCCGGTCGCCGCCGGCGACCTGGTCACACTCGGCTTCAGCGCCTACAGCGCCGAGACGGGCGAAGAGCTCGGCTCGTTCGGCTACGCCGACAGCCCGCAGCTGCCGCAGCAGATCTCGGCCGAGAGCGCTCTGGGGCAGATGTTCGGCTGCGCGACGCCCGGCACGCGCGTCGTCGCGGCCTTCCCGGCCAGCGCCGAGGCGGCCGGCGAGGTCTACATCATCGACCTCATCGACGTCGTCCCCAGCGCCGCATGGGGCGAGGAGCAGGAACCGGCCGACGGGATGCCGACGGTCGAACTCGCCGACGACGGCCAGCCGTCCGTCACGCTGCCGGAGGGCGACATCCCGACCGAGTTCGAGAAGGCCACCCTGAAGAAGGGCGACGGCGCGGTCGTCGCCGCAGGCGACCAGGTGCTGGTGCAGTACCACGGGGTCTCGTGGAACACCGGCGAGGTCTTCGACGAGAGCTGGGGCGCCGCCCCGTTCGGCTTCACGGTGGGCAGCGGCGTCGTGCAGGGATTCACGGATGCCGTTCTCGGCGAGACCGTCGGCTCACAGGTGATCGCAGTGCTGCCGCCGTCCGTCGCCTACGGCGAGGGCGAGATCACGGACGCCGACCTCAAGGGCCAGACCCTCGTGTTCGTCGTCGACATCCTGGGCTCCGCTCCGCCGGTCACCCAGTAGCCCTGATCGGTCGGGCGCGCGCCGACACGCGCAGCCGCCCCGATAGGCTGACCGCGTGCGGCGCGTCCTCCTTCTCGGCTCGACAGGCTCCATCGGCACGCAGGCCCTGGACGTGATACGCGCGAACCCGCGCCGGTTCGAGGTGGTCGGCCTCGCCGCGGGCTCGGACCGCCCGACCCTCGCAGCGCAGGCCGCGGAGTTCGGCGTCGAGCACACCGCCCTGGGTGCGGCCGAGGCCGAGCAGCTGGTGCGGGATGTCGAGGCCGACGTCGTGCTGAACGGCATCACCGGCTCGGTGGGCCTCGGCCCGACGCTCGCAGCGCTGGAGTGCGGCCGCACTCTGGCGCTGGCGAACAAGGAGTCTCTGATCGTCGGCGGGGACCTCGTCACCGCCATCGCGAAGCCCGGCCAGATCGTGCCCGTCGACTCCGAGCACTCCGCGCTCGCGCAGGCATTGCGGGCGGGGGAGCGCAGCGAGATCCGCCGGCTCGTGGTGACGGCATCCGGCGGTCCGTTCCGCGGACGCCGTCGCGAGTCGCTCGCCGATGTGACACCCAGCGAGGCGCTCGCTCACCCGACCTGGAACATGGGCCGGGTGGTCACGACCAATTCGGCGACGCTGGTGAACAAGGGTCTCGAGGTCATCGAGGCGCACCTGCTCTTCGGCGTGCCCTACGGCGACATCGAGGTCGTCGTGCACCCGCAGTCGATCGTGCACTCGATGGTGGAGTTCGTCGACGGCTCGACGATCGCTCAGGCCTCACCTCCCGACATGCGGCTGCCGATCTCGCTCGGCTTGGACTGGCCGCACCGGGTCGCGGGCGTCGGCCGACCGTTGGACTGGAGAACGGCGTCGTCGTGGACCTTCGAGCCGCTCGACGACGACGCCTTCCCGGCCGTACGGCTCGCCAAGCAGGTCGGCCGGGCCGGCGGCACCTACCCTGCGGTGTTCAACGCCGCGAACGAGCAGGCCGTGGACGCGTTCCATGACGGACGCCTGAGCTTCCTCGGCATCCTCGATGTCGTCGAGCGGGTCGTCGACGCGCACGAGCCGCCCGCAGGGCTCACCCGCGAGTCCCTCGCCGAGGCCGAGGCGTGGGCCCGCCGCACGGCAGACAGGAGCATCCTCGCGCAGGGGTAGCTTCGCGCCCCGAGAACCCGCCCTTCTCGGGCAGGGTCAGGCTTCGGGGAACGCCGGCCGGAGGGGGTCGGATGCCGGGGTGTCGTGCTCCGGGTACGGCACCGGCCAGTGCGGCTCGGGGACGGGCCAGCCGGCGGCGCGCAGCGCACGGCGGGACAGCTCGCGCGCCGAGTAGGGCGTGCGCACTCCCCGGATGTCGCGATAGTCCTGGTGACCCGGGCCCGCCCAGAGGATCGCATCTCCGTCGCCGACCAGTCGGACCGCCTCGATGATGGCGCGCTCGGGGGGCGAGTACTCGTGGATGTCGGCGTCGGGACGCGCCCGGCGGGCACCCTCGATCAGGGTCGCGCGGATCGTGTCGGGGTTCTCGTTGCGGGGGTGGTGATCGGTGACGACCAGGATGTCGCTGCCCTGCACCGCCGTGCGGCCCATGTCGTGCCGCTTGGTCGCATCGCGGTCGCCGTCGGCGCCGAACAGCATGACCACGCGCCCGGGCGTGACGCGGCGGACAGCCGCGAGCGTCTTCTCGAAGGCGTCGGGGGAGTGGCCGAAGTCGACGTAGACGGCCGGGCCGGTCTCGCCCGAGACCAGCTCGGTGCGCCCCGGCAGGTAGGCCTCGATGCGCTGTCCGTCCAGCGCGCCGGCGAGACGCTCCCAGTCGTAGCCGCCCTCGAGGATCATCACGATGGCCAGACCGGCGTTGGCGGCCATATGCCGGCCGATCACGGGCACGAGGGTCGTCAGCGAGCGGCCGTCGCGGCTCGTGAGCCGGAACTGCGTGCCGATCGGCCGCTCGTCGAGGATCTCGACGACCCAGTCGGCGGCGGCCGCGGCATCCGGATCCGAGGCGAGTGCCGGTGTGCCCACCGTCACCGTGGGCACGTCGCTGCGGGCGACCACCTCTGCGCCGGGCTCGGAGTCGATGCAGACCACCGCGCGGCGGGCGCGGTCGGGCCGGAACAGCGGAAGCTTCGCCTCGAAGTACTCGCGCATGTCGGCGTAGTCGTCGAGGTGGTCGTGCGTGAGGTTGGTGAAGCCCGCGACGTCGAAGACGATGCCGTCGACCCTGCGGCGGCTGAGCGCCTGCGCGCTCACCTCGACCGCGACGGCTTCGACGCCGCGCTCGCGCATGAGCGCGAGGAGTGCGTGCATCTCGTAGGCCTCGGGGGTGGTCAGTCGTGAGACGACCACCTGCCCGGCGATATGGCGCTCGGCGGTGGAGGAGAGCCCCGTCGTGACGTCGAGCTGCCCGAGGATCCCCTCGAGCAGGTGCGACACGCTCGTCTTGCCGTTGGTGCCCGTCGTGCCGAAGAGGAGGGGCAGGTCGTCGTCGCGGCCCGTGCTGTACACCCAGGCCGACAGGTCGCCCAGCGCGCCGCGAGGGTCGTCGACCAGGACGACGGGAAGGCCGCTCGCGGCTGCCACGTCGGCTCCGGCGGCATCGGTGACCACGGCGACGGCCCCCTTGTCGGCTGCCGCGCGAGCGAACTCGGCGCCGTGCCGGTTGACGCCCTTGACGGCGACGAAGACGTCGCCCGGCCGCAGGTCGGCGGTCGCGAGCGTGATGCCGGTGAGGGTCGCGCTCGACACGTCGCCGCGCACGTCGGTGGCGAAACGCGCCGCGAGATCCGCGAGGGAATGGGTCGGCGGCGCGTCCGGGCGGAGCACGGGGGGAAGGTTCGAGGGCGCGTCAGTCGGCATGGCGCATCCATCCTCTCATCCGGTGCGCCGCGCGCCGTGCGGGTGCGGGGAGGACGCGTCGCGCCCTCCCCGCACGCCGGCGTCAGGCCTTGCGCCGTCCGCGCACCAGTGCCACCACCAGCGCGGCTACGCCGGCCAGGAGAGCACCGGCGGCGAGCCAGCGCGCGACGGGGTCGGCCTCTGTGGCGCTCGCGGCGGAGGTATCGGAGGCGGCGGCCGCCGGCTCCTCGTCGGAGGCCTCGTCGTGACCGTGACCGGCGGTGTCGGTGGGTTCTCCCACCTCGACGACGGGAGCGGGCGCCTCGAGGTCGTGCGGGTCCTCGCCGTCTTCGGCGATCTCGGTCCACGCTGTCTCGCCCGTGACGCAGGTCTGCGTCACGGGGAACGGGATCGAGGTGCCCGCGGCGGACTCGTCGAACAGGACGTCCATCGAGACGCCGGCCTTCAGGCCGTCCTCGACGGGCGTCTCCGCGGTGTAGATCACCCGGGTCGGCACGCCGTCGGCGCCCGCCTCGCGCGTGATCGTCCAGCCGCCCTGCACGGCGGGCGTCGCGTTGCCGACGCCCTCCGGGATGTCGATCAGGAGCGCCGTCGTCGCAGACCCGTCGCAGCCGTGCGAGAACGAGAACGTGAGGGTCTGCGAGCCGCCGGCCGACGCGGTGGACGGGTCGACGTGCACGTGCGCGGAGGCGGCGAGCGGGGCACCGAGGGCGAGCGCGAGCCCGGCCGCCGAGCCGATGACGATCCGGCGGGTGCGCGTGACAGGAGAGAAAGGGGAAACGGAGGTCATGTCGGTTCTTTCGTCTTCGAGAGCACGCGCGACGATCCGCCTGCGCGTGCAGGGATGGGGAAGACACCGGTCGCGTTGCCCCGGCCGCTGCGGCGGACGGAGTGCTCCGGTGCGGAAGGCGGCCCCGGAAGCCTCAGAGGGCTGGAGCCGCGACGACAGCCGGCGGACCCCGCCGTGACAGACCCGAGAGGACGACGCGCGCCGGGCGCGCGGTGATGCGCGGCGGTGCCGCAAGCGATCGCGGGACGGACGGCAGCGGCGCGAGGGCGCGGACGCGGGCGAGCAGCGAGCGGATGCCGCGGCCCAGAGCACGCAGCATCCGCTCGCCGACGTACAGGGCGAGCGCCGTCAGGATCGCGGCCAGCACGTGGCCGGCGAACATCGGCGCATCGGGCAGGAGGACGCCGCCGGCTCCGCCTCCGCCGAGCGGCGAGAGGTGGTGGCCGTGGATGCCCGAGGCTGCGGCCGGGTCGGCGCCGGCCGTGACGGCGAACGCGACGTGGAACAGGGCCTGGCTCGCCACCACGGTCGCGACCAGGCGCCACGCCCGCAGGCGCCGGCCGATCAGCGCGACGGCGAACGGGGAGGCGAGGATGCCGACGGCCGCGACCATCGAGGGGGCAGGTGCGCCGCCGCCGGCCAGCGTGTGGGCGGTGGCGGCGAGGACGGTCGCGATCCACGCGGCGGCGGCGCCTCGCAGGGCGCGCACGTGGCGTGGGGTCACGATTCCTCCTCGGCACGAGCCTATCCGCATCCGATCACGGCCAATTCCTAGGACGGCGCGGGTACCGTGAGCGTGTGGAAGCTCTCGCGTTCGTCATCGGCGTCGTGCTCATGGTCGTGGGCCTCGCCGTCTCGATCGCCCTTCATGAGCTCGGTCACCTCTGGCCCGCCAAGCGCTTCGGCGTGCGGGTCGGGCAGTACATGATCGGATTCGGTCCCACGCTGTGGTCGCGCCGCATCGGCGAGACGCAGTACGGCGTCAAGGCGATCCCGCTCGGCGGATACATCTCGATGGCGGGCATGTATCCGCCGTCTCCGGCCCTTCGACAGGCTCAGGGGCCGGGGCAAGAGGCCCAGGGGCCGGGGCGAGAGGCCCAGGGGCGCTCGGCCAGGAATGGGCGCGCCGGCGGCGGCTTCTTCGCGACGATGGTGCAGGACGCCCGGGACGCGAACGACGAGACGCTGCACGGCGACGCCGATACGCGAGTGTTCTACCGGCTGCCGATCTGGAAGCGCATCGTCGTGATGCTCGGCGGGCCGCTCATGAACCTCCTGTTCGCGATCGTCCTGTTCGCCATCCTGTTCTCGGGGATCGGCGTGCAGACCGCGTCGACCACTGTCGCCTCGCTCTCGGAGTGCGTCCCCGCCTCGAGCGAGGCCGCGTGCGCGGCATCCGATCCCGATGCGCCGGCCGTCGACGCCGGGATCCAGCCGGGTGACCGGATCCTCTCGATCGATGGGCAGGAGGTCGCTGACTTCGCCGAGGCGACCGCTCTGATCCAGGCCTCGCCGGGACAGTCGTTGACCCTGCTCATCGAGCGGGACGGCGAGGAGCAGACGATCACCGTCGTCCCCGCGGCCGTGGCGGGCGGGGTCGTCGACGCGTCATCGGACGACGAGGTCGGGTTCGTCGGCATCCGTCCCGCCTACCAGTTCGTGCCCCAGCCCATCTGGGAGGGCCCCCGCGCCGCGATCGAGAACGTCGGCGCGGTCGCAGGGATCATCTGGCAGCTGCCTGTGCGGGTGTGGGACACCGCAGTGAGCCTGGTCACCGGTCAGGAGCGTGACCCGAACGGTCCGCTGAGCATCGTGGGCGCCGGCCGGCTCTCGGGCGAGGTCGCCGCCGCGGAGGCGCCGATCCTGAATCGCGTCTCCGGGTTCCTCTCGCTGCTGGCTTCGCTGAACATCGCACTGTTCGTGTTCAACATGGTCCCGCTGCTGCCCCTGGACGGCGGGCACATCGCCGTCGCGCTGTGGGAGGGGATCAAGCGCGTGTGGGCGAAGGTGTTCCACCGGCCGCCCCCGAAGCCGGTCGACGCGACCAAGCTCGTGCCCCTCACGTTCGTCGTCGTCATCGCGCTCATCGCGATGGGCGGGGTGCTGATCCTCGCCGACATCTTCAACCCGGTCTCGCTCTTCTGAGGAAATTCTCGAGGAGCTGTCGAAAACGGGCTTGTCCGTTCGCTGTGGGGATGAAACGGTTCCACTGACGAAAGGACGCGACCGTGAAGTACGTGCTCATGTTCACCAGCAATCCCGAGCTCGACGCGCAGGTTCCCGAGGAGCGGCTGCAGGCCGACTACGCCCGCATCTACCAATGGTTCGAGGAGAACGCCGCGCACATCGCGGACGGCGGCGCGGAGCTGCAACCGCTCGAGACCGCCACCACCGTCAAGTACGGCGAGAGCGGCACCGTCGTGGTCGACGGGCCCTTCTCGGAGGCCAAGGAGGTCATCGGGGGCTTCAGCATCATCGACGTTCCCGATATGGACGCCGCCATCGCCCTGGTCCGGTCCTGGCCGTCGCTCGAGCTGCCGGGCTCGGCCGTCGAGATCCGTCCCATGGTGACCGATTACGGCCAGTTCGAGTAGTGACCGACTCGGTCCCCGCGCCCCCTCCCGACGCCCTCGGCCCGACGTCCGGAGCCTCCGGGCGCGGGGACCCTGCCGCGGCATCCGATCTGCTCCTCTCGCGCGTGGTGCGCGAGGAGTCCGGACGCATCGTCGCCGCCCTCGCCGCCTCGCTCGGCAGTCTCGACATCGCCGAGGAGGCGGTGGCCGAAGCCGTCGAAGAGGCGCTGCGCGCCTGGCGGAGGAACGGCATCCCGCCGAACCCGGGTGGATGGCTGACGCAGGCCGCTCGCCACAACGCGCTCGACCGCCTGCGTCGCGAGAAGCGGTATCGCGAGAAGCTGTCCGGCATGGTGCCGGGCATCGCAGCGGGCGCTCCGGCCGCCGAGCTCTCCGGGCCGGATCCGGGGGACGACGCCGACGAACGGCTGCCGCTCCTGTTCGGCTGCTGTCACCCCGCGCTGTCGCCCGAGGCGCAGCTGGCGCTGACGCTGCGCGCGGTCTGCGGCCTCACCACGGCGCAGATCGCCCGTGCCACGTTCAGCACCGAGCCGGCGACGGCTCAGCGCATCGTCCGAGCCAAGCGGAAGATCGGCGCCGCCGGCATCCCGCTGCGGATCCCCGAGGGCCCAGAGCGGGCACAGCGCCTCGACCTCGTGCTCACGATCGTCTCGGTCATGTACAACGAGGCCCACTTCGTCACGGGCCAGGGCGCCGCCGCGGACCGCGACCTCGCCGAGGACGCGCTGTGGCTGGCGGGCGTGGTCGCGGCGGCGCTGCCCCGTGAGCCGGAGGCTCATGGCCTGCTCGCGCTGCTGCTGTTCCATCGCGCGCGCGAGTCGGCACGGTCGGTGGACGGCGATCTCGTGCTGCTCGCGGATCAGGACCGGTCGAAGTGGGACGCCGGCCTCATCGCCCGTGCTCGTGCCGAACTGGAGCGGGCGGCTCGCCTTCGACGCCCCGGTCGCTGGCAGCTGCACGCCGCCGTCGCGGCGTGTCATGCGGATGCCGAGACCTCCGCGGCCACCGACTGGCTGCAGGTTCTTGTGCTGTACGACCTGCTGCTCGGCCATGACCCGTCACCGGTCGTGCGGCTCAACCGGGCCGTGGCTCTGGACCGCGTCGGTGCGCCCGCCGCCGCGCTGAAAGAGACGGACGCGCTCGCCGGCGATCTGGACCGCGCGCATCTGTGGCACGCCGTGCGCGCGCATCTGCTGCGCCGGCTCGGCCGCGACGACGAGGCGCTCGCCGCCGACCTCCGGGCGCTCGAGCTCACTGCGAACGACGCGGAGCGCCGACTGCTCGCCGCACGCGCCGGCCGGTGACCCGCGCCCGAGCGGCGAGTCAGGCGCCGACGGGCGAGAGGGCGTGGTCGACGAGACGGCGCAGCGTCGTCATCCCATCGCGGGACAGGATCGATTCGAGGTGGCCCTGCACCGACGCATAACCGGGGCCCCGGAGTGCGTAGACATCCCCCGTGGCAGGGTCGGCTGCGACCTCGGTCTCACCGACCTGCGACACGCCCGCCGGAACGTGCGCGGTGAAGGTGTTGTAGAAGCCGATCGAGGCCGGAGTGCCGAAGAGATCGACGGTCTTCTGCAGGCCCTGGTGCGGCGCCGCGAGGGGTGTGAGGCCCAGCCCGAGCCCGTGAGCCAGGATCTGATGGCTCAGGCAGACGGCCAGGAGCGGACGGCCCGAGGCACGCCGGCGCGCGACGACGGCGCGCATGCGCTGCATGCGCGAGCTCACCGGATCGCGGGGATCGCCGGGTCCTGGGCCCGACACCACCAGTTCGGCGGCATCGATCTGCTCGTCGGTGACCTCGCTCCACGGCACGATGCCGACGTCGAGGCCGAGGTGCCGCAGCTGGTGCGCGAGCATCGTCGTGAAGCGGTCTTCGGCGTCGACGACCAGCGCCGATCGGCCGGCGAACGGCCCCGGCTCGGTCGCCCCCTGCGGATTCAGCCAGAACTCGGCGAGCCGCGCGTTGCGCGAGGCGAGCAGCGAGGCGATCGCGGGGTCGTCGGCCAGGCGCCGGGGCTCGGCGGCGGGCTCGTCCTCGTCGACGGCGGCCCCGGCTGCGGCGGCATCGGTCGCGGCGGCGGCGGCCGTCGCGCGCTCTGCCGCGGCATCGCGCGGGACGGCGCCGATCGCACCCAGCACTCCCGCCGCCTTTCCGTGCGTCTCGCCGACCTCACCGTACGGGTCGGAATGGCGCACGAGCGTGGCGCCCACCGGCACCCGCAGGCGGCCGTCCTGCAGGTAGGCCGTGCGGATGAGGATCGGAGCGTCGAGGTCGTGCGTCGGCTCGCCGGCCCTGTCCTGGCGCGGCGTCCCTTCGAGGGGTCGGGGAGTGAACAGCGCGGCGACCCCGGAGTAGTAGCCGCGCGGCGTGGTCTCGTGGCGCGTGATCACGGTGCAGGCGTTCTGCATCGGTGATCCCGTCACCGTCGGCGCGAACATGGTCTCGCGCAGGATCTCCCGCGGATCGTGCCGGCTGCGACCGCGCAGCACGTACTCGGTGTGCGTCAGGCGCGACATCTCTTTGAGGTGCGGGCCGGTGATGCGCCCGCCGTCGGAGCAGACCGCGCTCATCATCTTGAGCTCTTCGTCGACGACCATGAAGAGCTCTTCGGTCTCTTTGGTCGACTCGAGGAAATCGGTGAGCGCCTGCGTCGTCGCCCCTCCGTCGGGGTGGCGGAAGGTTCCCGAGATCGGGTTCATCGTCACCACGCCGTCCCGCGCGCTCACGTGGGCCTCCGGGCTGGCGCCCACCGCCACATGGCCGGGCGTGACGACGGCGAACGTCCAATAAGCCCCGCGCTCGTGCTCGAGCAGAGCACGGAACCACGTGAGGGCGGCGGTCGCGGCATCCGTCGGCACTCCCGCGGTGAAGTCGCGCCGGATCACGAAGTTGGCGCCCTCGCCGCGTCCGATCTCGTCCGCGATCACGCGGCGGACGATCTCGGCGTAGTCCTCGTCGGCAATGTCGAAGCCGGCGTCTTCGAGGGGAACGGGTGCCGTCGGCAGCTGCGCGAGCGCATCGTCCCGCGCGATGGTGGTGCGTTCGCCGACGATGAGGCAGCGCAGCGGGGCGCCGTCGTCGTGGCACTCGAACCCGCGCTCGCGCACCTGACGGAACGGCACGAGGGCGAGCACCTCGCGTGCCTTCCCGTGCTCGTCGATCAGCGGGATGTCGCCGAGGAGGTCGACGTCGACGACGTCGCCGGTGAGCAGCTCGACGGTCCGGCCGTCGCGCGCGATGAGGGCGAACGGGATGCCGCTGGCAGCGATCTCTGGAATCGAGGGGTGGGAGGGCCCGGTCATAGCTCTGGAGTCTTTCGTCGTGGGGCGGTGTCCCGTACGAAAAAGAAGACCGCCCTCGGGGGCGGTCGGAGTCGCGCGAAACCCACCGCCTACGCGGTGAGCCACCAGGTGAGGTGTGCGGACATGGGCCGAACCTACCACAGCGCGGTTCGGCCACGCCCGCCGCCGTCTCAGCGGGTGGCGCGCTGGATGATCTGCTCTCCGTGCCGCCACCCGACGGTCTCGTAGCCGACGACGACGACCGCCGGTGCGCAGGCGATCAGCAGCAGCGCGGTGCCCAGCGAAGCGCCGAGCGACACCGCGACGACGCTCGCCGCGAGGGCTGCCACCGAACCCAGGTAGAGGTAGATGTTGAACGGGTCGAACTGCATCACGGTGACGGCGTAGGTCCCGAAGAGGAACGTCAGGTACACCAGCACCGGGATGGCGATGCTGAGCACGGCGAACGTGGCGTCGACGTGCGCATGGTGAGAGATCACGTTGGCGGCCACGTGCAGCCCCGCGCCGACGGCCACGAGGGAGCCGAAGATGAACAGGTGCAGGTAGCCCCACGGGAAGCCTCGCCAGCGATGCCGCTCCAGCACATCGCCGAACGGGATGACGAAGTAGTTCCACCACATCCCGAAGGCGAGCGCGGTGCCGCCGAAGGCGATGATCCCCGCCTCCAGCGACCACCCCTGCTCTTCGATGACCGCCGAGATCGCGAGGATCGTGCCGAGGATGACCTCGCCGAGCGTGATGATGATGAGCAGTCCGTAGCGCTCGGCGATGTGATGCGGGTGCCACGGCGTGGCCCCGAACCGCTTCTCGGCGAAGAGCGGTCCGGCCAGCTCCAGCAGCATGAGGATCGTCGTGAAGACGAGCGTGATGCCGACGGGCAGGCTGAGGAAGATGAGCGCGATCCAGCCCAGCTGCGCGATGGAGATGTTGACGATGTAGGCGAGCGCCGTCTTGCGGCGAGCCTCGTCGTGGCGCGCGGCGCGGATCCACAGGGCAACGGTCGCGACGCGCATCACGACGTATCCGGCGACCACCACCGTGTTGTCGACGTGGTGGCCCTCTTCGATCGAGTGGAAGACGTCGGGCACGCCGAGGGCGACGATGAGGACGCCGACCATGACCACGAGAGTGGCCACCCGGAAGAAGATGTCGTCGGTGTCGTACGCCGAGGCGAGCCAGGAGTAGTTGATCCACGCCCACGTCACCGCGAACGTGCCGACGGCGAAGCCGATGACGGCCGTCGAGACGTGCCCCAGCTCGAGGTAGTGGGCCGTCTGACTCCCGATCTGACTGAACGCGACGACGAAGACGAGGTCGAAGAGCAGCTCGAGCGGTGTGGCGGCACGGTGCGCCTGATGCGGGTCGCGCCCGGTCATGCGCGTCAGACGGTGGCTCAAGCTCATGGCGGGAAGATACACCGTGCGCCTCTCGGGTCGGGGACGCAGCATCCGATCACCGTCCGGCCAGCCCGCGCACATCCAGCCCGCGTAGGGTGGAGGACGTGCCAGCCGTGAATCTCGGGATGCCCAAGGTCCCCGAAACTCTCGCCCCCCGCCGCAAGAGCCGACAGATCAAGGTCGGCAAGGTGCTCGTCGGGGGCGACGCGCCGGTGAGCGTGCAGTCGATGACCACGACGCCGACGACGAACATCAACGCCACCCTGCAGCAGATCGCCGAGCTCACCGCGTCGGGCTGCGAGATCGTGCGGGTCGCCGTGCCGTCGCAGGACGACGCCGACGTGCTGCACATCATCGCCAAGAAGAGCCAGATCCCGGTGATCGCCGACATCCACTTCCAGCCGAAGTACGTGTTCCAGGCGATCGACGCGGGATGCGCCGCCGTTCGGGTGAACCCCGGCAACATCCGCAAGTTCGACGATCAGGTGGGCCAGATCGCCAAGGCCGCCAAGGACGCCGGTGTCTCCCTGCGGATCGGTGTGAACGCCGGATCGCTCGACCCGCGACTGCTCCAGAAGTACGGCAAGGCGACCCCCGAAGCGCTCGCCGAGAGCGCGCGGTGGGAGGCGAGCCTGTTCGAGGAGCACGACTTCCACGACTTCAAGATCTCCGTGAAGCACAACGACCCGGTCATCATGGTGCAGGCCTACCGCCTGCTCGCCGGGATGGGGGACTGGCCGCTCCACCTCGGGGTGACCGAGGCCGGGCCCGCGTTCCAGGGGACCATCAAGAGCGCCACGGCCTTCGGCATCCTCCTCGGAGAGGGCATCGGTGACACCATCCGCGTGTCGCTGTCGGCGCCGCCCGCAGAAGAGGTGAAGGTCGGCCACCAGATCCTGCAGTCCCTGAACCTGCGCGAGCGCAAGCTCGAGATCGTGTCGTGCCCGTCCTGCGGTCGCGCTCAGGTGGACGTCTACACGCTCGCCGACAACGTCACCGAGGGTCTCAAAGACATGACGGTTCCGCTGCGCGTCGCCGTCATGGGCTGCGTCGTCAACGGGCCGGGCGAGGCTCGCGAAGCCGACCTCGGGGTGGCCTCGGGCAACGGCAAGGGACAGATCTTCGTCAAGGGGCAGGTCATCAAGACCGTGCCCGAGGCGGATATCGTCGCGACGCTGATCGAGGAGGCGAACCGCATCGCCGACGAGATGGGGCCGAACGCTCCCGCCGGCACCGCCCAGGTCCTCACGTCCTGACACTCTCGCCCATCCGCGCCGTCCGCGTGGGAGCTTCAGTCAGGACCCGGCAGCGGTCAGGCTCTCCCGCAGCCCGGTGACGAGCAGACCCACGCCGAAGGCGAACTCGGCCTCGGCGGTGTCTTTGCTCGGATCGGCGGAGTCGGAGCCGCGGATGCCGAGGCTGTCGAACTGCATCTTCTGCTGTTCGTGCGACACATGGCCCAGGACGAAGTGCAGCAGCGTGGTCGTGGCGCGTCGCACCGTGAGATCGTCGAAGCCGCCGATCGCGATCGCCTGGCTCAGTCGGTCGCGCGCCGCCGTCGCCCCGAGCCCGAGGGCGATCGTGCTCGCGACGACTTCGGCGCCGTCGCGGTGGGACAGCAGTGCCTCGCGGAGAGCGAAGGCCTGCGTGGTCAGGTGCGAACCCCAGTCGGATCCCGCGGAAGCGGGAGCGGGTGCCGGGGCGACGATCCGGTCGGAGAGCTCGGCGAGCAGGCTCTGCTTGCTGGGGAAGTGCCAGTAGAGAGCGCTGGGCTGAACCTCGAGCGCGGCGGCGAGCCGGCGCATCGTGAGATCGGGAAGGCCGTACTCGTCGAGGATCCGCAGTGCCTCGCGGGCGACGTCGTCGCGCGAGTGTCCCCGCCCGGCTCCCGCTCTCGTCACGCCGCCAGTATAGTGAACGCTGTTCAGGTGAACACCGTTCAGGATGCTGTCGCGCGAAGGAACTCCATGGTCACGCCCTCCCCGTCAGATCGCGCCCGCTGGGCTCGGCGCCCCATCGACGCGACGGACCTCGCTCGCGTCGCCGTCTTCGCGGCGATCATCGCCTTCCTCGGGCTGCCCGGCGGCTTCACGCTTTTCGGGTCGGTTCCCATTACCGCGCAGACGCTGGGCGTCATGCTCGCCGGCGCCGTCCTCGGCCCCTGGCTGGGCGCTCTCTCGGTCACTGTCGTGCTGGCGCTCGTCGCCGTCGGGCTGCCGCTGCTGGCCGGCGGCCGCGGCGGCATCGGCGTGTTCTTCGGACCGTCCGCCGGATACCTGGCCGGCTGGATCGTGGGAGCGATCGTCATCGGTCTCATCGTGCACGCCGGTGGCCGCAGACCTGTCGTCTGGCGAACCCTCGTCGGAGTCGTGACAGGCGGCATCCTGGTCGTCTCTGCGATCGGAGTGCCGGTTCAGAGCCTCATCACCCGACTGCCCCTGGCCGAGACGGCGCTCACAAGCCTGGTCTTCCTGCCCGGCGACGCGGTCAAAGCCGTGCTCGCGACGCTCATCGTCACGACGCTCGTGAAGGGATACCCGCGGGCGTTCCGCAGGGAATGGACGGCCACGCCTGCGGTGTCGCGCCGCGGCGAACCGGCGCGCGTGCCGTGATCGTCCCGATCGTCGGGGATGGCCCGGACCTCCTGGACACGCTCCGCGACATTCGTGAAGCGGGGGACGTGCCGCTCGTGGGCGATCGCCGACTCCCGGCGGCCCATTGGTCCGCGTTGGCCGCTCTGGCCGCGGAGGCGGAGCTTCCCGACGATGCGGCATGGGCGACACTCACCTCCGGCTCGAGCGGCACGCCCCGCATCGTCGTTCGCAGCGCCGCGTCGTGGGAGCGCTCGTTCGGTGTCGTAGCGGCCCTTCTCGACGCCGGCGAGGACGCCGTCGTGAGCCTTCCCGCTCCGCCCTCCGCCTCGCTCACACTCTTCTCGCTCGCCCACGCGCTCGCCGGCGGCCCTCGCCCCAGACTCGAAGGGCTCACGATCGGCGGGTCCGGAATCGACGATCCGATGGCCTCCGACGTCACCTGCTTCCATGGGACGCCGCCGGCGCTGCGCGCCGTGCTCGACGCCGGTCCGCCGCCGAGGCTGCGCACGGCCCTCGTCGGCGGCTCGCACCTCGATGCGGCCCTTCGCCGCCGTGCGGAAGCAGCCGGTCTGCGCGTGACCGCGTACTACGGCGCGGCCGAGCTGTCGTTCGTCGCGCTCGACACCGGCGAGGGCCTCACGCCGTTCCCCGGCGTCGATGTCGAGGTGCGGGACGGCGTGATCTGGGTCCGGTCTCCGTTCGTCGCCTCAGGCTACATCGGCGCGGCCGGCCCGCTGCGCAGCGAGGACGGATGGTCCTC
>NZ_CAJF01000043.1 GCF_000304335.1 Microbacterium yannicii PS01 | reverse complement strand
GGCGGGTGCGGCCGGCGGGCCTGCGTCGTAGGCGGGCGCCGCAGCCGGTGCGGCGGACGGGGCGGCATCGTACGCGGGCGGCGGCGGCACGTTCGCGCCGGCGGGAGGGGCGGGGTCGGCGGGATTCTGCGGGTCGGTCATGTCGATTCCTCTCGTGGTGGGACTGAGCATGACCGTATCGGCAGATCGAGGCGGCGGGCAATCGCCCGCGCCGCCCGCTCCCGTACGGCGCCGAGGGCCTACAGAGCTCCGGGATCGTCGCCGGGCTCGGCTGCCTCCTGCGGAATCACCGAGATCGCGGCGGTGATCGTCTCGAGACCCGACAGGCGCGCGGGCGAGAGCTGCTTGGTGACGTCCTCGCGCGACATCAGCCCGGCCTCGACCACGAGGTCGGCGACGCTGCGCTTGGTCAGCAGCGCCGTCTTGGCGAGCGCGGCTGCCGCCGAGTAGCCGATGAAGGGCGTCAGCGCCGTGATGACGCCCACCGACGAGCCCACCATTGCGCCCAGGCGTTCGCGGTTGGCGGTGATGCCGTCGACGCAGTTCACGCGGAGTGTGTGCATCCCCCGCCGCATCCAGGTGATGGACTGGAAGATCGAGTGCGCGATGACCGGCTCGAACGCGTTCAGCTGCAGCTGGCCGCCCTCGACCGCCATGGTCACGGTCAGGTCGGCGCCGGCGACGGCGAACGCCACCTGGTTCACCACCTCGGGGATCACCGGGTTCACCTTGCCGGGCATGATGCTCGAGCCCGCCTGGCGCGCCGGCAGGTTGATCTCGCCGAAGCCGGCTTGAGGTCCGGAGGAGAGCAGCCGCAGGTCGTTGCAGATCTTCGACAGCTTGATCGCGTTGCGCTTGAGCGACGACGAGAACGACATGAAGGCGCCGGTGTCGCTCGTCGACTCGACGAGGTCTGTCGCCAGATCGAGGTCGAGGCCGCTGATCTCGCGCAGATGACGGAGCACCGCCTGCCCGTAGCCCGGATGTGTGGTGATGCCGGTGCCGATGGCCGTGGCACCCATGTTGATCTCGTAGAGGAGGTACGCGTTCTCTTTGAGGCGGCTGTGGTCCTCGCCGAGAGTCGTGGCGAAGCCGTGGAACTCCTGACCGAGCGTCATCGGCACGGCGTCCTGCAGCTGCGTGCGGCCGACCTTCAGCACGTCATGGAACTCGACGGCCTTGGCCAGGAACGCCCGCCGCAGCAGCTCGAGCTCGTCCAGCAGGGTGAGGAGGTCCAGGCCCAGACCCACCTTGATGGCGGTCGGGTACACGTCGTTCGTCGACTGGCTGCGGTTGGTGTCGTCGATGGGCGAGAGGAAGGCGTAGTCGCCCTTCTCGCGACCCGCCAGCTCGAGGGCGATGTTGGTGATGACCTCGTTGGCGTTCATGTTGGTCGAGGTGCCGGCGCCGCCCTGGATGACCCCGACCACGAACTGGTCGTGGAACTGGCCGTCGATCACCAGCTGCGCGGCGCGGTCGATGAGATCGGCCTTCTCGGGCGCGAGCACGCCGATCTCCTTATTCGCCCGGGCGGAGGCCTGCTTGACCATCGCGAGACCCTTGACGAGGTCCTTGTAGACCGAGATCGGTCGCTTCGAGATCGGGAAGTTCTCCAGCGCCCGGGCGGTGTGGATGCCCCAGTATGCGTCGGCGGGGATCTCGAGAGCTCCCAGCGAATCGGTCTCGGTGCGAGTTCGCGTCATTGCGTCCAGAGCCATGTGTGCAGTCCTTGTGGGTCGATCACAGCGGTGTGCGGGGATGCCTCGACACTACTCGCGACCTGCCGCACGGGCGTTGTACGCGACGTACACCGCTGGTGCGTCAACGTACGCGATGGCGCACGCCCCGGAGTCAGGGACGCTTGCGCGAGAAGGCCTCGAGCCGCTCGTCGGGCGTCAGCCGCGCCATCCGCTCCACCCACTCCGCCGAGAAGTAGTCCCCGGTGCGAGCCTCGACGACGGGCACGACCGCGTGGGTGATGGTGTCGTCGTAGACGTGCACCAGCTGGCACGACTGGCCGGCGTCCATGCCGTTCACGTCGACGGCGGGGCGCGAGAGGTTCATCGTGTAGCAGCTGGCGGCGGCCACGCTCACGGGGATGCCGGCGAAAGTCCCGCTGGTCGAGTAGTGCAGGTGCCCGGCGAGGATCGCCCGCACGTCCGTGCCGGCGACGGCGTTCGCGAAGCGCCGCTGATCGCGCAGCTCGAGGATGTCGAACAGCGGCACGTGGGACGGCAGCGGCGGATGATGCAGCGCGAGGATCGTGCCCAGCGGTGCCGGCTCCGACAGCACGTCTCGCAGCCACGACAGCTGCGCCTCGTCGAGGTCGCCGTGGTGCCATCCCGGCACGGTCGTATCGAGGGCGATCAGCCGCAGACCGCCGAGATCCCAGACCCCGGTCACCGGATCCTCGGTCGCGTCGAGGTCGAGGAGTCCGCGTCGCAGAGCAGGACGCTCGTCGTGGTTGCCGGCGACCCAGACCACCGGCGCCTCGAGGCGGGCCGCCACGGGTTCCACCGCTTCGCGCAGCGCCGCGTACGCTTCGGGCTCGCCGAGATCGGTGAGATCGCCGGTGAAGACGATGGCGTCGGGACGGATGCCGGTGGCCTCGGCGGCGGCGAGGGTCCGAGCGAGATTGGCCGCTGTGTCGTACTGCCCTCCGAGCGGCCGATTGCCCGCCAAGAGGTGCGTATCGCTGAGATGCAGGATCGTCCGCCGTGCGGGCGGGTACTGACCGAGTTGCACGCTCATGGCCTCAGCCTAGGCGGTGGTCCCGACGCGCCCCGGCTGTCAGTGGTTGAACACGATGAGAAGCAGACCGCCGAGCACGGCCGCCGCGCACACGCCGAACGACCCGTACGCCCCCACCAGCGCGAGGCGCTTTTGCGCGTCGGTGAGCGGGCTGCGCTTGGCCGCCTTGGCGGCTGCCTTCGCGGCTCGGCGGGCCTCTTTCTCGGAGATGACGGTGATGGCGTCGGTGAATTCCACCGGAGCGACGACGGGCGCTCGTCCCGCGCGCACGAGCAGCCGCAGGCCCAGCGCGTAGAAACCGACGACGAGCACCGCCGCGGTCAGCGCAGCGACGAAGACCTGGACGAAGGCGATCCAGTCGATGGCGATCATCGCTCGCCTCCGTTCTCGGGAGCGGGCGGTGTTCGCTCGGCCGCCTTGGCTGCCTTCTCGGCCCTCTTCACAGCGGACTTCTCGGCGGCAGCACGCCGAGCCTCCTCGCGGGCGATCGCCCGCTGGCGGCGGGTGGGCGGCGGGTTGCGCTTCACCTTCACCGCCCGCCCCGACTCGGCCACTTCGCTCATGGCGTTCGCTGCCGTGACCTGGTCACGGCGCGAGCGCAGGAAGAGCGCGAGCACGATGACGACGGCCAGCACGGTATCGATCACGATGCCCCAGAACCCGAGCCACACCACGATGAGCGCTGCGAGCGCGCCGACGCCGCCGGCAGCGGGAAGCGTGAGAATCCAGCCGATCATGATGCGGCCTGCGGTGCGCCAGCGCACCTGCGATCCGCGGCGCCCGAGGCCCGAGCCGATCACCGAGCCCGACGCGACCTGCGTGGTCGACAGTGCGAAGCCCAGGGCGCTGGAAGCGAGGATCGTGGCCGCAGTCGAGCTCTCGGCGGCGAATCCCTGCGCCGGCTTCACCTCGGTCAGCCCCTTGCCGAGAGTGCGGATGATGCGCCATCCGCCCATGTAGGTGCCGAGCGCGATGGTGATGGCACAGGCGAAGATCACCCACGTCTGCGGGTCGGCCTGTTCGGGCGACTGCCAGCCCACCGTGATGAGCGCGAGGGTGATGACGCCCATGGTCTTCTGCGCGTCGTTGGTGCCGTGCGCGAGGGCCACGAGCGACGACGTGAAGATCTGTCCGAAACGGAAGCCGGAGCGGCCGTCGGCCTTGCTGTCGTAGCGGCGCGTGATCGCGTAGGCGAGCTTGGTCACGGTGAACGCGATGATCCCGGCCGTGAGCGGCGCGATCAGCGCCGGCAGGATCACCTTGGACATCACGACGCTGAAGTCGATGGCCATGAACCCGACCCCGACGAGCGTGGCGCCGATGAGCCCGCCGAACAGAGCGTGAGATGAGGAGGACGGCAGCCCGAGCAGCCACGTGAGCATGTTCCACGTGATCGCCCCGATCAGTCCCGCGAAGATGATCGCCGGAAAGACCGTGGCCGATATCTCGTCCTCCCGGATCATGCCGCCCGAGATGGTCTTGGCGACTTCCGTCGACAGGAAAGCTCCGACGAGGTTCAGCACAGCCGCCAGCAGGACGGCGGTCTTGGGCTTGAGCGCGCCGGTGGCGATGGGCGTCGCCATCGCATTGGCCGTGTCGTGGAAGCCGTTCGTGAAGTCGAAGAACAGAGCCAGCACGATCACCAGCACGATGATGAGGGTTGCGGTTTCCACCGTTCGCTTTCCGGGAAGAAGGGATGTGGATGCCGACGGGATCGGCGTGACGAACGAAGAGTTCACCAGGAGTTCAGGAACCGGCAACCGGCCAGAAAGAATCCTACAGCGGCGGCCCGGAGGAACAACTCGACGGGGCTGATGCCCGACCGACGCCCGGATGGATGGTCGCGGCGTCCAATCCGGTCCCGGGGCGGCCGCGAACAAACAGCGGGCGCAGGTGCGTCCGCGACGGAGGGGCGGCACATGCGAACGCGGATTGCGGGGGCGCGCTTCTGGTTGCTCGGCGCCGGTGCGGGGATCGTCTCGGCGGCCGTGCTGCTCGCCGCCGCCGAGCTGATGGCGCTCCTGGTCGCCCGGGAGGCCAGCCCGCTCCTGGCCGTCGGCTCCTTCGTCATCGACATCGTGCCGCAGCCGCTCAAGGAGCTGGCGATCAGCACCTTCGGCGAGTACGACAAGATCGCTCTGCTGGCCGGCCTCGGCCTTGCCGTCGTGGTCGCCTCGTCGATCGCGGGCATGCTCGAGCTGGCCAAGCCGTTCGCGGGCGTCGTCCTCCTCACGGTCGGAGCCGGCCTCGCGACTGCCGCTATTCTC
The DNA here is from genome assembly GCF_000304335.1 of Microbacterium yannicii PS01. Classification (GTDB taxonomy): domain Bacteria; phylum Actinomycetota; class Actinomycetes; order Actinomycetales; family Microbacteriaceae; genus Microbacterium; species Microbacterium yannicii_A. The sequence continues at coordinate 22,217 of NZ_CAJF01000043.1, read as the reverse complement.
ACCCGGGCCGGCGTGACGATGTTCGCCTTCCTGCCGCCGCTGGCCGGAGCCGCCGCCGGCGGTGCGGTCCTGTGGCTGCTGGCGCGGCGGCTCCGTGCGTGGCGGGATGCGGCGTCGACGTCCTCCCCCGGAGCCGGCGCTGCGGCGGGCGATGGCTCCTCGAGCACGGCCGACGCGACCGCGGAGCCCGCGGCCGGCGCATCCGCCGTCGCGCCGAGTCGTCGCGCCTTCCTCACGCTCGCACTGGTCTCCGCTGCCGCAGCGGTCGTGGTGGGGGTGGGAGCGCGGGCGGTGTCCGCCGCGACGAGCTCGATCGCCGGCATCCGCGAGGCCCTTCGTCTGCCCGCGCCGCGGTCGAAGGTGTCGATTCCCGCGGGCGCTGAGCTCGACGTGCCCGGCCTCTCACCCCTCATCACGCCCAACAGCGACTTCTACCGCGTCGACACCGCGCTGACCGTGCCCTCGGTCGATCCGCAGACGTGGCGGCTGACCATCGACGGCATGGTCGAGCAGCCGCTCGAGCTCACCTTCCAGGAGCTGCTGGACCGCGGGCTCGACGAGTACGCGATCACCCTCACCTGCGTGTCCAACGAGGTGGGCGGCGGGCTCGTCGGAAACGCCATCTGGACGGGTGTGCCGGTGCGCGACCTGCTGCGACTGGCGAAGCCCACCGGCGGCGCCGACATGGTGCTCTCGCGCAGCGTTGACGGCTTCACCGCCAGCACGCCGCTCGAGACTCTCACCGACGATGGCCGGGACGCCATCCTCGCCGTCACGATGAACGGCGAGCCGCTCCCCTTCGAACACGGTTTCCCTGTGCGCATGGTCGTCCCCGGCCTGTACGGCTACGTGTCGGCGACCAAGTGGCTGACGCAGCTGACCGTCACGACGTTCGAGAAGGACGAGGCCTACTGGACGCCGCGGGGCTACAGCGCCAAGGCTCCGATCAAGATGTCGTCGCGCATCGACACCCCGCGCGCCGGCACGCCCATCGACGCCGGCGGGGCCGTGATCGCCGGAATGGCGTGGGCTCAGACGATCGGCATCGACCGGGTCGAGGTCTCGATCGACGACGGCGACTGGCAGCCGGCGGAGCTCTCGACGCCTCTCAACGACGACACCTGGGTTCAGTGGCGGCTGGGGTGGGAGGCGACGCCGGGCACGCACTACATCACGGCGCGGGCGGTCGACAACGACGGCACCGTCCAGATCCAGGAGCGCGCACCCATCGCTCCCGACGGCTCGGCCGGCTGGCAGCGCCTGCTCATCACCGTCCGCTGAGCCGGTGCCGGAGGGCTCGACTAGCGTGGACGTGTGACCGTCGACGACACGCTTGCCGCAGCATCCGCCCCCACGTCCGCACCGATCGCCGAGGCCAGGCCGATCGTCCGCACCCACCACGGCGACGAGGTGGAGGACCGCTACGAGTGGTTCCGGGCGAAGGAGGACGCAGCGGTCATCGCACACCTGGAGGCTGAGAACGCCTACACGCGCGCGCGCACCGCGCATCTCGAGGAGCTGCGTGAGCGCATCTTCGGCGAGATCAAGGGCCGCACGCTCGAGACCGATCTCTCGGTGCCCACCCGCCGCGGTCAGTGGTGGTACTACGGTCGCACCGTCGAAGGCCAGCAGTACGGCATCCAGTGCCGCGCACCGCTCGCCTCCCCCGACGACTGGACCCCGCCCGAGCTGACGCCCGACACCGCGGTGCCCGGCGAGCAGATCCTCCTCGACAGCAACGTCGAGGCCGAGGGCCAGGAGTTCTTCTCGCTCGGCAGCTTCGAGATCTCGAACGACGGCACGCTCATGCTGTACGGCGTCGATGTCGCCGGCGACGAGCGATACACCGTGCGGGTGCGCAACCTCGACACGGGCGAGCAGCTCTCCGACGAGATCCCCGGCACCTTCGCCGGCGCGACCTTCTCGCCCGACGGGCGCTTCATCGTCTACACGACGGTCGACGACGCGTGGCGCCCCGACACCGTGTGGCTGCACGAGCTCGGCACCCCCGTCGACGCCGACGCGAAGCTCTTCCACGAGCCCGACGAGCGCTACTGGGTCGGCGCCGGCTTCACCCGCAGCGACCGCTACCTCATGATCGAGATCGGCTCCTCGATCACGTCAGAGGAATGGCTGGTCGATGCCTCCGACCTGCGCTCCGAGCCGCGCGTGGTGTGGCCGCGCACCGAAGGCGTCGAGTACGAGAGCGCCCACGCCGTCATCGACGGCGAGGACGTGCTGTTCGTGCTGCACAACGACGGAGCCCTGGACTTCGAGCTTGTCCGTGTCCCGGCATCCGACCCGGCCGGCGAGCGCGCCGTCGTGATCCCGCACCGCCCGGGCGAGCGGCTGCTGGGCGTGTCGACCTTCCGGGACTGGGGCGTCGTCGGCTACCGCCGCGACGGACTCGCGCGCCTCGGGATGCTCGACTACACCACCGGCGGCGTGAGCGAGATCGCATTCGACGAGCCGCTGTACTCGGTGGGCACGGGCGGCAACCCCGAGTGGGCGCCGCCGCTGCTGCGCCTCGGCTATGGCTCGTTCGTGACGCCAGGGACGGTGTACGACTTCGACGTGGCGACGCGCGAGCTGCACCTGCGCAAGCGTCAGCCGGTCCTCGGCGGATACGAGCCCGACGACTACGCGCAGTCCCGTGTGTGGGCGACCGCGCAGGACGGCACCCAGATCCCCATCTCACTGGTCTACAAGCGGGCCTTCGGCGAGGTGGGCACCGCGCCCCGTCCGGTGCACCTGTACGGATACGGGTCGTACGAGCACTCCATCGAGCCCGGCTTCTCGGTGGCGCGCCTGTCGGAGCTCGACCGCGGAGTCGTCTTCGCCGTCGCCCACGTCCGCGGCGGCGGCGAGATGGGACGCCAGTGGTACGAGGACGGCAAGCTCCTCAACAAGCGCAATACCTTCACCGACTTCGTCGACAGCGCGCGGCATCTGGTCGACGGCGGATACACGACCCCCGCGCAGATGGTCGCCGAGGGCGGGTCGGCGGGTGGGCTGCTGATGGGCGCCGTCGCGAACCTCGCGCCCGAGCTGTTCGCGGGCATCCTCGCCGACGTGCCCTTCGTGGACGCCCTGACGACGATCCTCGACCCCTCGCTCCCGCTCACCGTCATCGAATGGGACGAGTGGGGCGATCCGCTGCACAATCCCGACGTCTATGCGTACATGAAGTCGTACTCGCCGTATGAGAACGTGCGGACGGATGCCTCATACCCGAAGGTCCTCGCGGTGACCTCGCTCAACGACACCCGCGTCCTGTACGTCGAGCCGGCGAAATGGGTGGCGCGGCTGCGCGAGGTCGGCGCCGACGCGCTCCTCAAGTGCGAAATGGTGGCGGGCCACGGCGGCGTCAGCGGCCGCTACAACGCGTGGCGTGAGCGGGCGTTCGAGCTCGCCTGGCTGCTCGACACCCTCGGCGTCGCCGACGCCTGATCCCTGTCGCGGGGGCCGGCGATCGGATGCTTCGGCCGAGGCATCCGCTCGCCGTCTGCCCCCGCTCCAGCGCCCAGAGCAGGTGTTCTGGCGCACGCAGGACGACGATCGGCCCGCTCCCCAACCCGGCGTGGGCTGGGCCGTTTCCACGGATCGTCTCGGTGGCCGGGTAAGGGTCTGCGCGCCGCGCCACACTGGCCGGCATGCCTCGGATCGCGGAACCTCCCCTCGTCACCCGTCGCAGGGCACACCGTGCTGACTGCGATCGCGCAGGGCGCGCACCGCCGCCCCGTTGCCTGGAACAGGTGATCCCTCGCACGCAGGACGACCAATGCCGTGCCTCTTGACGCCATAGCACCTGTGCTCAGCAAGTGGCCGGCGCGCTGCCTTGTCGGTCACGGCGATCAGCCAGCGATCCACGCCCGCCGTCCCGTTACCTGGAACAGGTGATCTGGCGCAGACAGGACGACGGATGCCGGAAGAGGCCTGTTCTCGGCAGAACACCTGTTCTCGGCAACCGGCCAGCCCGACCGCGGGTCAGCCGAAGAGGGCGGCGGCCTCTTCGTAGCGGTAAAGCGGGACGGTGTTGAGCTCGCCGAGCGCCTCGGCGAACGGAACCCGCACGATGTCGGTGCCGCGCATCGCCACCATCTGGCCCCAGGCACCGTCGACGACGGCGTCGGCAGCGTGCAGACCCAGTCGCGTCGCCAGGACGCGGTCGAAGCCTGACGGAGACCCGCCCCGCTGGATGTGGCCGAGCACCGTCGAGCGCGTCTCGATGCCGGTGATGCGCTCGATCTCGGGCGCCAGGACCTCGCTGATGCCGCCCAGACGCGGGCGGTTGAAGGCGTCGAGTCCTTTGTCGCTGAAAGCCTCGTCCATGCCGGTGAGGGTGAAGCCCTCCGACACGACGACCAGCGGAGCACGACCGCGGTCGTGAGCCTTGGTGACCTGCGCGCAGATCTCGTCGATCGACATCGGCACCTCGGGGATGCAGATGGCGTGCGCGCCGGCGGCCATGCCCGCATGCAGCGCGATCCAGCCGACGTGCCGGCCCATGACCTCGGCCACCATGCAGCGCTGGTGGGAGTCGCCGGTGGTGCGCAGGCGGTCCATCGCGTCGGTGGCGATGTTGACGGCGGTGTCGAAGCCGAACGAGTAGTCGGTGGCGCGCAGGTCGTTGTCGATCGTCTTGGGCACACCGAGCACGTTGATGCCGTCGTTCGCCAGGCGGTTGGCGGCCGCGAGCGTGCCTTCGCCGCCGATCGCGATGATGCCGTCGAGCCGGTGGCCGTACATCGTCTTCGCGATGTTCTCGGCGCCGCCGCGCGGGCCTTCATAGGGGTTGGTCCGGCTGGTGCCGAGGATCGTCCCGCCGACCTTCGACAGACCCTTGACCTCGTGGCGGGTCAGCGGGAAGAAGTCGCCGTCGACGACGCCCTTCCAGCCGTCGCGGATGCCGACGAACTCCAGGTCGTACGAGGTCGTCCCCTTGAGCACGACGCCGCGGATGACCGCGTTGAGTCCGGGGCAGTCGCCGCCACTCGTCAGGATGCCGATCTTCATAGCTGTGTTCCTCGCTGTCGGGTGAAGAGAGTCGGCGACGCTGCCTCACCCGACATTAGTGCCGGATGCCGCACCCTGCCACACGGCGGAAACGCGAGGAGGACGCGCGCCGGGCCGTCGCGCATCCTCCTCGTGGTCGCGTGTCTAAGCCGCCCCGAGCGCCTGACGCGTGAGGTGCATGAGCGCCGAGAGCTGCACCGAGTCGCTCGACTGCGGGTCGACCGCTTCTCCGTCGAGGGCGCGTTGAGCGAGCCCCTGCTTCGAGTCGATGAGTTCGGCGATCTTCGTGTCGATGGTGTGCGCCGCGATGATGCGCCACGCGGTGACCGGCTCGTCCTGGCCGATCCGGTGCACGCGGTCGATCGCCTGCGTCTGCTCGGCTGCGGTCCACGACAGCTCGGCCAGCACGACGTTCGACGAAGCCTGCATGTTCACGCCCACGCCGGCGGCGGTGAGCGAGCAGACCGCGATCCCGACGTCGGGATCGTTGTTGAACGAGTCGATCGCCTGCTGGCGTGCGGTGGTGGTCTGGTCTCCGCGCAGCGAGACCGTCTTCAGGCCCGCCGACGCGAAGTGCGCCTCGGCCGCGTCCATGACGTCGATGTGCTTCGCGAAGAAGACGACCTTGCCGACCGAGCGCTGCAGCTGGGCGGCGTAGTCCGCAGCGAGAAGCGCCTTGGCCTGACCGATCCGACGGACCATCGTGAACACGTTCTCGGAGCCGGTGCCGGCGGCCTTGGCCTCCTCGAGCTCGTTCTGGGCGACCAGGCGCACGATGTCGGCATCCACCTCGCCGATCGCGAGGCCGCGGTCGCCGCGGGCTTCGATGATGCGGCGGTACCGGGCGGCGAGCCGCTCGCCGAGCTCGCGCTCCGCCTGGCGGATCGAACGGCCGAACTCGTCGTCCAGCTCGACCGGCAGGTCGGCGATGAGCTTGTCGGGCAGGTCGGCGGCGACATCCTTCTTCTTGCGCCGCACGATGCCCATCGAGATGACAGCCTCGCGCGCCTCGGGGTAGAACGCCTTGTCGGCTGGGGTCAGCCCCGTCTCGTCGAGCTTCTCCATGAGCGCGGGTCCCGGCTTCTCGCCCGTCGTCCAGCCGAGGAAGCGCCAGATCGCGTCGAAGTCCTCGACGTCGTTGATCAGCGGCGTTCCGGTCAGCGCGAGGAGCAGCGGGTTGTGCACCTGCTCACGGATGCGCGATGCCAGCGCCAGCACGTTCTGCGAGCGCTGCGAGCTGAGGTTCTTGATGAAGTGCGCCTCGTCGACGACCATGCCCTTGAGCCCCAGCGACCCGAGCCACGACAGGTGGCGATCGAGGATCTCGTAGTTGACGATGAACACGTCGGCGAACGCGTCGATGTCTTCGCCGTCGCCGTGGATCACGGTTGCGCGGCGGTGCGGCGTCCAGCGCTCGACCTCGCGTGCCCAGTTCATCTTGACGACATTGGGCACGACAGCCAGGAGCGGATACGCGCCGGCGACGGATGCCGCGAGCACCGACTCCGCGGTCTTCCCGAGGCCCGGCTCGTCGGCGAGCAGGAAGGTGCGGTGGCCGTCGCGCACCGACTCCAGGAATCGCGACTGGTGCGGCATGACCTCGAGGCCCTTCGGCGACAGCCGGTCGAACTCGGGGACGGGAGGCAGGTCCATCGATGCGCTGGAGCCGCCGGCACCGGTCTCGAACGCCTTGTACAGCGGGCCCATGAGCTCCCAGCTGTCCAGGCGGCGACGCGGCGTCTCCTTCGGCGCGCGCAGCGAGAGATCGGGCGCCAGGAACGGATTCGCCATCTGGCGGGCCTCGACCTGGGGCGGCACGACCTGGCGCTCGGCCAGGGCCGCGGGCACCACATTCACCGCGATCGGCGCGACGTCGGTGATGATGAGCTCGTCGGGCGGCAGCTCCGCTCCCGACTCGAGCAGCCAGTCGCGGCGCATGCGGCGCGCGACGGGCGAAGTGGCCTGATCGACTTCGAGGAGCTGGATCAGCGAGGTGTCTCGCGCGGCGGTCTTGGCGAGGATGGTCGCGACGCCGTCGAGCCGCTTCAGCAGCTCCGCGCGCACGGCATCCGTGATCTCGGTGTCGGCCTTCACCCGCGCGCGCTCCTCGCGCACCAGGAACGCGATGACCTGGAACTTGACGCGGTTGGTCGGCCCGAGCTTGCCTCGCTGGGCCTTCGCCTCGACCTCGCGCACCTTGCGGGCGAGGATCGGGATGATGGGGGCGTCGTCGTCGCGGCGCGCGGACGAGGACTTGCGGCGACGCTGCGCCGTGTGGGCGGGTGCCGTGGTCGGCATGCTCCTCCTGAGCGTGAGTGCCGGATCGGGGCCGGCGATGATCGGATGTGACACCGATGGTTGTGCGTGCTCCCGCGGGCGGCGCGGACGCCGTCGCGAACGCGGGAATGGAGCTCACCGTCGGCGGCCGCGGGCACTCGCTTCTGCGAGCTGCGACATCGTCAACGACTATCCCCGCGCTCATTCTAGCGGGGGATGCCCGATCCAGGAAAGAAAGCCTGCGCCGTGTCGGCTCAGCCCCACAGAGTGGCGACGATGTCCTCGGTGTATCCGTCGGGCGAGAAGTTGATCCACGCGGTCGTGACGACCGCTCCCTCGCCGAGGTAGTGCGTCTCGCCGCGCGCGTACTCCTCGTCGTCCAGCGTGATCCCCTGCTGCTCGATGCGGCACACGGTTCCCTCGCCGAGGGGCTCGCAGCCGAACCCCGCAGCGGGCAGCGCCTGGGCGACGGCTTCGGCCTGCGCGGTGTCGACCACGGTCACGTTGGTGGCGAGTCCGAACTCGCTGGGCTGACCCCACGAGCATCGCAGGGTCGGGGCGCCGCTGTGGATGATCTCGAGCATCTCCGCGTTCTCGGTTGAGAGCATGGTGACGCCGGGATCGTTCAGCGGCGGGTTCGTCGACTGCAGCTGCGCCCGCATCTCGGCCGAGTAGATCTCCTCGCACGAACCCGGAAGCTCGAACGCCGCGTCGGGCAGCTCCGTCTCGATCGGAGTGACCGAGGGTCCGGGAGTGGGCGCGTCGACGCTCTGCGTCGAGGTGGGCACGGGCGTCTGCTCCGGCTCGGGCTGGCATCCCGTCGCGAGCGCGACGACAGCCGCCGTTGCCGCGCCCGTCACCACGATCCGGCGCACCATCCGAGCTCCCAGCTTCACGCCTTCGGCCAAGGTCGCCACCTCCGTCGAGTCCGCCACCGAGTTTACCGTGCGGCGCATCCGCCGACGAGATGCCGCCGTCGCCGACGTCAGTCCGCGCCGACGTACGCGCTCTGCCAGTCCGACAGGGTGTGCGGGTCGTCGGTGACGATGCCGTCCACGCCGAGGGCGGTCACGGCATCCCAGTGCTCGTCACGGTTGAGGGTGTAGACGACGACGCGGGCGTCCACCGCGTGCAGTTCGTCGACGATCTCGGGACGCGCCAGGACCGCCTTCCGGCTGACGACGACGCCGCGGGCTCCCGCCTCGAACACCGCCTGCACCACGTCATCGGGCACGTGCTTGAGGATCAGGAGCCGCGAGATCACCTCCGAGGCCCCCGCAGCGAGAGCCAGCGTGCGCGCATCGAAGCTGGCGAGGATCACTCTGCTCTCGAGCTGACGCGCGACGACCCTGCCGATCGCGTCATGGAGCGCTGCGGCATCCCACTCGCCTTTCAGCTCGAGGATGCCCCGGCCGCCGGCACCCGCGAGCGCGTCGAGGAACTCGTCGAGGGTGGGCACGAGGGTTCCCGCATACGCAGGGTCGAACCACGAGCCGGCGTCCAGCCCCCGGACCTCGGCGAGGCTCAGCGCCGAGACGCGCCCGTGGCCGTCGGTCGTGCGGTCCACCGTGGGGTCGTGCAGGAGCACCGGCTGACGGTCGGCTGTGAGCGCGACATCCACCTCGACATACTCGAAGCCGCCGGCCAGTGCCGCGGTGATCGCCGGCAACGTGTTCTCCGGTGCCGTCGCTGCACCGCCTCGATGGCTGGCGATGAACGCGGCGTCACCGGGCGTCCGGGTCTCGCCGAGCAGCTCCCGTGCGCTCACCCGCGCCGGAGCGGCGCCGAGCACCGCGATCACGAGACTCGCTGCGGCCAGAACACAGACGACGAACAGGGCGTGGGTCCGGTCGCGGGCGCGATCGGATGCCGCGAGGTCGGGCATCGGGCATGTCCTCCGGGTCGTGCACCACGTCCTCGTCGACGTGGTGCGGACCACTCTACATGCGCCGTTATCGTTCTGTTACTTAGCTTTGGCTCGGGTTTCGCGCACCATGTCCCACAGGGCGTCGGCCACCTCGCGCTTGGTCCCGCTCGGAGTGGCGGTGACCACTCCAGCGGCATCCAGCACGACGAGCGCATTCTCGGCGGTCTCGAATCCCTTCGACCAGCCCACCTCGTTCACGGCGAGCAGATCGGCTCCCTTGCGTGCCGCCTTGCGGCGCCCTCGCTCGAGCAGGGTCTCCCCCGCTGCCGGGGTCTCCGCCGCGAAGCCCACGATCGTCTGCCCGTCCCGTCGGGCGGCGACCAGGCCCGCCAGCACATCGTCGTTCTCGATGAGGTCGAGGGTGATCCCGCCGCCGGGAGCGGAGTCCTTGGTGCGCTTGAGGGGAGAGACCTCCGCCACGCGATAGTCGGCGACGGCGGCGGCCATCACGACGACGTCGGCGCTCTCGGCGGCCAGAGCGGCCTCGTGCGCCAGTTCGGCGGCGGTCCCGACGCGCACGACGCGCACATCAGGGCGAGCGGATGCCTCGGCGAGCACCCCGTCGTCCACATGGGCGGCGATCAGCACCACCTCGGCGCCGCGGTCGGCGGCCGCCAGCGCGACGGCGATACCCTGGCGCCCGCTCGAGCGGTTGCCGATGAAGCGCACGGGGTCGATGGGCTCGCGCGTGCCCCCGGCGCTGACGGCGACGCGCAGGCCCGCAAGGTCCGCCGTTCGGGCATCGCCCATGCCTCTTGCATCGACCTGAGCGAGCGCGACCTCGAGGATCGCCTCGGGCTCCGACATCCGTCCGGGGCCGCTGTCTCCGCCGGTGAGCTCGCCGCTGTCGGGACCGACGACGACGACGCCGCGTTCCAGCAGCGTCGCCATGTTCTGCGTCGTCGCGGGGTGGCGCCACATCTCGGTGTGCATCGCCGGCGCGACGACGACCGGTGCCGTGGTCGCGAGTAGGGTCGTTCCGAGGAGATCGTCCGCGAGCCCCGCGGCCATCTTCGCCAGGGTGTTCGCCGTCGCGGGCGCCACGATCACGAGATCGGCCGACTGGCCGAGCGCGACGTGACGCACCCGCGCGACGTCGTCGTGGACGGAGGTGGTCACCGGATTGCGGCTGATCGCCTCCCACGTCGGCAGGCCCACGAAGCGCACCGCGTCCTGGGTGGGCACGACGTGGACGTCGTGACCGCCCTTCACCAGGAGGCGCACCAGCTGCACCGTCTTATAGGCGGCGATGCCACCGGTGACTCCGACCACGATGAACACCCTCCGATCTTGGCACGACCCCGGATCGCGACAGGCAGGAGCTTGAAGATGTGCACCGTCGTCATCCGCGTTCCCCCGTCGGCGGACGAGCCGACGCGCGTGCTCGCCATCCGCGACGAAGACCCGGAGCGACCCTGGAATCCGCTCGGCCGGTGGTGGCCCGAGCCGCACGACGGAGTCGTGGGCGTGCGCGATGTGCGGGCCGGCGGCGCGTGGCTGGCCGCCGACCCCGACGCAGGACGACTCGCCGTGCTGCTGAACCGGGCCGACGTGTCCGATCGTCCCGAGTCCGAGATCGTCTCCCGCGGAGGCATCGTGCTGGACTCGGTCGCCGGCCGCTCCCCCGCGGGAACGCCACGCACCCACGGGTTCAACCTGGTCGAGGTCGACGGTGCACGGGCCCGCGTGCTGACCTGGGACGGCGCGGCGCTGCGGTCGGTCGAGCTGGAGCCCGGCACGCACATGATCGCGCACGACGACGTCGACGACCTCTCGACGCCCCGCATCGAGCGGTGGCTGGACGAGTTCCGCGCGACCGCACCGGCTGACGGCGACGGATGGTGGATGCCGTGGGTCGAGGTCCTGGAGAAGTCCGCGACGCTCGACAGCACCGACGACCGCGCCATCATCCGCGACAATCGCCCCCACGGCTACCCGACGCTGTCGCTGCTGGCGTGCGTGGCATCGGTCACGGAGCACGACGTCGACGTGCACTACGGAGAGCTCCGCGAGCCCGGCCACTGGGGCGGCCTGAGCCTCGACTGACCCTCCGGCACAGCTCCGGCTCAGCGGGCTGGGCGCAGAACCGGATCCGCACGCGCGGAGCTGAACCCCGACACGCCGTGGGAAGACGCCGGCGCTCGGCGCGTCGCCGTCGCTGCCCGCAGCAGCGGATCCGATCCTGCGTCGGGCTCGAACCACGCCCCCGGAGCAGCGAGTCGCGCTAGACCAGGCTCTTGGTGTGCCAGACGGTCTTGGTCTCGGTGAACGCCGCGATGCGCTGCAGGCTCGGGGCCGCGGCATCCGCTCCCCGCTCCGGTGGCAGCACGCGCGTGAGCGTCTCGGCCGCGGCGATCTGCAGGTCGACCCACTCGAGGTCTCCGGCGCCGACGAGGTCGAGCGCGTGCACCTCGGGATGAGACGCCAGCCACGGTGCGATCTCGGCGGGCGAGCCGGTGAGCACGTTGACGACGCCGCCGGGCACATCGCTGGTCGCGAGCACCTCGGCGAGGCTGATAGCCGAGAGCGGGTACCGCTGCGAGGCGACCACGACCACCGAGTTGCCGGTGACGAGAGCCGGTGCGATCGCCGACACGAGTCCGACGAGCGCGGTGTCCTGGGGAGCGATGATGCCGACCACCCCTGTCGGCTCGGGGACCGAGATGTTGAAGTACGGGCCCGCGACGGGGTTGCCGTTGCCGGCGACCTGACCGAATTTGTCGCACCACCCGGCGTACCAGACCCACCGATCGATCGCCTCGTCGACCTCGGCGGTGGCGGCGGAGGAGGAAGCGCCCGTCTGCTGCACGATCTCGTCGACGAACTGCGCGCGGCGGCCCTCGAGCAGCTCGGCCACGCGGTAGAGGACCTGACCGCGGTTGTACGCGGTGGCGCCCGACCAGCCCTTGACCGCACCTCGCGCCGACACGACGGCGTCGCGCGCGTCCTTGCGCGAGGCCAGCGCGGCGTTGGCGAGGAAATCGCCCTTGTTCGAGACGACCTCGTAGGTGCGGCCCGACTCGCTGCGCGGGAACGCGCCTCCGATGAAGAGCTTGTAGGTCTTCGGAACGCTGAGCCGTCTGCTTTGTCGCTCGCTCATGCGCGCGCCTCCTTCAGGTACGCGGCCAGGCCGTGCCGGCCGCCCTCACGGCCGTAGCCCGACTCCTTGTACCCGCCGAACGGGCTCGAGGGATCGAAGCGGTTGAACGTGTTCGCCCATACCACGCCCGCACGCAGCCGGTCGGCCACGGCGAGGATGCGCGATCCCTTGTCGGACCAGATGCCGGCCGACAGCCCGTACGGCGTGTTGTTCGCCTTCTCGATCGCCTCGCCCGGCGTGCGGAACGTGAGGACCGACAGCACAGGTCCGAAGATCTCGTCGCGTGCGATGCGGTGGCTCGCCTGCACGTTCGTGAAGATCGTGGGAGCGAACCAGAACCCGTTGTCGGGGATGACGCAATCGGCGCTCCAGCGCTCGGCGCCCTCCTCTTCGCCGATGCGGCTGAGCTCGCGGATGCGGTCCAGCTGGGCGCGCGAGTTGATCGCACCGATGTCGGTGTTCTTGTCGAGCGGATCGCCCAGGCGCAGCGTCGACAGGCGGCTCTTCAGCCGGTCGACGACCTCGTCATGGATCGACTCCTGCACGAGCAGGCGACTGCCTGCGCAGCAGACGTGGCCCTGGTTGAAGAAGATGCCGTTGACGATGCCCTCGATGGCCTGGTCGATGGGCGCATCCTCGAAGACGATGTTCGCGGCCTTGCCGCCGAGCTCGAGCGTCAGCTTCTTGTCGGTGCCGGCGACCGACTTCGCGATCTGGCGGCCGACGGCGGTCGACCCGGTGAAGGCCACCTTGTTCACGTCGGGATGCCGCACCACGGCCGCTCCGGTGGCCCCGGCGCCCGTCACGATGTTGACGACGCCCGGCGGCAGGTCGGCCTGCTGCAGGATCTCGGCGAGAACGAGCGCCGACAGAGGCGTCGTCTCGGCGGGCTTGATGACCACGGTGTTGCCGGCGGCCAGCGCGGGGGCGATCTTCCAGGCGAGCATGAGCAGCGGGAAGTTCCACGGGATCACCTGGCCGGCCACGCCCAGCGGCCGGGGTGCGGCGCCGAGCCCTGCGTAGTCGAGCTTGTCGGCCCAGCCGGCGTAGTAGAAGAACCAGGCGGCGACCAGGGGCACGTCGACGTCGCGGCTCTCCTTGATCGGCTTGCCGTTGTCGAGGCTCTCGGCGACAGCCAGCTCGCGCGCACGCTCCTGCACGAGTCGCGCGATCCGGAACAGGTACTTGCCGCGATCGCGGCCGCTCATCTTCGACCACGTGCGGTCGTAGGCACGGCGGGCGGCGGCGACGGCGACGTCGACGTCGGCCTCGGTCGCCGTCGCGATCGTGGCGATGTGGGACTCGTCGGCGGGCGAGATGGTCGTGAACGACTCCCCGCTGCCGGCGCGGAACTCGCCGTCGATGAAGAGCCCGTACTCGTCGCGCAGGTTCAGGACCGCGCGCGACTCGGGGGCCGGTGCGTACTCGAGGAAACTCATGGGAAGTCCTTCGTTGGTGCCCTTCGACAAGCTCAGGGACCGGGATGGGAACGTCAGTCGATCGTCACGTAGTCGGCGCCGGAGTAGTGACCGGTCTTCAGCTTCTGGCGCTGCAGCAGGACGTCGTTGAGAAGGCTGGACGCGCCGTAGCGGAACAGGTGCGGCTGGAGCCACTCCTCGCCCACCGTCTCGGCGACGGTCACGAGGTACTTGATCGCGTCCTTCGAGGTGCGGATGCCGCCCGCAGGCTTAACTCCGACCTTCTCGCCCGTCGCGCGGTGCCAGTCGCGGACGACCTCGAGCATCAGGAGCGTGACGGGAAGCGTCGCGGCCGGCTGCACCTTGCCGGTGGAGGTCTTGATGAAGTCGCCGCCGGCGAGGATCGACAGCCACGACGCGCGCTTGACGTTGTCGTAGGTGTTGAGCTCTCCGGTCTCGAGGATGACCTTGAGCGACGCGTACGTCCCGTCCTCGCGCCGGCAGGCCTGCTTCACCCGGGCGATCTGGTCGAAGACCTGGCCGTAGCGTCCCGCGAGGAACGCGCCGCGATCGATCACCATGTCGATCTCGTCCGCGCCCGCCGCGACGGCCTCGGCCGTGTCGGCGAGCTTGATGTCGAGCGATGCTCTCCCGCTCGGGAACGCCGTCGCGACCGCAGCCACGCTGACCCCGCCGTCGTCCGGGTCGCCGTGGGCGGCGCCGAGCGCTGCGACGGCCGTCGGCACCATGTCGCCGTACACGCACACCGCAGCCACGCGTGGGCACGTCGGGTCGGACGCATCAGGGGTCAGGGCCTTCGCGACGAGGGAGCGCACCTTGCCGGGGGTGTCGGCGCCTTCGAGCGTGGTGAGGTCGATGAGCTCGATGATCTTGTCGAGCGCCCACGCCTTGGACGTGGTCTTGATGGAGCGGGTGCCGAGCCCCGCCGCCCGCTGCTCGAGCCCCACCGCGTCGACGCCCGGCAGCCCATGGAGGTAGCGCCGCAGCGTCGTGTCGTCCGGCTCGCCGCCGAGCAGCGCGATGGCCCGCTCGGGCAGCGTCTGCACATCGGTCCGGCTCATGGTTCTCCCTGAAATCGTGTGTCGTACGGGCGGGCGCACCTCACCCGGTTGTGCTCGCCCGTGCCGGCGCTGCGGTCATCGCTCTGGAGTGCCGCATCAGCACGATCAATCCGATTCCGACGACCACTGCGAACGCGATGCTCAAGGTGAGGAAGGCGAACCAGTTCTCGTCCAGCGCCAGGACGATCGCCGCTGCGATGACCGCGATCGCCGCCGCCGCGAGCTTCGAGGCGGACTTCAAGCCTACCCCGGGGGTCAGCCGTCCGGCGGGCGCGTCACCTCGCGACAGGATCAGGTCGGCGAACGCATCGAGTGTCGCCAGCAGCGAGGCGGAGTACGCGACGGCGCAGCCGAGCGCTCCCCACAGGTTGACGGAGTCCGGGGCGGCGGCTTCGGCGGCGAGGATGACCAGGGCGTGCACGCCTCGATCGTAGGCGCGCCACGGCGCGCGGGTCTATGGCCGGCTGCCGCTTCGTGAGACGGATGCCGCGGCGCAGCGCATCAGGTCAGCTGGCGCCGGACGCGGATGACGTCGTCGGTCATCTGCTCGATGAGGGGCCCGATCCCTTCGAACGCCACCATGCCCCGGATGCGCTCGACGAACTCCACCTCGACGACATGCCCGTAGAGGTCGAGCTCGGTCTCGTCGAGAACATAGGCCTCGACCTGCCGCACGGCGACGTCGTCGAAGGTCGGATTCGTGCCGACGCTGATCGCCGCCGGGTAGCGGACGCTGCTGCGCGGCTCGGCCGCCCCGTCGCCCGGGGCACCGGCGTCGACGAGCCACCCGGCGTACACGCCCTCGGCGGGGACGAACCCCTCGAGGTCGGCGGCGAGGTTTGCCGTCGGGAATCCGAGCTCGCGACCGCGCTTCAGGCCGTGGACGACCTCGCCGCGCACCGCGTGCGGCCGGCCGAGCAGCCGTGCGGCCCCGGCGACGTCGCCGGCGGTGAGCAGCTCGCGCACCCACGTCGACGACACGCGTCGACCGGCGTCGATCGCGCGCACGTCGTCGATCACGTCGACCTCGAAACCGAACTCCCTGCCCATGTCGCGCAGCAGTGCGGCGTCGCCCGCTCCCCCGCGCCCGAACCGGAAATCCGCTCCCACGAGCACGATCTGCACTCCCAGGGCTCCGACGAGCACGTGCTCGACGAACGCGCGGGCGTCGAGATCGGCCAGCGCGCGATCGAAGGTCAGCATCAGGGTGGCGTCCACGCCCGCCTCGGCGAGCAGATGCAGCTTCTGCGTGACGCCGACGAGACTGTCAGGGCAGATCTCGGGGCGCAGCAGCGCCAGCGGATTGCGGTCGAAAGTGACCGCGACCACGCGGGCGCCGGCGGCAGCGGCATCCACCCTCGCCCGATCGATCACCGCGCGATGGCCCGAATGGACGCCGTCGAACTTGCCGATCGCGACGACCGACGGGCCGAAGCCGGCCGGGACGTCGCCGGGTGCGCGGAAGACGATCACGATGTCGCCGCCGCAGACCGCGTCACGGTCGCCTGGTCCGCGGGTCGATGGGTGACCAGCCACCACAGACCGAGGAAGGGAAGCACGAGCGGCACGAAGAGGTAGCCGCCTCCGAACCACGACCACACCGTCTGGTGCGCGAACAGCTCCGGCAGCAGGAAGCTCAGCGCTCCGACGACGAGCACTCCGACGAGCTCGAAGACGATGGCGACCCACGCGACGCGATACCAGCCGCCTCGCCCGGCGAACACCAGGGCCAGCGTCGCGACGATGTACACGAGGGCCGAGACGGCCGACAGCGTGTACGCCAGCGGCGCCTCGTCGAATCGCTGGACGATCTGTACGAAAGAGCGACCGGTGGCGGCGAGGGCCATGATCGCGTACACGATCACGAGGACTCGTCCGACTCCGGTCATGCGGGTGCGGGAGGGCGACGACATAACCAGACGAGTCTATTTCGTGCCGCGCGCACCGGAGCCGACGCGGGAGCCATGATGCCTCAGGCGACCTGGATCGTCCAGATGGCGTTCATCCGCCAGACCATGACGGCGATCGAGAGGGCGGCGATGCCCATGATGACGGTGCTCCAGCGGCTGCGCTCGAGAAGCGCCCAGGCGACGGCGACGAGGGGCAGCAGCGCCGCCGAGACGAGGTACACCCAGAACTCCAGCAGGCTTCCCGTCGGCGGGTTTCCTGCGAGTGGTGCGATGATCGCGATCACGATCTGCGCGATGAGCAGGAGCTCGACGAGGGCGAGAGAGCCCACCGTGAGATCGCTCGGGCGGCGCCCGGCGAGCCCCAGGATCACGCACAGCAGACCCGCGGCGACCGCGACGGCGACCTGCGCGATCGTGAACCACAGGATCATCGGGGCGCCTCCTCGGGCATGTTCATGGCGCTCTTGACGTCATCGCCCCGCTTCTCGACGACGCCCACGAGCGCACCGTCGGGATCGATCGCCGCCATGGGGTGCGAAGCGAGGCGCTCCGCCGCGCCGGTCAGTCGTTTGCCGTGCCGCAGGTCGCGGGCCTCGTCGGCGCTCACGTCGAATCGGCCGAGAACGGCGGCGGCGACCTCGGCGGGCGCCAGGAGCGGTGCACCGGCGAGCGCATCGACGCCGGCTGCCCCATCCACGGCGACCGGGCCGATGCGCGTGCGCCGCAGGGCGGTGAGGTGACCGCCGACGCCGAGGGTCGCACCGAGGTCGCGGGCGAGTGAGCGGATGTACGTGCCGCTCGAGCAGTCCACGATCACGTCGAGGTCGATCCACCCCGTGTCGTCGGCGGACCCTGAAGCCGCGGCTGAAGCCGCCGGGGGTCGTCGCTCGGCCACGACGTCGAAGCGCGACACCGTCACCTCACGGGCCTTCAGCTGCACCTCCTCGCCGGCCCGCGCGAGGTCGTACGCGCGGCGCCCGTCGACCTTGATGGCCGAGTAGGTGCTGGGGACCTGTGAGATGCGGCCGGTCAGAGCAGCAATCGCCTCCGAGATCTGGTCGGGGCGCAGGGCCGAGGCATCCGTCGCCGAAACGGCCTGGCCCTCGGCGTCGTCGGTGTCGGTCGCGACGCCGAGGCGGATCGTCGCCTGATAGGTCTTGTCGAGCCCGACGATGAACGTGAGCAGCCGCGTCGCGCCCTCCACGCCGAGCACGAGCAGGCCGGTGGCCATCGGGTCCAGCGTTCCGGCGTGGCCGATCTTGCGGGTATCGAGCGCCCGCCGGGCACGCGCGACCACGTCGTGCGAGGTGATGCCGCCGGGCTTGTCGACGAGCAGGATGCCGGGAGCCGCCATCAGCGGACGATCTCCCGCACGCGGCGCGGGTGGGCGAGGTCGGAGTTGTCGACGATCACGTCGGCCGCCTCGAACGGACGCGCCTCGCGCAGGTAGAGCTCCTGCCCCTCGCGGTAGCGGGCGTTGGCCGGCGCATCGGGATCGGGGTCGCTGCCGTCGCGCAGCGCCATCCGCGCGCATGCCACCGACCACGGCACCTCGAGCCAGAGCGACCAGTCCCACAGCGGCCGGAGTTCGGGACGGTGAAGGAAGATCCCGTCGACGACGAGGATCGCATCGCGCGGCGCCGAGACCCACTGCGACTCCTCCGGCGCATCGCGCACCACGTCGAAGGCCGCGAGCTGGAAACCGGTCGCACCGGCGGTCTGCGCACCGTCACGGAACGGGTCGATCAGAACGCGTCGTAATGTCGCATAGTCGTACGAGTCGCGGTAGTAGCCCTCGGGACTCGACCGCCCGCGCGCGTACCGCTCGGCCCGCGGCCGGTGGAATCCGTCGACGCCGGCGCGGAACACCGCGTCACCGGTCTCGGCGAACACTTCGGCGAGACCGTCCCCGAAGGTCGTCTTGCCGGCGCCGTCGACACCGTCGACCGCCACGATCACCCGCCCCGCCGGGTAGTGCCGTCGCACCTCGTCGCGAAGCTCGCGCCACAGCGTCGTACTCGGTGTGACGGGAAGGCGCATGCTTCCAGCCTACGGCGGGCGGTCGCGAGGAATCGTCCGATCGCGACGGCGGAAGCGGGTCGGGTACCGGGCGGGCCTGCCGCCGAGCACTCTGCGCTCCGGTCGCCTCGGGATGGCGGTCGCGCCCGCTTTAGGCTGGAGGCATGCCCGACCTCGCGACGCCCCTTGCGGCGTGGTTCGGGCAGAACGCCCGGGATCTGCCGTGGCGGCGTGAGGGGTTCGGGGCGTGGGGCGTGCTCGTGAGCGAGTTCATGCTGCAGCAGACGCCGGTGACCCGCGTCGTCCCGCACCTCGAGGCATGGCTCGCGCGCTGGCCGACGCCGGCCGTTCTCGCCGCCGATGCGCCGGCCGAGGCGGTGCGGCAATGGGCGAATCTCGGCTATCCGCGGCGGGCGCTCTGGCTCCATCGCGCCGCGGTCGAGATCCGGGATCGGCACGGCGGCGTCGTCCCGCGCGACGTCGACCAGCTGCTCGCCCTGACCGGCATCGGCGACTACACGGCGCGCGCGGTCGCCGTCTTCGCGTACGGCGACCGGCACCCCGTGGTCGACACGAACACACGCCGCGTGCTGGCTCGTGCCGTCGAGGGTCGCTCCCAGCCCGGACCACCCGCGAAACGCGACCTCGCGGTGATGGAGGCGATGCTGCCTGTCGGGGTGCACGAGGCGGCGGTGGTCAACGCGGCCGTCATGGAGCTGGGCGCGACGGTCTGCATCGCACGCGCACCGCGGTGCGCCGACTGCCCGATCGCGGCGCAGTGCGCATGGCGAGCGGCGGGCTATCCCGACACCGGCGACGCGCGCCGCCGGCAGGCGCGCTACGAAGGCAGCGACCGGCAGGCCCGCGGAGCGGTCCTGAAGACGCTGAGGGATGCCGCGACACGCGCGGTGCCGCTGGACGAGGTCGTGCCGGACTGGCCCGACGCGCTGCAGCGCGACCGCGCGATCGACTCCCTCATCGCCGATGGGCTGGCGGAGGCGTCAGCGGGGACCCTGCGGCTGCCCGCCTGAGTCGGAGCGAGCTCGAACAGAACACGCCGCGGAGCCGGAAGGCTGCCGCGGCGTGTTCGAGTGCCGGAACGGGTCAGGCGTCGTCGTCGTCGTCTTCGTCGTCTTCGTCGAGCTCGCGAGGCTTGACGTACGGGTCGGCGTCGCCGGCATAGGACGCGGCGGCCGCGATACCGGCCACGGCCTCATCGCGCTCGCGCGCCTCGCGGAGCAGGTCCGCGATGTGCCCGGCGCTGTCGGGCAGCGCGTCGGGGATGAACTCGAGCGACGGCGTGAGCCGCACGTTGAGGTGCTTGCCCAGCTCGGAGCGGAGCATGCCGGTCGCCGACTTCAGCGCGTCGGCCGAAGCGGCGCGCTCCTCGTCGGAGCCGAGCACGGTGTAGAAGACCGAGGCGTGCTGCAGATCACCCGTCACCCGCACGTCCGTGATCGTGACGAAGCCGAGCCGGGGGTCGCGCAGACCCTTCTCGAGCCTCTCTGCGAGGACCACCCGGATGCGGTCGCTCAGACGCGCCTGACGTTCGCCTGCCATGACTCTTCCTTTCGACAGGTGAGGGGCGCGCAGTGCCGTCCGGCCGGAAGCCGTGCGGCGCCGTGCGCCCCTCGCCGATTGTGATCAGCCTCGAGGCTTCTCGACCATCTCGGTGGTCTCGATCTCGTCGCCGATCTGGATGTCGTTGTACTTGCCGAGGCCGATTCCGGCTTCGAAGTCCGTACGCACCTCGGTGACGTCGTCCTTGAAGCGCCGCAGCGACTCGATCGCCAGGCCGTCGGCGAGGACCACGCCGTCGCGGATGACGCGCGCCTTGGCGTTGCGCGTGATCGTGCCCGAGCGGACGATGACACCGGCGATGTTGCCGAACTTGGAGGAGCGGAACACCTCGCGGATCTCGGCCACACCCGACTGGACCTCTTCGTACTCCGGCTTGAGCAGGCCCTTGAGCGACTGCTCCACGTCGTCGATCGCGTTGTAGATGACCGAGTAGAACCGGACGTCGACGCCTTCGCGGGAGGCGCGCTCGCGCGCCTTCGTGTCGGGTCGGACGTTGAAGCCGATGACGATCGCGTTGTCGATCGTCGCGAGGTTGATGTCGGACTCGGTGATCGCACCGACGCCGCGGTGGATGATCCGCAGCTGCACCGAGTCGTCGACCTCGATCTTGAGCAGCGACTCCTCCAGCGCCTCGACGGCACCCGAGACGTCACCCTTGATGATGAGGTTGAGCGACTCGACCTTGCCCTCTTCGAGAGCACGCGTGAAGTCCTCGAGCGAGATGCGCTTGCGGGCCTTGGCCAGCTGGGCGTTGCGCTCGGCAGCCTCGCGCTTCTCGGCGATCTGACGGGCGGTGCGGTCCTCTTCGGTCACGATGAACGTGTCGCCGGCACGCGGCACCGAGTTCAGACCCTGCACCTGCACGGGCCGCGAGGGATACGCCTCTTCGACCGCGTCGCCGTTCTCGTCGGCCATCGCACGCACACGGCCGTAGGCCGTGCCCGCGACGATCGCGTCGCCGACGCGCAGTGTTCCCGACTGGATGAGCACCGTGGCGACCGAACCGCGACCCTTGTCGAGCTTCGCCTCGATCGCGACACCACGGGCCGCCTTGTTCGGGTTCGCCGTGAGGTCCAGCCCCGCGTCCGCGGTCAGCAGCACAGCGTCCAGGAGGTCCTGGATGCCGGTGCCCTGACGAGCCGACACGTCGACGAACATGACCTCGCCGCCGTACTCCTCGGCGACCAGTCCGTACTCGGTGAGCTGCTGGCGCACCTTGGCCGGGTTGGCGTCGGGCTTGTCGACCTTGTTCACCGCGACCACGATCGGCACGTTCGCCGCCTGCGCGTGGTTGAGGGCCTCCACCGTCTGCGGCATGATGCCGTCGTCGGCGGCGACCACGAGGATCGCGAGGTCGGTCACCTGCGCACCACGGGCACGCATGGCGGTGAACGCCTCGTGTCCCGGGGTGTCGATGAAGGTGATCGCGCGCTCGATGCCCTCGTGCTCGGTCCAGACCTGGTACGCACCGATGTGCTGCGTGATGCCGCCGGCCTCGCCCGCGACCACGTTGGTCTGGCGGATGGCGTCGAGCAGTCGCGTCTTACCGTGGTCGACGTGGCCCATGACGGTGACGACGGGAGGACGGATCTCGAGGTCTTCCTCGTTCTCCGCCTCCAGCTCGGCCTCGAGGTCGAGACCGAAGCCCTCGAGGAGCTCCTTGTCCTCGTCCTCGGGCGAGACCATCTGGATCTTGTAGCCGAGCTCGGCGCCGAGAACCTCGAAGGTGGCCTCGTCGAGCGACTCGGTGGCCGTCGCCATCTCACCCAGGTTGAACAGGATGGTCACGAGCGTGCCGGGCTGCACGGTGTAGCCGCGCAGCGTCTCGAGCTTGTCGGCGAAGTCCGCGATCGACGCGCCGCGGCGCAGGCGGATGATCTCGCCGTT
>NZ_CAJF01000042.1 GCF_000304335.1 Microbacterium yannicii PS01 | reverse complement strand
TGCCGAACCGTGGCTTCCAGGTCACCGAGGTGTCGCAGCGCGACCTGTACGAGGTGACCGAGCTGCGGCTCATGCTCGAGCCGCCCGCGATCGAGCGCGCCACGCCGTTGGTGCCGGCCGAGGCGTTCCCCGCGCTGCGTGCTCAGGCGGCCGCCATCGTGGAGGGCGCCGAATCGGGCGACCTGATCGGCTACCTCAGCGCCGACAGCGACTTCCACTTGGCACTGCTGCAGTACGCCGGCAACACGCGGCTGATCGAGCTGGTCGCCTCGCTGCGGTCGCAGACGAGGCTCTTCGGGCTCTCCGCACTGTCGGAGCAGGGGCGCCTGGCCGCGTCGGCCCGCGAGCACGACGAGATGCTGGACGCCATCGAGGCACGCGACGCGACGCGCGCGCGCGAGCTGGTCCATGCGCACATCGAGCACGTCCTGACCGATTGGTCGGGCGACGCCCCCGCGGATCCCGTCCCTGTCGGAGACCCCGGACGCGTATGAGCACGGTGCACGACCGCGCCGACGTCGTGATCGTCGGCGCCGGGATCCTCGGCGCCGCCGTGGCGTACTTCGCTGCCTCGGCCGGCCTCTCCGTGACCGTCGTGGAGCGCGGATCGATCGCCGCGGGAACCACCAGCCGCTGCGAAGGCAACCTGCTCGTCTCCGACAAGGAGGTCGGTCCCGAGCTCGAGCTCGCCCTCTACTCGCAGACGCTCTGGCGCGGCGAGCTCGCCGAGCACGCCGCGGACTGGGAGTTCGAGGCCAAGGGCGGGCTCGTCGTCTCGTCGAGCAGCCGCGGCAAGGCCGCGCTCGACGCCCTCGTGACGCACCAGCGAGGTCTCGGCATCCACGTCGACGATGTCGCCGACGCGGCGGCACTGCGCGAGATCGAGCCGTACCTGAACCCCTCGATGGCCGGAGGCGCGTACTACCCGGAGGACGCGCAGGTGCAGCCGGTGCTCGCCGCGCACCACCTGCTGCGCCTGGCGCGCGAGCGCGGCGCCCGCCTTCTCACCCACACGACGGTCGGCGCGATCCACGTCGTCCGCGGCCGGGCGACCGGCGTCGAAACGACAGCCGGCCGCATCGATGCGGGGGCGGTCGTCATCTGCGCCGGCCCGTGGAGCGGCGAGGTCGCCGCTCTCGCCGGCGTGAGAGTGCCGGTGCTCCCCCGCCGCGGGTTCGTGCTGGTCACGGAGCCGGTCCCGGCCACCGTCCACCACAAGGTGTACTCCGCGGAGTACGTCGAGAACGTCGCCAGCTCGGACGCCGGCCTGCAGGTGTCGTCGGTGGTCGAAGGAACGCCCAGCGGAACGATCCTCATGGGCGCGAGCCGCGAGCGCGTCGGGTTCGACCCATCGTTCTCATCTGAAGCCGTCGGCCGCGTCGCTCGCGCCGGGATCGAGCTGTTCCCGGTGCTGGCAGACGTGCAGATCATGCGCACCTATTCGGGATTCCGGCCCTACTGCCCCGACCACCTTCCCGTCGTCGGTGAGGATGCGCGGGTGCCGGGCCTCTGGCTCGCGGCCGGGCACGAGGGCGCCGGAATCGGGCTCTCGGTGGGCACCGCGAAACTTCTCGTGCAGTCGCTGCGGGGCGAGGAGACCGACCTGTCCCTGGAGCCCTTCCGTCCCCACCGCTTCGAAGAGAGGGTTCCCGCATGACTGCGCCCGAGCCGGTGCGCGCCGGCGAGCTCACCTTCGACGGACGGCCGGTGCCGTTCCGCGAGGGCCAGACCGTCGGAGCCGCGCTCACGGGCGCCGGGATCTCGTCGTGGCGCACCACGCGCGGGGCGCGCGAACCGCGCGGCCTGTTCTGCGGCATCGGCGTCTGCTACGACTGCATCGTCACCGTCGACGGGCTCCGCTCCCGCCGCGCCTGCGTAACACCTGCGCATGACGGCCAGATCGTTCAGAGCGACGACCCCGCCGCACCGCTTCCGCTGCCCAGGAGGAGCGATGGCTGAGGCATCCGTCTTCGATCTGGCCGTGGTCGGCGCGGGTCCGGCGGGCCTGTCGGCGGCCGTCGCGGCGGCCGAGCGGGGTCTGCGCGTGGCGCTCGTCGACGGCGCGGCGCAGACCGGCGGGCAGTACTGGCGTCACCCCGACGAGCGTCATCTGGCGTCGTACGCTCATCCGGAATCGACCGGCCACCACCACTGGAAGCATTATCGCGATCTGCGCGCACGACTCCGCCGCGCGGTCGAGCGCGGCGATCTGGTCCATGTGTCCGGACGCCACGTGTGGCGGATCGACCGCGGTGACACGCTGCTGCTGCGCACGACGGCCGCGTACGAAGCGGATGCCGTCGCTCCCGCCGAGCGGACCGTCCATGCCGAGCGGATCGTGCTCGCGACCGGCGCCTACGACCGGCAGCTGCCCGTCCCCGGCTGGACCATCCCGGGCGTGATGGCGGCGGGCGGCGTTCAGGCGCTCCTGAAGGCCAACCAGGTGACCGCGGGCCGACGGGCGGTCGTCGCCGGCACCGGGCCCTTCCTCCTCTCGGTCGCCGCCGGCCTGGCGAAGGCCGGCGTGGACGTCGTCGCCGTGTGCGACGCCAACGCGCTCACACGGTGGGCGGCCACCCCGCTGCGTGCGGTGCAGGAACCGGGAAAGCTGCTCGAGGGCGCCGGTTACGCGGCGACCTTCGTGAAGAGTCGCATTCCGCTGCACACCCGCACGGTCGTGACCCGGGTGGAGGGCGTGGGACGGGTGTCCCGCGTTGCGGTGGCCCGAGTGGACGCGCGCGGGCGCGTGCGCGCCGGAACCGAGCGGACGATCGAGGCCGACCTGGTCGCGCTGGGCTGGGGCTTCACGCCGCAGCTCGAACTGGCGATCGGGCTCGGTGCTCAGACCCGCATCGACGTCGACTCTTCGCTGATCGCGGTCGCGGACCCCGACCAGCGCTCGACGGTGCCCGGCGTGTACCTCGCCGGCGAGGTCACGGGGATCGGCGGTGCGGTGCAGTCGTGCGTCGAGGGCGAGCTGGCCGCGCTGACGGCGGCGGTCGACGCCGGTCATGCCGACGATCCGCGTACCCGCCGCCGGCTGCGCCGGCGGATCGCCCGCGGCCGGCGCTTCGCCGTCGGGATGCATCGAGCCTCGCCTGTGCCGGCGGACTGGTCGTCGTGGCTGGCGGACGACACCGTGGTGTGTCGCTGTGAGGAGGTCGACGCGCACACCGTGCGCCGCACCGTCCACGACCTCGCCGCGGACGACGCTCGCGACGTTCGCGTCACCGCGCGGCCGGGGATGGGCCTCTGCCAGGGCCGCGTGTGCGGCTTCGCGCTCTCATGCCTCGTCTCGGCTGAGACCGGGCGCGCCGCCGTGCCCGCCGACATGGAGCCGCTCGCGAAGCGGCCGCTGGGAACACCGCTGCGAGTAGCCGATCTCGCAGCTCTCGCCGACGGAAAGGACTGACCGATGACCATCGCCGCCACCACCCCCGACGAGGCCGCCGCGATCGTGCGGCGTGCCGCCGCGGCATCCGCCCTCTGGCGGACGAGCTCGATCGGCGACCGGGTGCGCGCTCTGACCGCCGTCGCGGACGCGCTCGACGCGCACGCCGACGCGCTGATCGATCAGGCGCAGCGCGAGACCCACCTGGCGGACGGGCGGCTGCGCGGGGAGCTGCTCCGCACGAGCTTCCAGCTGCGCCTGTTCGGCGAGGTGCTCGACGAGGGCACATGGCTGGACGCGCGC
This sequence comes from Microbacterium yannicii PS01, assembly GCF_000304335.1. Lineage (GTDB taxonomy): Bacteria > Actinomycetota > Actinomycetes > Actinomycetales > Microbacteriaceae > Microbacterium > Microbacterium yannicii_A. Next base: position 26,442 of record NZ_CAJF01000042.1, on the reverse strand, counting down.
ATCGACCATGCCGATGCCGGCTGGCCCATGGGCGCCCCTCGTCCCGACCTGCGCCGTCAGCTGGAGCCGATCGGGCCGGTGCTGGTCTTCGCCGCGAGCAACTTCCCCTTCGCCTTCTCGGTCGCCGGCGGTGACACGGCAAGTGCGCTGGCCGCCGGCAACGCCGTCGTCGTGAAGGCGCACCACGGTCACCCCGAGCTCTCGGCGCTGACCACCCGGATCGTGCAGGACGCCCTCGCCTCGGCGGACGCGCCGGACGGGCTCTTCGACACCGTCTACGGCACCGACGCCGGCGTGCAGGCGCTCAAGGATCCCGCGATCCAGGCGGCGTCCTTCACCGGCTCCATCGCCGGCGGGCGAGCGCTGTTCGACATCGCCGCGGCCCGTCCTCAGCCCATTCCGTTCTACGGCGAGCTCGGCAGCGTGAACCCGGCGTTCGTGACGCGCTCGGCGGCGGGTGCGCGCGGCGAGGAGATCGTGCAGGGATTCGTCGCGTCCGTCACCGGCAGCGCGGGCCAGCTGTGCACGAAGCCCGGAGTGCTGCTCATCCCCGCCGACTCGGGTCTGGAGTCGCTGCTCGCGGCGGCGCGTCTTCCCGCCCCCGCCCCTCTGCTCAATCGCAGCATCGCAGACGGCTTCCGCGAGGCGCTCGGCGCGACGGCATCCCACGACGACGTCTCGATCCTCGCCGGATCGCCCGCGGCCGAGGGTGACCCTGCGCCCGTTCTGCTGAAGACGACCGCCGCGGCCCTGCGCGACGACCACGAGAATCTGATATCGGAGATGTTCGGGCCCGCCGCCCTCATCGCGACCTATGACGACGAGGCGGAGCTGCTCGCCGTCGCGGAGGTCCTCGACGGCCAGCTGACGGCGACCGTTGTGGGCTCCGAGGACGACGCCGTAGCACGGGACCTCATCCCGCTGCTCTCGACGAAGGCCGGCCGCGTGCTGTGGAACCAGTGGCCCACCGGAGTCTCGGTGACGTGGGCGCAGCAGCACGGCGGCCCGTACCCGGCGACCACCTCGGTCGGAACGACCTCCGTCGGAACCGCCGCGATGGCCCGCTTTCTGCGGCCTGTCTCGTATCAGAACATCCCCGACGCGCTGCTCCCGGCGGCTCTCCAGGACGCGAACCCGCTCGGCATCCCCCGGCGCGTGGACGGGGTCATGACGACGACGGCGTGAGACTCCGCCCTCGGACGGCTCGGAGCACCCGCTTCGCGCTGCGCGAGGGCGAGACCGCGAGACTCCGGCGCGTCGAGCCTCCACTCAGGCCGCCGGAGTCACCCGAGTGCACGGCCCAGGCACCGCTCAGCCCGCCGCGCTACACTGGCGCTGCCCATTTCGATGTGCATCTACCTGTCCGAGCGCTCGTCGCCGCGACAAGGCGGCACGAGTACTCCGCCGTCGGCGGCAGAAAGCCCGAAGAGATGCACACCACCACCCTGACCGCGCCCCCGGCGACGCGGCGCCCGAGCCTTATCCGCGAGGCCGGCTTCGCGTACTTCCCGATCGCCCTCGTCGCACGTCTGCCCTTCGCGATGATGGTGGTCGGCATCCTGACCCTCGTCGTCTCGGCCCGGGGCTCGCTCGGCCTCGGCGGCGTGACGAGCGCCATGACCGGTCTCGGCACCGCGCTCATCGGCCCTCTCCTGGGCGCCGCGGCCGACCGATTCGGGCAACGGCGCGTGCTGCTGATCTCGGGCACCGTCAACAGCCTGCTGCTGGTGGCGATGGCTTGGCTGGCGTTCGCTCCCGTGGCGGATGCCGCGCTCCTGGTGACCGCCTTCCTCATCGGCGCGTCGATGCCCCAGGTGGCGCCGCTGTCGCGCAGCCGCCTGGTCGGGCTGATCGGCCGCGCCTACCCCGCGGACCGGCGTACCTCCACGATCAACGGAGCGATGGCGTACGAGTCCGCTGCCGACGAGATCGTCTTCGTGTTCGGTCCCGTGATCGTCGGACTGCTGGCCACGACGATGAGCCCGGCGGCCCCCGTGATCGGCGCGGCAGTGCTCGCGCTCGTGTTCGTCACGGCGTTCGCCCTGCATCCGACGGCCGCGGCGACGAGCCCCGCATCGCGTGCGCAGGCCCGCGCCGAGCAGGCGCCGGCCCGTGAGCTCGTCCGGGTCCGGGTGCTCGCGCCCGTAGCCGGCGCCCTCGGCATGGGACTGTTCTTCGGCGCGATGCTCACATCGCTCACCGCATTCATGGCCGAACGCGGCGTTCCCGAGCAGGCCGGACTGATCTACGGGGCCATGGGCATCGGGTCTGCCGCGCTCGCGCTCGGCGTCGCGCTCTTCCCCGCCCGCTTCACGCTCTCGGCGCGCTGGCTGACCTTCGCCGCGATCCTGGTCGCCGGCGCGGTGACCCTCCCCTTCGTCGAGAGCGTCGGCGCCATGGCCGTGTGCCTGCTCGTCATCGGCGTCGGCATCGGCCCGACGCTCGTGACCCAGTACAGCCTCGCAGCCGCGTACAGCCCTCGCGGGCGCTCAGCGACGGTGATGACGATGCTCGGTTCGGCCGTCGTGGTAGGCCAGTCCGCGGCATCCGCTCTCACCGGTCTCGTCGCCGAATCCGCCGGCGCGACCGCCGCGCTCGTCGCGCCGCTCATCGCCGCGGGCGTCGTGCTGGCAGCCGGGGTCGCGAACGCGGTGGCGGCGCGTCCGACCCGGTGACGACGTCACAGGGTCGCTTCCGCCCAATGTGATCGCTCACGCGGCGCCTCTGTTGCCGTCTCACCTCCTGACGAATGCGGCCCTGAGGCGTCGCTCGTTATCTAAATGTGATCGCTCACATCTTGCGGCGACCCGCAATGTGAAGGCTAACATTCGGAGCACACCGCTTGACGGTGCACTGCACTGAGTGCCGGCATCGATGCCGGACCCCGACGAGGAGGTTTGGGAATGAAGAGCAAGGTTTTCGCAGGCATCGCCCTTCTGGGCGCGATGACACTGGCGGCCACGGCATGCTCCAGCGGAGCGGGCGGCGGCGGCGGCGGCGATGACACGATCACCGTCGGGTTCGCGCAGACGGGCTCGGAGTCGGGCTGGCGGAGCGCGAACACCGAGTCGATGAAGGCGGCGTTCAGTGAGGACGAGGGGTTCGAGCTGATCTTCAACGCCGCCGACAACGACCCGGCCGCGCAGATCTCCGCGGTGCGCGACTTCATCAGCCGCGGCGTCGAGGCGATCGTCGTCGCCCCGATCGTGGAGGACGGCTGGGACGACGTGCTGCAGGAGGCGTCGGATGCCGGCATCCCGGTGATCCTCGAGGACCGCACCGTCACCGCGTCCGACGACCTCTACGCGGCGTGGGTCGGACTGGACTTCACCAAGGAGGGCGTCATGGCCGGCGAGTGGGCAGCCGAGACGTTCGGCGACACGCCCACCAAGATGGTCGTCCTCGAGGGCACCACAGGATCGGCTCCGGCCAACGACCGCGCCGAGGGCTTCGCGCAGGCGACCGAAGGAACCGGCATCGAGACGATCGACTCGCAGACCGGAGACTTCACGCGCGACGGCGGCAAGACGGTGATGGAGGGCTTCCTCCAGAAGTACGGCGTCGACGGGATCGATCTGCTGTACGCGCACAACGACGACATGGCGCTCGGTGCGATCGAGGCCATCGAGGCCGCCGGCGGTGTTCCGGGTGAAGACATCCAGATCGTCTCGATCGACGCGGTCAAGGACGGCATGCAGGCGCTCATCGACGGCAAGATCAACTACATCGTCGAATGCAACCCGCTGCTGGGCGACCTCGCCGCCGGCCTCGTGCGGGACGTCCTCGCCGGTGAGGATGTCGAGAAGACGCACTTCGTGGAAGACCAGACGTTCACCCAGGAGCAGGCAGCCGAGGTCATCGACTCCCGAGCGTACTGAGCCGAAAGGCGCGTCCGCCCTGGTCTTTCGGATCACGGCGGACGCGCCCGAGGCGGCGGCCGGCCGGCCGCCGCGTGCAGTCCACACCCTCGACACACGAAAGCAGTCGCATGTCCGACGTCTCAGCGCAGGCCCTCGAGCCACCACCCGTGGTCGCGATGCGGGGCATCACCGTCCGCTTCCCCGGAGTCCTCGCCCTCGATGATGTCGACTTCACGCTCCGCCCCGGCGAGGTCCACTCGCTGATGGGCGAGAACGGAGCGGGCAAGTCCACCCTCATCAAGGCGCTCACCGGCGTCTACGCGGTGGATGCCGGAACCATCACGGTCGACGGCGCCCCGCACACCTTCACCACCGCCGCCGCCGATGCGCAGCAGGCCGGCATCTCGACGGTCTATCAGGAGGTCAACCTCTGCGCGAACCTCTCCGTGGGAGAGAACGTCATGCTCGGACACGAGCCGCGACGCGGCGCAGCCATCGACTGGGCCGGCGCACACCGTCGCGCGGCCGAGCAGCTGGCGAGCCTCGGGCTCCACGTCGACACCCGATCGGCCCTGGCCAGTCACTCCCTCGCCATCCAGCAGCTCGTGGCGATCGCTCGCGCGATGGTGCTCGACGCCAAGGTGCTGGTGCTCGACGAGCCGACCTCGAGCCTCGACCGGGGTGAGGTCGAGCAGCTGTTCGCCGTGGTCCGCGGCCTGCGCGATCGCGGTGTGGCCATCCTGTTCGTCAGCCACTTCCTCGACCAGGTGTACGAGATCTCGGACCGGATCACGGTGCTGCGCAACGGCCGGCTCGTCGGCGAGCACCTCGCTGCCGAGCTGCCCCGCGAGGGGCTGGTCAGTCTCATGCTGGGTCGAGAGCTCGCCGACCTGGCGGCGATCTCCGAGTCCTCCGAACGAGAGATCGACCGATCGGGGATCCCTGTCCTCCGGGCGCGAGGGATCGGCCGCCGCGGCGCGCTCGCCCCGTCAGACATCGACGTCTATCCCGGCGAGGTCGTCGGTCTGGCCGGACTGCTCGGATCGGGGCGGACCGAGCTCGTCCGCCTGCTCTACGGCGCGGACCGCACCGAGAGCGGCACGATCGAGATCGATGGACGCGCTGCGCGCATCGCCACCCCCCGCCACGCGATCGACAGGCGCATCGCGTTCTCCTCCGAGGACCGCCGCGCGGAGGGCATCATCGGCGACCTCACCGTCGCCGAGAACATCGTGCTCGGCATCCAGGCCAAGCGCGGCTGGCTGCGCAAGGTGAGTCGCAGCGAGCAGGACGACGTCGTGCACGAGTACATGACGGCACTCGGCATCCGTCCCGCCGACCCTCACGCGCTCATCCGCAACCTCTCCGGCGGCAACCAGCAGAAGGTCCTGCTGGCACGATGGCTGGCCACGGCGCCGGAGCTGATCATCCTCGACGAGCCGACGCGCGGCATCGACGTCGGCGCGAAGGCCGACATCCAGCGCAAGGTGGCCGAGCTGTCGGCGCAGGGACTCTCCGTCGTCTTCATCTCTTCCGAGCTCGAAGAGGTGCTTCGATTGGCTCAGCGCGTCATCGTCATGCGCGACCGCCGGCGCGTCGGCGAACTGGACTCCCGCGAGGCCGACCTCGACCGACTCATCGACAACATCGCCAACGACGGCGAAGGGAGGGCAGCGTGAAGAAGCTCGTCAGGCATCGGCTGTTCTGGCCGATTGCGGCGCTGATCGCGCTGATCGTGGTGAACACGATCGCCCGGCCGCAGTTCATCGGGATCACGATCCGGGACGGTGAGCTCTACGGGCCGCTCATCGACATCCTTCGCAACAGCGCCCCGCTCATGCTGGTGGCCCTCGGCATGACGATCGTCATCGCCACACGCGGGATAGACCTCTCGGTCGGGGCGATCATGGCGGTGTCGGGCGCGGTGGCGCTGACGATCATCGACTCGTCCTCCGACCCCGGCGGCATGGGCACCGTCGCGATCGCCCTGGTCACCGCACTGCTGGTCGCCCTGGTGCTCGGCGCCTGGAACGGCCTGCTCGTGTCGGTCGTCGGCATCCAGCCGATCATCGCGACGCTGGTGCTCATGCTCGCCGGGCGCGGCGTCGCGCTCCTCATCACCGACGGGTTCATCACGACGGTGACCAGCGCCCCGTACAAGTTCATCGCCACCGGCTACGTGCTGGCCCTGCCGTTCGCGCTGTTCATCGCGGCCGCGGCCATCGCGGTCGTCGCTCTCGTCGAGCGGCGCACCGCCCTCGGCGTCCTCACCGAGGCCGTCGGGATCAACCCCGAGGCCAGCCGGCTCGCCGGCGTGAGGGCGAAGGGCATCGTCTTCGGCGCCTATGTCGCCAGCGGTGTGCTGGCCGGGCTGGCGGGCATCCTCTACAGCTCCAACATCATGGCCGCCGACGCCAACGCCTCGGGCCTCTACATCGAGCTGTATGCGATCCTGGCCGTCGTCCTCGGGGGCACCTCCTTGATGGGCGGCAAGTTCACCATCGCCGGAACGGTCGTGGGCGTCTTCACCATCCAGACCCTCGAGTCCACGATCCTCTTCCTGGGCGTGCCGTCCGCGCAGGCCCCGGTGTTCTTCGCCGCCGTCGTCATCGTCGTCGTGCTGGTGCAGTCGCCCCAGCTGCACCGCTTCATGCGCAGGCTGACGAGGCGGCGACGCGATGATTCGAACAGGACGGATGCCGCTCCCCCGGCGCCGTCGCAGATCCAGACAGAGGTGGTGTCGCGATGACGATCCTGCACGAGAGCACCAGCGCCGCCCAGGGCCTGGCGTCGCGCTATCGCACCTTCATGAGCCGGCACGTCGGCGTCATGCCGACCCTGGCGGCCGTGGTGATCCTGTTGGTGCTGCTGATCGGGGCGCAGATCGCGTTCGGCAACTTCATCGCACCGCGCAACCTGTCGGCGCTGCTGCTGAACAACGCGTACCTCGTGGTGCTCGCTGTCGGCATGACCTTCGTGATCCTCACCGGCGGTATCGACCTGTCGGTCGGCTCGGTGATGGCCTTCACCGGCATCCTGTGCGCGAAGCTGCTGTCGGAGGGACTGCCCGCGGCCGTCGCGATCCCCGTCATGATCGCCGGAGGCGCGGCGATCGGACTGCTGATCGGCGTCCTCGTCCAGTACTTCGGCGTGCAGCCGTTCATCGCCTCGCTCGCCGGCCTGTTCCTCGCGCGAGGTCTGGCATTCGTGGTGAGCCTGTCGTCGATCAAGGTCGAGGACCCGCTCGTCCTCTGGCTGCAGCGCACCCGGTTCACCTTCGGCGACTGGTATCTCACTCCCACCGGCATCCTCGCCCTTCTCACGGTCGCCGTCGCAACCTTCGTGCTGCAGTGGACCCGCTTCGGACGCACCGTCTACGCGATCGGCGGCAACGAGCAGTCCGCGCGGCTCATGGGCCTGCCCGTGACGCGGACGAAAGTGCTCGTGTACGTCATCAGCGGCGCATGCAGCGGCATCGCCGGCCTCGTGCTCACCGCGTTCTCGGGCGCCGGCTACCCGCTCAACGGCGTCGGCACCGAGCTCGACGCGATCGCGGCGGTGGTCATCGGCGGCACGATCCTCACGGGCGGCAGCGGATACGTCATCGGCTCGCTCATCGGCGTGCTGGTCTACGGCGTGATCAAGACGATCATCGCGTTCGAGGGCGCCGACCCGTCGTGGACCCGGATCGTCATTGGAGCGCTGCTGCTGGTGTTCATCGTGATCCAGCGGGTCATCGTCGCGCGCTCCGAACGACGCCGATGACGCCATGCCCGTGAGCGGAGCCGCTCGTCCATCGCGCCATAATGGCGGGATGGACGAGCGGCGTCCGCTCATGGAGATCACCGGGGCGACAGTGCGGTACGGCGCTGAGACGGCGCTCGACGCCGTCGACTTCCGGGTCTATCCGGGCGAGGTCCATTCGCTGATGGGCGAGAACGGCGCCGGCAAGTCGACCCTCATCAAGGCTCTCACCGGGGCACTGCATCCCGACGAGGGGACGATCTTCGTGGCCGGCCGCCCCGTGCGCTTCGCCGGCACCGCCGACGCGCTGGCTGCGGGGATCAGTGCGGTCTATCAAGAGATCGATCTGCTGCCGAATTTGTCGGTCGCCGAGAACATCTGCCTCGGCCGCGAGCCGCGCAGGTTCGGGCTCATCGACGGCGGCGCCATGCGAAGGCGCGCATCCGAGGTGCTCGACGGCCTGGGCGTGTCGATCGATCCCGCCTCGCAGCTCCGCGGTCACTCCCTTGCGATCCAGCAGCTCGTCGCCATCGCTCGCGCGATCTCGGTCGAGGCGAAGGTGCTCGTGCTCGACGAGCCGACTTCCAGCCTCGACGTCGACGAGGTGGCCGAGCTGTTCCGCGTCATCCGCGAGCTCAAGGAGCGCGGAGTGGCCATCGTGTTCATCTCGCACTTCCTCGACCAGGTGTACGAGATCGCCGACCGGATCACGGTGCTGCGCAACGGCCGTCGCATCGGGGAGTACCTCCCGGGCGAGCTGCTGCGCATCGAACTCGTCGAGAAGATGCTCGGGCGCCGGGTGGCCGAGCTGGGCGTGCGGCAGCCGACCGATGGCGCGGAGGAGGAGTCCGGCGCGCTCCTCGAGGCCCGCGGCGTCACCTCCGCTCCCGGCATCTCCGACGCCGATCTCGATCTGCGTGAGGGCGACGTGGTGGGATTCGCCGGCTTGCTGGGATCGGGAAGGTCCGAGCTCGCGCGCGCCCTCACCGGCGTGGACCGGCTCGACGCCGGCATCATCCGCATCGGCGGCCAGGCGACCGAACTCGGCACCGCGCGTCGCGCCATTCGACTCGGAGTCGTGTACTCCTCGGAGAACAGGCGCACCGAAGGCATCATCGGCGACCTCAGCGTGCAGGACAACATCACGCTGGCGCTCCAGGCCGAGCGCGGGGTCCTTCGTCGCATGCGGGCTCAGCGCCGGCGCGAACTCGCCCGCAGCTGGATCGAGGCGCTCGACATCCGCCCGGCCGATCCCGACCGCCCGGCCGGAACCCTCTCCGGCGGCAACCAGCAGAAAGTGCTGCTGGCACGCCTGCTCGCGCTGTCGCCCCGGGTGCTGGTGCTCGATGAGCCCACCCGTGGGATCGACGTCGGTGCGAAGGTCGAGATTCAGAACCTCGTCGGCGAACTGGCCGACAACGGCCTGTCGGTCGTCTTCATCTCCGCCGAACTGGAGGAGGTGCTCCGAGTCGCCTCACGCGTGGCGATCCTGCGGTCGGGTCGCGTGGTCGATACTGTGCCATCGGAGAGTCTGACCGTGGACTCCCTGCTGGCGCTGGTCGCCCAGGCGGACGAGACCGGCACGGAGGAACGCGCGTGACCGACGACAAGCCGGCACGCACGGCGAACATCTTCGATGTCGCCCGCCTCGCAGGCGTCTCGCACCAGACCGTCTCACGAGTGCTCAACGACCTGCCCAATGTCAGGCCGGCGACGCGGGCGCGGGTCGAGCAGGCGATCGCACAGCTGCGCTACAGTCCCTCCCCCGCCGCCCGCGCACTCGTCACGCGCCGCACCCGGACCATCGGGCTGGTCTCGCCCGGAGTGGCAGACTACGGACCCACCTCCATCGCGATGCACTTCACGCTCGCCGCCCGCGGCGAGCGCTACAACGTCGAGACCGTCACGGCGCTCGACTCCGACCCCGGCCATGTGCGCGACGCCGTGGAGGGACTGCTTCGCCAGCGCGTGGACGCGATCGTCCTCATCGTGGTCGACGTCGAGGTGCTCGAGGCGGTGCAGGCGCTGGACCTCGGGGTGCCGCTCGTCGCCGTCGCCGCCACGGCCCGCCGGAGCCCTCTCATCGTGTCGATCGATCAGTATCGGGGTGCCCGTGCCGCCGTGCGTCACCTCGCCGAGCTCGGCCACACCCGCATCCATCACCTCGCCGGGCCGTCCCGAGCTCCGGACGCGCTCGAGCGCACGCGGGGCTGGCGCGACGAGCTCATCGCCCAGCGGCTCGAGGTCCCTCCCCCCGTCGCGGGCGACTGGTCGGCGGCGAGCGGCTACCAGCAGGGGCTCACGCTCGACGTCACGGCGGGCTCGGCCGTCTTCGCGGCCAATGACGCGATGGCCATCGGACTGCTGTCGGCGCTCCGGGAGCGGGGATTCGTCGTGCCGGACGACATCAGCGTCGTGGGTTTCGACGACGTGCCCGAGGCGGGCTACCTCTATCCACCCCTGACCACGGTGCGTCAGGAGTTCGCCGGACTCGGCGAGCTGATCATGCAGAAGGTGCTGGTCGCCCTCGAGGAGCCCGACGGCGTCACCGAGGACACTCCGCTGGCGACGCACCTGGTCATCCGTAAGTCCACGGCGTCGCCGCGCTGACTCGAGCTGCCGTGAACGCCGCAGCGCCCGGCCGCGCGAGGCGACCGGGCGCTGGCGAGCGCGGAGCGGATCAGAAGTCGAACTCGCCGATGTTCTCCGCGTCGAACACGAACGGGTCGCCGAGCAGCACGCCGCCGTCAGCGCCCACCTCGAAGTCGCCCAGCTTGCCGGCTTCGAACGTGTCGCCCTCTTCCCCGGCGATCTCACCCGTGATGAGCGCCTGCGCGGCGTAGGCGGCCAGGTAGCCGAGGTCGGCAGGGTTCCACAGCGCGAAGGCGGTCACGGTGCCGTCCTCGACGTACTCGCGCATCTGGTTCGGGGTGCCCAGGCCGGTCAGCGCGACGGTGCCCTTGTACTCCGACGTCGACAGGTAGCGAGCGGCCGCCGCGATGCCCACCGTCGTCGGCGAGATGATGCCCTTGAGCTCGGGGTACGTCTGCAGCAGCGCCGCCGTCTTGTCGAACGAGGTCTGGTCGTCGTCGTCGCCGTAGACGACCTCGACGAGCTCGATGTCGGGGTGGCTCGCCGCGAGCTCCTCCTCCATCATCTCGATCCAGGCGTTCTGGTTGGTGGCGTTGGCCGATGCCGACAGGACGGCCACCTGGCCGCCGTCGCCGATCTGCTCGGCGATCAGGTCGACCTGCACCTTCGCGATGCCCTCGGCTGTCGCCTGGTTGATGAAGAGGTCACGGCACTCGGGGTTCGTGTCGGAGTCGAAGGTCACGACCTTGACGCCCGCGCTGCGGGCCTCGTCGAGGGCGTCGCAGATCGCCTCCGGGTCGTTCGCCGAGACGATCAGACCGCCGGCGCCCTGCTGGGCCGCGGTCTGGATGTACTGCACCTGCGACGTGGGGCTGGCCTCGCTGGGCCCGACCTCCTCGAAGGTGCCGCCGAACTCCTCGGTGGCCTCCTCGGCACCGCCGGTGGAGGTGTCGAAGTAGGGGTTGCCGAGGTTCTTGGGCAGCATCGTGATCGACAGGTTCGCGTCGTCGCCGCCACCGCCGCCATCGCCGCCGCCGTCTCCGCCGGTGCCACCGGCGCAGCCGGTCGCGACGAGCGCGACACCGAGCACGACCGCTGCGGCGACGCCGACCCGGCGCTTGCGCTGAAGTCCGAACATCGTTGTTTCCTTTCCTGGTGCGGACAGATTGCTACTGAGAGGGCGTCGGCGAGTCCGGCAGGGACTTGCGGCGGCCCTCTCTCTTCCCGACGACTGCGGCACGCCGTGCGTGGAGCCATGCGAGGAGGCTGGAAGAGATCACGGAGACGATGAGGAGGACCCCCGTGATGACGTTGATGATGTCGCTGGTGACGCCGGCCAGTCGCAGGGCGCTGCCGAGGGTTCCGATCAGCAGCACGCCGGCGATGACGCCGTGCAGGGCTCCCCGGCCGCCGAAGATCGACACACCGCCCAGCAGCACGGCGGCGATGACCTGCAGCTCCAGCCCCATGGCGTTGTCACCGCGCGCGTTGGAGTAGAGCAGCGTGAAGTAGACGCCCGCGAAGCCCGAGACGGCGCCCGAGAGCACGAAGAGCAGGAACTTCGTGCGGCCGACATCGATGCCCGAGAAGGCCGCCGCGTCCTTGTTCAGGCCGATCGCGTAGAGCGACCGTCCGAACGGCGTGAAATGCAGGACGACGGCGAAGAGGATCGCCAGGACCACGAACGGGATCATGATGACCGGAACCGGCGTGCCGGGGATGTTCGCCTTCGCGAGATCGGTCCACTCCTCGGGGAAGTCCGTGATGGCCGTGGTGCCCAGGAGGCCCACCGCGATGCCGCGGAAGAGGGCCAGGGTCCCGATCGTCACGGCGAGTGAGGGAAGCCCGACGACCGTCACGAGGAAGCCGTTGAACGCCCCCGCGATCGTGCCGACCAGTACCGCGACGACCGCCGCGACGGGGAACGGAAGCCCGGCCTGCGTGAGGATGCCCGTCATAACACTCGACAGTCCGACGATGCTGGCCACCGAGAGGTCGATCTCCTCGGTGATGATGATGAGCGTCATCGGGAGCGCGATCAGCAGGATCGGCGCGACATCGCGGAGGAGATAGGTCACCGTAAGCGGACTGTCGAAGTTCCGCACCGTCGCGAGGGCGACGAGGATGACGAGGATCAGGATCGCGATGATCGCGGATTCCCGGGTGAGGAGCACGCGGCGCCATGCCGGCTTGGCATGTGCCTGGTAGACGCGGGTGGGCGCGGCATCCGTCATGGTGGTCATCGTGTCTCCTCCCGTTGCGCGATGAGCCTTCGGTGCTGCCGGACGGCGAGCACCCGGTCGAGGACGATGGCGCCGAGGATGAGCACGCCGACAACGGCTCGCTGCCAGAAGTCGTCGATGCCCAGGATCGGGAGGGCGCGATTGATGGTGAGCAGCAGGAAGGCGCCGATCGCCGCGCCCCACACCGTTCCCACGCCACCCGAGATCGCGACGCCGCCGATCACAGCGGCGCCGATCGCCTGCAGCTCCCAGCCGAAACCGGCGGCCGAGCTCACCGTGCCGTATCGCGCCGCGTAGAGGACTCCCGCAAGACCCGACAGCGCGCCCGAGACGACGAAAGCCGCGATGACGCGCCTGGTGACCCGCAGTCCGTAGAGGTGCGCCGCCGCGGGGTCGGAGCCGATCGCATAGAGCTCGCGACCGCTGCGCAGGTTGCGCAGGTACCACGCCGCGCCGATGAGCACCACGACGGCGATGATCGTGAGGATCGGGATGCCGAGCAGCGAGTCCGTCCCGAGACCTCGGAAGTCGCGAGGCAGGTCGGACGCGTTGATCCGGTCGCTTCCCGTCCAGGCGACGTTGATGCCCCGGTAGATGTACATGGTGCCGAGGGTGATCACGAGCGCCGGCACCCGGGCGAACGCGACGAGTGCGCCGTTGATGAACCCCAGGAGCGCGCCGAGGAGCACCCCGCCGAGGAACACGGCGATGATCGGGAGCCCGGGCATGTCGATGAACAGCCGACCGGTCAGGTAGGCGGTGAGGCCGACGATGGAGCCGACCGACAGGTCGACGTTGCGGGTGATGATGACGACCGCCTGGCCGACGGCCACCAGCAGCAGCAGCGACGGCGTCAGCAGCAGGTCGCGGAATCCATCGGAGGAGAACAGGAAGTTCGGGTTCGCCAGCGTCGCGGCGAGGATCACCAGCAGAAGGGCGACGAGGATGCCGGTCTCGCGTGCGGTGCCGATGCGCCGGACGAGTTTCGAGGCGGCGCTCGAGCCGGGCTGCACCGGAGCGATCGTGGCGGTCATCGGGCGACCTCCGCGTCGGCGGTGGCGGCGTACATGACGGCTTCGGGCGTCGCGTCGGCCCGCGCGAACTCGCCCGTGAGGCGTCCTTCCCGCATGACGAGAACACGGTCGGCCATACCCAGCACCTCCGGGAGCTCGGACGAGATCATCAGGATGGCGAGGCCCTGCTGCGCCAGCTGGCTGAGCAGGCGGTGGACTTCGGCCTTCGTGCCGACGTCGATGCCGCGCGTGGGCTCGTCGACGATGAGCACCTTCGGCTCGGTCGCGAGCCACTTGCCGAGCACGACCTTCTGCTGGTTGCCACCCGACAGCGTGCCGGCTTCGGCATCGAGTGCGGCGGTCTTCACCTCGAGGCGGCTCGCCCACACTGCAGCGGCTTCGTTCTCGCGTCCGCTCCAGAGCAGGCCCCACCGCGCGAGCTTGGAGCGGATGGCGAGCGTGATGTTGCGCGACACCCCGTCCTCGAGGACCAGGCCCTGCTTGCGGCGGTCCTCGGGAACCAGGGCGATGCCCCGGGCGGTCGCCAGCCGCGGGTTCCCCTTCGGCAGCGGCTTGCCTTCCAGGCGCACGACTCCCGACTCGTAGGGGTCGACGCCGAAGACGGCACGCGCGACCTCGCTGCGACCGGCGCCCACGAGACCCGCGAGCCCCACGATCTCGCCCGCGCGCAGCGTGAACGACACGTCGCGGAAGACGCCCTTGCGCGTCAGTCCGTCGACCTCCATCACCACGTCGCCCACCTCGGCGGGCAGCTTCGGGAAGAGCTCCGTCACGTCTCGGCCCACCATCTGGCGCACCAGGTCGTCGACGGTGGTGGCGGCGATCGGCGTCGTGTCGATGTACGAGCCGTCGCGCATCACCGTGACCGTGTCGCACAGGGCGAAGACCTCGTCGAACCGGTGGGAGATGAACAGCAGCGCGCGTCCCTCGTCGCGCAGGCTGCGTGCGACCGCGAACAGGCGCTCGACCTCGACGCCCGACAGCGCGGCGGTCGGCTCGTCCATGATCAGCACTCGGGCATCGAGCGAGATGGCCTTGGCGATCTCGATGATCTGCTGATCCGCGATCGAGAGCCCCTCGGTCACCCGGTCGGGATCGAGGGCGACCCCGAGCCGCTCGAAGATCTGCTCGGCTTCGACCCGCATCGCCTTGCGATCGATCCGGCCGAAGCGGTTGGTGGGCTGGCGGCCCATGAAGATGTTCTCGGTCACCGACAGGTCGGGGAACAGCGTCGGCTCCTGGTAGATCACCGCGATGCCCGCGGCCTTGGACTGCGCGGTGCTGGTGAAGTCGACCGACTCGCCGTCCAGCAGGAACTCCCCCGCGTCGCGGCGATACAGTCCGGCGACGATCTTCACGAGCGTCGACTTGCCGGCGCCGTTCTCTCCGATCAGCGCGTGGATGGACCCGCGGTCCAGCGTCAGGCTCCCCGAACGGAGGGCGACGACGGCGCCGAAGGACTTCACGACCCGGCGCAGTTCGAGTGCGGGCTGCGACGCGGCGGCGACATCGGCTGGCACGGCGTCCTCCTCGTTGAGGTGAATAGGATCTGAATCGATTCAGGTGGATTTCAGGCTACTCTAAATTCAGTGACGAGTTCGGTCAAGTCGCTGCCATGACCAGACGGCGGCGGTGACCGAATCGTGATCCGACGAGGAAGTGGGGAGAAGCGTGCCGGTCAGCATTCGCGATGTCGCGCAGCGCGCCGGAGTGTCCGTCGGCACGGTCTCGAATGTTCTCAATCGCCCCGAAGAGGTGTCGTCGGACTCGGTCGACAGGGTCACCCGCGCGATCGACGAACTCGGCTACGTGCGCAACGACGCCGCACGCAAGCTCCGCGCCGGAGTCAGCACCACCGTCGGCTTCGTCGTGCTCGACGGCCAGAACCCCTTCTACAACGACGTCGTCCGCGGCGCCGAAGACGAGGCGACGCGGCACGGGATCGCCATCCTCTACGGCAACACCGACGAGGACCACGGCCGCGAGCGCCTCTACCTCGATCTGTTCGAGGAGCAGCAGGTGCGCGGGCTTCTCATCGCGCCCTACGGGGACGTGAACTCGCGGCTGCAGCGTCTGCGGGCGCGCGGCATCGCCGCCGTCCTCGTCGACCGATTCAGCGGAGACGGCCGATTCTCGTCGGTCTCGGTCGACAGCGTGGTGGGCGGGAAGATGGCGGTCGATCATCTGATCGCCACCGGTCGGCGCCGGATCGCGTTCGTCGGCGGACCCTTCGACATCCGGCAGGTGAACGACCGGCTCGCGGGAGCCCGGGTGGCCGCGGAGAACGCCGGGACCACGGTCGACCTGGAGGTCGTCGCCACGGCCGCCATGACGGTGGAGGAAGGGGTTGCGGCCGGAGCACGGCTCCTCACCCGCCCGCGCCGCGAGTGGCCCGACGCCCTGTTCGCCGCCAACGATCTGCTCGCGCTCGGCCTCCTGCAGTCCCTCGTGGTGGACGGACGGATGCTGGTGCCCGACGACATCGCCATCATCGGCTTCGACGACATCTCGTTCGCCGCCGCCGCGGCCGTTCCGCTGTCGTCGATCCGTCAGCCGAGCCGCATGATCGGCCGCACCGCACTGCGGATCGTGCTCGAGGAGGCCACGGATCCCGACAGCATCGCTCGTCAGACGGTCTTCCAGCCCGAGCTCGTCGTCCGCGCCTCCACGCGGCCCCGCTGACTCGCGGGACGGCTGACTCGCGGGACGGTGCGGCGCCGCTGTCTGATCAGGCGCGGGAGGAGATGAGCGGACAGGGAGGACTGTTTCGGGGCTCGGGTCCTCCGCTCTCGCGCTTCGCCTCCTTTCTTGTGCACGACTGCCGCCTGGCTACGGGACCGAGGCCGGGCTGGACCGCGTCGGACTCGGCGCCTGACTACGTCCCCACGAAGAGGGCCCGCCAAGCCGGGTCGCACAGCGAGCTAGCGGAGGGCTCCGAGGCGCGGCATCCGTCTGCTCGACGACGCGGCGACCACCTCGCCGAGCACGTCGTCCCACCGGGACAGGAACGCCGGAAGCCCGTAGCGCGACAGCACCTCTGCGCGCGCCCGCTGCCCCATCGCCCGAGCCAGCTCGGGGTCGTCGAGGAGCGTCCGGATCCCTCGCCGCAGCTCGTCGACATCCGTCGAGACGACGCCGGCCCCGGGCGGGACCGCACGCCCGACCTCCGTCGTGGCGAGGGCGACCACCGGCATGGCCAGATGCATCGCCTCGAGCAGTGACAGACCGAGGGACGTCCAGCGGACGGGGTGCAGGTAGAGGCGGCGGCGAGCCAGCTCGGGATGCAGGCGCGAGGGCGGCAGATCCCCCGCCGCGTGCACGGCCTCCTGGCCGGGGAACGCGTCGCGGAGGTGCTCGCCGCCCATCCCGAACACATCGACCGGCGCCTCCTGGCTGAAGGCGGGGAGCAGATCCGTACCGGTCACACGCCACCGGCGCACCGGCTCGTTGATGACGACGCCGATCCGGTCCAGCTCTCCGGTGTAGAGAGGGCCGGGGTCGGGCACGCCGTGCTCGACGACGTACGTGTCGGCGCGCCCGTTGTCCCAGAACAGCCGGTTGAAGTGGGTCACGTGGACGATGGGGACATCGACCCGATCAGCGAGCGGATGCACGCGCCCCACTGCTTCGGGTCCCGGCGTGTTGTGCTCGAGGTACACCGCGGGAAGGTCCCTTCCGGGCACCCGTCCGGTCCACCGCTGGACCTTCGCCAGCTCTTCGGGGCTCTGGACCACGACGACATCGATGTGCTCGTCCTGCAACCTGTCGACCGGCACTTCCCGCGCCTTCGACCAGCCCCAGGCACTGGGCCCGGGCGGGTCGTCACTGCCCTCCACCGGCATCAGGTACTCGTGGTCGCCGCGCACGAATGCGTCGGTGTAGCCCCCGTGGATGGGCCAGATCAGCACCCTCACTCGGAGGCCGCCCTCGCCAGGAACGCTGCGCTCATGGTCGCGCGTCAGAGGTCCTCGGGGGCGAGGTCGCCCTGGCCCTCTTCGCCGAGCTCCGCGATCTCGGGATCGAGGCCCTGCGAGTCCGGCTGCGCCGACGAGTACGGAAGGTCGGTGGCCGGAACCTGGTCCTCTTCCGAGGGAATGTGCGCCGGGTCGTCCCCGGTCGCCGTCGGGCCCTCGTCCAGCGGGTCGGGCTCGCCGGCGTCCGCTGCGGTGGTGCGGTCCCATTCCACCTGCGCGGGGTCGCGCGTCGGGTCGGGCTCGATCGAGGTGTCGCGGTCGCGCAGCGGCTGGACGCCGGTGACTCCGTCGGGGGCGGGCGGGATGCTGTTGTCGGACATCAGGTCTCCTCTTCTCGCGAAGCCCTTACGCTACGGATGCCGCGCCCGCCGCGGCACGGGGTTGACGGGTGTGCGGCGCCAAGGTACCGCGCTGCGGAGAGGCTGATCTCGACCCTGGGGTGACCGCGTCCGCCATCCCCGGCAGACTGGGCGCATGTCAGCGATACCGCTCCCCGCTCCCGCGGCCGGGCCCTGGGTGCTGCACGTGGACCTCGACCAGTTCATCGCCGCGGTCGAGGTGCTGCGACATCCCGAACTGGCCGGCAAGCCGGTGATCGTGGGCGGCCGCGGTGATCCGACCGAACGGGCCGTCGTCTCGACCGCGTCGTACGAAGCGCGCGAGTTCGGCGTGGGATCGGGGATGCCGCTGCGCATCGCCGCGCGGAAGGTGCCGGACGCTGTGATCCTTCCCGTGGACCACCAGGCGTACAACGCTGCGTCCGACCAGGTCATGGCCACCTTGCGCGCACAGCCGGGCGCCGTCGTGCAGGTGCTCGGCTGGGACGAGGCGTTCGTCGGCGTCGAGACCGACGATCCGGAGGGTTACGCCCGCCGGCTCCAGCAGGCGGTGCTCGAGCGCACACGACTGCACTGCAGCGTGGGGATCGGCGACACCCTCGTCCGCGCCAAGGTCGCCACCGGTTTCGGCAAGCCGCGCGGCGTCTTCCGCCTCACGGCCGAGAACTGGCTCGAGGTCATGGGCGAACGCCCCACGATCGAGCTGTGGGGCGTGGGCTCGAAGGTCTCGAAGCGGCTCGCGCTTCTCGGCATCCGCACCGTGACCGAGCTGGCGCACGCCGACGAGGCGCCGCTCGTCGGCGAGTTCGGCCCGAACATGGGCCTGTGGTACCGACAGCTCGGGCGCGGCGACGGCTCCTCGCTCGTCGACGACACGCCCTGGGTCCCGCGGGGTCACAGCAAGGAGACGACGTTCCAGCAGAACATCGTCGAGCGCGCCGACGTCGAGACGGCGGCGCGATCCCTGCTCGATCAGGTGCTCGACGAAGTGGCCGCCGACGACCGGCCGGTCGTGGGATTGGGGCTCAAAGTCCGCTACGCGCCGTTCCTGACCAAGACCTTCACGAAGAAGATCGCGCAGACATCCGACAGGGACGAGATCGTCGCGAAGGCGATGGAGCTGGTCGCCAAGATCGAGCCCGACCGCCCGATCCGCCTCCTCGGCCTGCGTGCCGAGATGGTCATGCCCGATGACGCCAGGGAAGGGCACACCCCGACGCGCAGCGGGTGGTGAGCGGACCGCCGTCGACGCCGGATGCGATACCGTCGCAGGAGTCGCGGGGAGCGATCGGGGGGAGCATTCGTGACGACCGAACCTCTCACCGCGCCTGCACGGATTTCCCTTCCGCTCGCCGGCGTCGTCCGCGGAAACCGGCGGCGGGCGGCTCTGTGGACCGCGGGTCTGATCGCGGCGCTGGCCGTCTCGGCCGTCATGGCGATCGGGATCGGCCCGGTGCCCGTGGCGCCCGGGACGATCATCCCGATCGTGAGCCACCATCTCTTCGGGTTGCCGGCCGAAGCCACGTGGTCCCTCTCCGACGAGGCGATCGTGTGGAACGTGCGCGTGCCCCGTGTGCTGCTGGGCATCGCGGTGGGCGCCGGCCTCGCCCTGTGCGGTGCGGCTCTCCAGGCGATGGTGCGCAACGTCCTCGCGGATCCGTACGTGCTGGGCATCTCGGGCGGCGCCTCGACCGGCGCGGCTGGGGCGATCCTGTTCGGGCTGGGCGCGGGGGCCGGCCAGTTCGCGCTGCCGGCCAGCGCCTTCGTGGGCGCACTGGGCGCGTCCCTGCTGGTGTACGCGATCGCACGGGGCAGCGGCGGCGTCACCCCGATGCGGCTCCTCCTCTCGGGAGTGGCGGTGGGCTACGCCCTGTCGGCCGCCACCAGCTTCCTCATCTTCGCGTCCGACTCGGCCGAGGGCTCGCGCTCGGTGATGTTCTGGCTGCTCGGATCGCTCGCGCTCGCCCGCTGGGACGCCGTGCTGGCTCTCGTGCTCGTGATCGTGGCCGTGACACTGGCGGTTCTGATGATCAGCGGGCGCGCACTCGACGCCCTGGCCGCCGGGGACGAGACGGCGCTGACCCTGGGGGTGTCCCCCGAGCGCTCCCGCGTCTCGCTGCTCGTGGTGGTGTCACTGTGCACGGGGGCCGTGGTCGCCGCGGCCGGCGCCATCGGCTTCGTGGGACTGGTCATCCCCCATCTCGCGCGTCGGCTGGTGGGTTCGGCGCATGCCCGCGTCCTGCCGGTCACGGCGCTGCTCGGCTCGATCTTCCTGGTGTGGGCGGACGCGCTCGCCCGCACCGTCATGCAACCGCGCGAATTGCCGATCGGCATCCTCACCGCCATCGTCGGCGCGCCCTTCCTCCTGATCCTCGTCCGTCGCATGTACGCCCGTCGTGGCTGATTCCCCCGGAGCCGTCCCATGAGAAGTCGTCGCCCGCTGACCACCATCGCCGCCCTCATGGTCGTGCTCGCGTCCGCCGGCTGCGCGCAGACGGCTCCGCCCGCGGCGAGCGCAGATCGGCCGGCGTCCGGTCAGGACTTCCCGCTCACCGTCGACAACTGCGGTGAGCAGGTCGTGTTCGACGCCGCGCCGCAGAGCGTGATCCTGCTCGAGAGCGCACCTGTGACCATCCTCGACGGGCTTGGCGTGCTCGATCGGGTCGTCGCACGCGCCGGCTCGTTCCCCGACGGCTACTACGCCGCCGACCTGGCCGCGCGGATCGACGGGATCGAGGTGCTGTCGGACGACATCGACACCTCCGGTCATCTGACGATGTCGAGCGAGGTCGTGCTGGCACGCGAGCCCGACCTCGCGCTCGGCCTCCCGGAGGGGATGACTCGCGAGGCCCTTCGCGACGGGGGCGTGAACACGCTGATCCATCCGGTGTACTGCGAGTCGGGCGTCGGCGACACGACATTCGACACCCTGTACGAGCTGGTGCTGACCTACGGGTCGATCTTCGACGAGTCCGCCCGCGCGCAGGATCTGGTGGATGATCTGGAAGCGCGGGTGGCCGCCGTCGAGAACGACACCGCGGATGCCGCGCCCCGCACGGCGGCCGTCCTCTACCCGTCGGTGGGCGGCGGGCCGCTCTACGCGTACGGCCGGGCGTCGATGGCGCATCCGCAGCTCGAGGCAGCGGGCTTCGACAATGCGTTCGCCGACGCCTCGGAGCGCGTGTTCGAGGTGAGCATCGAAGAGCTGATCTCGCGCGATCCGGACGCGCTGATCCTGCTGTATCAGGGCGACGAGGAGGGTGTGCTCGAGGAGGTCGCGGGGCTGCCCGGCGCCGACGCACTGAGGGCCGTCGAACGCGGCGACGTCCTGCTCCAGCTCTTCAACTTCACCGAGCCGCCGACCCCGCTGTCAGTCACCGGCCTGGAGCGCATCGTCGAGCGGTTCGGCCCTGGCTCATGATCTCGGCACGGGGGATCAGCCACTCCTACGACGGCGCGGCCGTCCTCCGGGACGTCACCCTCACTGCGAGCGACGGAGAGGTCGTCGGACTGATCGGACCCAACGGCAGCGGCAAGACGACGCTGCTGCGCGCGCTGTACCGCGCGCTGGTCCCCGACGGCGGAGCCGTCTCGGTGGACGAGAGGCCGATCAGCGGCTTCCGCCCGCGGGAGCTCGCCAGGACCGTCGCGGTCGTGACGCAGGAATCACCCGGGGAGCTCCCGCTCTCTGTCACCGACGCCGTGCTGCTCGGGCGCGGTCCGCATCTGGGATCGCTGCGTCGCCAGACGGCCGGCGACATCGAGATCGCCGCCGACGCGCTGCGACGTGTCGGCGCCGCTCATCTCGCCGCGCGTGATGTGAGCGAGCTCTCGGGTGGCGAGCGGCAGCGCGTCCTCATCGCGCGCGCGCTCGCCCAACAGGCTTCCCACCTTCTGATGGACGAGCCCACGAACCATCTCGACATCCACTTCCAGCACGAGATCCTTCAGCTCGTCCGCGAGCTCGGGGTGACCACCGTCATCGTGCTGCACGACCTCAACCTCGCGGCGCGATACTGCGATCGGCTGGTGCTGCTGGATCGCGGTCGGGTCATGGCGGCGGGCTCGGTCGACGAAGTGCTCGATCCTGCTGTGCTCGAGCCGGTCTACGGCATCCGCATCGACGTGGTGCAGGCCGGCGATGGGACGCGTCAGCTGCTGTTCCGGGCGCCCACCCACCGGGTCCCGCTCGGCCACCAGCACTCCCCCGCAGACGCGCACACCCACGACGAGGGCGGCGGACGCGGCATCCCGGAGTCAGATCAGGAAGGTCTCTTCAGCCCGCGCACGTAGTGCGCCACGATCAGCGCGACCCACGTCGTGAGGATGTACGGCCACGTGTAGGTCACGATCCCTGCCCGATGCATGAACAGCGTGACGAGCGCCGTCACCGCCACCCACGGCAGGGCGTACAGCCAGGACGCGGGCGAGATCCTGAGGAACGTCACGGCGAGCGCGATCGCGGTCAGCACACCGGAGTAGTTCGCGAGCCCGTTGGCGATCTCGCTCCACGGCTCGCCCAGAGCCACCGCGACGACCGACCCGACAGCGCTTCCGCCGAGGGCCGCGAGACCCACCCGCCAGCTTGCGACGAACAGGCCAGCGAGAATGAGCGCACCCGAGACCACGTTGTCGATGAGCACGACCTGCGACACGTTCGTGAGCAGCGAGAGTAGGAACGCCGGAACCGGATCGTCGGGAAGATCGGATGCCGCGGCCGGCGTCGCGAGCGCCGTCGTGCTGAGCGCGATGATCGTGGCCACGATGACGAAGGGTGCGGTCGTGTACGGCAGCTGGTACTTCTTCAGCGCGGTCCGGGTGAAGAGGGCATCGACGAGCCGCGTGACGGGACCGGTCGCCAGTCCTCCGACGAAGGCGAGGGCATACGCCCACCAGGCCGCGCCGCCGAGCGCGGCGAACACTGCGGCGCCGACGAGCGTGCCGCAGAACGACTGCATGCCGCTGGCGATGTCGCCGCCCGAATATCTGACCGCCCGACCCCCGAGCATCCCGCCGGCACCGCCGAGAAGGGCCAGCACGCCCATCCGCCAATCGGCGACGAAGAAGGCCGAGAGCACGAGCACCGCCGTGATGACGTTCGTCTGGAAGTAGATCTCCGACGCCCCGCGGAAGAGGCCGAACACCCACGCGGAGCCGGTGGTCCGCGTCGTGGCCGTGCCCGCCCGTCCCTCGGCCGTCACCGTTCGCTCACTTCCGGATCAGGGGCGCCGGGCGTCCGGTGAGCAGTTCGTGCATGGCGCCTGCGGCCGCGGCCGATACGGCGGCGGAGGTGACGGTGTCGTTCCCGACGAACCGCAGCCAGGCACCGCTGTCGCCGGGCAGCACGCTGACGCCGACCCGGGCGCCGGCGTCGGCCGTGTCGGCCACGGTCCGATCCGCCACCTCGTGCAGCGCGTCGGCGACTTCGCGCGCAGGCACGAGCGGGGTGAGCACGTACAGGGTCGACACGATGTCGCGTCCGCCGAGCACCGCTGCGCCACCGAGGCGATGAGCGGACGGGACCAGTCGCACGCGGTCGAAGGCGACGGGCTCGCCCGTGGCAGCCGCAGCGCCGCGCGCCGCGGGCCGGGCGATCTCGAGATCGCTCGCCAGCGCCGCATACGCGTGCCGCTCGCCGCGGCTGAGCCGGCCGGCGTAGATGGTCTCGCCGATCAGCAGCGTCGCGTCGGGGTGCAGCGAGACGGCGGTGCGCTGATAGAACCGGGAGTCGACGTACGGGATCAGCGGATCGGGCAGGTACTCGACGTATGCCCCCTCCGAGACCTCGAGGTTCACCAGCGACGTCGCGTAGCCCGACTCCATCCGGTACACCTTGGTGTGCGCCTGGGTCGTGACGTGAGCCGACGTGTCCGGCCCGAAAAGCAGGTCGGTGCGGTGACGATCGTTGTGAAGGATGCCGCCCCCTGCCGTCATGACGTACGTATAGGGCATGTCGGGACGCGCCGGGTTGTAGTAGAGCGGGCGCATGATCTGCAGCGGCGACTTCTGGAAGTGGCCGACGAGCTCGGTCCGGCGGTCCTCTCCCGCACCTCGGAGGGCGAACGCCAGCTCGAGGATGCCGACCTTCCCGGGGCTTCCGACCGGCAGGGTGTGGGGGTCCGTGCCGTACCGCGCGACCTCGGCGGGCACGTGCGCCGGCTCGAAGTGCGCGGGCTGCAGCCGCGGACCTCCGTACAGCGGGACGCCGGGCGCGTCACCGGACGGCCCCGAGATGACCGCGGTCGCGGCATCCTGATCCGCCGTCAGTGACCCGGTCACGCTCACGCGACCAGCTGACCCTTCGACGCGGCCCACGTGGCCATGATCGTGTCGAAGAGCTCCTGCACGCCGGTGCCGTCGAGCGAGTTGGTCAGCACGACCGGGCGGTCGCCGCGCACCATGTGTGCGTCGCGCTCCATCACGCCGAGGTCGGTGCGGACGTACTGGGCGATGTCGATCTTGTTGATGACCAGGATGTCGCTCTCGGTGATGCCCGGACCGCGCTTGCGCGGCATCTTCTCGCCCTCCGACGTGTCGAGCACGAACACGAACACGTCCGCGAGCGCCGGCGAGAAGGTGAGGGTGAGGTTGTCGCCGCCGGACTCGTAGATCAGCGTGTCGATGTCGGGGAAGCGCTCGAGCATCTCGTCGCCGGCCGCGAGGTTCATGGTCGGGTCGTCCCGCACGGCGGTGTGCGGGCAGGCACCCGTCTCGACGCCCACCACCCGCTCGGGATCGAGGATCCCCGCGAGCTCGCGCCGCACATGCTGGGCGTCCTCCTGGGTGTAGATGTCGTTCGTGATGACGCCGGGCGTGCGCCCGGCGGCCAGGAAGATCGGCACCAGCGCCTCGGTGAGTGCCGTCTTTCCCGAGCCGACCGGGCCTCCGATGCCGACCCGCAGGACGTTCTCGCTCATCTCGCTTCTTCCTCTCTAGCTGGTGAACAGCCGCGCCTCTGCGCGTTCGTGACGTGCCGACATGATGTCGGCGACGGGTGCGAAGCCTCCGATGTCGCCGACCGGCCGGGAAACGGCGTCCGCCGTCACGAGATCGATCACCGGCTGCGCCCGCCGCAGGATCACCTGGGCGCCCCGATGGTCGGTCAGCCGCAGCCGCAGCGCAGCTCCGACGAAGCTCACGGCGAAGGCGAACAGATCCGATGCCACCGCCTCGGCGACCGACACCCCGGATGCGGCGTAGCAGACGGCCGTGACGACCGGCTGGCAGCCGGGCGATCGCTTCGCCTTGACATGTGCCGCCCAGTTCGCGATGTCGGCCTCTCCGGTGCTCCCGGCGAAGGCCTCTCCGGCGATGTCGGCCAGCTGGCGCCCGCTGCGCGTGCTCGCGGTGCGCAGTTCGGCGTTGAGCTTCGAGGCGAACAGCAGCCGATCGATCTCGGCGACCGCATTCCAGTCCTGCTGCACCGCGGCGTCGTGGGCGCGCGCCAGTGCCGTCGCGTCACCCGGTCCGACCGCCGAGGTCAGCAGGTCGTCGAGCAGACCGGCCACCCCGTCCGGCGCCACCAGCCCTTGCTGGCGGAACCCTTCGAGTCCGTGCGACATCGTGTAGAAGCCGCTCGGGAACGCCGAGTCGCTCAGCTGCAGGCTGACCAGCAGCCGCGAGACCGGCGAGGGGGTCGACGGGTCAGGCACGACGATCAGACGAGGAAGAACAGCTGCGTGAGCGGCAGCGACTGTGCGGGCTCGATGTGGGCCGGCTCGCCGTCGACGGTCACCTTGTAGGTCTCGGGGTCGACATCGATGACCGGCGTGACGTCGTTGCGCACCATGTCGTCCTTGCCGATCGACCGGGTCCCGGTGACCGGGAGGATCCGGCTCTTGAGCCCCAACCGCTCGGGCACGCCCTTCTCGATCGAGATCTTCGAGACGAACGTCGCCCGCGTCTGGTGCAGCGTCTGTCCGAGCGCGCCGAACATCGGGCGGAAGTAGACCGGCTGCGGCGTGGGCAGCGACGCGTTCGGGTCGCCCATCAGCGCCCAGTTGATGAGGCCGCCCTTGATCACCATCTTCGGCTTGGCCGCGAACGTGTCGATCGGCCACAGCACGATGTCGGCCAGCTTGCCCGGTTCGAGCGAGCCGACGTAGTCCGAGATGCCGTGGGCGATCGCGGGGTTGATCGTGACCTTGGCGAGGAACCGCAGCACACGGAAGTTGTCGTTGCCCTCGGCGTCCTCGGGCAGCTTGCCCCGCTTGTCCTTGCAGTGATGAGCGGTCTGGAACGCGCGCGTGACCGACTCGCCGATACGGCCCATCGCCTGCGAGTCCGACGAGAACATCGAGATGATGCCGAGGTCGTGCAGCACCGTCTCGGCCGAGATCGTCTCAGCTCTCACGCGGGAATCGGCGAACGCGACATCCTCCGGGCTGTCGTACGAGAGGTGGTGGCACACCATCACCATGTCGAGCAGCTCGTCGATCGAGTTGACCGTGTACGGCAGGGTCGGGTTGGTCGAGGAGGGCAGCACGTTGCTCTGGCCCGCCATCTTGATGATGTCGGGGGCATGCCCGCCGCCGGCCCCCTCGGTGTGGAAGGTGTGGATGGTGCGTCCGTCGATGGCCGAGATCGTGTCTTCCACGAATCCGGCCTCGTTGAGGCTGTCGGTATGGATGGCGACCTGGATGTCGTATTCGTCGGCC
>NZ_CAJF01000041.1 GCF_000304335.1 Microbacterium yannicii PS01 | reverse complement strand
TTCCACGACGAGCGCAGCCCGAGCTTCAACGTCCGTCCGCAGGCCGGCTTCTACCACTGCTTCGGGTGCGGGGAATCGGGCGACGTGTACTCGTTCCTGCGCGCCATGGATCACGTCACCTTCACCGAAGCCGTCGAGCGCCTCGCCGCCCGCGTCGGCTACACGCTGCACTACGAGGACGGCGGAGCCGCCGCCCCCGAGAGCACAGGGCGCGCACGGCTGTACGCAGCGAATGCCGCAGCGGCGGAGTTCTTCCGCGGGCAGCTGGCCACGGGCGAGGCGGACGCCGCCCGTCGCTTCCTGGGTCAGCGCGGCTTCGACGCGGGTGCCGCGGCGCACTTCGGCGTGGGCTACGCGCCGAAAGGATGGTCGGGCATGCACTCCGCGCTGCGCGCGCAGGGGTACAGCGACGAGGAGCTCAGCTCGGCGGGACTCGTCTCGCAGGGCCAGCGAGGCGTGTACGACCGGTTCCGCGGGCGCGTGGTGTGGCCCATTCGAGACGTCACAGGTCAGGTCATCGGGTTCGGCGCTCGCCGTCTCTACGACGACGACAACGGGCCCAAGTACCTGAACACGCCCGAGACCGCGATCTACAAGAAGGCGCAGGTCCTGTACGGGCTCGACCTCGCCAAGCGCGACATCTCCCGCGCGCACCGGGTCGTCGTCGTCGAGGGCTACACCGACGTGATGGCCTGTCACCTCGCGGGGATCACTACGGCGATCGCGACGTGCGGCACCGCATTCGGCTCCGACCACATCACGATGCTGCGCCGCGTGATGGGCGACGATTCGACGGCGGGCGAGGTGGTCTTCACCTTCGATCCGGATGCCGCGGGTCAGAAGGCCGCGTTGCGCGCTTTCGCCGAGGCCAAGCGCTTCAACGCCCAGACCTACGTCGCGACCGGGCCCGAGGGTCTCGACCCGTGCGACCTCCGCCTGGCGCGGGGCGACGGCGCGGTGCGCGCGCTCATCGAGACGAAGGTCCCGATGGTCGAGTTCGTGCTCGACCAGCGCATCGCGGGCTACGACCTCGCCAGCGTCGAGGGTCGGGTCGGCGCCCTGCGGGCAGCTGCCCCGGTCGTCGCCGAGATGCGCGACCCGCTGCTGCAGCCGGAGTATGTGCGCGTGCTTGCTCGTCGCCTCGGCATGGACACCGAGGCGGTGCGCCGCGAGGTCGGCCACGCGGGCCGTGACGGCACCGGGGGACGCAGAGATGCAGCTCCGGGTCCGGCCTCTCGCGCACCGGCCGACGAGACGGCGATGCGTGTCTCGCTCGCATCATTGCCCAGGAATCCCGACGCGGTGCTCGAACGGAACGCCCTCATGGGTGTGCTGCAGTTCGGGCACCGCATGGACGCCGCCGTCGTGTCGCGTGCGCTGGAGCTTCCCTTCCGCCATCCCGCTCTGGACGCGGTCCGTGTGGCGGTCCTGGGCGCGCCCGACAAGCAGCGTCCCGGATGGGCGGTGGATGCCGTGTCGACCGTGCGAGAGCCGTACCGATCGCTCGCGGCCGAGCTCCTGGCCGGAGACTTCCCCGCGCTCAACGATGAGGAGGCCGTCGCCTCGTCCCACGACCTCGCCCGGCGCCTCGTCATGCGCGCGGTCGAGAGCGAGAAGAACGAACTGCTCGGCGCCATTCAGCGGGTGCCGGCCGATTCCGAGCAGGGTCGGGTCATCCGCCTGCGGCTTCGCGAGCTCGACGCCCAGCGGCAGTCACTCGTCGACCAGGCGTGAGGCGGTGCGCTCGGCTGGCGCACCTCGTCGGCGCACGGCAGGATGAACTCATGCCTCGTCGTCGAGAAGCCGATGTCGCGATCCGGTGCACCGATCTGTCGGTCGCCCGATCGGGACGCGGCAGTCACTCCCAGCGCGTGATCGACGGCGTCTCGTTCGTGCTGCCGCACGGTGGCACCCTCGCGATCATGGGGCCCACCGGCGCCGGAAAGTCGTCGCTGGCCGCCGTGCTCTCCGGAGCGGACGAGCCGGGGCTCGCAGTCGTCGGGGGCGACGCGCTCGTAGAGGGAATTCCGGTGCGACACCCGGGTCGCGACCACCGCCTGCTGACGTACTACACCGGCTATCTGCCTCAATCCGCCGGTGCCCGCCTGCCCGCACGACTCACGGTCGCCGAAGTCATCGGCGAGCCCATCACCAGCCGAGACCGGACGGTGAACCCGCGGGGTCTCGCGGTACGCGTCGCCAGCCTGCTGGACGAGCTGATGCTGCCGCTGGGCGCCGCGGCCAAATACCCGTACGAGCTCAGCGCGGGAATGCGCCAGAGGGTGGCGCTGGCCCGGGCACTGGTGCTGCAGCCGCGCGTGCTCCTGGCCGATGAGCCCTTCTCGAACCTCGACGTCGAGGTTCGGAAAGTGGCACGGGCCGCACTCGTGCGTCGACGCCGGGAGCTCGGCATGGCGATGCTGGTGGTCACGAATGAGCCCGACGTCGTGCGCGAGCTCGATGCCGATCTCCTCGTGCTCCGCGGCGGCCACGCCGTCGCTTTCGGGCATGGACCGGACGATCTTCTCTGGACTCCCAGCGCCGGCGCGGATCGACGACTCGTCAGCTCATGAATCGCCGCCGGATGTCATGAGCACCCCTTCGGCTTTGCTAATATAAACGGGTTGCCCGCACGAGAGTGCGGACATTCCTCCATAGCTCAATTGGCAGAGCAATCGGCTGTTAACCGATAGGTTCTTGGTTCGAGTCCAAGTGGGGGAGCGAAGGCCTCGGGGCTCCACCCTCGAGGCCTTCCTCATTTGGCGCGGCCGTCAGGGGCCGAAGGAAGCGTCAGGCGTCCAGGTCGTCGACTCCCGGCAGCCAGGCGGCACCCGGTCTGCCCCACCCGCGTTTGCGAGCGATCTTCTGAACGGTCTTCCAGTCGCCGTCGCCGAGGCGATCGACATAGAGGATGCCGTCGAGGTGGTCGAACTCGTGCTGCATGATCCGCGCGCGCCAGCCCGAGACCTGGATCCGCACCTTCTCGCCGTCCAGTCCGGTGCCCGTCACGAGCACTTCGTCGGATCGGCGCAGCGGGAACCGTTCGCCGGGGAACGAGAGACAACCCTCGGCCTCCTCGTCGGGATCGGGATCGCCCGGCTCGAGAGGACGCATCCACAGCTCGGGATTGACGATCGCGCCCCGCCACGGTCGATCTTCGTCGTCGACATAGGCGTACACGTAGATCCGCAGCGGCACGCCGACCTGCGGGGCGGCGAGCCCGACTCCGGGCGCCGTGTCCATGGTCTCGAACATGTCGTCGACGAGTGCGCGGACCTCATCCGTGATCTCGTCCACGCGTGATGCGGGGGAGTGGAGGACGGGATCGCCCATGATGCGAATCGGGAGAACAGCCACGCCTTGAGCCTATCGAGCGGTATCCCACGTTAGTGTCGGAGGGTGTGGTGGACGGTGGCTGAGCTCGAGGACGTCGGCGACCAGCTGGTCGGCGCGTTCCAGAATCCCGGCCTGCTGATCGGCATTCCGCTGGCCCTGCTGGGCGCGGTCTTCATGTCGTTCGGCGCCCAGTATCAGCACCGCGGCGTCACCAAGGTGGAGCAGATGAGCGGCGCGACGGCTCACCAAGGACTCGGGGCCGGCCAGCTGTTCAAACTGCTGTCGCGACCGTCATGGGTCATCGGGACGCTGATGCTGGCCGTCGCGATCCTCTGCCAGCTGTCGGCGCTCGCCGTGGCACCTCTGATCGTGGTCCAGCCGCTCGGCGCGATCGCGCTGGTCATCACGACGCTGCTGAACGCTCAGATCAGCGGACACCGTCCGACCAAGCGCTCGCTCATCGCGATCGGCGCCTGCGTGGGCGGGGTGTTCGTCTTCGTCACCATCGCGGCGCTGTTCGCGACCGAGAAGCCGGTGTCGAATCAGCAGCTGATCATCATCCTGATCCTGCTCGGCGTCGTGACGATCGTGTTCGCCGGCCTGTG
Source organism: Microbacterium yannicii PS01 (assembly GCF_000304335.1). Taxonomy (GTDB): domain Bacteria; phylum Actinomycetota; class Actinomycetes; order Actinomycetales; family Microbacteriaceae; genus Microbacterium; species Microbacterium yannicii_A. The sequence goes on along the minus strand of NZ_CAJF01000041.1, from coordinate 29,103 downwards.
GGCCTGGCTGCGCAAGCGCATGGGTGCGCTGTTCTACATCCTGGCTGCGGGCGTCATCTACGGATTCGTCGCCACACTCGCCAAGGTGGTCATCGAGCGCATCAAGGACAGCAACTTCGACTGGCTCACCGTCCTGTGCCTCGTCGCCCTCATCGTGGGTGCGATCGTCGGCGCGTACTTCGTGCAGACGGCCTACTCGTCGGGCCCCCCGGATCTCGTCGTCGCCGGCCTGACGGTGATCGATCCGATCGTCGCGATCCTCATCGGCCTTTTCGTGCTCGGTGAGGCCAGCGGCGCGCCGCTGTGGGTCTACATCGCCTTCGGTGTCGTGGGTGCTGTGGCCGTCTGGGGCGTCTTCCAGCTCGCCCGCTACCACCCGCAGATCGTCAGCGACAGCCAGGAGCTTCCGATCCAGCGGGGCAGCAGCGGAGATGCGACGGATGCCGCGCACCCGCGCACGGGGTCCGTGCGTGTCTCGGAGGCTGTTGCCAAGGTGTGGCCCGAGCCGCCCGTCAAGGATCCTGCGGACGACCCCGGGCACCGCTGAATCCCGTTGATCAGCGCGGGCCGCATCGCCGGCGACGATAAGCTCGAGGGGCGCACTCTGCGCGGGGCGGTGGCCAAGCTGGTCAAGGCAGCGGGCTCATAACCCGACGATCGTGGGTTCAAGTCCCACCCGCCCTACGAGTCGAGGCCGCCACTTCCCGAAGGGTTGTGGCGGCCTCGACTCGCAGGCGCGGTGTCGCGCGGATGCACTCGTGGGTAGGCCCCCGCCGCCGGAGGCTCCGCCCGCGACGAAGTCGCGAGCGGAGGGGAGGCGGGGACAAGTCCCACCCGCCCTACGAGTCGAGGCCGCCACTGCCCGAAGGGTTGTGGCGGCCTCGACTCGTAGGCGCGGGCTTGGTCAGGCGCCCATCGCGGAGCGGTGGGCGGCATCCATCTCGGCGGACTTCAGCTGCATGATGGCAAGGGCCTCTTGCACGGCGCCGAGGTCGGTCTCGATGTCGTCGTAGCGGTGAAGGAAGCCGTTCGCGTCGCGGACGGTGACGCTGACGAGCGCGTTCCCGTGGCGCGGCAGACGTGTCGTCGACCTCTTAGAGCGTGCAGGCATGCTGAGCGTTCCTTCCCGACTCCGAACCTACCGGCGACCACCGACGTCGACCGCGTGACGACACGCGGGATTCGGCGACGTCGGCACGTCGCATTCGGGTCAGCGCACGGCGGAGACGGCGGTGCCGACGATGACGGCCACGGCCGTCGTCCAGATGATGATCGCCGCGGCCTGCCAGACGAGGATACGCACCTTGCCGACGCCCGCCGCAGCAAGCATGGTCGCGGTGAACTGGGTCGGCAGCAGAAGCGGGCCGAGCAGGCTCACACCGGGCACCCCGTACCGCTCGAACGCCCGCTGGAACTTCGCCGCACGCGGAGTCGTCGGCTCAGCCTCTGGACTCGCATCGAATCCGGAGGCCCGAGGCTCGAGACCCTCCGGCACCGTCTGGCGGTCCCGCGTCCGGCTGCGGCGCGCAACCACCGCGCTGCGGGTGCGGGAACTGACGAGCACCAGCACCGCGACACAGAGGAAGTTGCCGACGACAGCCGCGACCACGGCGAGGACGGGCGGGATGCCGCCGATGATCCCGATGGTCGCGGCGCCCTCGCCTTCGATGAACGGGATGGCCCCCGCGGCGGCCACGATGAGCGGTTGAACGAACTCGGGCACTTGTGCGACGAGGTCTTGGAAAGTGTCGATGAGGCTCATGGCGGCTCCTGCCGGTCACGTGGTCGCCGGTCGGGCGCCACTGGGGGACGCATCAAGCTCACCCGACCCGCCGCGGCGGCGACAGTGTCGGCCTGTCACCGGCATACCGTCGCTTCGCACGCGCAACCGGTGACAAGTGTCATGGCCGTATGGTGGGGCCGTGACACGACGTGCCAAGCTCATGCAGGCTGCGCCGAACGGTGCCGAACGGGCAGCGGTGCAGGCGAGGCGCGACTTCACCGCGACGTGGTGGTACACGGTATGGGCCATCGTCTTCCTGGAGCTCCTGATCGTGCTGGTGTGGCTCGCGACGCTCCTCGACGCAGGTCTGCCGCCCGGCGTCCTTGTGACCCTGGGAGTCGGCGGCCTGGTGTGGCTGGCATCGACGCTGCCGCTGCTCTTGACCTATCGCCACCGAACGGATGCCGCGAGCCCGTCGAGCCGCTGGAGCTCACTGTGGCCGCTCATCGTGGCGATGGTCTTCGGCGCTGTTGCTGTCACCTTGACCGGCAGCTGGCTCCTGGGACTCGCGCCGCTCGCACAGTCCCTCATGCTGGTGTCCTGGCCGAGAGGCGTACGGCTTCGGGCGGTGCTCGCGGCGACGGTCCTGCTGGCATGTGCATGGTTCATCGACGCACGAGGCGTGTTCAGCGGCAGCTTGAGCGACGCGTCGGGATTGGCGCTCATGGGGTTCTACTCCACCACGCTTCCCGCCCTCACCGTGCTCTCTCTGTGGTGGTGGGATGTGCTCATGTCGCTGGAGTCGGCGCGGGCGTCCGCGGCACGGTTGGCGGCCACGCAGGAGCGCCTCCGCGTCGCCACGGATGTGCACGATCTGCAAGGCCACCATCTCCAGGTGATCGCCCTGCACCTCGAGCTGACCGAGAAGCTCCTCTCGCGCGACCCGGACGCTGCGCTGCAGACGCTGCGCACCGCCCGCAAGAGCGTCGATGAAGCCCGTCAGGGAACGCGCGACCTCGCGCTGCGCTTCCGCTCCGTTCCTCTGGCTGATGAGATCGCCAATGCTCGCGACCTGCTGGTCGCTGCCGGGATCACCACCGAGGCATCGGTCGGACCCGACGTCGACCGGGCTCCGGCTTCGGAGCTGGGCCCCGTGATCCGCGAGACGACGACGAATGTGCTGCGCCACGGCGGAGGTCGCCGCGCGCGTCTCTCGCTGGCACGAGTCGGGGGTGACTGGCGGTACGAGATCTCGAATGACGTCGCGCCTCACGCTCCCGATGCCGCGGGTGGCGCAGGCCTCCAGGGAATCGAGCGTCGCGTCGCCGAGGCGGGCGGCCGCCTCGAGGTGCGGCAAGGGAAAGAGGGCTTCGCGGTGACGGTCACGATCCCGGCGGAGCCGGCGGTCCTCCTGTGATCCGGGTCCTGCTCGCCGACGACGAGGCGATGATCCGCTCCGCGCTGGCAGCTCTCCTGAGACTCGAGCCCGACATCGACATCGTCGCCGAATGCGCGGACGGAGAAGCAGCCCTGGAGGCAGCGGCACGGCTTCAGCCCGACATCTGCCTGCTCGACCTCGAGATGCCCGGCCTCGACGGCGTCGAAGTCGCCCAGCGGCTGAGCAGGACGACGAGGACGAGATGCATCGTGGTCACCCGTCATGCCAGGCCGGGGGTGCTGCGGCGTGCCCTCGCGTCCGGCGTGGCAGGCTTCCTCCCCAAGTCTCGCGACGCCGATGAGGTCGCCGCGGTCATCCGCCGCGTCGCCGCCGGCGGCCGCTACGTCGACCCGGAGGTCGCTGCCGATGCGCTCAGCGACGCGCGCAGCCCGCTGACCGACCGGGAGTGCGACGTACTGCGTGCGGGTGCGCACGGAGAGACGACCAGCCACATCGCCCGCGCGCTGTCGCTCGCGCCGGGAACCGTGCGCAACCACATCTCGGCGATCCTCGGAAAGCTGGGCGTCCAGACGCGACAGCAGGCCGTCCTGCTCGCGCAGGAACGCGGTTGGATCTGACAGCGGAGTGAGCCGGTGAGAGCGGCGTCGCCGCGTCCTCACATCGCGTCGCCGATGTACGAGTACTTGACGAAGACCTCGGGCGCCAGGCCCGCCTCGTCGAGCACCCCTTGCACGGCGCTGAGCATGTAGCTCGAGTCCCACCCCATGTAGAGCGAATGATCGTCGTCGAGACGATCCCACTGCCCGTTCCATGACTCCGCCGTGTATACGGGGCCGCCGCGCCGGGCGCTGTAGGTCAGCACGGACCCACGGGAGTCCGCCCACAGCCGCTTGAAGATGCGGTTGAAGAGGTGCTTGACGTCGTGCACCTCCCAGTGCTCACCGCAGTACTCCACGTACGACCACTCCCGCTGCCAGCCTGCGGGCCAGCCACGACGGCGCACCGCGTCGAGGATCGGAGTGAGACCGTCGTCGTCGATCGCAGGCCCGCCTGGCCGCCGCCAGATCTCCACGAATCGGGCCGTGAGCAGCTGGGAGCGGGCCGCGATCGCCGCGGTGCCCCAGGACGGCGCCTTCGCGAGATCCGCCGTCGCCGGGACCGCGCTGCGGGCGTACAGTGCCTTCTTCTCCGGGAAGGAGCGGTCGAACGCCCGCTGGGCGAGCTCTTCCTCGAGGACCGTCAGATTCCCGAGCGTCTTCGCGAGCGCCCGGTGGCTGTTCTGCTCGTCCTCGCTGTACGCGGCCCACGTGCGGACTCCGTCACCCGACCAGGCGTCGCCCGGCGCGAGCGGGAAGACGTGCTCGAGATCGAGTTCGCCCGTTCCGTCGACGCCGGCGATCCGGCCGAGGATGTAGCTCGCGTGGGGGAGCTCGGAGTACTTGAGCGCGACAGCGACCCGCTCGTCGGAGGGTGTGATGCGCGAGATCGCGGTGACGAGCTCCTCGGGGCCGCCCTCGCGTGCGCGGCAGAGCCGGGCGACGAGCCGGTCGACGCCGGTGCCGACCACGGACCGGCGCACGAGCAGCGCCTGCACCATCTCGAGCGTCGCCAGCAGTTCTGCACGATCGAGCGTCCCGAGCTCGAAGTCGCGATACGCCCGCATCACCAGCGGATACATCTTCGAGCCGAAAGTGTTCAGGTATCCCAGGTGACGCGCGATCTCGGCATCCGGAGCCTGGCTCGGCTGCAGAAGCGTGCGGTAGACGCGCGACAGCGCACGCCACTCGTCGGCCGCGCGCAGCAGGTCGGCGTACTCCCACCGGGGGAACACGTGACGGAAGGCGTCGTACACTCCGCGTCCGCCCACGATCGTGACCTCGCGCCCGGTCGTCATCGTGAGGTACTGCCGCCAGAAGTCGGCGATCGCTTCGCCGGTGTTCTGCTCGATGGGCTGCCAGTAGGCGGACTCGATCTCACGCTGCTGCGCGTGGGTGAGCCCCATCAGCACGTAGTTGTGGATCAGCTCGTGATCGCGCAGCGGCTCACCCGTCGAGTTGAGGCTCTCGAAGATCTGCTGCGCGTTCGCTCCCGCGCCGAGGGTGATGGCCACGTGCTCGAGCTTCTGCAGGCCTCGCCAGATGCGCGGCGCCTCGTCGAGGCTGATCTGGCTGCGGAAGAATGCGTAGTTGTCGTCGAACCGGGAGTCGCGCTGCTCGGTGTCGGACAGCGGCAGATCGAGCACCACCCGCTCGAACACCGCCGCCCAGGCCTGGTGGGGACGCAACTTGGTGCGCGATCGATCCTTCGCGTGGACGAGCACGCGCTGCAGCTCGTCGGCCATCGCCGGCTCGACGTCGCGGACGGTATGGTGCAGCGCCGCGACGAGGAGCATCAGCGTCGTCGTCCGCTGCTGCCCGTCGATCAGGACGAGCTCGGCGTCCTCGCCCTGACCACTGGCCGAGGAGAGGACGGAGCCGATGAAGTGCATGTGCCGATCGTCGAGGTCGGCGACCGCGCGGATGTCGGCGAGAAGCTGCTCGCACGCGCCGATATCCCATCGATACTGCCGCTGATAAACAGGGACGACGATCGTCCGATCCGCCGCCGACAGCCATCCGATCGTGTTGACAGCGGTCGCGTCGACATTCGTGGCAGTCACCATGGCTCCTCAAGTCTACGGTCCGAGTCCTCGCACCAGCCGAAGGCGGCCGGCCACCGGGGGGCGTTTCGAGCCGCGAGGTAGGCTTGCCTAAGTTGGGCCTGTAAAAACGTGCTGGCCCGCTGACCGAAAGGCATGATTCGTCATGGGTTACATCAAGTCCGCCGCCCTCGAGGAGACCGGCTTCGTCGTGCTCGATCCCTACGACAGGGAGATCGACCCGAAGGAGTGGCTCGACATCGAGTACGTCGATTGGAAGTCCTCGGGAGACACCCGATTCGCACCGCTCGCCAGCGCTTTCGGCGAGATTGAGTGCAACGGGTTCTGGAACCACACGCCGCCGCGCACCGACAAGGACGGCGTCTGGATCCCGTCGCAGGTCGAGAAGGCACCGACGCTCACCGAGCGTGCACAGGAGCCCGGCGCCAACGTGGGACGCTGCCGCATCATCGAGCTGCAGCCGAACACCTACGCCGACTGCCTCTACAACCTGCACCAGGACGACAACAACCGGCTCAACCCCGACGGCACCGGCTGGGTCGTGCGCGGCTTCTTCAACCTGACCGACGACAAGGACAGCTTCTTCGTCCTTCGTGAGAACCGCACCGATCCGAGCGTGGAGTACCGCATCGCCCTGCCCGCGGGAGCGCAGCTGATCATCGACACCCAGCGCCTGTGGCACGCGGCGACGCACCGCGGCGACGAGCCACGCTACTGCCTCATCACCTCCTGGGAGTCGGGCTCCGAGCTCGACGCCTACATCGCGAAGTACAACGGCAAGCCGACGACCGACTACGTCGAGGTCGCGCAGGACGAGCTCGAGGCCGGTCAGGCCGAGCAAGCCCGCCGCGACGCGGCGCGTGCGGCGTACTACGCGGCGAAGGGCAAGGCCGCGGTTCAGGCGATGAGCGAGGCCTGATACAGCCCGTCTGAGACACCACCGGAGGGCGGTCGAATCACACACTTGTGATTCGACCGTCCTCTGGGCATAATGGCGACAGCACAACCGAAAAGCACGTCGCGAGGATCACCGTCGCAATCAGGTCGTTGGGGAAGACGCACCTGATGAACGGAGAGATCATGGCGACACCCCAGGCGCGTGGAGTGATCTATATTCACTCCGCGCCACGCGCGTTGTGCCCCCACCTCGAGTGGGCGGTCGGTCGTGCCCTTGGGCGGGCGGTCAGCTTCGACTGGGCGGATCAGCCCGTCCTGGCGGGCAGTCGCCGTACCGAGTTCTACTGGGAGGCCGCTGCCGGAACCGGCGCCGCCCTCGCCACGGCGATCCGCGGGTGGGAGCACCTGCGCTTCGAGGTGACGGAGGATCCGACGCCCCGCAGCGACGGCGGCCGCTGGCTGCACACGCCCGGACTCGGCATCCACTACGCCCAGACCGACTCGGCCGGCAACGTCGTCATCGGCGAGGATCGCGTGAGGTACGCGCTGGACATCGCCGGCGGCGACGCGTTCGAGCTGCAGCGCGAGCTCCAGGTCGCCCTCGGCGCCGCGTGGGACGAAGAACTCGAGCCCTTCCGCCACGCCAGCGACGACGCACCGGTCGTCTGGCTGCACAAGGTGGGGTGAGGGCGAGGGGTTGTCAGGCGCGGCGAGGCGCGATTACCGGATGCCGGTGACCTGACTCCTGGCGCTGAGAAAGCGAATCGCCGCCGCCTGATACGACCGGACGCCTTCGGATCGTTCCCTGAGCTTGTCAGGGGTCTCCGGGGGCGTCTTCGTCTGTCGTTGGGGCGGTTACGCCGAGGCGAACGCGGCGACCGCGTTGTGGCCGCCGAAGCCGAACGAGTTGCTGATCGCCAGCTGAGGCGCGTCCGCGAGGGGCACCACGGAGCCGGAGATGCGGAACGGGATCTCGGGGTCCTGCGTGGTGATGTTGATGGTCGGGGGAGCGACGCGATCCCGCAGCGCGAGGATCGTGAAGATCGCCTCGAGCGCTCCCGTACCGCCCAGAAGGTGGCCGGTGGAGGCCTTCGTCGCCGAGACCGGGATCTCGTCGACGCGAGCCCCGAACACGGCCCGGAGCGCCTGGTACTCGTTCGGATCGCCGACCGGGGTGGAGGTGGCATGCGCATTGATATGCGTCACGTCATCGGGCGAGGCATCCGCCATCTCCAGCGCCATGCGCACCGCGCGGGCGGCGCCGAGGCCCTCCGGGTCGTTGGCGGTGATGTGGTACGAGTCAGCGGTGACGCCGCCGCCGACCACCACGCCGTAGATCTTCGCGCCGCGAGCGCGTGCGTGCTCCTCGGTCTCGAGGATGAGGGCACCCGCCCCCTCGCCCATGACGAAGCCGTCGCGGTCGACGCTGCAGGGCCGCGACGCGGTCGCCGGCTCGTCGTTGCGCCGCGAGAGCGCCTGCATGGATGCGAACGATGCGATCGTGATCGGGTGGATCGCCGACTCGGTACCGCCCGCGATGACGACGTCCGCCAGGCCGGCACGGATGTGCTCGACCGCGTTGACGATCGACTCGGTGCTCGAGGCGCACGCGCTGGCCACCGTGCGGGCGTAGGCACGGGCGCCGAAGTGCAGCGAGAGGTTGCCCGCGGCGGCGTTCGGCATCAGCATGGGCACCGTCATCGGCATGACGCGCCGCGGACCCTTCTCACGCAGCGTGTCCCACGCGTCGAGCAGAGTCCATACGCCGCCGATGCCGGTGGCGAAGTCGACGCCGAGCCGCTCGGGCTCCACATCGGGGCTTCCGGCATCCGCCCATGCTTCCATGGCCGCCACCATCGCGAACTGCGACGCGGGGTCCAGACGCCTAGCGATCGGGCGATCGAGGACGGTGTCGGGCCGCACCTTAGCCTGGGCCGCGAACGTGACGGGAAGCTGGTACTTCTCGACCCAGTCATGCTCGAGGGTGCGGGTGCCGGAGGCGCCGTCCAGAAGCGCCGACCAGCTCTCGGGTGCGGTGCCGCCCAGGGGCGACGACGCGCCGATGCCGGTGACGACGATGCGGGAGTTGCTCATGTGGTCCAAGGTCCTCGAAGGTGAGCCGGTGGGGGCCGCAGCCCCCACCGGAGGGTCTCGCATCAGCGAGCCGGGGTGTGGGGCCGAGCCCCACCGGGGACTGCTTACGCCTGGTTCGACGTGATGTAGGTGACGGCGTCGCCGACGGTCTTGAGGTTCTTGACCTCATCGTCGGGAATCGTGACGCCGAACTTCTCCTCGGCGTTGACGACGATCGTCATCATCGAGATCGAGTCGATGTCGAGGTCGTCGGTGAACGACTTCTCGAGCGCGACCTCGTCGGCCGAGATCCCGGTCTCGTCGGTGATGAGCTCGGCCAGGCCGGCGAGGACCTCGTCGGTGGTGAATGCCATGGGTTTCTCCTGTTTCTCGGGGGTTTCGAGAGCCCGGGCGGGCCGGGTCTCAGTCTAGAGTCGGGGGCGGTGGGGTCACGGAAGCACGACGACCTGCGCGCCGAACACGAGTCCGGCGCCGAAGCCGATCTGCAGCGCGAGGCCGCCGCTGAGCTCCGGGTGCTCTTCGAGCAGCCGGTGCGTGGCGAGCGGGATGGATGCCGCCGACGTGTTGCCTGTGGTCTCGATGTCGCGGCCGATCGCCACGGTCTCGGGCAGGCCCAGCTGTTTCGCGAACTCGTCGATGATGCGCATGTTCGCCTGGTGCGGCACGAAGGCGGCGAGATCGGATGCCTCGACCCCGGCGGCTTCGAGCGCCTGCCGAGCGACCTTCACCATCTCCCACACCGCCCACCGGAAGACCGTCGGGCCCTCCTGGCGCAGCGTGGGCCATGGAGCGAGGCCGTCTCGGAACTCTGTGAGGGTGTGGTTCATCCCGACGGCGTCGGCCTTCGAGCCGTCCGATCCCCACACGGTGGGCCCGATGCCGGGCGTGTCGCTCGGTCCGATTACGGCTGCGCCGGCTCCGTCGCCCAGCAGGAACGAGATGCTGCGGTCGGTGGGATCGACGACATCGCTCAGCTTCTCGGCGCCGATGACGACCGCATAGGTGGCAGCGCCCGCCCGGATGAGCGCGTCCGCCTGCGCGACGCCATAGGCGAAGCCCGCGCACGCGGCGTTGAGGTCGTACGCCGCCGCCGGGTTCGCTCCCACACGGTCGGCGACGATCGCCGAGACGGACGGCGTCTGCTTGGGATTGCTGACCGTCGCGACGATGACGGCATCGACCTGTGCCGGGTCGACCCCGGACCGCTCGATGGCCTCACGCGCGGCATCCGTCGCGAGATCGATCGCGTCAGTCTCCGCCACGGCCCGCATGCGGGTCACGATTCCGGTGCGCTGACGGATCCACTCGTCGCTCGAGTCGATCGGGCCGATCAGGTCCGCGTTCGGAACGGCGATCTCACCTCGGGCGGCGCCGTAGGAGTAGATGCGCGTGTGCGCAGCGCCGGTGGGCTGGACGAGCATGCGGGTCATTTCTCTCCGGTCACGCGTCGGCGGCGAGGAGGGCGGTCGCCGCAGGAAGGTCGTCGGGCGTCTTCACGGCGACGGCGGGCACTCCCCGCAGTGCGCGCTTCGCGAGACCCACGAGCGTGCCCGCGGGAGACAGCTCGACGATTCCGGTCACCCCCGCGTCGGCGAAGGAGGACATGCAGAGGTCCCAGCGGACGGGCGAGGCGACCTGATCCACGAGGAGCTCGACGAAGGCGGCACCCGACGGGGCAGGAGCCCCGTCGCGATTGCTCCAGACCGTCACGGCCGAATCCAAGGCGGTCACCTGAGCGGCAGCGTCGCGAAGGACGTCGACGGCGGGTGCCATGTACCGGGTGTGGAACGCTCCAGCGACCTGCAACGGGATGACCCGGGTGCCGCCCACCGGCTCGGCGGCCAGAGCCCGCAGCGCCTCGACAGCACCGGCGACCACGAGCTGGCCGCCACCGTTGTAGTTCGCGGGCGCGAGGTCGAGTTCCTCGAGACGCGCGAGAACGGCGGCCTCGTCGCCGCCGATCACCGCGCTCATGCCGGTCTCGGCAGCTGCGGCGGCCTCCGCCATTGCTCGACCGCGGATGCCCACGAGGGTGAGCGCGTCCTGTTCGGTCAGGATGCCGGCGGCAGCAGCCGCGGCGAACTCGCCCACGGAGTGCCCCGCCACGCCACCGAAGCGGTCGCGGTCGGCGAGGGCGTTCCACGACAGGAGGCTGGCGGCCACGATGAGCGGCTGAGCGACCTGGGTGTCGCGAATCCGGTCGGCGTCCCACTCCGTACCGGCCGCGACGAGATCGACGCCGGACCACTCCGAGTAGCGGGACAGTCGCTCCTCGGCGCCGTCGACGGCGAGCCAGGGAGCGAGGAAGCCGGGGGACTGAGAGCCCTGGCCCGGGAAGACGGCGATTCTCACGGTTCCATCCTGTCAAGGATCAGGGGGCGGGTTCTGGCGACATCGTCACAAGAATCGCCGAGGGCTTTGTGCGTGCCGCACAGAGGAGGGAGCCGCCGCATCAGGCCGGCGTGCGGCGCAGCGTCGAGGGGCGCCGACGTGTGGCATCGGTTCCGATCGATCCGAGGACCAGTGCTGTCTGCAGGATGAGCGCCTCGCGGGGGCCTGTGGCATCCCAGCCGATCACCTCTGACACGCGCTTGAGGCGATAGCGGACGGTGTTGGGATGAACGAAGAGCTCGCGAGCGGTGGCTTCGAGAGACCGGCCGTTGTCGAGGTACGCCCATAGGGTCGCCACGAGGTCGGCACTGTGCGCCTGGAGCGGTCGGTAGATCCGCTCGACCAGGGTCTGCTTGGCCAGGGGGTCGCCCGCGAGGGCGCGCTCGGGAAGCAGATCATCCGCTTCGACAGGGCGGGGCGCGTGGCGCCACGCCCGAGCCACCGCGAAACCCGCGAGGGCGGCGCGCGCGCTCTGGCCCGCGTCCACGAGCGCGGGGACGGTGGGTCCCAGCACGAGGTATCCCGTTCCGAAGCCGGGCTCGAGCCGCTTGGCGATCTCGACGAAGGCCAGATCGACAGCCGGCTCGTCGGTTCGGGCCGCCCCCTCGGCCCGCCCCAGGACCAGCACCAGACGCGACCCCTGGACGCCGATCAGGACGTCGACGCCCAGCTTGCGCGCGGTGCGGCGCAGCTGATCGACGTCGAAGTGCGGCGGGGTCGTGCCCACAAGCACGGCGACCTCTCCGTGCCCGTGCCAGCCGAGCGCCGCGATGCGGCTGGGCAGTTCCTCGTCGGCTTCGCCCGTGAGGATCGAATCGACCACGAGCGCTTCCAGACGCGCGTCCCACAGGCCCCGGGCTTCGGCCGCACGGGCGTAGACGTCCGCCGCGGCGAAGGCGACCTCGCGGGAGTACAGCAGAATCGCCTCGCGCAGGTGCTCGCCCTTGCCGGCGACCCGCTCCTCGGTGACTTCGACCGTGACCCGGATGAGCTGCAGCGTCTGCTGCAGGCTCACACTGCGCAGCAGCTCACGGGGAGCGGCGGCGAAGATGTCGGACGCGATCCAGGGCGTCGACTCGGGATCGTCGTACCACTGGATGAACGATGTGATGCCCGCCTGCGCCACCAGCCCGACGGCGGAGCGGCGGGCCGGCGGCATCTCTGCGTACCACGGCAGGGTGTCTTCGAGTCGCTTGATGGTGACGGTGGCGATGTCGCCCGAGATGCGGCGCAGCCACGCGAGCGTCTCTTCCTTGTCCATCGAAGCGGTCGAAGGCATCGCCCGGGTCAGCTCTCGCCGCCCGAGTTCCCACTCGTTCCGGCGGTCACATCGTGCAGGCGGTACTTCTCGATGGCCTGTGCAGCAAGGCCGCGGTCGACGGTGCCGTCCGCTGCGAGGGCCTGCAGCGTCCGCACAACGATCGACGGGCCGTCGATCTTGAAGAATCGACGTGCCGCCGGGCGCGTGTCGGAGAAGCCGAAGCCGTCGGCCCCGAGGGTCACGAAGCGGTGCTGCACCCACGGGCGGATCTGGTCCTGCACAGCGTGCATGAAGTCGCTCACCGCGACGACGGGACCGGGGGTGTCCTTGAGCTTCTCGGTGACGTACGCCGTCTTGGGCTCTGCCTCCGGGTGGAGGAAGTTGTGCTCGTCGGCGGCGAGGCCGTCGCGGCGAAGCTCCGTCCACGAGGTGACCGACCACACGTCCGCCTGCACGCCCCAGTCGTCGCGGAGCAGCTGCTGCGCCTCGAGCGCCCACGGGACGCCGACACCGGACGCGAGGATCTGCGCACGCGGGCCGTCGCCCTCGGGCGACGAGATGCGGTGGATGCCGCGCACGATCCCGTCGACGTCCACATCGGCGGGCTCGACCGGCTGCACCAGCGGCTCGTTGTAGACCGTGAGGTAGTACATGACGTTGGGATCCGGGTGGTTCCCTCCGTACATGCGCTCGATGCCCGAACGCACGATGTGCGCGATCTCGTAGCCGTAGGCCGGGTCGTAGGAGACGGTGGCCGGGTTGGTCGACGCGAGCAGCTGCGAGTGCCCGTCGGCGTGCTGGAGTCCCTCACCGGTGAGCGTCGTGCGACCCGCGGTCGCGCCGATGATGAACCCGCGCGCCATCTGGTCGCCCGCGGCCCACTGCGCGTCGCCGGTGCGCTGGAAGCCGAACATCGAGTAGAAGACGTAGACGGGGATCAGCGGTTCGCCGTGCGTCGAGTAGGACGTGCCCGCCGCGGTGAACGCGGCGACCGCGCCGGCCTCGTTGATGCCGACGTGCAGGATCTGGCCCTGCGGGCTCTCCTTGTAGGCGAGGAGCAGCTCGCGGTCGACCGACGTGTAGTTCTGTCCGTGCGGGTTGTAGATCTTCGCGGTGGGGAAGTACGCGTCCATGCCGAACGTGCGAGCCTCGTCCGGGATGATCGGGACGATCCGGTGCCCGAAGTCCTTGGCCCGCAGGAGGTCCTTGAGCAGACGCACGAAGGCCATCGTCGTGGCGATCTCCTGCGTGCCCGAGCCCTTCTTCGGCAGCGCGTAGGCGTCGTCGCCGGGAAGCTGCAGCCCGACGTGGTGCGAGCGGCGCTCCGGCAGGAAGCCGCCGAGCTCCTTGCGGCGCTCCAGCATGTACTGGATCGTCTCGTCCTGGGGTCCCGGGTTGTAGTACGGCGGCTCGTACGGGTTCTCGTCGAGCTGCGCGTCGGTGATCGGGATCCGCATCGAGTCGCGGAAGTACTTGAGGTCCTGAAGGGTCATCTTCTTCATCTGGTGGGTCGCGTTGCGGCCCTCGAAGTGGTGACCGAGACCGTAGCCCTTGATGGTCTTGGCAAGGATGACCGTCGGCTGACCCTTGTGCTCGGCGGCGGCCTTGTACGCGGCGTAGACCTTGCGGTAGTCGAGCCCGCCGCGGCGGAGGCGACCCCAGATGTCCTCGTCCGACCAGTCCTTCACCAGCGCGGCGGTCCGCTCGTCACGACCGAAGAAGTGCTCGCGGATGAAGCCGCCGTCCTCGGCGCGGTACGTCTGGAAGTCGCCGTCGGGCGTGGTGTTCATGAGGTGCACGAGCGCACCGTCGACGTCCTTCGACAGCAGCTCGTCCCAGCCGCTGCCCCAGACGACCTTGATGACGTTCCAGCCGGCGCCGCGGAAGAAGCTCTCGAGCTCCTGGATGATCTTGCCGTTGCCGCGGACGGGGCCGTCCAGACGCTGGAGGTTGCAGTTGACGACGAAGGTCAGGTTGTCGAGGCCCTCGTTCGCCGCGACCTGCAGCTGGCCACGGCTCTCGACCTCGTCCATCTCGCCGTCGCCGAGGAAAGCCCACACCCGAGAGTCGGACAGATCCTTGATGCCGCGGTTCGTGAGGTACTTGTTCGTCATCGCCTGGTAGATGGCGTTGATCGGGCCCAGACCCATCGAGACCGTGGGGAACTGCCAGTACTCCGGCATGAGCCGAGGGTGCGGGTAGGAGGGCAGTCCGTCTGGCGCCTTCGACTTCTCCTGGCGGAATCCGTCGAGCTGCGTCTCTGTGAGGCGGCCCTCGAGGAACGAGCGGGCATAGATCCCGGGGGAGGCGTGGCCCTGGATGAAGACCTGGTCGCCGCCGTTGGGGTCGTCCAGGCCGCGGAAGAAGTGGTTGAAGCCGACTTCGTACAGCGACGCGGACGACGCGTACGTCGAGATGTGACCGCCGACGCCGATGCCGGGACGCTGTGCGCGGTGCACCGTGAGTGCGGCGTTCCAGCGGATCCACCGGCGGTAGCGCCGCTCGAGCTCCTCGTCACCGGGGAACTCGGGCTCGTTGTCGGGCGCGATGGTGTTGATGTAGTCGGTAGTGGGCACCTGCGGCACATTGAGCTGAAGCTCGTGCGAGGTCTGCAGCAGGCTGAGCATGATCTCGCGCCCGCGCCCGTGGCCCTTGGCCTGCACGAGCTGCTGCAGGGATTCCTGCCACTCGGCGGTCTCATCGGGATCGCTGTCGAGGGGGTCCTGCGAGTACGGATCCTGATCGTTGACAGTCACAGATGACCTTTCGTCGTCTGGCAGATCGTGCCAGGGAATGGCTACCGGAACGGGGCGGGCTTTGTCAGCCCTGCACAACGCACCGCCTGCCAGCCTACCGAGTTCGGGACGGTGCGGACGCACCTCGTAGACTGTCGGCCATGGGCCTTTAGCTCAGCTGGTAGAGCGCCACGTTTACACCGTGGATGTCGTCGGTTCGATCCCGGCAGGGCCCACGTGAACGCCAGCCCCGCAGATCAGCGTCGCCTCGTCGACGTCGCCCAGCTCGACGAGCGCATCGTCCAGGCCGATCGCGCCCGCAAGAATCCTCCGCAGGCCGCGCGGGTGCAGGAGCTGCTGGCGCGCCGGCAGCAGCTCTCACAGGAGCTCACCACCCGGCTGGGCCTGCGTGACGACCTGCGCACCGAGCTGTCGCGCATCGAATCCGACGTCGCCGTGGTCGACGCCCGCGCGGCGCGCGACGCCGCGCGCCTCGCCGGTTCGAGCAACTCCAAAGAGGCGCAGGGGTTCGAGAGCGAGCTCGCCGCCCTCGCGCGCCGCAAGAGCGATCTGGAGGACGCGGAGCTCGCGCTCATGGAGCGTCTCGAGCTGGCCGACGCCGCCGTCGCAGAGCAGGAGGCGCTCATCGCCGCGACCAACGCCGAGGGCGCTGAGCTCAGCGGCGAGGCCAAGCGGGCGGTCGCCGAGGCGACCGCGGCCTTCGACGGGGCCACGCGGGATCGCGCCGCCCTGGCCGGCTCCGTGCCCGCCGATCTGCTCGCCATGTACGACCGGATCGCGGCGCGCGGCACGGGAGCCGCGCTGCTGCGCGCTCGCACGTGCGAGGGGTGCCGCATGGTTCTCGCAGGTACCGACCTCCAGGCGCTCCGCCAGGCGCCCGACGACGCTGTGGTGACGTGCCCGGAATGCGGCTGCATCCTCGTCCGCGACGGAGAGTCCGGCCTGTGACCTGCCGTGGACGCGGCTGAACCCCCGGCCTGGATCGTCCTCGGACGCACCACCAACGGCGCGCTCGCCGTTCACCTCGACCCCGCGGGAGCCGAGCTCGAACGGCACCGCGTGGCGGCATCCGATCTGGCCCCCTGGGTCGAGCGCGCCGAGTCCACATGGTCGCCCCGCTGGGTGTGGCACGACACCCCGCAGTGGTACACCGCTCTGCTGGAGTCCGGGGTACGGGTCGCTCGCTGTCATGACCTGCGGCTCTGCCATCTGATCCTCGCCGGTTCGGCGCTCGTCGCCGGTGATGCAGCTGTCCGCGCGGCAAGAGCGTGGGACGTCGTGGCCTTCGTCGAGCCCGATGACGCAGCGCCGGCGCTGTTCGATCTCGAGGATCCGACTTCACCCGTCGGTCCGCCGGCGGATGTGGACGAGGCCATCGCGGAGTTCTCCCGTCAGCGGGAGGCGATCGCCACCGCTGCCGATCCGGGCAGGCTGCGGCTGCTGACGGCTGCCGAGTCGGCCGGTGCCCTGGTGGCCGCCGAGCTGCGCGCGGCGGGCCTGCCCTGGGATGCCGCCGCGCATGACCGCATCCTGACCGAGGTGCTGGGGGAGCGCACTCCCGGCGCGCAGCCCGCCAAGCTCGCAGACGCGGCGACGCGCGTGCGCACAGCGCTCGGCGACCCGGCAGCGAGCCTCGATTCGCAGCCGAAGCTGCTGCGGTCCCTGCACCGCGTCGGCGTCCTGGTCGAATCCACCAGCCGGTGGGAGCTCGCCCGGCAGCGTCATCCGGTGGTGGAACCGCTGCTCGAGTACAAGAAGATGTCGCGTCTGCTGTCGGCCAACGGGTGGGCGTGGCTGGACGAGTGGGTGCACGAGGGCCGGTTCCGGCCGGTCTACGTCCCCGGCGGGGTGGTGACCGGACGCTGGGCGTCGTCGGGTGGGGGCGCGCTCCAGATCCCCCGCCAGCTGCGCGAGGCGGTGACGGCCGATCCCGGCTTCGTGCTGGTCGTCGCCGACGTCGCCCAGCTGGAGCCGCGCGTGCTCGCGGCGATGTCGGGCGACGAGGCGCTGGCCGACGCGGCGCGCGGGCGCGACCTCTACGCCGGCATCGTCGACAGCGGCGCCGTGGCCACTCGTGCCGAAGCCAAGGTCGCGATGCTGGGCGCGATGTACGGCGCCACGACCGGGGAGTCCGGGCGTCTCGTGCCGCGCCTGCGCCGGGCGTACCCGCGCGCCATGGACCTCGTGGACGCCGCCGCCCGAACCGGCGAGGACGGCGGTGACGTGTCGACCTGGCTGGGTCGCACCTCGCCTCGGCCGGGAGGGGAATGGAGCCGGGCGCAGTCCCGCGCCACCGAGGCCGAGGCATCGGGTGCCGAAGAGACGCGCGCGCGGCGCTGGGCGCGCGACCGTGGCCGGTTCACCCGCAACTTCATCGTCCAGGGCACGGCAGCCGAATGGGCGCTGGCGTGGCTCGCAGATCTGCGGACGCGCCTGCACGCCCTTCCGCTCGTCGCCGCCGACCGCTCGGCACCGAGATCCGGTCCCGCGTTCGCGCGCCAGGCTCATCTGGCGTTCTTCCTCCATGACGAGGTCATCGTGCACGCTCCGCAGGAGCATGCCGAAGCCGCTGCTGAGGCGGTGAGGGATGCCGCGGCCACCGCGGGACGGATCCTGTTCGGCGCGTTCCCCCTCGACTTCCCACTCGACGTGCGCATCACCCGCACAGCCCTCAAGGACTGATCTCGGACTGCGCGCTCAGGCCGCCGGGATAGACTCGCCGAGCGAATGGGTCGGCTGGACGGTCGCGTCGCGGGCGGCTCGCCGCACGCGCCGAGGAACGTCCGGGCTCCACAGGGCAGGGCGGTGGGTAACACCCACCCGGAGTGATCCGCGAGACAGTGCCACAGAGAGCAGACCGCCCCGACCTCGGTCGGGGTAAGGGTGAAAGGGTGGTGTAAGAGACCACCGGGGTCGCGGTGACGCGACCCGCACGGTAAACCTCGCCCGGAGCAAGGCCAGACAGGGGATGCTGACGCGGCTCGCCGAGTCCCCGGGTAGGCCGCTGGAGCGGCACGGCAACGTGTCGCCGAGAGAGATGACCGTCCACGGGGCTTCGGCCCCCGGACAGAACCCGGCGTACAGGCCGGCCCATTCGCCCTCTCGCGCGCGGTGCCTCGTCAGTCGCGGGCGAGCGCTGCCGCCCCGATGATCCCCGCGTTGTTGCGGTGGACCGCCGGCACGATCGGTGTCTTCAGGTCGAGCAGGTGCAGGAACTTGTCGGCGTGCTTCGAGACGCCACCGCCGACCACGAAGAGGTCGGGGCTGAAGAGGAACTCGATGTAGCTGTAGTACCACTGCAGTCGCGCCGCCCAGTCCTCCCACGACAGCTCCAGTCGCTCCATCGCCGAGTAGGCGGCGTACGCCTCGGCGTCCTTGCCGTGCTTGGCCCGCTGGACATGGCCCAGCTCGGAATTCGGGACGAGGACGCCGTTGTACAGCAGGGCCGACCCGATGCCGGTGCCGAGCGTGGTGAGGATCGTGAGACCCGCCTGGTCCTTCGCCGCGCCGTACCGCACCTCGGCGATGCCGGCGACGTCGGCGTCGTTGGCGAAGTGGATGTCGCGGCCCAGGCCGTCCTCGAAGAACTTCTCAGCCTCGAAGTCGATCCACTCCTCCGACACGTTGGCCGCCGACAGCGTGCGCCCGTTCTTGACGATGGCCGGGAAGGCGACTCCGAGCGGAACCGAGTCGTCGTCGCCGACTCCGAGCGTGGAGAGCACCTCCGAGACGGCCTTCAGGACGTCCGGCGGCCGCGCACCCTCCGGCGTGGAGACCTTGACACGGTCGCTGACCAGTTGACCCCGATCGAGATCGACGATGCCTGCTTTGATCCCGGTGCCGCCGATGTCGACGCCGACGGCGCGTGCCACGTGAGATGCCATGGCCTCAGCCTAGCCAGAGTCCGTCATGGCCCCTTCGGCGAGACTCGCGTCACTAGGATCGGACCTGACGGAGAGCAGCCCGATCCCAGGAGTGCACGATGACGAGCGACAGCGAGAAGTACTGGTTCAACCTGAAGACCGGAGAGGTCGAGAAGGGCTTCGAATCGCCCGCGATCGATCGTGCCGGGCCTTTCGACACGCCTGAGGAGGCGGCGAAGGCGCCCGAGGTCCTCAGGGAGCGCTCGCGCGCATGGGCTGAGGACGAGGCGCGGGACGATGCCTGGGGGAGCGGCGTGTCGGGAGACGCGCGCGACGACCAGTAGTCTGGCATCGGCCGCGCGGGCCGCCCAGCGGAGCGGGCACCGGAGAGGATGCGATGGACAAGCAGCGTGACTTCGTTCTGAGGACGATCGAGGAACGGGGCGTCAAGTTCGTCCGTCTGTGGTTCACGGATGTCATCGGCACGCTGAAGTCCGTCGCGATCGCGCCGGCCGAGGTCGAGGGCGCCTTCAGCGAGGGCCTGGGCTTCGACGGTTCGGCGATCGAGGGCCTGACCCGCTCGTACGAGTCGGATCTGCTGGCGCACCCCGACCCCACCACGTTCCAGACCCTGCCGTGGCGCGGCGAGATCGACCCGACCGCGCGCATGTTCTGCGACATCACGACTCCCGACGGTCAGCCGGCGGTCGCCGACCCCCGGCACGTGCTCAAGCGCACGCTGGCGAAGGCAGCCGACGCCGGCTTCACCTTCTACACCCACCCCGAGATCGAGTTCTACCTGCTCAAGTCCTCGTCGTTCGGCGCCGAGGGTCCCGAGCCGGTCGACTCGGCCGGCTACTTCGACAACGTGCCCGGCGGCACGGCGCACGATTTCCGGCGTCGCTCGGTGCGCATGCTGGAAGACCTGGGCATCTCGGTCGAGTTCAGCCACCACGAGGGCGGGCCCGGGCAGAACGAGATCGATCTGCGCTACGCCGACGCTCTGGCCACGGCCGACAACATCATGACGTTCCGCACCGTCATCAAAGAGGTCGCGATCGAGCAGGGGGTCTACGCGACCTTCATGCCCAAGCCCCTGACGGGCAAGCCCGGAAGCGGCATGCACACGCACATGTCGCTGTTCGAGGGCGACGTCAACGCGTTCTACGAAGAAGGCGCGCAGTACCAGCTGTCGAAGGTCGGCCGACAGTTCATCGCGGGACTGCTCCGCCACGCGAACGAGATCGCCGCGGTCACGAACCAGTTCGTCAACTCCTACAAGCGGCTGTGGGGCGGCGACGAGGCCCCGAGCTTCATCTGCTGGGGCCACAACAACCGGTCCGCGCTGGTGCGCGTCCCGCTGTACAAGCCGAACAAGGGCCAGTCCTCGCGCGTGGAGTACCGTGCCCTGGATTCCGCCGCGAACCCGTACCTGTCCTTCGCGCTCATGCTGGCCGCCGGCCTCAAGGGCATCGAGAACGAGTACGAGCTGCCGCCGGAGGCCGAAGACAACGTCTGGTCGCTCACCGACGCCGAGCGACGCGCCCTCGGGTACGCCCCGCTGCCGGCGAGCCTCGATCACGCGCTGGAGTACATGGAGGAGTCCGAGCTCGTGGCCGAGACACTCGGCGAGCAGGTCTTCAACTACGTGCTGCTCAACAAGCGCCGCGAGTGGCAGGACTACCGCTCGCAGGTGACGCCGTTCGAGCTCAAGAACAACCTCGAGATGCTCTGACCTCGGCCGACGCATGTCCGCGAGCGAACGGTCCGGCTCCCTCACCCCTCTCGCGCGGCTCGGTTTCAGCCGGCTCGCCGAGGCCGATGCCTTCCTCCGCGAGCTGAGCGACGAGGCGGGTGTTCCGCGCGAGGCCGCGCTCGAAGGAGCGGCCTACGCCGCCGACCCCGACGAGGCACTGGGCGCCGTCACCCGCCTGGCACGGCGGGACGCCGGAGCCGTCCGTCGCGTGCAGGAGCAGGCACAGGGCTGGCGGGCGCTGTGGGCGCTTCTCGGGGCCTCGACGGGGTTCGGCGACTTCTTCGCTCGGCATCCCGCGGAGGTCGCCGAACTCCAGCATGCCGGGCTCAGCCTGCCGTCCGATCATGAGATGCGGGCGACCCTCCTCGAGTCGGTGGGCGCCATCGACGGGTTCGCCTCCGAGGGGACCGAGGCTGCCTGGGTCGCGCTGCGTGTGCGGTATCGGCGGGTGCTGGCGCGCATCGCCGCCTACGATCTGCTGAGCGCATCGCCGGTGGACGAGATCGCCTCGGTGACGGCACGGCTGGCGGATGCCGCCGGCGCTGCCCTCGAGGCCTCGCTCGCCGTCGCGCGCACCCGTGTGTCGGGAGGCGCCGCCGGCGCCGGACTCTTCCCCCGGGAGCAGGTGGCCGCAACCCGGCTCGCCATCATCGGGATGGGCAAGACCGGAGCGCGGGAGCTCAACTACGTCAGCGACGTGGACGTCATCTTTGCCGCCGGCGCCGACGACGCGGTGCTGGAGGAGCTCGGCGAGAGTCGCGTCGTCGACATCGCCACCCGCCTCGCCGTCCAGACCATGCGCGGCATCTCGGGAGTCGAGATCGAACCGCCGCTGTGGGAGGTCGATGCCAATCTGCGCCCCGAAGGAAAGCAGGGCGCGCTCGTGCGAACGCTGGACTCGCATGTGGCGTACTACGAACGCTGGGCGAAGAGCTGGGAGTTCCAGGCGCTTCTGAAGGCCCGTCCCATCGCGGGGGACGAGCAGCTCGGCGCGTCGTACATCGATGCCGTGCAGCCGAAGGTCTGGACGAGCGCCGCCCGGGAGAACTTCGTCGACAGCGTGCAGCGCATGCGTGAACGGGTCACCGAGCACATTCCGGCTGCGGAGGTGCCTCACCAGATCAAGCTGGGTCCGGGTGGGATCCGCGACATCGAGTTCACGGTCCAGCTGCTTCAGCTGGTGCACGGCCTGTCGGACGAGGGCATCCGCCAGCGCGGCACGCTCGCCGCGCTGGACGCGCTCGTCACCGAGGGCTACATCGGCCGCTCCGAGGCATCCGCGTTCTCGCGTGACTACCGGGTGCTGCGCCTGCTGGAGCACCGGGTGCAGCTGCGGCAGCTGCGACGCACCCACCTCATGCCCTCGCGTCCAGAAGACCTGCGGGTTCTGGCTCGATCGTCCGGTCTCTCCGATACGGGCGACGGCGTCTGGCAGCTGTGGGAATCGGTCAAGCGCGAGGTCCGCGACATCCATGTCCGCCTGTTCTACCGGCCGCTGCTCTCCGCCGTCGCCGCCCTGCCCGCCGATGAGCGCGTGCTCTCGACAGAGCAGGCGCACGACCGGTTGACGGCGATCGGCTTCTCCGATCCGGCGGGCGCGCTGCGCCATATCGCGGCGCTCACCAGCGGTCTCAGCCGCAAGGCGACCATCCAGCGTCATCTCATGCCCGTCATGATCCGCTGGTTCGCCGACGGGGTGGATCCGGACTACGGGCTGCTCGCGTTCCGGCGCCTCAGCGAGCGGCTGGGCGACACTCACTGGTTCCTGCGGATGCTGCGCGACTCCTCCGGCGCGGCCGAAAGCCTCTCGCGCGTGCTCTCGGGCTCGCGGTACGTCGGCGAGCTCATGGAGTGGATCCCCGAGTCCGCCGCCTGGCTGGACGACCCGGCGCTGCTGCGACCACGTTCGGGCGTGGCCCTGCAGGACGAGGCGCGGGCGATCCAGATGCGTCATGACACGGTCGTCGAGGCCATGCGCGCCGTCCGCGCGCTCCGGCGCCGCGAGCAGCTTCGCACCGCGATGGCCGCGATCCTGGGCACGATCACGATCGAAGAGGTCGCAGCCGCTCTGACGACGATCACCGACGTCACGATCCAGGCGACGCTGCGTGCGGTACGCCGTGAGGTGGTGCCTGCCGAGGCGGCCGATCTGGACTTCTCCGTGATCGCCATGGGGCGGTTCGGAGGCGCCGAGATCGGGTTCGGGTCGGACGCGGACGTCATGTACGTCTACCGGGCGAACGGAGTCGACCCGCAGCGGGCACAGGAGCTCGCCGTCAAACTCGTGTCGGCGCTGCGGACGTACTCCGAGGACCACCGCGTTCCGCTCGAGCTGGATGCCGACCTGCGCCCCGAGGGACGCAACGGCCCGATCGCGCGCTCTCTCGACGCGTACGAGGAGTACTACCGCCGGTGGGCGCTTCCGTGGGAGGCTCAGGCCCTCCTTCGCGCGCGCGGCGTGGCCGGCAGCAGCAAGCTCATCGACGCCTTCACGCAGCTCGCCGATCGGATGCGCTATCCCGAGACCGTCGAGCTCGCCTCCGTTCGCGAGATCAAGCGCATCAAGGCCCGCGTCGAGTCCGAACGACTGCCCCAGGGCGTCGATCCGTCACGGCACCTGAAGCTCGGCCCCGGATCGCTCAGCGATGTGGAATGGCTCGTGCAGCTCCTTCAGCTCCAGCACGCGCACCGCGTCCCGGGGATGAGGACGACCTCGACGCTCGACGCGCTTCGCGCCGCTCAAGAGGCGGAGTTGATCCCGTCAGGCGCCGCCGACCGGCTCGCCGAGGCATGGCGGCTGGCCAGCCGCCTCCGCTCGGCGAACACGCTGCTCTCGGGAAAGACGAGCGACGTCCTGCCGGTCGACCGCAGCAAGCTCGACGGCATCGGGCGGCTTCTCGAGTATCCGCCGCGATCGGCGACGCAGGTGGAGGAGGACTATCTCGGCACGACGCGTCGCGCTCGTCGAGTGTTCGAGAAGCTCTTCTACGGGTGAGGGATGCCGCGTGCCGCGGCGGCGCGCACCGGCATCCTGACCGCACGCAAAGGGCCCCGGTCACCCGGGGCCCCTGTGGTGCGAGAACGATCAGACGCTGAAGTACAGCTCGTACTCGAACGGGTGCGGACGGGCGTTGAGCGGCTGGATCTCGTTCTCGATCTTGTACTCGATCCAGGTCTCGATCAGCTCGGGCGTGAACACGTTGCCGCGGGTGAGGAACTCGTGGTCTGCACGCAGAGCCTCGAGCGAGTCCAGCAGCGAGTTCGGCACCTGCGGGATGTTCTTGGCCTCCTCGGGCGGGAGCTCGTAGAGGTCCTTGTCGACCGGCTCGTGCGGCTCGATGCGGTTGATGATGCCGTCGATGCCGGCCATCAGCTGCGCGGCGAACGCGAGGTACGGGTTGCCCGATGCGTCCGGAGCCCGGAATTCGATGCGCTTGGCCTTCGGATTCGAGCCCGTGATCGGGATGCGGACGGCGGCCGAACGGTTGCCCGCCGAGTACACCAGGTTGACCGGAGCCTCGTAGCCCTTGACCAGGCGCTTGTACGAGTTGAGCGTCGGGTTCGTGAACGCCAGCACCGCCGGAGCGTGCGCGAGCAGGCCGCCGATGTACCACCGGGCGGTGTCCGACAGCTGTGCGTAGCCCTTCTCGTCGAAGAAGAGGGGCTTGCCCTCGAGCCACAGCGACTGGTGCGTGTGCATGCCCGAGCCGTTGTCGCCGAAGAGGGGCTTGGGCATGAAGGTGGCGACCTTGCCCCACTCGAGCGCGGTGTTCTTGACGATGTACTTGAACTTCAGGATGTCGTCAGCCGCGTGCACCATGGTGTCGAAGCGGTAGTTGATCTCAGCCTGGCCGCCCGTGCCCACCTCGTGGTGCGAGCGCTCGAGGTGCAGTCCCGACTCGATGAGCTTCAGCGAGATGTCATCGCGGAGGTCGGCCTGCTTGTCGACGGGCGAGACGGGGAAGTAGCCGCCCTTGTACGGGGTCTTGTTCGCGAGGTTGCCGCCCTCTTCGACACGGCCGCTGTTCCATGCGCCCTCTTCGGAGTCCACGAAGTAGAAGCTCTGGTTCTGCTTCACGTCGTAGCGGACGTCGTCGAAGATGTAGAACTCCGCCTCGGGGGCGAAGAACGCGGTGTCGGCGATACCCGTCGACGCGAGGTACTTCTCGGCCTTCTTCGCGACCTGGCGCGGGTCCTTGCCGTAGATCTCGCCGGTGCGCGGGTTGTAGATGTCGAAGACCATGATGAGCGTCTTCGCCTCGCGGAACGGGTCGAGGTAGGCGGTCGTGACATCCGGGATCAGCTGCATGTCCGACTCGTGGATGTTCGCGAAGCCCCGGATCGAGGAGCCGTCGAACAGCTGGCCGACGGTGAAGAACTCCTCGTCGACGGTGGCTGCCGGAATGTTGAAGTGCTGCTGCACGCCAGGAAGATCCGTGAACCGGATGTCGAGGAACTTCACGTCCTCGTCCTTGATGTACGTCAGCACCTCGGAAGAATCTTTGAACATTGAGGCTCCAGAGGTAGGGCATTCGGGATGACCCGCGTGGGACGCGGACTTCCTGTGCACGGTACCCGGAGGGGATTGCCCGGCAGTGTCACCTATGTTTCCGGCATGTTACGGACGCCTGGATACGCTGGTGGGGTGACCCAGAGTGCGCAGAGCTTTCCCGGAGAGCGCCTCGGCCTGCCCCGCGACGGATCGGGGTCGATCGGCCGGCTCGGCCGCCGCGTCGGCGCCCTGTTCGTCGACTACGGCGCCGCCTATCTCATCTCGGGCTTCTTCGGCTGGGATCCGCTGGCGATCCTCGCCATCTTCGCGGCGATCCAGATCGTGTTCCTGCCCACTCTGCAGGGCAGCCCCGGTCACCGGCTCTTCGGCCTGCGGCTGGCGCGCCTCGACGGCGCGTGGGTCGGGCTCTGGCGTCCGGTGCTCCGCACGATCCTGTTGATCGTCGTCATCCCCGCCGTCATCTGGGACGCCGACCAGCGGGGACTGCACGACAAGGCCGCCGGCACCGTGCTGGTTCGCTCCTGACACCCGCGGTGGCGGGAGGCAGGATCAGCGAGGACGGGGCGCGCGCACCTTGGTCGGGTCGATGCCCTTCGGGATGGGCAGCGAGGTGAGCGACTGCGACACCGAGTCGATGCGCTTGATGACGGCCGCCATCGTCGAGCGATCGATCTTCTTCGGCAGCGCCTTGATGGTCGAGGCCAGCTTGGCGATCGGCACCTCGTCGTCGCCGTGACCGACGTACAGCACCGTGACCGGCACTCCCGAGGCGACGCGCTGCACCTTCGACCGCTCGTCGTTCACCAGCCGCGTGAGACGACCGCGCGCGCCTTCGCCGATGATCACGACACCGCCGCGTCCGACGGCCCGATAGACCGCCTCCTGCGTCTTCGGGTTGATGCCGACCGGCATCTCGCTCGCAGCCCAGCGGCGGCCGAGCGAGGTGGAGAGCACGTGGCCGGTCGCGCCCGGCATCCCGTCGATCTTCTTGTACATCGCGCGCGTCGACAGCCGGGTCATCGTCATGAGCGAACCCAGGATGCCGAGCATGAGGCCTGTGATTCCCCACAGGATGACGCTCCAGGCGGCGACGGGCGGGATCGCGAAGCCGACGCCCACGCCGATGCCGATGCCCAGCAGCAGGATGCCGACGAGCAGGAACGGAAGCCAGCGGAACTCCTTCTGCGTGAAGGTGTACAGGGTGCGGATCTGCGCGAAGAAGCCAGGGCGCTTCTCGGGTGCGGTACTGCGGGCGGCCATGCCTCCAGCCTACCTTTCAGGACGCCGCGCCTCGGTTCCTCCCCAGGCTCTGGCGCCGGCTGTTCGCCCACAGCTTTCGCGGGCGCGACCGATCCGCGCGCGGGCGCCGTCGAGACTGACGATGTGACTGCCGAAGACGGATCGTTGAGGTCGCCGTATCGCGCGGTGCGCACGGTGCGGGCCCCCGATGACGGCCCGTGGCCAGGCGTGCTCGTGCGCACCGCGACCGGTGACACCCGGGTGCTCGTGGACACGGCCGTTCTGAGCGCCGACTGGAGCGGGTGGGATGCCGCACCGGGCGGTCATGTTCTCGCACCCCTCGATCTGGTTCGCCGGATCGACGGGCACGATGTGGTGCTGCCGGTGCTGACCGAGCCGCTCGAGACGTTCTTGCATCGCCGGGCGGGTCGCGCGCCACTGAGCACCGGCGAGGCGCTGACTCTGGCGGTGAGCGTGCTGCGCGGATGCGCCGAGCTCTCCGCGACTCCAGATCTCACGGGGGAGTGGTGGCTCGACGATGGCGGCCGCCCAGTTCTGGCCACCGACGTCTCGCCCCGGTCCGCGCGACAGGCAGGTGCGGAAGCACTGGGCACCGTGCTGCTCGAGGGGCGGGCGGGCCGGGCGTGGGATGCCGCGGTCCGCGCGATCGCGGCGGAGCGGCTGTCGATCCGTGAGCTGCTCGAGGCAGAGGATGCGTTGTTCGATGTGACATCACCCGAGCCGCTCGCGACGATGACGCTGAGCCCGCGCGGCGCAGCCGGTGCCGCGCCCGCCTCACGAGACGGCTCGCCGGCGACGGTCGCCGATCCGCAGCGCCCGAGCTGGCAGTCGCTCATCGGCCACGTGGACGGCGATCTCGCCGACACGGTATCGCGCGTGACGACCGGCCTCTGGCGTCGCGCACGCACGAGGCCATCTCGCCGGCGCACGCCCTGGATCGTCGGCGGGGCCGTGGCGGCGGCGATTCTCGCGGGCGGGGTGCTGTGGCCGGCCGCGGGCGACGAGGTGGGCGACACCGGCACGGCGCCGGTCCCATCGGCGACCGGCGGGGAGGCGGCGGCACCTGCCGAGCCGAGCAGCGCGGCCCCGGAAGAGCACGGCGCGGAAGACACGCACGCCGAGCCGAGGGAGACGCCGGATCTGGCCGCTGTCGGGGTCGCGCTGCTCGACGCCCGCGTGGCATGCGGTGGCGACGGTGCCTGCATCGCGGGAGTCGTAGCCGATCCGACGAGGTCACTCGCAGGCGGCGCGATCGACCTGCCGCCGGCGGACCGGACGGTGACGCTCCTGGACGATTTCGGGGATGTGGCGGTGCTGCGGGTGGACGCGACCGGCGCCTCTCTGCCCTCTCAGCTCGCCGTCCTCATCCGCTCGGACGAGAAATGGCTGCTGCGCGACGTCCATGACGTCGCGCAGCAGCCATGATCCGGCCCGCCGGAGCGGATCAGATGCCGAGCTGGCCCTGGAAGTCCGCCGCCTCGAGCCGCGCCTTGACCGCCCCGAGGAAGCGCGCGGCATCCGCGCCGTCGATGATGCGGTGATCGTAGGAGAGCGCCAGGTACACGTAGGAGCGCACCGAGATCGCGTCCTTGCCGTCCACGGCCACCACACCGGGCTTCTTGACGACGGCACCGAGACCCAGGATGGCCGACTGCGGCAGGAACACGATCGGCGTGTCGAACAGCGCGCCACGCGACCCGGTGTTCGTCAGCGTGAAGGTGCCGCCGGCGAGCTCGTCGGGCTTGAGCTTGTTGTCGCGGGTTCGGGCGGCGAGGTCGGCGATCTCACGCGCGAACTGCGCGAGAGTCTTGCCGCCGGCGTCTTTCACGACAGGCGTGAGGAGGCCGCGCTCGGTGTCGACCGCGATCGAGATGTTCTCGCTCGCGGGGTAGACGATGTCGCTGCCGTCGACGGTCGCGTTGATGATCGGGAACGCCTGCAGCGCCTCGACCGCCGCGACAGCGAAGAACGGCAGGAACGACAGCTTGTCGCCGGTCTTCGCCTGGAAGTCGGCCTTGACCGCATCGCGATAGGCGGACAGCTTCGTGACATCGACTTCGACGACCGTCGTGAGCTGGGCCGTGGCCTGCATCGACGCGACGGCACGCTCGGCGATCACCTTCCGCAGGCGCGACATCGGCTGGGTCGTGCCGCGCAGCGGCGACACCTCGAGAGGTACCGCCGTCGGTGCCGACGCCGCGGCCGGCGCGGGCGCAGGAGCAGAGGCGGCCTCGGCCGCCTTGAGGACGTCTTCCTTGCGGATACGCCCGCCGACGCCCGTTCCCTTGACGGTGGCGAGATCGACGCCCTGCTGCTGAGCGAGACGGCGGACGAGCGGCGTCACGTAGGCGATGCCGTCCGAGTCGTCGCTCGCGGCGGGCGCCGCTGCCGGGGCGGCGGGTGCCGGAGCCGGGGCGGGAGCGGGTGCGGGAGCTGCAGCGGGGGCGGGAGCAGCTGCGGGAGCCGGCGCGGGCTCAGCCGCCGGCGCGGGCTCTGCCGCCGGCGTAGGCTCTGCCGCCGGCGCGGGCTCT
>NZ_CAJF01000040.1 GCF_000304335.1 Microbacterium yannicii PS01 | reverse complement strand
AAGGGCCGCCTGCAGCCGTCCGCATGCGGCCCTTTGCGACGGGTTGGGGCTTGATGGGGAGGGGCGCCGAGGGCCGATCGGTCGGGAATGGCCGCCTGCCGCCGTCCGAACGCGGCCCTTTGCGACGGGTCGGGGCCCGATGCGGAGGGCCTGGGCAGGGCGCCGAGGGCCGATCCGTCGGGAATGGCCGCTTGCAACCGTCCGCGTGCGGCCCTTTGCGACGGGTCGCGCTTGGTGGGAAGCGGGGGGAGCGAGGGGTGTCGGCGGGCGCGGTTAGGGTCGTTGTGGGAGAGGCAGGGCATGCGATACATCGAGGACGAAGGCCGGATCGTCTGGAGCGCGAGCGACCTCAAGGCCGCCGCCGAGTGCGAGTTCGCGTGGCTGAGGGCGATCGACGCCCGGCTGGGGCGGATCACCGCGGTCGAAGAGCCCGAAGATCTCACGCTCGAGCGCGCCGGCCGCCTCGGCACCGCGCACGAGCTGCAGGTGCTCGCCGACTACGTCTCGCGGTTCGGCTCGCGCGTGGTCGAGATTCCAGAGACACGATCGTCGGATGCCGCGGCCCTCGCCGAAGCGGTGGCTCGCACGAACGCGGCCCTGGCCTCGCCCGACGTCGAGGTGATCTACCAGGCGGCGTTCTCCACCCATGACTTCGTGGGATTCGCCGACTTCCTGGTCCGCGACCCTTCGACAGCCTCAGGGACCGGAGCGGGCTCGGGGACCGAAAGGGGCTCGGGGACCGCAACAGGCGCAGCGAGCGGCGCGGGCGCAGAGACCGGGGCGGGCCCGAGGGCCGGAGGTGAGTCCGGAGCGGACCGCCCCTGGATCGTGCAGGACACCAAGCTCGCGCGCCGGGCGCGGGTGACCGCCCTCATGCAGCTGGCCGCCTACGTCGACCAGCTCGACCGGCTCGGAGTGTCGAGGTCGGACCGCGTGCAGCTGCTCCTCGGCGACGGCGGGGTCAGCGAGCACGAGGTCGACGACCTGCTTCCGGTGTTCGCGCTGCGCCGCGAGCGCCTCGCCGCACTCCTCGCCGACCGGCGGGTCGAGCTCGGCCGAGCCGGCGAGCCGATTCGGTGGGGTGATCCTCGCGGCGAGCTCGGAGTCATGGCGTGCGGGCGCTGCGCGACGTGCGACGCCGAGGTCGTGGCATCCCGCGATCTTCTCCTCGTCGCCGGCATGCGACCCGTCCAGCGGGAACGGCTGCGCGCGGCGGGCGTCTGGACGATCGACGAACTCGCTGTCACGCCCGCCGGCCCGGCGGGAATGAACCCCGACACGTTCCGGATGCTGCGGACCCAGGCACGCCTGCAGCTGCAGAGCCCCGCCGGCACCCCGCCGCTGATCGCGCGACCCGCGCCGAACGCGGTCGCGGAATCGTCGGGCGCGACGGAGGCGTCGGGCGGCACCGTGGTCGCCGTGCGTGTCGAGCCGGTCGCACCGCCGCTGCCGGTCTACGAGGTCGTCGCACCCACGGCGCTCGGCGCGCTGCCCCGGCCCGACCACGGCGACATCTTCTTCGACTTCGAGGGGGATCCGCTCCACACCGAGCCGAACCCTCCCGGACGGGAGGGCGAGGCCATCCAGTGGGGGATCGACTACCTGTTCGGCTGGGTCGACACCCGCGAGCAGTACACGGCGCTGTGGGCCCACAGCTTCGCCGAGGAGAAGCGCGCGCTCGAGACGTTCCTCGACATCGTGAACCTGCGCCGGCAGCAGTACCCGGGCATGCACATCTACCACTACGCGCCCTACGAGCCGACCCATCTGCTCGCGATGGCGGCGCGGCACGGCGTGCGCGAGGCGGATGTCGACCGGCTGCTGCGCGACGGGGTCTTCGTCGACCTGTATCCGATCGTGCGCCGCGCGCTGCGGGTGGGCTCGCGCTCGTACTCGATCAAGAAGCTCGAGCCGCTCTACATGGGTGCCGAGGTGCGCACCAGTGACGTGCAGAAGGGCGACGACTCGATCGTCCGCTACGTGCAGGCGCGCGAGCTGCAGGCCGACGGCGATGCGCGAGGCGGCGAGATCCTCGCCGACCTCGCCGACTACAACCGCTACGACTGCGTCTCGACGCGACGGCTGCGCGACTGGCTCGTCGACCGCGCGCGCGAGGCCGATCTGCGGCCCTCGCCCGACGCCGAGCCCGGCGAGACGTTCTACGAGCCCTCGCCGAGAGCGCTCGCGCTCGAAGCGCTCTCGCTGCAGCACCCCGAGGCATCCGCCGCCGCGCAGTCGCTGCGGCTCGGCGCGGCGGCCATCGACTACTACCCGCGCGAGGCGAAGTCCTTCTGGGCGACGCACTTCCTGCGTCTGCGCGAGCCGGTGTCGCTGTGGGAAGAGACGCGCGACGTCGTCGTGATCGACCCGGCGCGCAGCCGCGTGGTCGAGGACTGGCACTTCGCCGAGAGCGGCCGCGGCGGTGAGCGCCGCCTCGTCGAGCTGCGCGGCGAGCTGGCGCCCGGCACGCGGGTCAGCGTCGGCACCAGCCCATTCGCGCTGTATGAGCTGCCGGCGCCGTACCCGTTCGAGCCGTCGCCCCGGTGGATCCACTCGTATCGCACCGTCCGCGTGCTCGAGGTGCTCGACGACGGCGCCCTGGTCGAAGAGACGGCGGTCGACGGGGTCACCTGGTCGGAGCTCCCGCTCGCGCTGACGCCGCCCGCGCCTCCGGCGGCCGGCAATCAGCAGGCCGCCATCGACGCCTGGGCCGACGCCGTGATCGACGCCGCCCCGGATCTGCCGGCCGATCCGGCCACCGACATCCTCCGCCGACGTCCACCCCGCACCCTTCGACGGGCTCAGGGACCGGACCGGGCTCAGGGACCGGACCGGGCTCAGGTACCGGACCGGGCTCAGGGACCGGACCGGGCTCAGGGGCCGGACCGAGCTCAGGGACCGGACCGGGCTCAGGGACCCGACCCGGCTCAGGGGCCGGACCGAGCTCAGGGACCGGCCCCGGCTCAGGGGCCGGACGGTGCGCTGCCGGCAGTGGGAACGGAGCACGCGCTGCCGGCCGACGAGGGCGACACCGTCGACGCCATCGCTCGGGCGGTCCGCGACCTCGACCGCAGCTACCTCGCGGTCCAGGGACCGCCCGGAACAGGAAAGACGTACGTCGGATCGCACGTCATCGCGCGTCTGGTCCGCGACCACGGATACAAGGTCGGCGTCGTCGCGCAGGGGCATGCCACCATCGAGCACCTCCTCGACCGCGTGATCGAAGCCGGCGTGCCGTCGGCCCAGGTCGGGAAGGCGCCGAAGGACGGCTCTGCCGGGCACTCGTTCACCGTCCTGCCCAAGAACGGCGTCGCGGCGTTCACGGCGGAGCACGAGGGCTCGGGATTCGTGGTCGGCGGGACGGCGTGGGACTTCAGCCACCAAGGCCGCATCCCGCGCGGCAGCCTCGACCTGCTGGTGATCGACGAGGCGGGCCAGTTCTCGCTGGCCTCCACGATCGCCGTGTCGCTCGCCGCGCCCCGGCTCCTCCTGCTCGGCGATCCCCAGCAGCTGCCGCAGGTGAGCCAGGGCACCCATCCCGAGCCGGTCGACACGTCGGCGCTCGGCTGGGTGATGGACGGAGCCGACGTGATCCCGCCCGAGTACGGGTACTTCCTCGCGCGCACGTGGCGCATGCATCCGTCTGTGGCGGCGCCCGTCTCGCGGCTGTCGTATCGCGGTGAGCTCGCGGCGCACCCGTCGACCGCGCTGCGCGCCATCGAGGGGGTCGAGCCGGGACTGCACCCGCTGGCGGTACCGCATCGCGGAAACGCCACGCAGTCGCCCGAAGAGGCGGCCGTCGTCGTTGGCATCGTCCGCGACCTCGTCGGCAGGACGTGGACCGACATCAGCATCGGCGAGGCAGGACAGGCCGACCGCTGTGAGCCGCGACCGCTCACGCAGAGGGACATCATCGTCGTCACCCCGTACAACGCGCAGCAGGTCACCGTCGAAGAGGCGCTCGCTGCGGCGGGTTTTCCGGACGTGCCGGTCGGAACGGTCGACAAGTTCCAGGGTCAGGAGGCGGCCGTGGCGATCGTGTCGCTCGCCGCCTCATCCGGGCGCGAGGCACCGCGCGGCCTCGAATTCCTGCTGCTGCGCAACCGGCTGAACGTCGCGGTGTCGCGCGCCATGCACACGGCGTACCTCGTCCACTCCCCGTGGCTGCTCGACGACCTGCCGTACACGCCCGAGGGCGTCGCGCGGCTGAGCGGCTTCGCCCGGCTCGTCGGGCGGGGATGAGCGGCACGTAGACTCGCGACCGACGCACGGTTCACGACCCACCCCTCAGGAGGACGCATGGTCGACGACGCTCCGCGGCAGTTCGAGATCGACCTTCCGCCCGAACTCATCGGGGGAGCGTACGCCGACTTCGCGAACGTGTGGCATACGCCGACCGTCTTCGTGATGGACTTCCTGACCCTCGCCCAGCCACCGCGAGAGCAGGTCGACGCCGACACCGGGCAGCGGCAGACGATCGTGCCGGCGCGCGTGGTCAGCCGCATCCGCATTCCTCCGGAACAGGTGTTCGAGCTCGCTAAAGCTCTCACCCAGCAACTCGAGTTCTGGGAGCAGGAGACCGGCCGCCGCACCTCGCAGGAGCCGCCACTCGGCGACTGATCGAGAGCATGTAGACAACGGCCCCAGACATGTCAACCCCGTTGGGTGCCGGGTTGGGCGCACATAACCTTGGGACGCGCCCGAGGGCTGTGGGCGCGGCATCCGTTCGGCGAGGGGCGGGTGTCGCGCCCGCGTCCCTCGGGCGCAGGGCGTCCGCCCCGTCTCTCAGGCGCGGAATCCGCCGCCGCGACCATCAGACGGTGCCGTAGAGCCGGTCGCCGGCGTCGCCGAGCCCGGGCACGATGTAGCCCTTCTCGTTGAGCCGTTCATCCATCGCGCCGAGCACCAGGGTGACGTCCCTGCCGTCGACCTGCTTCTCGATCGCAGCCACGCCCTCCGGGGCGCCGAGGAGGCAGATCGCGGTGACATCCTGCGCGCCGCGGGCGAAGAGGAACTCGATCGCCGCACCCAGTGATCCGCCGGTAGCGAGCATCGGATCCAGCACGAAGCACTGCCGGTCGCTGAGATCGTCCGGCAGGCGCTCGGCGTAGGTCGAGGGCGCGAGCGTCTCTTCGTTGCGCACCATGCCGAGAAATCCGACCTCGGCGGTCGGGATGAGCTTGACCATGCCCTCGAGCATCCCGAGCCCGGCGCGCAGAATCGGCACGACGAGCGGCCGCGGCTCGCTGATCTTCACTCCCATGGTCGTGGTGACCGGCGTCTGGATCTCGATCGGCGAGACGCGGACGCTGCGGGTCGCCTCGTAGGCGAGCAGCGTGACGAGTTCCTCGGTCAGCTGCCGGAAGACCGGCGATGACGTGCGCTGGTCGCGCAGCACCGTGAGCTTGTGGGTGATGAGCGGGTGGTCGGCGACGTGCAGGCGCATACGCCCAGGGTAGTGCGTGCGGCCTCGATCGCCGGGGTCGGCCCCCGCCCGCGGGTACGCTCGTGCTGTGCAGCCGCAAGACGCCGATCTCGCCGCGATGGATCGCGCCCTGGCCCTGGCGGCCGAGGCGAGCGCGTCGCAGGATGTGCCGGTCGGGGCGGTGGTGACGGATGCCGCAGGCCGCACCATCGGCGAGGGCCGCAACCTCCGCGAGGCCACCCACGATCCCACCGCCCACGCTGAGGTCGTCGCGCTCCGCGCCGCCGCCGCGGCGACCGGCTCGTGGAACCTCGAGGGCTGCACGCTCGTAGTCACCCTCGAGCCGTGCCTGATGTGCGCGGGGGCCGCGCTGCAGTCGCGGGTCTCACGGCTCGTCTTCGGAGCGTGGGACGACAAGGCCGGCGCGGCCGGCTCGATGTACGACGTCGTGCGGGATCGGCGCCTGCCCCATCGTGCCGAGGTCGTCGCGGGCGTGCGTGAGGCCGAGGCATCCGCTCTCCTGCGCGACTTCTTCGACCAGCGCCGGTGATCCGACGAGCCGTGGCGACGGGCCCGGTGACGACCGGGGGTTGACCCGCTCGCATCGGGGGGCCTGCCCCCTGCCGGCCGCACCGCCGGCGCCCCTACCGTGTCAGGCGTGACCAGGCTTATCGAACCCGTCCGCACGGCCGCCGTCGTCGTGCGACCCGGCGGCATCCGCTCCCGCGTGGGGTGGATGTTCGTGCTGCTCACGGCGCTCGCGATCGTCGCGTACTCCGCCGTCCCGTACTTCACCGCTTCCCTCGAGTCGCTCGCCGACAGCGGCGCAGCGGGTCTCGCCGACACCTACGCCGAGAAGCCGGCGCTCGTGCAGGGAGCGCTCTACGTGCACATCGTCGGCGGCGCCACGGCTTTGCTGCTCGGACCGCTGCAGTTCTGGAGGGGGCTTCGCACCCGGGCGCCACGCCTGCACCGCTGGACCGGCCGCGTGTACCTGGCGGGAGTCGGGATCGGCGGGCTGGCCGGCCTCGTGATCGCTCCCTCGAGCCCCGCGGGATACGTCGGGTTCTTCGGATTCAGCGCGCTCGCGGCGCTGTGGCTCGTCACCGGATGGCGCGCTTACCGCGCCATCCGCCGTCGTGATGTGCCGAGCCACCAGGCCTGGATGATCCGCAACTACGCGCTGACCTACTCCGCGGTCACCCTGCGGATCTGGCTGCCGATCCTGCTGCTCCTGCCCCTGGTCACCGGCCAGCCCTTCGACTTCGACGAGGCGTTCGCGAACGCCTATGCCGCCATGCCGTTCCTCGCGTGGATGCCGAACCTGGTCTTCGCCGAGTGGCTCATCCGGCGCCGCGGGCTGCCGTCGTACCGTCTTCCGGTCTGAGCCGGACGCCGGATCACCGCGGGAGGTGGGGGAGCACCTCGGTGCCGAGGTACTCGACGTGCGAGACGTCCTGCAGGTCCATGAGCTGGAAGTACACGCGGTCGGCGCCCAGTTCGGCGAGGCGTTCGACCTTGGCGACGATCTCGTCACGGTCGCCGACGATGTTGACGTCGCCGCGCATCTCGTCGATCGTGCGACCGGTGTTCGCCGCCCGCTGCTCCAGTTCCGACTCGGATGCCGCGGCCAGCGTCGTCAGAGCGACGGAGAGCTTGAGCGTCTCAGGGTCGCGGCCGAGGCGCTCGCAGGCCTCTCGCACGCGCGCGAACTTCTCCGCGATGTCGGACTCCGGCCGGAACCCGATGTTGAACTCCGTCGCGAAGCGCGCCGCGAGCTCGGGCGTGCGCTTCGGTCCGCCGCCGCCCACGATGACCGGCACGCGCGACTGCGCGGGCTTGGGGAGAGCCGGGGCTTTCGTCAGCTGATAGTGGGCGCCGTCGAAGCTGTACGTCTCGCCTGCCGGCGTGGACCACAGACCGGTCACCAGCTGCAGCTGCTCCTCGAGAAGGTCGAACCGCTTGGCCGGGAACGGGATGCCGTACGCGTGGTGCTCCTGTTCGAACCAGCCCGTGCCGAGGCCCAGCTCGACGCGTCCGCCCGACATCGCGTCGACCTGTGCGACCTGGATCGCGAGGAGGCCGGGAACGCGATACGTCACGGACGACACGAGCGTGCCGAGGCGGATCTTCTTCGTCTCGCGGGCGAGGCCTGCCAGTGTTGTCCACGCGTCGGTAGGACCGGGGAGCGGGTCGCCCGAGCCCATGCGCAGGTAGTGGTCGGAGCGGAAGAAGCCGTCGAAGCCGAGCGACTCTCCCGTCTGGGCGAACGCGAGCTGGTCCTCGTAGCTCGCGCCCTGCTGCGGCTCGGTGAAAAGGCAGTACTCCATGCGTTCCTCGTTCTTCGGTGCGTCGGCGCTTCGACAGGCTCAGCGACCGGGTCTTCGGTGCGGCGCTTCGACAAGCTCAGCGGCCGGCTCTTCGGTTCGTCGGAGGGTGGTCCGTGAGCTTGTCGAAGGGTCAATCGGCCGACTTGATGACGAATTCCTCCGTCGGTGGCGTGGGGTCGTCTCCGGGACGGTAGATGTCGGGCTCGAGGTAGATCACGCGGGCGGTCGGCACGGCTTGGCGCACCCGCTTCTCGACCCGGTCGATGTCGGAGGCGACGTGCGCGAGCGGGGCGTCCGCGGCGAAGCCGAGCTTCGCGGCGACCAGGAGCTCGTCCGGGCCGAGGTAGAGGGTCTTGATGTGGATGATCTTGTGGACCTCGGGCCCATCGTGGATGGCATCCACGATGCGCCGGTGATCGGCATCCGTCGCCCCCTCCCCGATGAGGAGGCTCTTGGTCTCGATGCCCAGCGTGACGGCGACCAGGATGAGCAGCGTGCCGATCATCAGCGTGCCGATGGCGTCGAAGAGCGGGTTGTGAGTGATGGCGGTGAGGCTCACCGCGATGAGGGCGAAGACCAGGCCGGTGAGGGCCGCGATGTCTTCCAGCAGCACGACGGGCAGCTCGGGAGCCTTCGCGTGACGCACGAACGACACCCAAGTCTGGCCCTTGGGGCGGACGTGGTTGCTCTCGCGGATCGCGGTGCGCAGCGAGAAGGACTCCAGCACGATGGCGATGAGCAGGACGCCGATCGGGATCCAGACGTTCTCGAGCTCGTGCGGGTGAGTCAGCTTGTCGACGCCTTCGTAGATCGAGAACAGGCCGCCGACCGAGAACAGGATGATCGAGACCACGAACGCGTACACATAGCGCTCGCGGCCGTAGCCGAAGGGGTGCTCGCGATCGGCAGCGCGCTTGGCCCGGCGCCCGCCGAGGAGGAGCAGCAGCTGGTTGCCCGAGTCGGCCACCGAGTGGATGGCCTCGGCGAGCATCGAGGCGGATCCCGACAGGAACCACGCGATGAACTTCGCGATCGCGATGCCCATATTCGCCAGGAACGCCGCGATGATGGCCTTGCCGCCGCCGGAAGCACTCATGCGACGAGTCTACGGATGCCGCACGCCGAGGATCCTCGCCGTTTCGGTCGCTGAGCCACCCCTGTCAGTCGCTGAGCGGCGCTCTCGGTCGCTGAGCCGCTCCTGTCGGTCGCTGAGCTTGTCGAAGCGTCAGTCCGACGAGCGGAGGATGATCGCCTCGGTCGACGGTGACGGGTCGATCGGGTGACCGATGTAGCCGATGACTTCGAGCAGCGCATGCCGGAACGCGATCGGCCGCTCGAGGTGCGGCGTGTGCCCGACTCCCTCGAGCGCGAGCTCGGTCACGCTCCCGCCGGCTGCGGCGTACCGGTCGAGCACGTCGCGGGTCTGCGACACCATCTCCTGCGCGGGGGCGGTCTCGTCGCCCGGCCAGCCGGGGACGACACCGAGTCTGCCGAGGTTGTTCATCTCGTAGAAGGAGGTATCCGACACGATCGGGTCCGCGGTGCCGTGGATCCAGAGGACCGGGGGCTTGTCGGCAAGGTCCACGATGCCCGACACATCGAAATGGCCCGGTGCCATCGCGTTCAGCACGCCCATGGTGCCGGCTGCGAACCCCGGCCAGTTCTCTGAGGGGACGGAATCGCCCGGGTAGTTGCCGGTCGCCGTCGATGTCGTCAGCATCGACGCCACCCACACGTCCTCATGCTCGCTCTCATAGCCCGGCGCGACATAGCTCGACCGGAACACGCTCCGCGGAGAGGTCGGAGCGTCGGCCGTCGTGTCGTGGTCGATGAGCCGCTGCACGAAGTCGGGGTTGGCGCTTCCGCCGCCGCAGCCGGCGTCGTCGTCGGTGAGCCGAGTGCCGTCACGGCGGGTGCCGCCCACGCCGTACGGCGAGATCGGGGCCTGCAGGGTGAGGCTGAGCACCGGATGCTCCAGGGCGTACTGCATGATGACGCCGCCGCCCATGGACCAGCCGACGAGGTGCGCCGTCGGGATGCTGAGCGCCTCGAGCGTCGCACGCAGGTCGTCGCTGAAGTCCCTCATGCCGCGGGTGGCGTCGAGCGGCGCGTGCTCGGTGCCGCCGAACCCGCGTAGGTCGACCGCCAGCACGCGCAGATCGCCGGGCAGGTCCTGCATCGTCTCCTGCCAGAACAGCGACGACGACACATTGCCGTGGATCAAGACGACGGTCCGCTCGGGCGGCGTGGCCGGGTCGTCGCCGGCTCGCTCGAGCACCTGCACGCTCAGGCGCGGCGTGTCCACGAGTTGCGCGGTGATGCCGTCGAAGAGCGTCATGTCGGTCCTCCCCGGTCCTCGCGGCGGCACCGGCGCCGCCCCTGCTATGAGGATAGTCCCGCAGCGTCGGCCGTCTACGGAGCGTTCAGGCGCGCGCCCGGCGACGGCGTGTCCCGTCCGCAGACGACCGAGGATGCTTCAGGACTCGGGCATCTCGGCGGGCAGCTGGCCGGTATAGAAGCCGAAGGTGTTGTCGGCGGCCTGGGCGGCGGCCTCCGGGTCGGCTCCGCTCGCGGCATGCGCGGCACCCCACGACGAGGCGGCGGCGCGGTAGAACGCCTTCCCCTCGTCGGAGACGGCCCACTCCTGCGCGGCCTCCGGG
Organism: Microbacterium yannicii PS01; assembly: GCF_000304335.1. Taxonomy (GTDB): domain Bacteria; phylum Actinomycetota; class Actinomycetes; order Actinomycetales; family Microbacteriaceae; genus Microbacterium; species Microbacterium yannicii_A. The sequence goes on along the minus strand of NZ_CAJF01000040.1, from coordinate 22,700 downwards.
GGCAGGTCGCCGCTGCCGGAGAGATGCAGGGCGAGTCCGAGCAGTCCGCCGTCCCAGCCGACACCGGTGGCACCCGGGCCGAACTGCTCCCAGAACCCGGGAGGAACATCGCTCGCCCGGGCGGTGTGCTCGAGCTGCAGGAGCGTGCGGTCCTCGCCTGAGGCCGTCAGCGAGACCTCGAGCCAGCTGACCCCGCCGCCGTACTCCCACGTGACCCGGTACCGCGCCGCGCCGCCGTGAGGCGGCGCGCACTCCAGCACCTCGCCGCCGGCGTTGCCCTCGAACTGGTAGCGGCCGCCGAGGCGGAGATCGCCCTCCACCGGCAGGAACCAGCGGGGGATGCGCTGCGCGCTCGTCACCGCGTCCCACACGTCCGAGATCGGGCTCGGGTACTCCTGCGTCAACGTCTGGACGTGCGACGGCGCACCGTCGACGTCGATGGTGGCGACGCCGCGCGTCACGGCGTCCACTTGGGCGTTCACATCGACCATGTCAGTTCTCCTCTGGTTCATGGGGGTCGGGGTCTGTCTCCGGAGCCGCTTCCGCGGCATCCGTCTTCTCGTCGGCGTGCTGCTCCGCGGCGATCCGCCGCTGTCGCCGGCCGCGCGCCAGCTCGGTGCCGAGCGCATCGAGGTGCGGCTGCCAGAACCGCCGGAACGGGTCGAACCACGCGGCGGCCGTCTCGAGCGGCTCGGGATCGAGGGCGTACAGCCGGCGGGTGCCTTCGGGACGCACGGTCGCGAAGCCGGAGTCTCGCAGCACCCGCAGGTGCTGCGACACCGCCGGCTGCGAGATGCCGAACTCGCGCTGCACGACGTCGCCGATCTCGCCGGCGCTCTGCTCACCCTGCGTGAGCAGCTCGAGGATGCGCCGGCGGACCGGATCTCCGAGAACATCGAGCGCGTGCATGACTCGATGCTTGCACGCTGACTTATATAAGTCAACAGTGATTGAAGAGGGCAACCGTACGATGGCCGCATGACCAACGACGCAGCCCTTCCGTCCCTCGCGTTCCTCGGTGCCGGCTCGATGGGAGGCGCCATCGTGCAGGGCGTCGTGCGATCGGGACTGGCGACCCAGGTGACGGCGACGAACCGCACCGTGGCCAAAGCCGACGAGCTCGCGGGTCTCGACGGCGTGACGAGTGTCGCGCTCGAGCGGAATGCTGCCGGGAACACGGATGCCGCGGCCACCGCCGACATCGTGCTCATCGGCGTCAAGCCGGCGATGGTGCCCGACCTGCTGCGCGAGATCGCGCCCGTGCTGCGTCCGGGTTCGATCGTGATCAGCCTCGCCGCCGGCGTCACGATCGCCACGTTCGAGGACATCCTCGGCCCGGGCGTCGCGGTGCTGCGGTCGATGCCGAACACTCCCGCGGTGGTCGGTCGCGCCGTCACCGGACTTGCTGCGGGAACGACAGCCGGAGTCGACCAGATCGCTGTCGCCCGCCGGCTGTTCGAGACGGTCGGGAGCGTGGTCGAGGTGCCGGAGGCGCAGATCGACGCCCTGTCGACGATCTCGGGCTCCGGCCCCGCCTACTTCTTCCTGCTTGTCGAGGAGTTCACCCGGGCGGCGCGGGGCAAGGGGTTCGCCGAAGCCGAGGCGCGCCTCATGGCGGAGCAGACCTTCATCGGCGCGGCGGCACTGCTCGAGGCATCCGGTGACGACCCGGCCGAGCTGCGTCGTCGCGTGACGAGCCCCAAGGGCACCACCGAGCGGGCGATCACGGTCCTGCAGGACGCCGGACTCGATGACGTCTTCGCCCGCGCGACCGACGCGGCGCTGGCACGCGCGAAAGAGCTCGCCGCAGGCGCCTGAGCGCCCCTTGCGCGATCCCGACTCGCCAAGACACGCCGCCTCGCGCCCGAGCGCGGTTCGCACCATCCCGACTCGCCAAGACACGCCGCCTCGCGCTCCCGAGCGCGGCGTGTCTTGGCGAGTGGCGGGGAGTCGCGTGCGAGCTCAGCGTGTCTTGGCGAGTGGCGGGGAGTCGCGGGGAGTGGCGGGCGAGCTCAGCGATCGAGGGCGGCGAACCGCTCGATGTCGGAGTTGGTGCCCGAGACGATGATGAGGTCGTGGTTGGTCACGACGGTGTTCGCCTCGGCGTAGCGGAACGGCTTGCCCGGGCTCTTCACGCCGACGACCGTCACGTTGTACTTGGTGCGCACGCCCGACTCGTTCAGGCCGACGCCCCGGATGAACTTCGGCGGATACAGCTTTGCCAGCGCGAAGTCGTCGTCGAAGCGGATGAAGTCCAGCATGCGGCCGCTGACGAGGTGCGCGACGCGCTCGCCGGCCTCGCGCTCGGGGTAGATGACGTGGTTCGCGCCGACGCGGGCGAGGATCTTGCCGTGCGATTGCGACACCGCCTTCGCCCAGATCTGCGGCACCTTCAGGTCGACCAGGTTCGCTGTGATGAGGACGGATGCCTCGATCGACGAGCCGACGGCGACCACGGCGACCTGGAAGTCCTGCGCGCCGATCTGCTTGAGGGCGTCGATGTTCCGCGCGTCCGCCTGGACCGTGTGCGTCACGCGCTCGGACCACTTCTGGACCAGCTCGAGGTTGTCGTCGATCGCGAGCACCTCGCGGTCGAGCCGGTCGAGCTCTCCCGCACAGGCGGCGCCGAAGCGTCCCAGTCCGATCACGAGGACGGGGGCGTCGCTTCTGATCCGCTCAACCAACGATGGGCCTTTCCACGGGCAGCGAGTAGAGCTGCGAACGGGATGTCGCGGCCACGGCCGCGGCGAGTGTCACTGTACCAATGCGGCCCATGAAGATCGTCAGGGCCATGACGTAGACGGCGGGATCCGAGAGCTCGGCCGTCAGGCCCGTCGACAGACCCACCGTGCCGAATGCCGAGATGACATCGAAGAGCACGTCCGACACCGGCTCCTTGCTGATCTGCGCGATCACGATCGTCGAGAGGGCGACGATGGTCGCGCCCCATGCGACGACCGAGAGGGCGACTCGCTGCACGTCGCTCGGGATGCGGCGCCCGAACGCCTCGACCGACTGGCGGCCCTTGGCCTCGGAGACGACCGCGAGTGCGAGCACGGCCAGCGTGGTCACCTTGATGCCGCCCGCGGTCGAGGCCGATCCTCCGCCGACGAACATCAGCATGCTGCCGACGATGAGCGACGAGCCATGGAGCTCGCCGATGTCGACCACCGCGAAGCCGCCCGATCTCGTCATCGCGGACAGGAAGAAGGCCTGGAAGGTCGTGTCCCAGGCGTCCATCGAGCCGAAGGTCTTAGGGTTGTCGAACTCGAGCGAGAGGAAGGCGACGGCGCCGGCGATGAACAGCAGCACCGTCGTGATGATCGTCAGCTTGGTGTGCAGCGGCCAGCGGCGCACGTGCCAGTAGTGCTTCCAGAGGGCGTAGATCACGGGGAAGCCGATGCTGCCGAGGAACACGCCGACCATGAGCGTCGTGAGCAGGAAGTAGTCGTCGGCGAACGGCTCGAGGCCGCCGGGATTCGGCGTGAAACCGGTGTTCGTGAAGGCCATCGCCGCGTAGAACGGCGCTTCCCACAGGGCTTCCAGCGGCCCGACCTCTGCCAGGACGAGCGCCGGGTACAGGGCGAGCGCGACGATCCCCTCGATCAGCAGCGTCGAGAGGGCGACGGTGCGCAGCAGCGTGCCGACTTCGCCGAGGCGCACGGTCTGCCCCTCGTTGACCGGGCCGCCGTGGGAGCGCAGCGGGTTCGAGTCGCTCGCGGCGATGAGCTTGGCGCGCAGGCCGAGCCGCTTCGAGATGACGAGGCCCAGGATCGACGCCAGCGTGAGCACGCCCATTCCACCGATGTTGACGCCGATGAAGATGACGACCTTGCCGAAGGGCGAGAAGGTCGTGGCGATGTCGACGGTCGTGAGGCCGGTGACGCAGATCGTGGAGACGGCGGTGAAGAGCGCGTCGGCGAGGGGGATCCGCCCGCCCCCCGCGGCGGAGGCCGGGAGTGACAGCAGAGCCGTGAACACCAGGATCAGCGCGACGAACACGAGCACGGCGAAGCGGGCGGGCGACGTGGTCGTCAGATTGCGCAGCAGGTCCCACGCCTCTTTGAACAGTGAGGGGATACGCCGCATGAGCGACCCAGCCGGGTCCGTCGCCATGCGTTGCCCCTTTCGTTCGGAGATCCGTGTCATGGTACTCCGCAGGGGTCCCGACTAATCTGAGCACATGGCGGACATCTTCGACGTGATCGCGGACGGCACGCGTCGCGACATCCTGCGACTTCTGCTCGATCGATCCTCCGTCGGAGAGCGCGGTACCAGCGTGTCGCACATCGTCCACGAGCTCGGCGCCAGCCAGCCGACGGTCTCGAAGCACCTCAAGGTGCTGCGCGAGGCGCACCTCGTCTCCGTCCGGGAGGAGGGCCAGCATCGCTACTACAGCCTGTCGGCGGCCCCGCTCGACGAGGTCGACGATTGGCTCGTGCCCTTCCTCGACGGCGCCACCGAGGATGTCGAGCCGCTCTCGTCGCTGCCCGAGCCCGCCGCCCACGCGGCCGAGGTCGTCGGCCGCGCCGCGGCATCCGCCAAGCACGCCCTCGAGAACGCCCTCAAGAAGCTCCCCGGCCGCTGATCAGCACTCATCACACCAGAGCAAGGCCGACCCGACATCCCGTAGCACTCGGCGTCAGCGGCGCCCGGCCTTGCGGCGGAACAGCCAGGCGCCCCAGATGAACGAGCCGACGAGGATCGCGAGGCACCACGCCACGGCCCAGCCGACGTAGTCGTCGACCGGCGTGCCCATCAGCAGACCGCGGATGGTCTCGATAATCGGTGTCACCGGCTGATACTGGGCGACGCCCTGCAGCCACTCGGGCATGCTCGCCACGGGGACGTACGCACTGGAGAGGTACGGCAGGAACAGGATGATGAAGCCGTAGCCGTTGGCGCCCTCCGGGCTTCCCGAGGCGAGGCCGATCGCCGCGAACAGGTAGGTGATGGCGAGGATCCACAGCGCGATCACGCCGACTGCTCCGATCCACCCCCACACGTCGGCGGTCGGGCGGAATCCGACGAGCAGGGCGACGCAGATGACGATTCCGGTCGCGATCAGGTTGCGCAGCAGGCTGGCGACGACGTGGCCGGTGAGAACGGCGCTCGCCCGTACCGGCATCGTGCGGAACCGGTCGATGATGCCGGCCTTCATGTCTCCGGCGACGTAGACCGCGGTCGCGGACGCACCGAACCCCGCGCAGGTGAGGATCACACCGGGGACGACGTAGTCGACGTAGTCGCCGGTGGGGTCGATCGCGCCACCGAACACCCATGTGAACATCAGCATGAGCATGATCGGCAGCATGATCGCCATCAGCAGCGATTCGCCGTCGCGGAGGGAATGACGCAGGCTCCGGCCCACGAAGACGCTCTCGGCGGTCAGGCCCGAGATGCGGGGGCGAAGCGCCGGCGGTGCGGGCGGGGCCGGAGCAACCGGCGGGGCGAGGGGGATCATGCGAGCTCCTTCTCGGAATCAGCGGCGGTGAAGCGGGAGGAGGCGGCGGTGCCGCCGGTGAGGGTCAGGAAGACGTCGTCGAGACTCGGGCGACGCAGTGTGACGGTGCCCTCGGCGCCCGACTCGTCGAGCACGTCGAGCGCTCGCCGCAGCCCCGACACCGTTCCGTCGGTGGGCACCTCGCGCAGCAGCTCGCCGTGGGCGTCGTGAAGCTCGACCGTGTCGCCGCCGATGCGCGCCTTGAGCTGCGCCGCAGAGCCGGTCGCCACGACGCGGCCGTCGTCCAGAACTGCGATGCGGTCAGCCAGCTGGTCGGCCTCTTCGAGGTACTGAGTGGTGAGGAAGACGGTCGTGCCGGCGTCGGCGAGCGAACGGATGACGTCCCACAGCTCCCGTCGCGAGCGCGTGTCGAGTCCGGTCGTCGGCTCATCGAGGAACAGCACCTCGGGCGTGACGACGAAACTCAGAGCCAGGTCGAGCCGGCGCCGCATGCCGCCCGAGTAGGTGCCGACGCGCTTGGCCGCCGCATCCGTCAGGTCGAAGCGCGCGAGCAGCTCGGCGGCCTTCTCGCGTGCCGCGCGGCTGGACAAGCCCGAGAGCCGGGCCAGCATGACGAGGTTCTCGGTGCCGGTCAGCACGTCGTCGACGGCCGCCGCCTGACCCGTGAGGCTGATGCGCTGCTTGATCTCGTCGGGCTCGGAGGCCACGTCGATCCCGCAGATCGTCGCCGAGCCGGCGTCGGGACTCACGAGCGTCGTGAGCACGTTGATGGTGGTGGTCTTGCCGGCGCCGTTGGGGCCGAGAAGGGCGAAGACCTCGCCGCGGCGCACCTCGAGATCGAGGCCGTCGAGGACGACCTGACGTCCGAAGGTCTTGCGCAGACCTTCGACGACGATTGCGGACTGCATCGGAGAGCATCCTTCCGTGTAGGGCAGAAACTGTTTACGTTGGTAACTGTTTATGACGGTAACACACTGTTTACGACATATACAGACCTACAATGACGAAATGACCGACGCCGCCGATCCGGACCTTCCTCGCGGCATCGCCCTCGCCTGGGGGGTGGCGGCGAATCCCCAGCGCGGCCCGAAGCGCGAGATGAGCGTCGAGCGCATCGTCGAGGCGGCGGTCGAGATCGCGGATGCCGAGGGCCTGGGCGCCGTCTCGATGGCCGCCGTGGCCGCGCGCCTGGGCTTCACGCCGATGTCGCTCTACCGGTACGTGACGGCGAAGGACGACCTCGTCCTGCTCATGCAGGAGGAGGCGACAGGACTTCCGAGCGAGGACGCCACCAGCGCCGGCGGCTGGCGCGAGCAGCTCACCGCGCTCTACGGCGAGCAGGTGCAGATGTACCTTCACCATCCGTGGGTGCTCGACATCCCGATCAGCGGGTCGCCCGTGACTCCGAACAGCGCCGCGTGGATGGATGCCGGACTCCGCGCTCTCTCCGAGACCCCGCTCACGCACGGCGAGCGTCTCGCGGTCGTCCTGATGGTGACGGGCACGTCGCGGTGGACGGGGACGGTCCTGGCCGGCTACGCCCGCACGGAGCGCGAACGCGGCCTTCGCGGGCACGACATCACGCTGCAGGAGGACGCGCTGTACCGGGCACTCATCAGCGCGGAGGCCTACCCCGAGCTGCGGGAGGCCATCGACGCCGGCGTCTTCCTCGAGGAGACCGATCCGTTCCTGTTCAATCTGGAGCGCAGCCTCGACGGCGTCGCCGCCTACATGGACCGGGTGCGCGCGGAAGGGCGCGCGCCGCGCACACCGTGGGTGCAGTTGCACGACGCCGAGATCCTCGACGACAAGAAGTACCGCGAGGCGCAGAAAGCCGTCCGCACTGCCGAGAAGGCCTTGCGCGACGCGCGCAAGATCGAGCGGCAGGCAGCGCGCGACGCGCACGAGCGCCGAGCCCGACACCGCGGCGACGCGTGATGGGGGGCCTCGTGGTGCGCCATCTCAGCGGTCCCACAGGTCACACCGGTTTACATGCGCACCTCGCAGGATCTAAAGTGTGGGCAGCACTACTGGGGAAGGAATGACACACATGGCCGAGTTGCCCGACGTGCGCTTCCTCACCGTCGCCGAGGTCGCCGAGCTGATGCGCGTCTCCAAGATGACGGTCTACCGGCTCGTCCACTCAGGCGAGCTGCCCGCCGTGCGCTTCGGCCGCAGCTATCGCGTGCCCGAGTCGGCGGTCACAGAAGCCTTGCAACGGCCGATCGCCGACGTCGGCTAGACTGTCACGAGGCATTTTTCGCATCTGCCCGATCCCGGGCGCACACCGTGTTGCGCCCAGACCCCGACATTGTGAGGTTTTCCGTGGGTTCAGTCATCAAGAAGCGCCGCAAGCGCATGGCGAAGAAGAAGCACCGCAAGCTGCTTCGCAAGACTCGCCACCAGCGCCGCAACAAGAAGTAAGAGCGGCCAGTACACCAAGCGCCTGTCTGAGGACGGGCGCTTCGTGTTCGGCTGCGCAGTTCTCCGGCGACCAGAGGAACAGATGAAATCCATCACCGTCCAGCAGCTTCGCGAGCGCACGGATACGCCGCTCATCGACGTCCGGGAGGAATGGGAGTTCGAGGGCGGCCGCGTGCCCGGCGCCGTCAACATCCCGATGTCGGTCATCGGCGAGCGCCTCGGTGAGCTCCCCGACGGGGCGTTCGACGTCATCTGCAAGGTCGGCGGTCGGTCGGGACGCGTCGTCGAGGCGCTGGCAGCTCGGGGCTACGACGCCACGAACGTCGACGGCGGTACCGACGAGTGGATCGCCGCGGGCTACCCCGTCGAGCAGTGACCGGGTGAAGCCGTGACGTCCCTCACCCTCATCAGCAAACCCGACTGCCACCTGTGCGACGTCGCCCGGGAGGTCGTCGAGACTGTCGTGGCTGAGCTGGACGACGACGGCGTGGTCATCGAGGAGCTGTCGATCGCCGACGATCCCGAGCTCTACGCCCAGTGGTGGGAGAAGATCCCGGTCGTGCTCATCGACGGCCGGCTGCACGGGCACTGGCGCGTATCGCCCGAGCGGCTGCGCGCCGCGCTCACCGGGTGACGCCGGCGAGGCGCTTCTCCTGACCGTGCGCTCCTCCGCCCGACCGCACTTCGGCGGTGCACAGACGGGCGCCCGGCGCGAGAGGTGAGTCTCGAACCGGGCGCTCGTCAGCTGTGAACCTCGGCTCAGCGCAGGTCGACCGCCAGCACTTCGCCGGCGCCGGCAGCCACGGAGCCGGTGCTGACGTACGCCGTCTTGCCGTGGATCGCGACTCCGTACGGGGCGAACAGGCCCTCGAGCACCGCGGGGTGCTGCTCAGAGCCCGGCACCACCTGGCGGAGCGAGCCGATGGGGTTCCCCTCGAGGAAACTGGTGTCGCTCAGCTGCACCGCGTAGAGGGTCCGGTGCTGCCATGCCAGGCTCGTCACGTTGCTCAGGCCCGTCGCGTAGATGGTCGGCTGCTGGCCGGGGACGACGCGCCAGATCCGCGACTCACCGACGGGGAAGGGGAAGCCGAGAAGCTCCGACACGTAGTACGCGCCGTCCGGGCCCGTGACGACGTTCGTCGGGACAGACTCCGCGGGAATCGGCTCGGTGCCCCCCGGCGGGACTCCCATCGCCGGCGGCAGGACCGCGACGGTCTGGTCGGGGATGTTCCCGCCCATGGTGATGATCGCGTTCGCACCCGCGTCGGCGATGGTCCAGCGCTTGCTGTTCACATCCGTGAACCCGTTGGGGTTCGAGTCGACGAAGCCGCCATCAGGGTTGTTCGCGGCCTCGTAGGCCGCCACGTCCTCGGCGACGGTGAGGTCCTGTCCGATGCGACCGGTCAGCATGGTGCCCAGCTCGGCTCCGGCAGGTCCGAGCAGTGCGCGTGTCTCGAGGTTGCCCCCCAGGCCCATGAGCACCGAGATGTTGGCGCCGCGAACACTCACCGCGGAGGGGCCGGAGGCGGCGGAGCCGTCGGCCCCGGCGAGCGAGGCGAGCCCCGTCACGACGCGGGCCTGCGTGCCGCGCTTGATCTCGGTGATGGCCCCGGTGTCGCCGAGGCAGACGACGTCCTCGGGGTTCTCGGGATTGGGCAGGCAGGCACCATCGCCGCCCGTGCCGGCTTCGGCGACGTACACGGTGCCACCGGCGCCGATCGACACCTGCCGAGGATTGTCGAGGCCGGTGGCGACCACCGACGGCTGACCGGCGGCGACGGCAGGCGCCCCGGCGGAGACGACCGCGATCGCGGCCGCCGTGGCGGTGAGGAGGGCGAGCACGGCTCGCTTCTGTCGAGAACTCGAAATGCGCATGGAAAGACCCCCAGCGGATGGATCGGTGTGAGGTGACGGTTAGCCGTCACCGCGCACAGCATCCTCGGCCCCGAGGTTCTCCACAAGGGGCAAATCTACGAAGGGATCCCCAAAGCTGCTACGGGGCGAGGCGCGTGGGGCCCCGGAACAGGTAAGTCACCTCGCGGATCGACTCCTGTCCGAGCAGCAGCATCATGACGCGCGCGAGGCCCATCCCGAACCCGCCGTGCGGCGGGGCGCCGTAGCGGAAGAAGTCCAGGTAGAAGTCGAGATGCTCGGGCTCGAGCCCCTTCTCCTTGGCTTGCTCGACCAGCACATCGACGCGGTGCTCGCGCTGCGCGCCGGTCGTGATCTCGACGCCCTTGAAGAGCAGGTCGTAGCTCTTGGTGAGTCCGGTCTCCTCGTCGCGCATGTGGTAGAAAGCGCGGATCTCGGGGTGGTAGTCGGTGATGAAGACGAACTGATGGCCGTAGGTCTCCTCGACGTACGCGGAGATCTGGCGCTCGCCCTCGGGGTCGAGGTCGCCGTCGGTGCGAGGCACCTCGTAGCCGCGGCTCTTCACGATCTCGAGCGCCTCGGCGAGCGGGATGCGCGGGAAGGGGATCGCGGGCACCTGCACCTCGAGGCCGAACAGCTCCTCGATCTCGGCGCCGTGCTTGTCCTTGACGGCCTGGAACGCGGCCGCCAGCAGTTCCTCCTGCATCTTGGCGACGTCTTCGTGCGAGTCGATCCAGCTGATCTCGGCGTCGATCGAGGTGAACTCGGTGGCGTGGCGGGAGGTGAACGAGGGGTCGGCACGGAAGGCCGGCGCGATCTCGAAGATCTTGCCGAAGCCGGCCACCTGCGCCATCTGCTTGAAGAACTGCGGCGACTGCGCGAGGTACGCCGTCTGGTCTCCGAAGTACTCGAGCGAGAACAGCTCCGCGTTGGACTCGGATGCCGAGGCCATCAGCTTCGGCGAGTGGACTTCGATGTAGTCCCGCTCGATCCAGTAGGACCGCATGGCGTGCTCGAGCGTGGTCTGCACACGGAAGATGAGGTTGTTGCGCCGCTGACGAAGGTCGAGGAATCGCCAGTCCATGCGCTTGTCCATGCCCGAGTCGGCCGCGATCGGAGTCTCGGGCAGCGCGGCGGCGGCGATGTCGAGGCCGCCGATCTTGATCTCCACGCCGCCGAGCTTCACGCGCTCATCGTGCTTGAGCTCGCCGGTCACCGTCAGGAACGTGCCGGTGGCGAGGTTCGAGATGGTGTCGGTGAGCGCCAGGGCCGCGGCATCCTGTTCGGTGCCGTCCTCGGCGGGCCGGGTCGCCGGATTCACCAGCTGCACCGCGCCCGTCTCATCGCGAAGGATGACGAACTGCACCTTCTTCTGGTCGCGGACGGTCTCGACCCATCCCGACACGGAGACGGGACCATCGACGAGACCCTTGAGCTGACCTACCAGAACGCGTTCACTCACGAGCGTCAAGCATACGGGGGACCTAGGATGGCGCCGTGACCACGACGACGTCGGATGCCGCGCCGCGGTCCGTACGCGTGTGGGACGTCGTGCTCACCATCGTGCTGGTCGTCGGCTCGGCGGTGCTCGCCGCGCTGGCGTCGTTGATGGGGATGTTCCTCGTCATGGCGTCCGACCCCTGCGGGGCTCTCACCTGCAGCAGCGAGCTCATCACGCTCGGCTGGCTGATGGGGATGATCCTGCCCTGGGTCGCCTTCCTCGCCTCGACGATCGTGGCGATCGTCCTGATGGTCAAGAGACGCCTGTCGTTCTGGGTACCGCTGGCCGGAGCCGCGGCAATCATCCTGGCCCTCGTCGCGGCGTTCGCGGTGACCGCGGCGGGGGTGCCCGGCTCGTCTCTCTGAGGAGGCGAGCATCGGGGGCTTCCCGAGGCCAATCCGGGGGCTGGCACCCAGGAACCGTTCACGACGTGCCCGTACGGTGGAGCGCAGATCACCGACCGCCTGCGACATCCGGGAAGCGACGACCGATGACCGACACCTCCTCCTCTGGCGACAGCTCCTGGCTCGGCGCCCTCCTCGACTGGTCCGTCTCGCTGATGGATGTCGTGGGCCCGGCCGGCGCGGGGATCGCCATCGCGCTCGAGAACCTCTTCCCGCCGCTGCCGAGCGAGGTCGTGCTGCCGATGGCGGGACTCGCCGCCAGCCGCGGGTCGTTCACGCTGTTCGAGGCGCTCGCTTGGACCACCCTCGGCTCGATCCTCGGTGCGTTCCTCCTCTACGGCATCGGCGCGTGGTTCGGAGCCGACCGGCTCCGCCGCATCGCGGCGACCGTGCCGCTGCTGCACCCCGAAGACATCGATCGCACCGTCGCCTGGTTCGAGCGACACGGCGGCAAGGCGGTGTTCTTCGGGCGGATGATCCCGATCTTCCGGAGCCTCATCTCCATCCCGGCCGGTGTCACCCGCATGCCGCTGTGGCGGTTCGGGCTGCTGACGGGAGCGGGAAGTCTCCTCTGGAACACCATCTTCGTCCTGGCCGGCTACCTGCTCGGCGCCTCGTGGCACATCATCGAGCAGTACGTCGACATCGTGCAGTACGTCGTGATCGCGGTGGCCGCGCTCGCCGCGGCATGGTTCGTGTTCGTCCGCACCCGCGCGCTGATCTCCGCGTCGAGCGAGCGTCGCCGTGGCGGCCAGACGCCGACGGCGCCCGCCTCGCAGGAGGCGCCGCACGAGCTCTCGTCGACGCGGATCGACTGACGCTCAGCGGCCCCACAGAACCAGCCGCCGTAGACTGGTCGGGTGCCCGCCGATCGCCTCCACCTCGTGCGCCATGGTGAGGTCTACAACCCCCGCCGCGTGCTCTACGGGCGACTCCCCGGGTACGGACTGAGCACCGACGGCCGGCGCATGGCGCGGCAGGCTGCGGAGTTCGTCCAGGCGATGCAGCGCCCGGTCTCGGCGCTCGTCTGCTCGCCGCTGCAGCGCACGCAGGAATCGGCCGAGCCGTTCACCGAGCTCTTCGGGATCGACCCCGTCGTCGACGAGCGCGTCATCGAGCCCACCAACGTCTTCGAGGGCAAGCGCATGGTCGTCGCCCTCTTCAACCCGTGGAACTGGCGCCACCTGCGCACCCCGGCGCTGCCGAGCTGGGGCGAGCCGTACGCGGACGTCGTGGGCCGCATGAACGCGGCGATGACGCAGGCGTGGGATGCCGCGGACTCCGGAGACGTCGTGATCGTGTCGCACCAGCTGCCGATCTGGGCCACGCATCTCGCGGTCGCCGGTCTGCCGCTGCGGCACGACCCGCGCGAGCGGCGCTGCGGACTGTCGAGCGTCACGAGCTTCGAGATGGTCGACGGGAAGTGGTCAGAGACTGCCTACGCCGAACCGGCGTCAACGGCCGGATCGCTGGACGTGGGGGCGGTATGACCGAGACGCTGGCCGCTGCGCCTGTCCCCGTGCGGCGCCGGGCCGGACGCAGGCTGCGGGCCGCTGCATCGGCTCTGCTCGCCCTCGTGATGGTGGCGGGTCTCGCCGCCTGCACGGGCGACCCGCTGGCCGATCAGTATCGCGAGGGCGACAACAAGAACTACATCGCCGCCGACGGCCTGCAGATCGAAGAGATCCCGGCGGGCGACCGCACCGAGCCGATCGAGTTCGAGGGCGTGCTCGACGTGGGCGGCACGACGACGAACGCGGACTACGCCGGCGATGTGCTGGTCGTGAACTTCTGGTACGCCGCCTGCGCGCCGTGCCGCGTCGAGGCGAAAGAGCTCGAGGCCGCCCACGAGTCATTCGCGGGCGAGGCGGTGTCGTTCCTCGGTGTGAACCTCTACGACGGCGCGGAGGCTTCGCAGGCGTTCGCCGAAAAGTACGGCGTGACGTACCCGAGCGCCCTCGCCACCGAGGACGGGTCCATCAAGCTCGCCTTCGCCGGGCAGACCCCGCTCAACGCCGTGCCGGTCACGCTCGTGCTCGACAAGCAGGGCCGCGTCGCGGCGCGCATCATCGGGCAGCTCGACGAGGCGTCGATCCTCGAGACGCTCGTGAGCGACGCGCTGAAGGAGGAGGCGTGAACCCCGGCGAGCTGGTCGCCGACGGATCCCTCCTCGTCGCCATCCCCATCGCTGTCCTGGCCGGGCTGGTCTCGTTCCTCTCGCCGTGCGTTCTGCCGCTGGTTCCCGGCTATCTGGGCTTCATCGGAGGAGCGGTCGCCCCGCGGCCGGTGGCTGTCGCGGTGGGCGCTTCGACAGGCTCAGCGACCGGAACCCCGCGCTCAGCGACCGGAACCCCGCGCGCAGCGACCGAGACTCCGCGCGCAGCGACCGAGACTCCGCGCGCAGCGACCGAGACTCCGCGCGCAGTGACCGGGAGTCCGCAGTCTGCGGTCGCTGCGCCCGTCGAAGGGCCGGCCCGCGGGCGCCTCGTTCTCGGGGTCCTGCTCTTCATCGCCGGCTTCACGGTGGTGTTCGTGAGCATCGCGATGCTGGGCGGCACGGTCGGGCGCTTCCTGCTGGAGTATCAGGACCTCATCACTCGCATCCTGGGTGTCGTCGTGATCGCGATGGGTCTCGTCTTCATCGGACTCTTCGGATGGACCCAGCGCATCAGCCGTCCCCAGGTGCGCTCGAACCTCGGCCTCGTCGGCGCCCCGCTTCTCGGCATCGCGCTCGGGATCGGGTGGGCGCCGTGCATCGGCCCGACGCTCGCGGTCATCCTCACGATGGCGTTCGATTCCGGCTCGGCTGCGCGCGCCGCGGTGCTGGGCGTCGCGTACTCGCTGGGCCTCGGCATCCCCTTTCTCCTCCTCACCCTCGGCTTCGGATGGGCGACGCGCTCGATCTCGTTCGTGCGTCGCCACATCCGCGTCGTCAACCTCATCGGCGGTGCCCTGCTGATCGTGCTCGGACTGCTCATGGTCACCGGCGTCTGGACGGCGATCATGGCGCAGCTGCAGGGGGTGTTCGCCAGTGTCCCGGCCCCGCTCTGACGTCTCGGCTTCCGGTCCCGGTTCGGCCTCCGAACCGACACCGTCGGCCTCCGAGCCGACACCGTCGGTCCCTGATCCCGTCGAAGGAACGCTCCGCCCCTCCGATCACGCCGACGCCGACTCCTCCGCCGAGGTCAACCAGCCCGCGTTGGGGGTCGTCGGCTGGCTGCGCTGGGGCTGGCGCCAGCTGACCTCGATGCGCACCGCGCTGGTGCTTCTGCTGCTTCTCGCGATCGCGGCGGTGCCCGGATCCCTGGTGCCGCAGCGCAGCGCCGATCCGAACGGCGTCACGCAGTACTTCAACGACAATCCCGACCTCGCGCCGATCCTCGACAACCTGAGCCTCTTCGACGTCTACACGTCGCCCTGGTTCTCGGCGATCTACATCCTGCTGTTCATCTCGCTCGTCGGCTGCGTCATCCCACGCACCAAGCACCACTGGAAGGCGCTGCGCGCCAAGCCGCCCCGGACGCCTGCGCGCCTGTCGCGCCTCGATGTCAGCCGCACCGAGACGATCCGGCCCCGGCCCGGCGCGGGGGAGAGGCCCGAGGACGCGGCATCCGCGGCGATCGACCTCGCCCAGCAGCAGCTGAAGAGGACCGGGTACCGGGTCGAGCGGTACGACTCGCGCGGGGCGACCTCGGTGTCGGCCGAGCGCGGCTACCTGCGCGAGACCGGCAACCTGGTCTTCCATGCTTCGCTCGTGGGCGTGCTGCTGGCGGTCGGCATCGGCGGCGGCTTCACCTACACCGGGCAGACGGTGATCATCGAAGGTCGCACGTGGGTCAACACGCTGCTGGACTACAACTCGTTCAATCCCGGCCGCTTCGTCGACGAGGCGTCTCTGACGCCGTACGCGCTGACGCTCGACCGGTTCGACGTCACGTATCAGCCGTTCGGCACGCAGGGCGCCGGTCAGGCCGGCGACTTCGTCGCGAACCTCACCACCCAGATGGCGGGCGAGGAGACGGGCACCGGCGACGTGCGCGTCAACCACCCGCTCGAAATGGCCGGCGACCGCGTCTACCTGATGGGCAACGGCTACGCCCCGACCCTCACCATCCGCGACGGGGACGGCGACGTCGTGTTCTCCGAGTCGGTGCCGTTCCTGCCGCAGGACACCAACATGACCTCGCTCGGCGTGGTCAAGGTCCCGGACGGGCTGGAGGAGCAGATGGGCCTCGTCGGCTTCTTCTACCCCACACAGCTCCAGCGTGAGGACGGCGCGTTCACGTCCTACTTCCCGGCGTTGACCAATCCGGTCGTCACGCTCGACGTCTACACCGGCGACCTCGGGATCGACGGCGGGGTCCCGCGCTCGGTGTACACGCTCGACACGAGCGAGATGGACAAGCTCACCGGCCGAGGCACCGACGTGGAGTCCCTCGAGCTCGCTCCTGGCGACTCGGCCGAGCTGCCGGACGGGCTGGGCAGCATCACCTTCGAGAATGAGGCGCCCGAAGGCGCGACCGGTTACGAGGATTCGGTGAAGCGGTATGTGTCGCTCTCGATCCATCGGGATGCCGCGGCCACCTGGGTGCTGATCTTCGCGGTGCTCGCCACCGCCGGCCTGCTCGCCGCGCTGTTCGTGCCGCGCCGGCGCATGTGGGTCAAGGCGACGCCGAGCGGCGAGGGCGTCGAGCTCGAGTACGCGGGTCTGGCCCGTGGCGAGGACCCGACGCTCCACGGTGCGGTCGAGCAGTTCGCCCAGCGCCATGTCATCGCCTTCGAGCGCGACCGCGCAGAGTCACCTTCCACCCAACCCCTTTCCCGCGAGCCCTCGTCCACAGAGCCCGGCTCCACCCCGCGCGTAGACTGAAACCATGCCCGAAACTGCCACTTTCACGCTCGAGTCGGTCTCGGTGCTCCTGGTCTGGACGGCGATCGCCGTCTACGCCCTCGCTTTCGTCGCCTACGCGGTCGACCTCGCGCGCCGCGGCGCGGTCGCGGTCGACGCCAAGACCGAAGGCGCCCGAGAACGCGAGCTCGTCGCAGCCGGGTACGCCGGCGCGCCGGCGCGGTCGGGAGCGGTGGCCGAGATGCACGAGCAGGAGCGGGCCTCGGAGGCCGCGCTGAACGCGCCCATCGGCCGGCGCACGCGACTCGTGTGGGCGCGCATCGGCACGTCGCTCACCGTTCTCGGGTTCCTGTTCCACCTCGGGGGCGACGTCACCCGCGGCATCGCGGCGGGACGCGTGCCGTGGTCCAACATGTACGAGTTCGCGCTCACCGGCACGCTGCTGGTCGTCGCCGTGTACCTGGGCGTCCTCCTCCGCTACGACCTGCGGTTCCTCGGCTCGTTCATCACGGGCCTGACCGTCGTGCTCCTCGGTGCCTCGGCGCTGTCGTTCTACGTCGAGATCACGCCGCTCATGGATCCGCTGAAGTCGGTCTGGCTCGTGATCCACGTCTTCGTCGCCTCGCTCGCGACCGCCCTGTTCGCCCTCGCATTCGGCCTCTCGGTCCTGCAGCTGATGCAGGCCCGTCGCGAGCGCAGGACGGCGGCGGCGAGCGAGTCATCCGCTGTCGCTTTGAAGGGCGGCCCGGGCTTCCTCCGCACGCTTCCCGGCGCCGACGCCCTCGAGTCGCTGGCCTATCGGTTCGCGATCCTGGGGTTCATCTTCTGGACGTTCACGCTCATCGCCGGCTCGATCTGGGCGAACGACGCGTGGGGGCGCTACTGGGGCTTCGACACCAAGGAAGTCTGGACCTTCGTCATCTGGGTGCTCTACGCCGGCTACATCCACGCCCGCGCGACCCGCGGCTGGCGCGGGTCCCGGTCGGCGTGGCTGTCGATCATCGGGTTCACGGCCGTGATCTTCAACTTCACGATCGTGAACATGTTCTTCAAGGGCCTGCACGCGTACTCGGGCCTGAGCTGAGCTGATCCGGCTCGTCGGTGGCTTAGCCGGTCGTCCGCCGCGGCGTCAACCCCGGCGCTCATCGCCCGGTGATCTGAGACGCTGAACTCCGCGCGGCGCGCTCCTCGGCGCCGCGTCGTTCAGGAGTGCTCATGACCGGTGTCCTCATCCCCGCCCACGACACAGCCGTCTCCCGGGTGGAACCCCGGGGACCGCTGAGCGAGCTGCTCTCCGAGGCGCTCGTGCAGACGCCTCAGGAGGCGACCCTGGGCGGGCTGCCCGAGGCGGTCGGCGATGCCCTCGCGTCGAGCGACCTGATCCACGACGACGACGTGCAGCTCTCGCTCTTCCTCCTGTACTCCGTCGCTTACGGTTCGCTGCCGCAGACCGATCCGGAGTGGGAATGGCAGCCGGATCTGCTGGCCGCGCGCGACCGGCTGGAGCGGGCGTTCGAACAGCAGCTGCGCGCCATGGTCGACGTGGGCGAGCTTCCGGAACCGACACAGGACGCCGTCGCAAGTCACCTCTTCGCCCTCACCGCTCCGACGCCGGGGCCGAGCCTCTCGCGCTTCGTGGCGAAGAAGGCGACGCGGGAGCAGCTGGACGAGTTCCTCATCAACCGGAGCATCTACACCCTGCGAGAGGCCGACCCCCACTCCTGGGCGATCCCGCGCCTCACCGGTCGCCCGAAGGCCGCCCTCGTCGAGATCCAGTCCGACGAGTACGGGGCGGGCGATCCGGTCCGCATGCATTCCGCGATCTTCGCGCAGACGATGCGCGGCGCCGGGCTCGATGACACCTATGGGGCCTATCTCGACCTGGTGCCCGCCATCACACTGGCCGTCCACAACATGATGTCGATGTTCGGCATCCATCGCCGCCTGCGCGGCGCGATCGTCGGCCACCTGGCCGCGTTCGAGATGACGTCCTCGCTGCCCAACCGCTCGTACGGCGACGGCTTCCGTCGCCACGGCTTCGGCCCGGATGTGACGTGGTACTTCGACGAGCATGTCGAAGCGGATGCCGTGCACGAGCAGATCGCCGCCCGCGACCTGGCCGGGTCCTTGGCGGAGGACGAGCCGGAGCTCCTCTACGACATCGTCTTCGGAGCGGCTGCGGGCCTCGCGATGGACGATCTGGCCGGAGCTCACGTCCTGGACGCGTGGTCGAACGGCCGCAGCGCCCTTCGAGGATCGTACGCGCCGACGACCGGGTGATCGCGTGTCCGAGCGCCTGCCCGTCGAGTACGTCCTGCCGCTTCGCTGGTCGGACGACGCGGGCCTGGAAGAGCTGTCGCGGTACCTGCGGACGCTGGCGGCGTGGGTGGATGTCACCGTGGTCGACGGTTCCGACTCGACGCGCTTCGACGTGCATCACCGGGAATGGCCCTTCGTCCGGCACATCCCGCCCGGCGGCCCGGGAGCGAACGGCAAAGCACGCGGCGCCGTGACCGGGATCCGCGAGAGCCGGCACGAGCGCATGGTGATCGCCGATGACGACGTGCGCTACGACCGGCCGGTGCTGGAGCGCCTCACCCGATTGCTCGACGACGCCGACTTCGTGCGGCCGCAGAACATCTTCCGGCCCGCGCCGTGGCACGCCCGCTGGGACACCGGTCGCACCTTGCTGAACCGGGCTCTCGGTGGCGACTTCTCGGGCACGGTGGCGTTGCGGCGCTCGGCGATGCGCGGCCGCGGGTACGACACCGATGTGCTGTTCGAGAACCTCGAGCTGGAGCGGACGGTGCGGGCCCGGGGAGGCCGCGTGCTCGTCGCCCGCGACGTCTACGTGACTCGCCGTCCGCCCGAAGTGGGGAAGTTCCTCGAGCAGAGGGTGCGACAGGCCTATGACGACTTCGCCCAGCCGGTGCGGTTGGTCCGCGAGCTGCTCATCCTGCCTGTCGCCGTCGTGGCCGCCCGCCGTGGCGGGCTCCGCGCCCTGCTCGCCGGCGCGGCTGCCGTGATCGCCCTCGCCGAGGCCGGACGCCGTCGTGACGGCGGGTCCCGGGTCTTTCCGGCGACCGCGGCGCTGTGGGCGCCGCTCTGGGTCGCCGAACGCGGCGTCACGGTGTGGATGGCGCTCCTGCAGCGCGCGCGGGGCGGCGTCACCTACCGCGACGGACGGCTGCGGCGGGCCGCGACATCCATGCGCCGACTACGACGGGAGAACCGATGACCCAGCGAGACCCGGGCGTGACGATCACGCCGTATCCCGACGGCCCGCTCATCGTGCGCGGGCCCGCGCAGCTCATCGACGAGAACGGCGAGCCCATCGAGCGTTCCCGTCGCACGGTGGCCCTCTGCCGGTGCGGGGCATCCGCGATCAAACCGTGGTGCGACGGCACCCACAAGCTCTCGGGCTTCCGTACCGCGCCCCCCGGCGACGCGCCGGTCGCGCCCTCCGAGGCTCGCTAGGCCGCCGCCGGCACCGCCTCGAGCAGGGAGCGAGCCGAGGTGGTGCGCCGCCGGGCGACCGCGATCATGGTCGCCGCGAGTGCGAGCAGCGCCCAGATGGCGAGCCCCGCGAACGCCGCGCCGATGCCCGAGGTCGCGGTGAGCGCGGCAAGCATCCCCTGGTAGGCGGGCGCGGTCGGCATCAGGCCGGCGATGTCGCTGAGCACACCTGGCGCGGTCGAGACGACCCCGGTGGCGACGGCCAGCACGCCGACCAGCGCCGCGATCCAGCGTCCGGCGCCTCCGAAGACCGCGATGAGGGCTTGGTTGACGGCGGCGAAGGCGACGCCCGCAACGGCGCAGACCGCCGCGAAGACCGACCAATCGGCCCACGAGTAGGTGGCCGCGAGCTGCACCACGCCCGCCACGAGCAGGCCCTGGGCGAGCCCGATTCCCGCGGCCGGCAGGAAGGAACGCAGCGCCAGCACAGCCGACGGCGCGCGCGAGGTGAGTGCGCGGCGCGATACGGCCTGGAGCGCGATGAACGTGCCGAGGCCTCCGAACCACAGCGCCAGCATGGCGAGCAGCGGCACGGCAGAGGCGCCGAACAGCGACGTCCCCACGCCCTCGGCCGCGACCGGGTCGGCCACGACGCCGGCGAGATCGGTCGCCTCGTCGTCGGTGTAGGACGGGATCGATCCGGATGCCGTGCTCAGCCCGTTCGCGAGCTCTCCGGTGCCGTCGGCCAGCTGTGCCACGCCGTCGGCGAGGGTCGTCGCCCCGTCAGCGGCCTGCGTCGCGCCGGACGCGAGCTGGGAGGCGCCGGACGAGAGCTGACGGGCGCCGTCAGCCGACTGGGCTGTCGCGCCCTGGAGCTGACCGAGTCCCGACGCGAGTTCGCGGGCGCCGTTGGCGGCTCCGGCGAGTCCGGTGCTCGTCTCTGTCATGAGGCTGTCGATCCCGCTGGCGGCGGGTGCGGCGTAACCGGCAGCGGTTCCCGCGCTCACGGCAGCGGCTCCGGCGTTCGTCGCCGCAGTGCCGGCACCGCCGGCGATCGCCCCGAGCTGATCGCAGAAGGCCTGCCCGGACGCCACCGGGTCGCACTGGGCGTAGAGCGCACCGAGCTGCTGAGCGAGTCCGGGATTGCTCGTGTCCGGGTTGCCCAGCAGCAGGGCGAGCGCCTCGGTCTGCCGCGCCGCCTCGCCCGCGTATGACGCCGAGGCGTTCGCGGCATCGAGAAGCTGCTGGTTCTTCACACCGGCCGCGGCCGCATCGAGCCCGGCCCCGAGATCGCGGGCGCCTCCCGCTGCGTCGCCGATCCCTCCGGCGATCTGGCCGAGGCCGTTCGCCAGGTCGGTCGCACCGCTCGAGAGCTGCGAGGCTCCATCGCCGAGCTGCGCGATGCCGTCGGGCAGGGCTGACGCGCCGTCCGCCGCCTGCTGAGCTCCGTCGGCGAGCTGCGTCGCCCCATCAGCCGCCGTGCCCAGCTCGTCGCCGAGCGTCGTGAAGCCGAGGAGCACGTTCTCGAGGTAGACCGACGACAGTTCGCTGCCCATGGTCGAGGCCGCCGCGTTGGCGACCTGCGCGGTGATCGCGTCGTCCACGATGAGGCTGTCGGGCGGCGTCTGCACCTCGATCGTCGCCTGCTCGGGCGTCTCGCCCGGCTGGGTCGAGGTGGCGGCCGACGAGAAGTTCTCGGGGATCGTGATGACGGCGGCGTAGGTGCCGTCGGCCAGCCCGGAGGCCGCGTCGTCGGCGTTCGAGATCGTCCAGGTGAGGTTGCTGTCGAGATCGTCGGATCCCTCGACGAGGCCGGCCGTGAGCTGGCGTCCGAGGGGCACTGTCTGCCCATCGATGGTGACCGGCTCGTCGTCGTTCACGATCGCGGCGGTCAGGCTGTCCAGACGCTCCACCGGGTTGTACAGGGCTGCCACGAGGATTCCGCCGATGACGACGGGAAGCAGCAGCACGCCGATGATCGTGAGCCAGGTGATCGGGCGGCGTGATCGCGACCGCTCGAAGGGCAGGGTCAGGGCGTTCGGGGTCATGCGTTCACCTCTGCGGTGGTGGTGGTCTGAGTGGTTCCGGCTCGCAGCGCGAGCGAGCTCACGGCGGGGCGGTGGGCGTCGGCGAGAAGCGCGAGTGCCGCGCTCTCGGTTCGCGAGGTGACGACGAGGGTCAGCTGCGAGGCTCCGTCGGTCGCGGCTCGCAGCGCCTCGGCGCTGTCGTGGAGGAGCGCGGCGGCCTGATCGCGCTCAGCGGCGTCGAGCACGTCGACTCCGTCGATGACCACGAGTTCGGCGCGGGCGCCGAGAGCCCGGCGCAGCGCCTGCACGCGGTCCTCGGCATCCGGCAGCAGGGCGACGCCCACATGGGCGCGCACCCACGCGGCCCGCTCCGGGAGCAGGTGCCCGGCGACGCGGAGCCTGCCCTCGCTGAGCGCGAGGCGTCCCGCGATGGTCAGCGCAAAGGCGCGCGCGGCGCGCGGATCACCGGTGGCGATGAGCGTGCCGCCGGGCTCGACGCGGAACGGGGTGGCTTCGAACAGCACCACCTCGCCGACCTCGCGTCCGCCGTCGGCGCGCACCGCGACGGCCTCGCCGACGACGGCGGCGGTCGTGTCGGGTTCCGGCCAGTCCGTGAGGGCGAGCTCGCGCTCCACCGCCTCGCCTTCGATGTCGAAGTGGGGGAGGACCCGCTCGAGCCAGCGCGGCATCCACCAGGCCTTCT
>NZ_CAJF01000039.1 GCF_000304335.1 Microbacterium yannicii PS01 | reverse complement strand
CCGAGGCCCTGGCGCTCGCCGCCGGGCGCGGGGTCGCCGTCGCCGGCGACGGGCCGGTTCGACAGGCCCACCGAGCCGTGCCTCGGGTCGGTCGACAGCGCCGCGTGCACGGCGACCGACTCGTCCACGTCGGGGTACTGCGGGCGCAGCTGGACCGCGTGCTGCTCCTTCTGTGCGCGCTTGGCCTTGCGGGCCGAGTACACGAGGTTGAGCGCCTCGACGAAGATCGCGAAGGCCATCGGGCCGTAGATGAACGCCTTGTCGATGTGGAAGCCGAAGCCCTCGGCGACGAGGAACGCGCCGATCAGCAGCAGGAACGACAGCGCCAGCATCTTCACCGTGGGGTGCTTGTTGACGAACGAGAAGATGAAGCGGGCGGCGAAGAGCATGATGCCGAACGACAGCACCACCACGGTGATGATCACGACCAGGTTCTCGGTCATGCCGACGGCGGTGATGACGGAGTCGAGCGAGAAGACGATGTCGAGCGCGAGGATCTGCGCGAGCACCGAGCCGAAGGTCACCGCCTTGCGGCCGGCGCCGCCGTGCCCCTCTTCGGCGCCCTCGAGCTTGTGGTGGATCTCGGTCACGGCCTTGTAGACGAGGAACAGTCCACCCGCGATGAGGATGAGGTCCTTCCACGAGAAGCCGATCCCGAAGAGGACGAAGATCTCCTCCTTCAGCGTGATGATCCAGCCGGCGAAGAGCACCAGGATGACGCGGATCACCATCGCGAGGGTCAGCCCGAGGTTGCGCGCCTTCGCCTGCTGCTCCTTGGGGAGCTTGGACGCGAGGATCGAGATGAAGATGACGTTGTCGACGCCGAGAACCACCTCGAGCACGAACAGCGTCACGAAGACGGCGATCAGGTCGGGCGTGAAGGCGAAGGAGAAGTCCACGCGTCAACAATACGGACGAGAATCCGGATGCCTCGTTTCGAGGCATCCGGATCTTCACCGTCGTGCGGTTCAGGCTGCGACGAGCGTGCGCTCCAGGCGTGCGTAGCTGGCTTCCATGCCTTCGGTCATGCCGGTGGCGAGGACGATGTCGCGCGTCTCCTTGTCGGGGTACTCGATGAGGACGGTGATGAGCGTGACGCCGTCCTCCTCCTCGAGGCTGAGGTCGTTGAGCGTCGACGGGTAGTCGGTGCCCGTCATGTGCTCCGTCGTGACCGAGCGGCGGGGCGCCTCGATCAGGAGCGTCTCGCCGTCGAATCCGAAGGGCTCGCCCTCGGTATCGCCGACCGGCTCCCACTGGTACTGGTAGCGGCCGCCGACCGTGGCGTCGACGTCGCACACCGACATCGTCCAGCCGTCGGGCCCGAGCATCCACTGCCGCAGCAGCTCCGGCTCGTGGTGGGCCCGCCACACGAGGTCGATGGGTCCTTCGATGAGCCGTGTGATGCGCACGTGGGTGTCGTCGAGGATCTCGGTCTGCGTGCCCTTGCCGGCGGCGTAGGCGCGCAGGCCCTCCAGCACGCGGTCGACCTGGTTGATCGCCATCGTCGAGCCCTCGACCATTCCCATCGCCACGACCTGCTCGAGCGCCTCGGCGGAGGTGAAGGTCGTGACGCTCTCGAGTCGCGACCCGGAATCCGTGGGCGCGAAGGTGAGCGTCATGCGCGAGGTCGGCATGTCTTCGCGCACGTCGCCGTTCTCGTCGGCGAACGAGTCGAGGACCGTCAGCGAACGCGGTCCATCGATCTCGAGGAACTCCCACCTCGCGTAGAACTTCTCACCCTTCGGGCTGGTCATCAGGTAACCGGCCCGGCCGCCGACCACCGGGTCGAACGAGGTGAAGGTGGCCGGGTATCCGGGCGGGCCCCAGAAGCGCTCGAGCTGGCGGGGGTCGGTGAAGACCTCCCACAGGCGCTCGACCGGGGCCGGGAACTCGGCCTTCAGCGTCAGGGTGAGGGCTTCGGCGTCGGTGGTGACATCGGTGACGGGCATCGTCATTCTCCTTGCGTGGATGTGGGATCGGATTCTGTCGGGGGTCGGGGGCCCGCTCCGGGGCCTTCCGGCTCGGCGAGGATGGCGTCGAGGCGGTCGATGCGGGAACGCCACAGCTCCTCGTAGCGGGCCAGCAGCGCGCGAGCCCGGGCGATCATGGCCGGGTCCGCTCGGACGAGGCGTTCGCGCCCTTCGGCGCGCTTGATGATGAGGCCGGCCGCCTCGAGGACGGCGACGTGCTTCTGCACCGCGGCGAACGACATGTCGTAGTCGCCGGCGAGGGCAGACACCGAGAGCTCGCCCTCGATCGTGCGCCGGAGGATGTCGCGCCGCGTCGCCGCCCCGAGTGCGTGGAACACGCGGTCGATCTCTTCATCACTGAGTTCCATTCGTACAACCATTTGGTTGTACGTTAGACCCGCCGCCCCGGGATGTCAACACCTTCCTCCCCGGTAGGATTGTCGGCGTCCGGCATCCCCCGTTCTCTGGAGCTCAGCCGCGTGACCACCCCCTCTCAGACTGCTCAGGCCGACACCGTCGACAACGCCGCCGCCACTCCCGAGAAGGAGCAGCCGTTCGCGGCGCTCGGCCTCAAGCCCGACGAGTACGAGCGCATCCGCGAGATCCTCGGCCGCCGCCCCACCTCGGGCGAGCTGGCGATGTACTCGGTGATGTGGTCGGAGCACTGCTCCTACAAGTCCTCGAAGATCTACCTGCGCCAGTTCGGCCAGAAGGTCTCGGACGAGATGAAGACCCGGCTGATGGTGGGCATGGGCCAGAACGCCGGTGTCGTCGACATCGGCGAGGGCTGGGCCGTCACCTTCAAGGTCGAGTCGCACAATCACCCCAGCTACATCGAGCCGTTCCAGGGCGCCGCGACCGGCGTCGGCGGCATCGTGCGCGACATCATCTCGATGGGCGCGCGCCCGGTCGCGATCATGGATCAGCTGCGCTTCGGTGCGATCGACAATCCCGACACCGCGCGCGTGGTCCACGGCGTCGTGAGCGGCATCTCGTTCTACGGCAACTGCCTGGGCCTGCCGAACATCGGCGGCGAGACCGTCTTCGACGCCGTGTACCAGGGCAACCCGCTCGTCAATGCGCTCGCGGTCGGCGTCCTGCGCCACGAAGACCTCAAGCTCGCGAATGCCTCGGGCGCCGGCAACAAGGTCGTGCTCTTCGGAGCGCGCACCGGCGGCGACGGCATCGGCGGGGCCTCGATCCTCGCGTCCGACACGTTCGCCGACGGCGGCCCGACCAAGCGCCCCGCTGTGCAGGTCGGCGACCCGTTCGCCGAGAAGGTGCTCATCGAGTGCTGCCTCGAGCTCTACAAGGCCGAGCTCGTCGAGGCGATCCAGGACCTCGGCGCCGCCGGCATCTCGTGTGCAACCAGCGAGCTCGCGGCGAACGGCGGATCGGGCATGCGCGTCGACCTCGAGAAGGTGCTGCTGCGCGACCCCACGCTCACGCCGGAAGAGATCCTGATGAGCGAGAGCCAGGAGCGCATGATGGCGATCGTGGCTCCCGAGAAGCTCGATGCCTTCCTGGCGGTCGTCGAAAAGTGGGATGTCGAGACGAGTGTCCTCGGCGAGGTCACCGGCGACGGGCGCCTCCAGATCTTCTGGCACGGCGAGCAGATCGTCGACGTCGACCCCTCCACGGTCGCCGTGGACGGGCCGGTCTACGAGCGCCCGGTGGCCTATCCCACGTGGATCGACGCGCTGCGCGAGGACTCGGCATCCGCTCTTCCCCGCGATCTCGACGCCGACGTGCTGCGCCGTCAGTTCATGCAGCTGGTCGCGAGCCCGAACCTCGCCGACACGTCGTGGGTGACCAACCAGTACGACTACTACGTGCTGGGCAACACGGCGCTGTCGTTCCCCGACGACGCCGGCATGGTCCGCGTCGACGAGCACTCGGGTCTCGGCTTCGCCATCGCGACGGACTGCAACAGCCGCTACTGCCAGCTCGACCCGTATCAGGGCGCGAAGCTCGCCCTCGCCGAGGCGTACCGCAACGTCGCCGTCACCGGCGCCGAGCCCACCGCGGTGACCGACTGCCTGAACTTCGGCTCCCCTGAGAACCCCGAGGTCATGTGGCAGTTCTCGCAGGCCGTCGAGGGACTCTCGGACGGATGCCTCGAGCTCGGCGTTCCCGTCACCGGCGGCAACGTCTCGTTCTACAACCAGACCGGCGACCAGCCGATCTTCCCGACCCCGGTGGTGGGCGTGCTCGGCATCATCGACGACGTGGCCCGCCGCATCCCGTCGGGGTGGCAGGACGCCGGCGAGAACATCTATCTGCTCGGCGTCACGGCGACCGAGCTGTCGGGCTCGCAGTGGGCCGGCACGATCCACGGCCACCTCGGCGGACGCCCGCCGGCGGTCGACCTGGCGAACGAGAAGAAGCTCGCCGAGCTGCTGCACGCGGCCGGCCAGCAGGCGCTCGTCTCGTCGGCGCACGACCTGTCGTCGGGCGGCCTGGCCCAGGCACTGGCCGAGGCGGTCATGCGCTTCGGCGTCGGCGCCCGCGTCTGGCTCAACGAGATCATGGAGCGGGACGGGGTGGATGCCGCGACCGCGCTGTTCTCGGAGTCCACGGGTCGCGTGCTGGTCTCGGTGCCCCGCGAGGACGACGTGAAGTTCCGGGGCCTGTGCGAGGGACGCGGCTACCCGGTGCTGCGCATCGGCGTGACCGATGCCGCCGCAGACGGCGACGAGCCCGCCCTGGAGGTGCAGGACCTCTTCACCCTGCCGCTCGCCGAGCTCCGCGACCTCTCGACCTCGACGCTGCCCGCCGCCTTCGGCGCGACGGTGTCGGAGCCCTCGGCCTAGGATCGACTCATGGCGGCCGACGACGAAGAATACAGCGGTTTCAACGACACACGGCAGCGCCGGGTCAAGATCACCGCGTGGGTGACGATCGTCGCCCTCATCCTGGTCGGCGGCGGCGCCACCGTCTTCGCCCTCCTCTTCGGCTGAGAAGCCCGCCGGGCAGGCTTCCCCGCGAGACTCTCGTGCCTGTAGGTTCGGGCCAGGAGGACCTCATGGCCCCGAAGCAGCAGTCCCTGTGGACGCGGATCAAGAACTTCATCTCGCCGCCGCGCGAGAGCTACGACTCGCGTCAGGCGCGTCCGGGAGGCCCCGGCGCCGATCCCGGCAACCCGGTCTACGAGGCGACGGACCGCCGCCGCTCCGGCGGCACGATGGAGATCGGCCCGTACTGAGGCTTGACGTTGTCAGACTTCGCAGAATCACGCCGGCTTCGCAGCATCCGCCCGCGATCCTACGATTCTCGCGCGATTCTGCGCAGTCTGTGCGTGCAGCGGGAGGCGGAAGCCTCCAGCACACTCCCGGCCACGGCGTCGGCACGCGCGGATAGCATGTCAGGGTGGAGACGATCCTCGTCATCATGGCGAGCTGGTGGTGGGTCGCTCCGGCGGCCGCCGGCGTCGGAGCGATGTCGTACGCCGGGTTGACCGCCCGCGGACGCCGCGCTCGGCGT
Source organism: Microbacterium yannicii PS01 (assembly GCF_000304335.1). Lineage (GTDB taxonomy): Bacteria > Actinomycetota > Actinomycetes > Actinomycetales > Microbacteriaceae > Microbacterium > Microbacterium yannicii_A. Next base: position 28,670 of record NZ_CAJF01000039.1, on the reverse strand, counting down.
CTCGAGCTCGATGCTGCCCGTCACGAGGAGCGCACCGCATATCGGGCCCTGCAATCGGCTCAAGCCGATCTGCGCGCGGCCAAGGCGGAGGTCCTGGTCGCCAAGACACGACGCGACCCCTCGGGGGTGCGGGCCTATGACGACGCGCGCCGCCGGCTCGCCGACATCAAACTCGCCGAGCGCTCCGCCGCGCTGAAGCTGCGGGCGACGCGCGGCCGGCTCAAGGCGAGCGTCGTCCGCTACCGCACGACGACACGCGGCGCACCGCTGCCGATCGAGGAGCTGGTGGCTCGCCACGACGCCGTCACGGCCAAGTGGCTGGAGTACGAGACGGATGCCGGCAAGGCGCTGTCGTTCCCGCAGATGCTGGACCCGCAGCATCCGCCTACGCTCGCCTTCCTGCGCGCCCAGCGCGAAGCGCAGACCCTGCGCGCCGAGGCGACTCAGGACAAGGTGACACCGGCGACCTTCCTCGCCTACCGCGACGCAGTGCAGGCTGCCGAGGCCGCCTTCGCGGCCGCCGAGGCCGACGCGCACGGGATCGCGCGCGAGAGCGTGCCGAGCCTGTCGTGGGACGCGCTGCCGACACCGCTCACGACGTGGCTTCCCCGCGCGGCCGACGCGATCGGCGAGGCGGCGCGGGTCGTCGCCGATGTGCGCGACGCCGTCGCCAAGCGCCAGGGCGGCACCGGGCCGCGGACCGACGAGCCGCCGCGCGGCTGAACCGCGATCCGATCCGCAGCCACCTCCCGGCGCGGTGGCGGAGTCTGGCCGTTACCATGACAGGGTGCAGCCCATCCTGGACTTCCTCGGGAACTACTGGTGGCTCGCCTTCCCGCTCTTCGGCGTGCTGGCGTCCGCCGGGAGCGCCTGGGAGCGAGGTGCTCGCCGTCGCCACAAGCGACGGCTGGAGGTCCTGCACGCGAAGGCCGAGCTCAAGGCGGCGCAGGCCGCGGCCCGCGGCAAGCCCGTGGCAGCGGCATCCCTTCCGCCCGTGACCGGAGAGACGATCACACAGAGCGTGAACGACGCCGTGTCCGCCGGCATGGGCGGCCTCGGCTCCGCCGCCCGCGAGACGCAGACGACGCAGCTCGAGCGCCTGTTCGCGACGCACGACTCGGTCACCGCGCGTTGGCTCGAGTACGAGCTCGATGTGGCGAAGATGATCGCGTTCCCGGCGATGAGCGACGGACGTCAGCCCCTGACCGCGGCGTACCTGCGGGCCAAGCGCATCGCCGACGGCCTGCGGCCGGCATCGGCCAAGGCACGGCTGACGAGCGAGGAGCTCGCCGAGTACCGCAACGCCGTCGCCGACTTCGAGGTCGCGTTCGACGTCGCCGAGCGCGATGCGCGACGCCTGCGCGACTCGAGCTTCACCGAGGTCGAGCGCAAGCGACTCGACACCGCGAAGCAGCTGCTGACGGTCGCCATCGACGAGGCGGCGACCCCGGCGGAGCGACAGCTCGCCTACCGGCGCGTGCGCGAGGAGCTGGACGGGCTCATCTCGATCTCGGACGAGGCGATCGAGGTGCTTGAGAAGAAGGTCATGCTCGAGATCGCGCCCCTCGCATCGCAGACCGCGCCGGCAGAACCCGCGTCCGGCGGGGCCGCGCCGGCGGAGCCGGAGCCCGAGCCGATTCCGGTGAAGCGCCCGAGCACGATCCCGCCGCCGAAGACTCCGCCGTGGCCGGTGCCCTCGCGGGGAACCGGAGACGCCCCGGGGCGCGTCGTGCATCCCAAGCCGCACCACCCCGGCCGCTGAGCGAGCGTTTCGTGCCGGCTCGCCCAGCCACCGGGGACGGGCTCAGGAGGTCAGGCCCTCGACCCACTCCCGGTTGTCGGCGATCCACTGCGCCACGACCTCGTCGTAGTCATCGCCGTCGTACTCGTTGAACATGGCGTCCTCGAGCGAGTACAGCAGGTCGCTGGGCATCTCGAAGTTCGAGATCCACTCGTTCACCTCGGGGAACTCGTCGCCGAAGTCCTTCGACGACACCGAGTGGATGCCCTCGGCTTCGCCGAGCAGACCCTGCGGGTCCTCGAGGTCCTTCACGGGGAATGCGTTGTACGCCCAGTGCGGACGCCACAGCGTCACGGCGATGTTCTCGCCGGCGCCGGTGGCCGACTGCAGCTCGGCGAGCATGGCGGGGGTGGAGGCCTCGATCAGGGTCATGCCGTCGAGGCCGTAGCCGGGAACGACCTCGTCGCCGGTGATGCGCATGAGACCCGAGCCGGGCTCGATGCCGACGATCTCGTTGCCGAACATGTCGGCGTTCGCGGCGAGCTCCTCGAGCGAGTCGATCGGGGCGTCCTCGTTCACCGCGATGGTGAGCTTCGCCTCGTCGTTCCACGCTCCGAGGTCGACGACCTCGTCGCCGTACTCGTCCATGTAGTCGGCGTGCGTGGTGGGCAGCCAGGTGTCGAGGACGAGGTCGAAGTCGCCCTCTGCCAGACCGGCGTACACCGGCGCCACGTCGGCGTACGTCAGCTCGACGTCGTAGCCCTGCTCCTCGAGGATGACCTCCCACAGGTGCGACGCGGCGATGCCCTCATCCCAGCCGTTGAAGACGGCGATCTCGATCGCGCGATCGGCACCGCCCTCGTTCGAGGTGCTGTCACCGGCATCACCGGCGCCGCCGGCGCATCCGGTGAGTGCCAGCGCGCTCGCGCCGAACAGCGCGATCCCGGTCGCGAGGTGCTTTCTCTTGGTCATCATGTGTGACGTCCTCTCCATCCGCGTGCTGTGCGCGGATCGGTCGTTGTCAGGCGCGCGTGTCTCGCACACCTCCGACGGGCTGATGAACCCGTCTGGTCTTCAAGGGCTTCAGGTGCCGCGGCCGGATCGCCGCGCCGCCTGTCAGCCGAGCGCGTTGTCAGCCGAGCGCGGTGGGCTGCCGGCGCGGGCTCGCGGCCTCGCGCTCGACCTCGTCGACAGCGTCGGCGGCGCCTGACCCTCCGGCGGTCAACCGCGCGGCGCCGCGGCGGCGGACGCGCGGAGCAGCGAGCGCAGACGTGAGGCGATCGAGGATCATGGCGATGATCACGACCGACACCCCCGCTTCGAAGCCCAGTCCGACGTCGATGCGCCCGATCGCCCGCACGATCTCGCCACCCAGGCCGCCCGCGCCCACCATGCCGGCGATGACCACCATCGACAGGCTGAGCATGATCACCTGATTGACGCCGGCCATGATGCTGGGCATCGCGAGCGGCAGCTGGATCTGGCGGAGGATGCGGCCTGGGGTTGCACCGAAGGCGTGCCCCGCCTCGACGATCTCTCTGTCCACGCCGCGGATGCCGAGCTCGGTGAGCCGCACACCCGGGGCGAGCGCGAACATGATCGTCGCGATCATTCCCGGCACAGCGCCGACGCCGAAGAAGATGATCGCAGGGATGAGGTACACGAACGCCGGCATGGTCTGAAGGAAGTCCAGAGCGGGGCGCACCGCACGGGAGACGTGCTCGTTGCGTGCCGCCCAGATCCCGACGGGGATGCTGATGGCTATGGCGATCGCCGATGCCACGAGTACGAGCGCGAGGGTGTCCATCGCGTTCTCCCACTGCCCGATCGAGACGATCAGGAGCAGACCGAGCACCGTGCCGAGGGCGAGCTTGACGCCCTTCACCGCGAAGGCCAGCACGGCGAAGATCGCGATGATCACCCAGAAGGAGGGTGTGCGCAGCGTCCACTCGAGGCCGTCGTAGACGACCGAGAGGATGGTGGCGATGCCGTCGAACAGCCATCCGAGTCCATCGCTGAGGAAGTCGACGAACGCGTCGACCCAGTCTCCGAGGGGAATGCGGAAGTCTCCCATCACACTCCTCCTTCCGTCGCCGAGACGACGTGCGGCGTCGTCACCGGCGAGTCGGTGATCTCTTCGAGGGTCTGCGTCAGCTCGGCGGCGGGCACCGTCGCCGGCGCCTCGATCACGGGGTTCTCTCGAGTGACGGTGGGAACGTTGCCCAGCGCCGCGAGGAGCGTCACGCGCGGGATCGCGCCCACGAGCCGGCCGCTGTCGTCGACCACGGGCACCGGCACCGGGCTCTCCACGGAACGCTCGACGACATCGGTCAGCGGGTCGTCGCGGTGCACGACCGGCTGCGAGCGCCGCACGATAGAACGCAGATCGGTGCGTCCGTCCTTGACGGCGCGGATCACGGCGCGGTCGGTGACGGTCCCGACGAAACGGCGGTTCTCGATCACCGAGACGGCGCCGACCTGCTGGTCCCGCATGACCCGCAGCGCGCCGCGCACGCCGGCGCTGACCGGAGTGGTGGCGACCGGCGGTGCCATGACCGAGCCTGCCGTCAGCACGCGGGCACGGTCGACGTCCTGCACGAACTGCGCGACGTAGTCGTTCGCCGGGTCGGTGAGGATCTCTTCGGGCGTGCCGTTCTGCACGATGCGGCCGTCGCGCATGACCGCGATGCGATCGCCGAGGAACATCGCCTCGTTGAGGTCGTGCGTGATGAAGACGATGGTGCGGCCGAGCTCGCGCTGCAGCTCCACGAGCTGCTCCTGCATCTCGCGTCGGATGAGCGGGTCGAGCGCCGAGAACGCCTCGTCCATGAGCAGGATGTCGGATCCCGCGGTGAGCGCCCTCGCGAGGCCGACACGCTGGCGCATCCCGCCCGAGAGCTCATCGGGCATCGCGTCGGCGCGGTCGCCGAGTCCGACCTTCTCGAGGATCTCGCGCGCTCGCGTCCGCCGCTCCTCGCGGCCCACCCCTTGGATCTCGAGGGCGTACGCCGCGTTGTCGAGCACGGTCAGGTGCGGCAGCAGCGCGAAGTGCTGGAAGACCATCGAGATCGAACGGCGCCGGATGCCGCGCAGAGCCTTCGCCGAGGCGTTCGTCACGCTCTGCCCCTGGACGAGGACCTCTCCCGCGGTGGGCGGGAGCAGTCCGTTGAGCATGCGGATGACGGTGGACTTGCCTGATCCGGAGAGCCCCATGATCACGAAGATCTCGCCGGGCTGCACCGTGAAGCTGGCATCGATCACCGCAGCCGTGCCGGCGTCGGCGACCTCGGCGCGCGTGCTGCCGGAGCGCAGTCGCTCGACGGCGGCCTTCGGCTGGCGCCCGAAGACTTTGAACATGTTCTTCGCCTCGACGGCAGGCGTCGCGGGGACGTTCGGTGTGGACACTGTGCACCTCGGCAGCCCGGTGCAGGGGCTGCAGCGGTCACGCCCGGGTGGCGGCCACACAGGCTCACCCGGAGGGAGCACCACGGCGGCGGATGTCGGATCCGCGCAAAGGCCGCCGACCGTACGCTCACCGGCGCAGCATCCCCATGATGCCGGCGGGAGCGCGGACTGGTCGGGATGGCCCGCATTCGGGCCTGATCCAACGTTTCATGCCCCCGCATGGAGTCGCAAATTCGACAGGCGAGCGGGGACGGGGTTAGCGCGCACGCGCGTGATAACACGCAGCCGCAAGTCGGCCCCTCGCTCATCTGTTGACATCGTCTTCGCTTATGTGGTTAGTTACTCAAGTAGGTAACCAAATGACCAGAGCGGACGATGTGATCGAAGAAGGCCGGGCACTGTTCCTCCAGATCGCCGAGAGCGTGGAGGACGCGATCATCGAGGGATCTCTCGCCGAAGAGGCGCAGGCGCCGTCGACCAACGAGCTCGCCGGCTTCTATCGCATCAATCCCGCCACGGCTGCGAAGGGGATCGCGATGCTGACAGACAAGGGCGTGCTCTACAAGCGCCGAGGCATCGGCATGTTCGTCGCGCCGGGCGCCCGCGAGCTGCTGCTCGCCGAGCGTCGCACCGCTTTCGCCGACCGGTTCGTCGAACCGCTCCTCGTCGAGGCCCGCAAGCTCGGCCTCGGCCCCGAAGACCTCACCCTCCTCATCAACGACCGCGCCTCGGCGCACGCCGACTGAAACGGAAGACACAATGACACACGTGATCGAGGTGAAGAACCTCACCAAGCGATACCGCGAGACCCTCGCGGTCGACGACGTGAGCTTCACGATCGAGAAGGACACCATCTACGGACTGCTCGGGCGCAACGGCGCGGGCAAGACGACGGTGATGTCGATCCTGACCGCGCAGAACTTCGCGACGAGCGGAGAAGTGCGCGTGTTCGGCATGAACCCGTACGAGAACGCGAAGGCGCTCTCGCGCATGTGCTTCGTGCGCGAGAGCCAGAAGTACCCCGACGACGCGCTCGCGAAGCACGCCTTCGGGACGGCGCGCCTGTTCTTCCCGAACTGGGATGAAGACCTCGCGCAGCGGCTGATCGACGATTTCCAGCTTCCGATGAAGACGCGCATCAAGAAGATGTCGCGCGGTCAGCTCTCGGCGGTCGGCGTCATCATCGGCCTCGCAGCACGCGCCGAGATCACGTTCTTCGACGAGCCCTACCTGGGCCTGGACGCGGTCGCACGCCAGATCTTCTACGACCGGCTGCTCGAGGACTACACCGAGCACCCGCGAACCGTGATCCTCTCGAGCCATCTCATCGACGAGGTGTCGAACCTCATCGAGCGCGTGCTCGTCATCGACCGCGGGCACATCCTGATGGACGAGGAGACCGATGCCATCCGCGACCGGGCGGCGAACATCGTGGGCGACGCCTCGGCGGTCGAGGCGTTCGTCGCGGGCCGCCAGGTCATCCACCGCGAGAAGCTGGGGAACGTGGCCTCGGTCACCGTGCTCGGCGCGCTCTCGCTCGCCGACCGCGAGCGCCTCGCCGCTGCGGGACTCGACGTGGCCCCGGTGTCGTTGCAGCAGCTCATCGTGCGCACCACCACCGCGCACGCGGCGAACGCCGGTGAGACGGCATCCACCCTCGACGAAGGAGCACTGCGATGAATCGCACCGTCAACGTCGTACGCATGCAGCTGATCAACAAGCAGACCTTCGTCTGGGTGCCGTTGATCGTGCTCGGCTCCTCGTTCGCGATATCGATCGCGATCTACGCGATCCTGTACACCGCGGGGCTCCCCGGTCCGTTCTACGGCGGCGGCTCGCAGGCTCCGCTGTGGGTGCTGCTGTTCGTGGGGATCTCGTCGTTGACCCTCACGTTCCCGTTCTCGCAGGCGATGAGCGTGACGCGCCGCGAGTTCTTCTTCGGCACGATGCTCGCCGCAGCGATGTGCGCGGTGCTGCTGGCGGCCGTCTTCGCGATCGGTGCGGTGGTCGAGAAGGCGACGAACGGGTGGGGTATCAACGGCTACTTCTTCGCGCTCGACTGGGTCGTGTCCGGCGGCACGCTTGCCGCCGGCCTGTTCTACTTCGTCATGGCGATGCTCATCTTCATGCTCGGATTCTGGTCGGCGACGATCTACAAGCGGTTCGGTCCCATGCTGCTGTCGATCGTGTGGGCCGGCATCACCGCGATCCTCGTGATCGCGGTCTGGGCGATCACCCGCATGGAGCTGTGGGGCCAGGTCTGGACGGGGATGGTCGACGCCGGACCCCTCGGCTTCGCCTTGTGGGGCCTCGTCGTGACGGTGCTGCTCGGCGGGATCTCGTACCTGACCCTGCGGCGGGCGGTGCCGTAACGGCAGTCCCTGAGCCCGTCGAAAGGCCCGCGCCTCGGCTTCGGCGCGGATGACGGAAGCCTCGACCCCGCGACTGCGCGGGGTCGAGGCATCCGTCGTTCAGGCAGGCCTCAGCGCAGCGACACCGAGACGTCCGAGCCGCCCTCGTGCGTCAGCCGGTTGCCGACCTGGACGAGCGCAGGCAATTCGACGAAGCCGCCCGCGAACAGGGCCTGGCCCTGCGCGAAGCCTGGCGAGCGCTCCAGCAGCGAGGCGGGGACGTAGCCGAAGACGTCGGCGAGCTCGCCGAGGTCGCGCGGCGAGCTCATCCGCATGAGCGCGAGGTTGTCGCACTGCGACAGCGCGTCAGGGTGGACCTTCGAGGGCCGCTGGGTCGACAACAGTAGCCAGAGCCCGTACTTGCGGCCCTCGGCGGCGATCTGAACGATGCGCTCGGTCAGAAGCGCCTCGAGCGGAGTGGCCGGGTCGGGACGGCAGAGGTTGTGGGCCTCGTCGATCACGATGAGCCGGCCGACGCGCTCCTCGCGCGTCTCCCACAGGTGATCCAGAACAGCGAGTGCGGCGGTGCGGGACTCCGCCTGGGTCGGGAATCCGCCGAGATCCACCACGGTCGCGTCGGGGCGGTCATCGATCTCATCGGTGACGCTCCGGTGCCCCCACGCCCACAGGTTCCAGTCCGTGACGCCGAGGTTCTCGAGGCGCATCGCGAGGCGATGGCGCATGGCGTCGCCGCTGGAGCGCAGGAACTCGAGGAGGCGGCCTTGCTCGATGAGCGGCACCTCGGCCTCGACCTGGAGCAGCCCGTTGTACTCGTCGGCGTCGTGCACGGGATCGAGGTTCACGACCGCCGCACGCGAGCGGACGGGCATGTCGAGGAATCGGGCATGCAGCGACCGTGCCACACCTGCTCCGCCGGGACGCAGCACCCGGATGTCGCGTTGACTCAGCTGCGCCGCTTCCGCTTCGGGCGCATCGTCGCGCACCTCGCCGAGCCGGACGAAGTCGGAGTTCGGATCGAGCACCACCAGCGGCATCCGGGTATGGAGCAGGACCTGCTCGAGCAGAACGCCGAGCGCGAACGTCTTGCCCGACCCGCTCTGCCCGCACCAGAACGTGTGCCGGTTGAGCTTGTGTGCGAGGACGCGCGCCGGACGGGCGTCCTCCGATTCGAGAAGGCTTCCGATCGGCAGTTCGCGAGGCATGCCTTCAGCGTAGGGCGACGCGGGCACCGATCACGCCGTGCCGCGGTGAAGATTCCCGAGCCCGTCGAGGAGTCAGCGGCGGTCGGCGGCCTCGGTGTGGTGCCGGATGACCTCGGCGACGACGAAGTTGAACCACTTCTCGGCGAACGCCGGGTCGAGGTCGGCCTGCTCGGCGAGGCTGCGCAGACGCGCGACCTGCTGCTCCTCCCGCGCCGGATCGGAGGCCGGCATGCCGTGCTCGGCCTTGAGGTGCCCCACCTGCTTCGTGGCCTTGAACCGCTCAGCGAGCATGTACACCAGCGCGGCGTCGATGTTGTCGATGCTGCTGCGCAGCCGCGCCAGCGTCGTCGTCGGATCCTCGGTCATGAACTCCTCCTCGCCCCCGACCATACCCGGCCCTAGAGTGAACCCCATGACCGACCCCTCGCCCTCGCTCGGTGCGACAGCCACCGAGGCGACCCAGCCGCTGTCTGCCCCTCCCACGGCGGGCACGGATGCCGCCCACGCGGAGGGAACGGCGGTGCCGGATGCCGTGGCTGCGCGCTCCGGGGAGGCCCCGGCATCCCGCACCTTCTGGGCCAACCTCAATCAGCCGTTCGGCGTCGGCCTCTTCGTCACCCTCGGCGGCCTGGTCGCCGTCGCCATGGGACTGGCGTTCTGGAATCTGTCGACGATCATCATCTACATCGTCTTCGCGCTGTTCGCCGCCCTCGGGCTCGACCCGGTCGTGCAGTGGTTCGAGCGCCACAAGATCAAGCGCGCGTGGGGAATCGTGATCGTCTACACCGCCTTCGCCATCGTGCTGGCGGGCGTGCTGCTGCTCGTCGTGCCGGCGCTGGTCTCGCAGATCACCCAGTTCTTCACCGATCTGCCGCAGACCGTCGACAACTTCCAGAAGTCCGATATCTACGGGTGGCTGAGCAGCACTTTCGGCCCCCAGGTCGGCACGATCCTGCAGCAGGTCGAGACGTTCCTCACGAATCCCGCGAACATCGCCGCGATCGGCGGCGGCGTGCTCAACTTCGCCATCAACGTCGGCACGACGATCTCCGGGCTCATCATCGTGCTGGTGCTGAGCCTGTACTTCCTGGCGTCGCTGCCCACCATGAAGGTCGCCTTCAACCGGCTCGCGTCCGCCCGCAACCGCGCGAAGGCCGCCGAGCTGACCGAGCGGATCACGGATTCGATCGGGGGCTACCTGATGGGAATGGTGATCCTGGCCTTCTGCAACTCCGTCGTCGCGTTCTTCCTCCACCTCTTCCTCGGTCTGCCCTTCCCCGCCCTCATGGCCGTCGTGGCGTTCTGCATCACGCTCATCCCCCTCGTCGGCTCGGTCCTTTATTGGATGTTCGCCACGGTGATCGCGCTCTTCACCGGCTGGCTGCCCGCCCTCATCTTCGCCGTGATCTACCTCGTCTACATGCAGCTCGAGGCCTACGTTCTGACGCCGAAGGTCATGAACCGTGCGATCTCGGTCCCCGGGGCGCTCGTGGTGATCGGCGCGCTCGTCGGTGGCACGCTCCTCGGGCTGCTGGGCGCGCTCGTCGCCATTCCCGTGACGGCGTCGATCCTGCTCATCATCAAGCAGGTCTTCATCCCGAAGCAGGACGCGAAGATCTAGCCGAGCGGAAGCAGGCAGGTCGGCGTGGGCGCGTCCGTGCGGTGCCGGACACGACCGGGCACGCCGGTGCGCAGGTCGAGCGTGAGCGAGACGACCTCGTCGGACCGCTGCCCCGCCACGAGCAGGGTGTCTCGGACGACGCTGTGGTGGCGCGGCCAGTCCACGCCCGCGTCCACCAGAGCGACCGGCCCGAGGCTCTCACCCGCGCCGCGCACGCGCAGGGTCGCGACGGTGTTGCTGCCGCGCACCCCCGCGTAGAGGAACTCGCCGTCGCGCGACGGCGCCAGCTCGGCGGCAGCATCGCCGGGCAGAGTGCCGCCGAGCGGCGTGCCGCCCACCACACGCCACGTGCCATCGACCGCGGGCGCGAGGACGAAGACCTCGCACGAGAGCTCAGTGACGACATACAGGTGACCGCTGGGGTGCCACACCATGTGGCGGGGACCGCTGCCCTTCGGCAGCGCCACCTGCTGGCGCGGCCGAAGGCCGCCGGCGGCCATCGTCCACAAGCGCACGAGGTCCAGGCCCAGGTCCGTCGTAGCGATCAGCCCGCCGGGGAGGAAGACGGTCTGGTGCGCACGCGACGGGCGTGTGGACGCGGTCTCGTCGGCGACGTCGCTCAGCGGGTCGTCGATCGGCCGGTCGTGATCGGGCACGAGGTGCGCGTACTCGTCACCGGCCGCCTCCCGCAGGGCACGGGCGGCCGCCGCGAGGTCGAGTCCCCCCGCTCCCGGACGGATCGGCTCGGAGGCGGACCCGTGCGCGTCCGGGCCGTATGGATCGGTGGCCTCGTCGGCGATGACCGGCGCGGACGGACGGCCCGCGGCATCCAGCGTCATGCGCACCACGCGCCCGTCGCCCCAGCAAGCGGCGACGAGGAACGAGCCGTCGGGAGCGACTGCCACATGGCAGGTCGCCTCACCCGCCTCGACCGGTGCGCCCAGCGGCGTGAAGGTCGCCTCGCCCGTGCGGCGGAGGGCCTGGACCTCTCCTCGCTCCTCGAGCGCGGCGTAGATCACATCCCCCCGCGCCAGAGTCGAGGAGCCGGGGTGCGGTGCGAGCCACGACGGAGAGTCGGCGCGGACGACCTCGCCGGCGAACGCCAGCTGTCCGCCGGCGGATGCCTCGTCGGCCGCGCCGGCCAGCAGCATGCCTATCCCTGATGCCCGCCCGTCCATGCCGGCGGTGTACCCGCCGACGAGAAACCGCATCAGTCGACGAGGTCGTGGCGGACGATGACCGCGTCGCGGGCCGCACCCACGCCGATCACCGAGATGCGCGTGCCGCTCATCTTCTCCAGCGCCAGCACGTACTCCTGCGCCTCGACGGGAAGGTCCTCGAAGGTGCGAGCACCCGAGATGTCGGTCTTCCATCCCGGGAAGTACTCGAGGATCGGCTTGGCGTGGTGGAAGTCCGACTGGTTCACGGGGACCTCGTCGAACCGCTCGCCCTCGACGTCGTACGCGACGCAGACGGGGATGCGGTCGAGGCCGGTGAGGATGTCGAGCTTCGTCAGCACGAGGTCGGTGATGCCGTTGATGCGCGTGGCGTACCGCGTGATCGGGGCGTCGTACCAGCCCACCCGGCGCGGACGGCCAGTGGTCGTGCCGAACTCGAAGCCGCGCGAGCGGAGGAAGTCGCCGTTGTCGTCGAAGAGCTCGGTGGGGAACGGTCCCGACCCGACGCGGGTCGTGTACGCCTTCACGATGCCGATGATGCGGTCCAGGCGGTTGGGGCCGATCCCCGAACCGGTCGACGCGCCGCCGGCGGTCGCCGACGACGACGTGACGAACGGGTAGGTGCCGTGGTCGACGTCGAGCATCGTGGCCTGTCCGCCCTCGAACACCACCACGTCGCCGCGGTCGAGCGCGTCGCCGAGCAGCAACGAGGTGTCGGCGACCATCGGGCGCAGGCGCTCGGCATAGGCGAGCAGGTCCTCCACGATCTCGTCGACCGTGATCGAGCGACGATTGAAGACCTTGACCAGCAGGTGGTTCTTCTGGTCGAGGGCGCCCTCGACCTTCTGGCGGAGGATGTTCTCGTCGAAGAGATCCTGCACGCGGATGCCGACGCGGTTGATCTTGTCGGCGTACGCCGGACCGATCCCCCGACCGGTGGTGCCGATCTGACGCTTGCCGAGGAAGCGCTCGGTGACCTTGTCGAGCGTGCGGTGGTACTGCGTGATGATGTGCGCATTCGCGCTCACCCGGAGTCGCGATGTGTCGACCCCGCGAGCGTGCAGCGCCTCGAGCTCGGCGAAGAGCACCTCGAGATCGATCACGACGCCGTTGCCGATGACGGCGTTGACACCGGGCGACAGGATTCCGGAGGGCAGAAGGTGCAGCGCGTACTTCTCATCGCCGATCACGACCGTGTGACCGGCGTTGTTGCCGCCGTTGAACTTGACGACCCAGTCGGTGCGCTCACCGAGCAGGTCGGTGGCCTTGCCCTTGCCCTCGTCCCCCCACTGAACTCCGACGATCACGATGCCTGGCATGGGCTACTCCCCCGTTATCGGACGGTTACACCCCATCCTATCGGGGCAGCGGGAGAGGACCCTCCGGCTGGGGATCGCGGGGCACGATGTCGGCGGGCGGGCAGGCGCAGCCAGGGTGCCGTCGGATCACGCCGCCGGTCGCAGAAGCACCTTGGTCCAGCCGTCCTCCCGCTGGTCGAAGCGTCGGTACGCGTCGGGCGCTTCGTCCAGGGAGAGTTCGTGCGAGACGATCTTCGCGGGAGCGGCGCGACCCTGGATGATGAGATCCCGCAATTCACGGTTGTACTTCTTCACGGGACACTGGCCGGTTCCGAACTTCAGCCCCTTCTCGAAGGCTGCGCCGAAGTTGAAGGCGTAGCGGCCCTCCTTCGCCTCGTCGGTTGCGGCGTCCGGGTCCTGCGAGACGTAGACGCCCACGACGCCGATCGCGCCGGTGGCCCGCACCACCTTGACCAGGTTGTCGAGCACCATCTCGGGATGCTCCTGACCGGAGTGGTCGTGCGCCTGGTACCCGACCGCTTCGATGCCGCAATCCACCCCTTGCCCGTCGGTCGCGTCGAGGACCGTCTGCTCGACATCAGCCTGCGCGAAGTCGATGGGAATCGCCCCGAACTGTTCCGCGAGAGCGAGCCGGTCGGGTTCCTTGTCGACGACGAAGACCATCGCCGCCCTCTTGATCATGGCGCTGTGCGCCGCAAGAAGGCCTACGGGGCCGGCGCCGAACACGGCGACCGAGCTTCCCGGCCTGACGTGCGCCATCTCGGTGCCGTGATAGCCCGTCGGGAAGATGTCGGAGAGCATCGTGAAGTCGTTCTCGAAGTCGTTGCCTTCCGGCAGTTCCAGCAGGTTGAAGTCGGCCCATGGCACGCGCAGGAACTCCGCCTGACCGCCCTGGTACGGCCCCATCTTGGGATAGCCGTACCCGGCACCGGGCATGCCCGAGGGATTCGCGCGCTGGCACGCAGACGTGTAGCCCTCGTTGCAGTTGCGGCAGGTGCCGCACGCGATGTTGAAGGGCACCGAGACGCGGTCGCCCACGCGGATCCGCTCGACGCCCGCACCGACCTCGACCACGGTGCCCATGTTCTCGTGCCCGAGGATCATTCCCGATTCCATCGGGGCGCGACCGTCATAGGGATGGAGATCGGATCCGCAGATGTTCGTCGTGGTGATCCGCACGATCGCATCGAGTGGCTGCTCGATGCGCGGATCCTCGACGTCCTCCACGCTCACCTCGAACGGTCCTCGGAACACCACTGCCTTCATTGCCCGCTCCTCATCTCGTTGTTGAGGGGTCAGCTGAACAAGCGCAGAAGAGAACCTCCACGGGGTTGACATTCGCCGCGGCAGTCGGACGCGCGCGGGATGTCGGCAGGTGAAGCGCCGCTAGGAGTTGCGCTGTGGACGCAGCCGGGCGACAGCCGCGCCGACGACGAGCGCAGCGCTCACCGCGTTGACGACTCGGGTGGCGCGGGTTCGTTCGGAATTGGCGGCGCTGGTGAGGAACGCCCATCCGCTGGCAGCGGCGAGCGACGCAGAGCCGCGGCGGCCAGCGACGATGATTCCGGAGAGTACGGCCGCGGCGACGGCGAGCGAGGTGCGAGCGAGTCGTCGACCCGTGCGCGTGGTGGTCGAGAACGCGCCCCGTCGCTGGACGGCGAAGCCGTTCACAACGGAGGCGATGCTGATCCAGCCGAAGAGCAGTCCGGCGCTGTCGGCGGGGATCCGGTCACCGAGTCTTCGCAGCGGCCCGGATCGCGCACGGGCGTAGCCGATGCCGGTGAGGGCGGCCGCCGCGGGAAGGATGTAGGGCGTGTAACGGAACCGACCGCTCTGCGCGGCGACAGACCACAGGGCGGTGATGGTGTATCCGGCGGCGAGCCACCAGCCGGTTCGCCGGTTCGCCGCCGCATCCGGGTGGATCGTGTGTTGAATCGCGTTGGCAGCGGTCGCCGCGAAGATCGGCGCCCACACGACGAAGGCGTAGTCAGGTGGAGTGATCTCGGTATCGAGCTCGTCGGCTCCCTCGCTGGTGCCGGCGAGCACCGGCCCGAGGAGGGGGATCCCGATCATCGCCGCGGCACCGCCGACGACGGCAGCCGAACGCCAGCGGTCACCGACACGAGGTTCTCCGTCATCCGTGCGGCGCATCGGTGTGCGAAACGACATCGTGACCTCCTGACAGCGCGTCGTCGACGCGGTCGTACCGGCATTCTTCACCCGTACGCCCCGCCGCGCGAGGGATGATCCGGGGCTAGGCCGAGACGAGACGGGGTGTGAGGATGTGGTCGATGGAGAGGCGGATGCTGGTTCGTCGGGTCGGGCTCGCGAAACTGCTGGACATGCGATCGGGCTACGCCCCGGTCCGCAACGTGCTGGGGATGAGCGACCCGTGCGTGGTGTGGCTGGATGGTCGCTGGACGATGTTCATCGGCGGCATGGGTTTCGGCTTCAAGACGAACATCCTGACCGCAAGACTGCCGGAGGGCGATCCGCTCGATTCGGACGACTGGGAATTCGTCATGGCCGACCGGAGCCGCTCACGTGCCCGCTGGATCGTCGACCAGCCGGCGCGCGGAAGCTGGAACCGCTGCATGCACTCGGTCTGCTACGTCGCCGGCGAAGTGGACGGCCGACCGGTCGAGCGCATCTACCACGCCGGGCGGACAGCAGAAACGGTGCTGTCGACCAGAGCGCCCTACCGGATCGGCTTCCTCGAGCGTCAGGACGGCGAGTGGACGAGCCGCCCCGCGCCGATCGAGGTCCAGGGCTTGCGGGGAGTGGAGGGAGTGCTCGAGCCGAAGGTCGAATACGCCGACGGGTTCTGGCACATGCGCTATCTCGCGCTGACAGACGTCGGGGATGACAAAAACGGGAAGCACACCATCCTGTACTCGCGAAGCCGTGACGGCGAGACAGGGTGGAGTGCGCCGGTCGTCTTCAGCGACGCGGCCGTCGGCTTCTACGATTCCGTCGTGAAGCCGGTGCCCGATGACGGAGGATTCCTCCTGGCGCTCACGCGAGATTCGAACCTCTTCGGAAAGCAGCCGTACCCGTCGCAGGGGATCTGGCTTTCACGATCCGCCTCTCGCGGCATACGCCTCGAGGACTGGCCGGAACCTGATCTCATCCTCGACCCGGAGGAGGACGAGGACGGCTGGTATCGCGGCGGCATGTGCAGCCCGTCGCTGCAGTGGTCCGACCCGGCACAGAGCGCTCGCCGACTCCATGTCTTCTTCGTCGCGGCCGCCGCACACGTCCCCTGGGCGAAGCGCGCGCTGTCTGCATTCCGGGAAAGACGTCTCCCGCCCGTTCCCGCCCCGTTCTTCTTCACTATCGGCCGCCTCGATCTGAAGATCGAGATCGTGGCGCCCTCGTTCTGATGACGTCCCGCGAGCGGGATCGATGTCGTACGTATGTTCTAAAGTCGAAGCATGTTCATCGACCCTGAGCTCCCTGATCAGGAGTTCCCTGACGAGGTCGACCGGGTGCTCGAGGTCGCCGGCATGATCACGGTGTTCGCGGCCGAACGGTTGGTGCGCATCGATCAGATGCGCCGAGAAGCGCTCGCCGAGGCCACGCGCAACGGGCGCGTGCTGACGGATGTCGTAGAGCGCGGAGTGCGGCTGGAACTCGCCTCCGCCCTGCGGGTCACCGAGCACGCTGCCGGCGGTCTGCTGGCGTTCGCCGAAGCGATGGTGCACTCCTTCCCGCCCGTGCTGCGCTCCATGGAACGCGCCAGCATCACGGAGGATCACGCTCGTGTTCTCGTCACCGCGCTGTCGGAGATCGAGCCAGGCTTTCACGCGACCGTGCTCGCGAAGGGACTCGAGCTGGCGGAGCGCGAGCCGGTCGGTACGTTTCGTCGCAAGCTGCGTACGCTCATCGACACCGCCCGGTCAGCGACACTAAGGGAGCGTTACGAGGATGCCGTCACGAAGCGACGCAGCGTCATCGAAGCCGCCGATGACGGGATGGGCTGGCTCCACGTGTACGGGCCCATCGTTGCGATCCACGCCGTCCATGCCCGCGCCACCGGAATGGCGAAGGCCATCCGCGCCGCCGACGTACCCGATGCGGGTGCTGCGCCCGATCGCCGAACCCTCGAGCAGGTCCGCACCGACGTGATCCTCGACCTTCTCGTCGACGGACGAACGGACCTGCACCCCGAAGCCGCACGAGGGATCACGGCGACGGTCACCGTCACGGTCCCGGCACTGGCGTTGCTGCACGACACCGACGAATCTCGCGCAGCCGCGGCGATCGAACCTCCGGTGATCGAGGGAATGGTCCCGATTCCGCTCACCGTCGCGAAAGAGCTGGCGGGCAGCGCGACCGGCTGGACGCGCGTCCTGACCCACCCGGAGACCGGGATGGTCCTCTCCGTGGGCCGCGATCGCTACCGACCACCGCCGGCCCTTGCGAAGCTCGCCCGGTGGCGAGCCGACCGCTGCATGGGTCCCGGATGCGGAATGCCCGCCTCGCGCTGCGAGGTCGACCACAACATCGACTGGGCGAGACTCGGGCACACGGCGTTGGACAACCTCGCACCCCTCTGCAAGGGGCATCACATCGTCCGACATCACACCGACTGGACCATCGAACAGGTCGCGGAGTCAGGCGGCGCCATCCGCTGGACATCTCCAACCGGACGCCAGTACCTTGTCGAACCGGAGCGCAGGGTGCCCGTCTTCCGTGCGACCTCGTCGAATGGGACCGGCGACGCACCGTTCTGACCAGCGGCCGCCCGGCCCTGCCAACCTGGCAAGGGCCGGCCAACCCATCAGCAACGCCAGCCGCTCCGCCACCGATCCCCACCCCTGTGCGGGGCCGGGCAACGCATCCCCATGGCCAGCCGCCCCGCCACCGATGCCACCCCTGTGCGGGGCCGGGCAACGCATCCCCATGGCCAGCCGCCCCGCCACCGATGCCACCCCTGTGCGGGCCGGCCAACCCACCAGCAACGCCGGCCCCACGCGCCGAAGATCACGCCGCACGATGATGCACCCGCCGATATGGTGGCCGCATGCACACACCGACCGGCACGCGGGTGTGGTACGCCGCACGGGCACTCCTGGGCGCGCTCCTCGTCGCGGCGATCGTGCGTCAGCTCGCCGCTTCCGTCGGCACCGCTCAAGAGCTCAGCCGCGATGTCGGCGTGACGATCGCCAACTTCTTCAGCTTCTTCACGATCCTCTCCAACACAGCCGCAGCCATCGTGCTGCTCTGGGCCGCCGTATGGTTCTTCACCCGGGCGCGCCCCGCGTCGTCATCGACGTCGCCCCGACGGACCGACAGCACCGACAGCACCGACAGCACCGACAGCACCGACAGCACCGACAGCAGCGAGCCTGTCGGTCTCGCCGTCGCGCTCGCCAGCGTCAGCACCTACATGATCGTCACCGGGATCGTGTACAACCTCCTGCTGCGCCAGGTCGAGCTGCCGCAGGGCAGCGAGCCGGTGTGGTGGTCGAACGAGGTCCTTCACCTCGTCGGCCCGCTGTTCCTCCTCGCGGACGTCATGTTCGGGCCGCTTCGCCGGGCTCTGCCCTGGCGTGCACTCGGAGCGATCGTCGCGTTCCCGATCGTCTGGGTCATTTACACGATGATCCGCGGACTCCTCGTGACCAACCCCACCAACGGCGAGGCCTTCTGGTACCCGTACCCGTTCCTCAACCCGAACAACCTCGCCCTCGTGCCGATCGCCGGATACCCCGGAGTCATCCTCTACGTGATCGGCATCGCCGTCGCGATCCTTGCGGTGGGGACGTTCGTCGTGTGGTGGGGACGCCGCAGCAGGCGAGCTCCGGGCGAGGAGGACGCGCCGGTCGAGGCATCCGCCGCTCACTAAACTGGGTGCCATGTCAAAGGTCCTCCAGTCCCTGCCCGTCGGCGAGCGCGTCGGCATCGCCTTCTCGGGGGGACTGGACACCTCCGTCGCCGTCGCGTGGATGCGCGACAAGGGCGCGGTGCCCTGCACCTATACGGGCGACCTCGGTCAGCCCGACGAAGACGACATCGCCTCCATCCCCGATCGCGCCCTCACCTACGGCGCCGAGCTCGCTCGCCTGGTGGACTGCAAGCCCGCCCTCGTCGAAGAGGGCCTCGGCGCCCTGGCGTGCGGCGCCTTCCACATCCGCTCGGGCGGCCGCACCTACTTCAACACGACCCCGATCGGGCGTGCCGTGACCGGCACCCTGCTCGTGCGCGCGATGAAGGACGACGGCGTCGACATCTGGGGCGACGGGTCCACCTACAAGGGCAACGACATCGAGCGTTTCTACCGCTACGGTCTGCTCGCCAACCCCGCCCTGCGCATCTACAAGCCGTGGCTCGACGCCGACTTCGTCACCCAGCTCGGCGGCCGCAAGGAGATGAGCGAGTGGCTCGTCGAGCACGGCTTCCCGTACCGCGACTCGGCGGAGAAGGCGTACTCGACCGACGCCAACATCTGGGGCGCCACCCACGAGGCCAAGACCCTCGAGCACCTTGACATCTCGCTCGAGACCGTCGAGCCGATCATGGGCGTCCGGTTCTGGGATCCGGCCGTCGAGATCGAGACGGAAGACGTCACCGTCACCTTCGAGGCCGGCCGGCCGGTCGCCCTCAACGGCGTCGAGTACGCCGACCCGGTCGACCTCGTCTTCGAGGCGAACCGCATCGGCGGCCGCCACGGGCTGGGCATGAGCGACCAGATCGAGAACCGCATCATCGAGGCCAAGTCACGCGGCATCTACGAGGCGCCGGGCATGGCGCTGCTGTTCACGGCGTACGAGCGCCTGGTCAACGGCATCCTGAACGAAGACACCCTCGCGACGTACCACGAGCAGGGTCGCCGCCTCGGCCGCCTCATGTACGAGGGCCGCTGGCTCGAGCCGCAGTCGCTCATGCTGCGCGAGTCGATCCAGAAGTGGGTGGGCTCGACGATCACCGGCTCGGTGACCTTGCGGCTGCGCCGCGGTGAGGACTACACGATCCTCGACACCACCGGCCCGGGCCTGTCGTACCACCCCGAGAAGCTCTCGATGGAGCGCGTCGGCGACGCCGCGTTCGGCCCGACGGACCGCATCGGCCAGCTCACCATGCGCAACCTCGACATCGCCGACTCGCGTACCCGCCTCGAGCACTACGCCGCCGCCGGCATCATCGGCGGCGCCACCGGCGAACTCGTCGGCCACCTCACGCAGGGCGGAGCCGAAGAGATCGCCGAGCGGGGCGACGATTTCAGCGCCGCGCAGGAGGAGCTCGCAGAGGCGACGGATGCCGCGAACGAAGCGGCCGCCTTCGACTCCGGCACCGACTGACAGGTCTCACCGCGGCACGCGGAGAGCTCGCGATCCCCGGCCGATTCGGCCACAGTTCCGCGGAATTCAGCGGGCGTCGGCGGTGGAGGTACGATTCGAACACCGGTACGCGCCACCCGAAGGCGCGAGACCGGGTATCGCGATGCCTGACACCGGGTACGCCCTCCCGAACCGAAAGACTTCAATGTCGAAGACCGCCACCGCGCCGATCACCACGATCGATCACGAGACGGATGCCGCACCGCCACGTCGCCGCTCGATCGGCCGGACGATCGGCATCACGCTGTACAGCGTCCTCGCGGGTCTCGTCGTGCTGGTGCTCATCGCCGTCGGCTTCGTCGTCTTCACGGTCGAGCGGTCGTTTCCCGAGCTGAGCGGCGAGGTCGCCGTGTCGGGGCTCGACGAGCAGGTGACGGTGCAGCGCGACAGTCTCGGCATCCCGACCATCACCGCCGACTCCACGCATGACCTGTTCTACGCGCAGGGGTACGTCCACGCACAGGACCGGTTCTGGGAGATGGACTTCCGCCGGCACGTCACCAGCGGCCGCCTGGCGGAGCTGTTCGGCGAATCGCAGCTCGGCACCGACGCGTTCCTGCGGACGCTCGGCTGGCGCGAGATCGCGGAAAAGGAGGTCGAGGCGCTCGGCGAGTCGGAGCGCGCCTATTACGAGGCGTACGCCGACGGCGTGAACGCGTACCTCGCGGACCACGACGGCGCCGACGCGTCGTTCGAATACGCGGTGCTCGGGCTGCAGAACGCCGACTACGAGATCGAGCCGTGGACGCCGGCCGATTCCGTGGCGTGGCTGAAGGCGATGGCCTGGGACCTGCGCTCGAACATCGAGGACGAGACCGAGCGCGCGGTCATCGCACCGGACTTCACGCAGGCCGATATGGAAGAGCTCTATCCGGCCTATCCCTTCGACCGCAATCCCGTGATCGTGCCTCAGATCTCGTCGGTGCTGCCGGTCGGCACCGTGCCCGACGGCGAGCGCGTCACCGCGCCCGAAGAAGACGCGGCGACCTCGTCCATCGAGTGGACAGAGGTCGACGGCGTGGTCGAGGCCGTCGGCGCGCTCGTCGGCGGCGTCGGGGAGGGCATCGGCTCGAACTCCTGGGTCGTGTCGGGCAACCACACCGAGTCGGGGATGCCGCTGCTCGCCAACGACCCGCACCTCGGGGCGTCGCTGCCCAGCGTGTGGCACCAGATCCAGCTGAAGTGCAGCGCTGTCTCGGAGGAATGCCCGTTCGACGTCGCCGGATTCGGCTTCTCGGGCGTGCCCGGCGTGATCATCGGCCACAACGACCGCGTCGCGTGGGGATTCACGAACCTCACCACCGACGTCACCGACCTGTACCTCGAGAAGATCGAAGGCGACTCCGCCTGGTACGACGGGGCGCTCGTGCCGCTCGAGCAGCGCACCGAGACACTGAAGGTCGCCGGCGGCGAAGACGTCGAGCTCGACATCCGCTCGACCGTCAATGGCCCGATCGTCTCAGGGCTCACCGACGATTTCACGGCGATGGCCGAGGACCCCTTCACCGGCACGGACGGCACGGTGACGGCTCCGGGGGACGCCCCGGCCGGTGAATACGCCGTCTCGCTGCGGTGGACGGCGCTCGAGCCGGGCACCACCGCTTCGGCGGTCTTCGCGCTGAACACGGCGCGCGACTTCGACGACTTCCGGGCTGCGGCCGCCCTGTTCGACGTGCCGGCCCAGAACCTCATCTACGCCGACGTCGACGGCAACATCGGGTATCAGACGCCCGGACGACTGCCCGTTCGCGGCGCGGGAGACGGCTCGATGCCGCAGCCCGGGTGGGACTCCGCATACGCGTGGCAGAGCTTCATCCCCTTCGAGGAGCTGCCCGTCGTCTACAACCCGGCCGACGGCTTCATCGTCACGGCGAACAACGCCATCGTCGAAGAGGACTACCCGTACTTCCTCACGCGGGACTGGGACTACGGCTGGCGGGCTGCGCGCATCACCGAGCTCATCCAGCGGAAGATCGCCAACGGCCCGATCACCCTCGACGACATGCGGGCGATCCAAGCCGACAACGCCTCGTTCATCGGCGTGCAGCTGACCTCGGCCTACCTCGACGTCACCACGGGAGACGACGAGACGGATGCCGCGCTCGCCCTACTGGGGGAGTGGGACGGCCAGAACGCCGCCGACTCGGCCGCCGCCGCGTATGCCAACGTGCTGTGGGACACCCTCGCCCGCAACGTGTTCGTGGCGGAGCGTGAGAACCGCGTGCCGCTCAGCGACCAGGGTCGCATGTTCCTCGTGTTCGACGCACTCTTGGACGACCCGGCGTCGCCTTGGTGGACGAACGAGGCGCTCGGCGTCTCGGGCATGGACGAGATGCTCGAGCGGTCGGCGATCGATGCGACCGAGAGGCTCATCGACCTGCAGGGCGATACGCCCGAGCGGTGGAACTGGGGCGGCCTGCATGCGCTCCCGCTCGTGAACGACACCTTCGGCACGTCCGGCATCGCGCCGATCGAGTGGCTGTTCAACCGCGGCCCGTACCCGGTCGGCGGCGGCTCGTCGGTCGTCAACGCGACGGGCTGGTCGCTCGGATCGGACTTCGCCACCATCACCGTCCCGTCGATGCGCATGGTGATCGATCTATCGGACTTCGACGCCTCGGGGTGGAATCACCTGACCGGGACGAGCGGCCACGCCTTCCACCCGAACTACGTCGATCAGACCAAGGCCTGGCAGGCAGCCGAGCTCACGCCGTGGGCCTTCACGCCCGACGCCGTCGACGCGTCCGCGACGGACACGCTCGTCCTCACGCCGGCAGGGTGATGTCCCGACTTCCCGTCTGAGCCGGAACCGCCTCCGGCTCGACGTCGGCGGCACGAGCCGCACGCCGGAGGATGCGCCTGACGACGGCATCCACCACCGCGCCCACGACAGCCGCGACCGCGATGGCGAGGACGATGGCCAGGAGTGGCTGGTCGTGCAGCCACTGACCTGCGACGATGCCGAACACCGCGGAGTAGACGGCCCAGGTCATGCCGGCAGCGATCGAAAGCGGCAGGAAGCGCCGGAGGGGATAGCCGGTGGCGCCGGCCGTCATGTTGACCGCGATGCGCCCCACCGGGATGTAGCGAGCGGTGAAGATGAGCAGTGCACCGCGTCTGTCGAGGCCACGGCGGGCCCAGTCGAGTGTCGTGGCGACCCGCTTCGCGCGCATCCACCGGAATCGTTCCGTGCCCACCGCCCGCCCGAGCTGATATGCGATGTTGTCGCCGAGGATGGCCCCGACCGCGGCGACGCCGATGAGCAGCAGCAGGTGGGGCTCGCCCGTGGCCACCGAGATCGTGGCGGCGCCGACGACGACGGTCTCGCTCGGCACCGGCGGGAAGAAGCCGTCGACGAGGCACACGACGAGCACCACGAGATAGACCCAGGGGGATGCCGCGAGGTCGGTCACGAAGGTCGTCAGGAGCGCGAGGAGGTCCATGCTCCGACGCTACGAACGGACGGGCCCGACCGGTATCCGACGGAAGGATGGTGTTCACCTGACTTTCGTCAGTCTTGCGATGCAGTCCCGCTTCCTACGATGGGAACATGCTCCGTGCCGATCGTGCGAGGCGCCGGTCGTGGCCGACGCCGCTGGGCGTCGTGCTGCTGCTCCTCGCGACGTCGATCGCGCTGCCGCTGGCCCGCTGGGGCGACTCGGTCCTCGTGCTCGCCCTCGCGCCGGCGGCGGTCGCCGGCTATCTGGCCGGACGACGGATGACTCCGCTCCTTCCCGCTGTGCTCACTTTCAGCGGCGTTCTGGCGATCTCGCTTCCTGTCTCGTTCCTGATGCCCGGCACCGCGCCGCTGGGCGATTGGATGGCGAGCGTGCTCATCGCGCTCCTGACCGTCGTCGCCCCCTGGTGGCTCGGCCGGTTCCGCATGCTCCGCGAGGACCTGCGGGAATCGGATGCGGCGGTCCTCGCCGATCGTGCACAGGCCGAGGAACGCGCGCGCATCGCCGACGACCTGCACGACACGATCGGCCACGAGCTCGCGCTCATCGCCGTGCAGGCGGGGGCACTCGAGCTGGGGCGCGATCTTAGCCCGGATCAGCAGGACCGATTCCGCGAACTGCGTGAAGCCGCGGTCCGGGCGAGCGGCCGCCTTCGAGACGTGGTGCAGATGACCAGGCCGGACGGCCCCGGCCGGCTCGCGCCGCTCGGCGGTCAGGGGATCGATGCGCTCGTCACGGGTGCCCGCGGTGCGGGCATGACGGTCGATGCGACCCTGGACCACGCTGCCATCGCAGAGGTCGATCCGCTCATCGCGGAGCTCGTCGCGCGCACCGTCAGGGAAGGGCTCACCAATGCTGCCCGCCACGCTCCGGGCGCGGTCGTGGCGCTGGGAGTGGCGCGGGACGGAACGGACCGGATCACGGCATGGGTGCGCTCGGGCCGATCGACGGGGACCGATGAACCCGGCGGGGGTCACGGCATCCCGAGCCTTCGACGTCGTGCCGAACTGCTCGGCGGGAGCCTTCAAGCCGGTCCCGACGACGACGGCTTCGAGCTTCGGCTGCGTGCACCTTCGCGGCCTCGCACCCGGCAGCCTGACACGACCGGTGCGCCCGATCCGGCGCTGAGGTCCAACGCCCAGACCACACGGCGCCGGGTGCTGCAGGCCGCGATCGTCCCGGCGTCACTCGTGGCACTGACGCTCGTCGGATTCCTCGTCGTCCAGGCGATCACCGTCGCGCAGACGGCGATCTCGTCCGCCGTCTACGAAGACATCCGCATCGGCTCGACGCGCGACGAACTCGCGCCGCTCCTGCCGGCCGGGACCCCGGGCCCGGTACCCATCGTGGCGGAACCGCCGGTGCCCGACGGCGCGGAATGCGAGTACTTCGCCGCGCGTGACGGCTGGCTGCACTTCACGGACGCGACGTACCGCCTCTGCTTCGACGATGGCGTGCTGACGGAGAAGCTCATGCTGGAGGCGACGTGATCCGGGTGCTCATCGCCGACGACGAAGCCATGATGCGGGCAGGCGTGCGCGCGATCCTCGAGTCCGACTCCGGGATCGAGGTCGTCTTCGAAGCCGCCGACGGTCGCGAGGCCGTCGACGGAGTGCAGCGTCACCGACCCGACGTCGCGCTGCTCGACATCCGCATGCCGCGGCTCGACGGGCTCAGCGCAGCCGAGGCGATCGCCGCCACGGTCCCGAGCACGCGCGTGGTGATCCTCACGACCTTCGGCGAAGACGACTACGTCGAGCGCGCGCTCGGCGGCGGTGCGCTGGGCTTCCTTCTCAAAGCCGCCGACCCGAGGGAGCTCATCGCGGGCGTCCACGCCGTCGCAGCGGGTGGCGCGTATCTTTCGCCCGCCATCGCCCGCCGCGTGATCGCGCCCTACCGCGAGGGCGACCGCGCGCGCGGCGCGGGAGCTCGCGAAGCCCTGTCGGTGCTGACCGATCGCGAGCGCGAAGTGCTCGCGCTCCTCGGGGCCGGTGCGTCGAACGCCGAGATCGGAGAGCAGCTGCACCTCGTCGAGGGCACCGTGAAGGGATACGTGAGCGCGATCCTGCTGAAGCTCGGGGTGCGCAACCGGGTCGAGGCGGCGGTCGTCGCCCATCGCGGCGGCCTCGTGCCGTCGTAGCCGCGGGAAAGCGTGCGCCCGGGCATACGGGTTGCGGCATGATGGGATCGAAATCACCGATGGGGCCCGAAGATGACGACGCATCACTCGCCGCCGCCGGATGAGCTGTCCGACTTCGCGGAGCTGATGCGTCACGAAGAAGAGGTGCTCGATCCCGCGACGTTCGTCGATCCGGCGGTGCGGCACCGTCGACGCCGTCGCGGCGTGATCATCACGGCGATCATCCTCGTCGTCCTTCTCGGCGTGCCCAGTGCCTACATCGGCTGGGCCTTGACCGCTCCGGTGAGCGACCCCGAGCTGAGCGCGCAGACGCCGCCGCCGGTGCCGCTGCAGTCCGCCGCCGTCCTGAGGCTGCCCGCCGAGGGCTCTGCCGCGATCAGCGTGTCGGGCGCGGATGAGTACCTCGGGCCCGGGGCGAGCGGCATCTGGCAGACGAGCGGGACGAACGATCCCCAGCCGATCGCCAGCATCACCAAGCTCGTCACCGCGCTCGTCATCCTGAACGCGAAGCCGCTCGCCGGCCCGGGTGACCCCGGGCCGACGATCACCTTCGACAAGTCCGATCACGATCTCTACGACGAGTACTACGTCATGGGGGCGACGATCGCCGCGATGCCGACCGGCAGCACGATGTCGCTCCACGACGCCCTCGCGACGATGCTCATCCCATCGGCGAGCAACTACGCCGACGCGGTGTCGACCTGGGCCTTCGGATCGCAGGGCGCGTTCCTGAGGGCGACCCGCGACTGGCTCGCCGCGAACGGGCTCAGCGGCACCACGATCGTCGAGCCCACGGGCATCAGCCCGCGCAACACGAGCACGCCGAGCGATCTCATCGCGCTCGGCAAGATCGCGGCGGCGCATCCGGTCATCGCGCCGATCCTCGCCAAGCCGACGCTCGGGCTGCCGGGCCTCGGCGTCATGCACAACACCAACTCACTGCTCGGCAGGGACGGTGTCACAGGCCTGAAGACGGGGAATCTCGGCGCGGGCACCTACAACCTGCTCTACTCGGCCACCCTCGACGTGGGAGCGGCCCAGCCTCTCAGCGTGGTCGGTGTACGACTCGGCGGCGGGTCGCGAGACTCCGTCGACGCGGACGTGCTCGCGACGCTCGACAGCATCCGCTACGGCTTCCATGAGGTCGAGCTCGTGCGGGCCGGCGTCGAGGTCGGAACCTTCACGACGGCGTGGGGCGAGACCGCTCAGGTGGTCGTGAGCAAGACGGCGTCGGTCTTCACCTGGTCCGACACGGCGATCACATCGACCCTGAGCATGACGCCGGCCGCGTCGTATGAGGACGGCGAGATCGTTGGCAGCATCACGTGGACGGCAGGACCGCACACCGCCACCGTCCCCCTCGAGATCGAGGGTGAGATCGATCCGCCCACGGAGTGGTGGCGGCTGACCCACCCGGCCGAGCTCTGGGCGCCCTGAGCCCACCATCCTTCAACTGACGGCTGACCCAGCGAGAGCCTGGGCGCCCGCTGTGGATCTCGCACGAACGCGCCTGTCCCCGGGGGGTGGGTGTAACGTCGCCCGCGACCCCGGCCTCGCGACCCAGAGCTCACGCTCAGCTCGGGATCGGCAACTCGGAGGGCACGATGCTGGTCAACAAGGTTCGATTCGACGGCCAGACATTCCTGCTGGATCCTTCGCAGGACGTCGAGCAGACCAAGCGCGAGATCGTCGCCGCCGTGCGGGAAGGTTCGGACTTCGTCGAGTTTCACACCGTCGGTCACGGCGTCATCTCGCTCCTGGTCACGCCGACGCTGCCTGTCCGCTTCGAGGTGATCGAGCGTTCCGCCGAGCAGCTCGAAGCGTTCGAGATCAACCCCCTGCCCTTCGATGAGACGGCGTGGCTGGACTACGGCGTCTGAGACCTCTCACCCTCCGCTGATCCGCGCCACGGTGGCATCGCGCGACGCCAGGTTCGGGCGATCCATCGGCATGCCGGCGCGATGGCCTGCCAGCGCCGACCGAACAGGGCTTGGCCGAAGGAGTGGTCGTGCTCCGACATTTCAGACCCCCTGCGCGCAGCTCGGCCTGGACCGGCCTCCGGCGTTCACGGCTCCGAGAAGCGGTCACGCGCGGGTGGCGGGCGGGCCACGGTCACGCCGGGGTCTGGGGCGTCTCTCTCCAGGGTACGACCGATCGCCCCGTTCGTCTCCTGTGCGGCGTTCAGCCGCCCGCGGCGGGCGGCGTGCGCTTGGACTCCGCGAGCTCGTCCACGTACAGTCCGGCCTCGTCGATCGTCCCGTTGCGGTACGCCTGGCGCCCGACCATGTGCGCCGACAGCGGTGCGGTGGCGAGCTGGATCAGCACCACCGGAACGAGGAACGCCACGACCGGCCATGACCGCAGCGACAGCGCGATCGCCAGGCAGATGAGGATCAGGCCCAGCACCTGAGGCTTCGTCGCGGCGTGCAGACGGGTCGGCACGTCGCGGAACCGCAGCAGTCCGATCGCGGCGATGAGGCACAGCAGCGCCCCGACCAGGATGAGGATCAGCGCGGTGAGATCGAGCGCGCCCTCGAGGGGGGTGGCGGCATCCGTCACCGGCACGGCCGCGATCGGAAGGCGAGACAGAGCGTTCATCGGTCGACGTTGTCCCTTCTCGCGACGAATCGGGCGATCGAGATCGATCCGAAGACCCCCACCGCAGCGATGATGAGCAGCACCGGCAGCGTGCGGGTGTGCTGGTTGATCGCCATCTCCGCCCCGAGTACGCACATCACCTCGGTGAGCAGGACGTCGGATGCCACGGCGCGGTCGAGGATCGACGGCCCGACGACGATGCGCCACAGTGTCAGCAGCGCGGCGACGGCGAAGACGACGTAGATGACGAGCAGCAGGATGTTCATCGCGGAGCGCCTCCCTGCTGCGGGGTG
>NZ_CAJF01000038.1 GCF_000304335.1 Microbacterium yannicii PS01 | reverse complement strand
CCGCACCGCCGCTCGCGCCTCCGTGCGCGCGTGAATAAGGAAGGGAGAGTCGCCCGCACCATCGACGGCGACGGCGCCGGCCACGGCGGCCAGCTCGTCGATGGCTGCCGGAGGCGGGGGAGCGGATGCCTCGGCCAGGTCCATCAGCGACCAGTAATCGACTGCGAGACCCTGGCCGGCGGTGAGTGCGTACCCCTGACGTCCGCCGCGCAGGTGAGGGCCGAGCGGCGTCGAGCGCAGCCGCGAGATGTTCGCGCGGAGTGCGGAGCGGACTCCGGGCGTCCTCTCGCCCCAGACCGCGTCGAGCAGCGCGTCGGCCGACTGCACCCGGCCCCTCGCCATCACGAGGGCTGCGAGGAGCGCGCGCACGCGGGGTCCGCCCAGTGCGATCTCGCTGCCATCGGCGCTGGCGGTGACCGTGCCGAGCACGCGCACGTGCACGAGCGGTTGCGGGCCGCCGGGTGCGGAGCCTGCGGGTGCGGGGCCTGCGGGTGCGGGGATCATTGCAGAATCATTGCAGGCACCCTGGGCGCGGGCTAGTGAGGCACTTTCGTTGAGGCTCGGTTCATGCAGCGAATCGAAGAGAAGACGACCACCGTGTCGTTCGATACATCCCTTGGCCGAGTTCACGCCCGTGTGATGGGCGATGGCCCGACCGCCGTGCTGTGGCACGGCATGTTCGTCGACGGGCGGAGCTGGGATCCCGTCATCCCGCGCCTGCGTCAACGCCGCCGGCTCATCGTGCTCGATGCTCCCGGGTATGGGGAATCCGACGAGCTCGCTCGCTTGGCGACGATCGAGGAGTGCGCGGAAGTCGCGGCGCAGATCGTCGCCCAGCTTCCCGGCGCCGGGCCCGTCGACTGGCTCGGCACCGCGTGGGGCGGGCACGTCGGCATGGCCGCGGCCGCTCTGTTTCCGCAGGCGATCCGGTCGCTGGTGGCGATCAGTGCGCCGGTCGAGCCGATCGACCCCGTCTTCCGCATCAAGCTCATCATCGCCGGTGGTGTGCTCGCTCGGCTCGGGCCGATCGCGCACCTGCGGCACGCCGTGCACGACGCGCAGCTGACGAAGGCGCATCAGCGGAACGGCGAGATGACGGCGATCATCGACAGCGCGGTGAACGCAGTGTCGGGTCCCGGCCTGGCGCGGACGGTGACCTCGTTCATCATCAACCGGACGGATGCCACGCACCGGCTCTCGCGGATCGTCGCGCCGACTCTGCTGGTGGCCGGCGATGACCGGGGCGAGTGGTCGCCCGAGATCATGCGGGCCGCGGCGGAGCGCATCCCGAACGCGCGGACGGCGGTGGTGCAGGGGGCGCGGACGTTGGTGCAGGTCGAGCAGCCGGAGGCGACGGCCGCGGCGATCGAGGAGTTCTGGGACACGGTGTGAGGGTGGCGGGCGCTGGCCGCGGGTCGATGTCGCGTGGGGGTGGGGCGGGTCGGGGTGGGGCGGCTGTCGACGCGACGGTGGGTGGGGTGCTGGGGCGTGGCTGCGTTGATGTCGATGCGACGGTGGGTGGGGTGCTGGGGTGTGGCGGCGTTGATGTCGACGCGACGGTGGGTGGAAGGCGGGGTCGCCTCGGCGGGGTCGCTTCGGCTGGGTCGCGTTCTCGCGGGTGGGACGCGGGGTCGCTTCGGCTGGGTCGCAAACCTCGTCACTCCGTGACGAAAGCGGGGGGAGCCGCCGAGTGTCGGCGTTGGCGAGTAAGTTCGCGTGCGACGTCAGCGATGTTCGTCGGGGGTTCCGAGGAGGTGGCGGTCATGGTTGAGGTCGCGCGTGCCGTGATCCGATCCACTGCGTCGGCGTCCCGCTTCTTCGAGCGGTGGTGCGACCTCCCGTCTCATCCAGAGTGGGCGCCGAGTATGGAGTACTTCGCGCTCGATGGGCCCTTCGGACTCGGCGCCACCGGACGTTCACGAGCGGTCGGTGGCGCCGAGACGCGCTTCACCGTCACGGCGATCGGACCGGGATGGGTCTACGCCGACACCACCCAGCTTGATGGAGCGCGACTGACAGTGCGCCACGAGGCGGTGGACGAGGGGACTGGCACAATCGTCACCCTGACGGGGTCGCTGGAGGGCGAGAATGTGACGGCCCTTTCCTCGGAGATCGGACCGGGGTTGCAGCGCGCGCTCGAGCGTGATCTCCGATCGCTCGCCGCGATGCTCGAGGCGGAGGAGCCTGACGGGTCGACCGTGCGGGCTCCCGCTGACGGCGAATCGATCTGACCGTCGACGGCGGATCGCTCTGAATATGGGCCGCGGCGATGCCGGCGGCCAGGGCGCGATCGGTGATGTCGATGAGTTCGACGCTGCCGGCGGGGCGTGCGCTTCCGCGAGGAAGCTGATGGCGGAGTCGGCCGCGATCGATCGCCGTGGTCCGCGGTGCGCCATGACTTATCCACAGAGGGCGACGATATCGACAGAGTGTCGTACCTATGTTCTAATCTGAAGGTATGACCGACGGTGCCTCGCTCAACCCGCCAGACCCTCGGGGTCAAGGCGGAGATCTGAGCGGAGGGGTGCCGGATGACGCCTTCTTGCCGCCGGTTCCCGACACCTTCTCGCCGCCGGTTCCTGACGTCTTCATTCCGCCGGTTCCTGACGCCGTCGAGCTCGTGCTCGAGGCCGCCACTATGGAGGCGGTCTTTGCTGCGCAGCGACACGTGCGTATCGACGCGATGCGGGGGGAGATGCTGGCCGAAGCTGCTGGCCGTGGTGCCGGGGTGACCGACCTCGTGGAGCGGTCGATCCGGTTGGAGTTGGCGTCCGCGATGCGAGTGACCGAGTACGCCGCGGGGCAGATGATCGTGCAAGCTGAGGCGCTGGTTCATCGGTATCCGGCGGCGCTTGAGTCGCTCGCCGGCGGTCGGATGACGCCGAAGCACGCCGAGGTCCTTGTGGAGAAGGTCGACCGGGTCGAGCCGGCGCTTCGTGAAGAGGTCGCCGCGCGCGCGGTGGAGCTCGCTGAGGCCGAGCCGGTGGGCTCCTTCCAGCGTGCTCTGCGGTCGCTGATCCAGACCCTTGAGGCGCCCACCCTCGAGGAGCGATACCAGGCAGCCGTGCAGAACCGGCGGGTCGTGGTCGAAAGCGGGGAAGACGGCATGGGCGTGCTCCTCACTTACGCACCTGAGGTGGAGGTGCGCGCGATCTTCGGGCGGGCCACGGCCTTCGCGAAGGCGATCGCCGCTCAGGAGGGCGAGACCAGAACGCTGGATCAGATCCGCGCCGACGTCATCTGCGACCTCCTCATCGACGGGACGACCGACGCGGTGCCGACGG
Source organism: Microbacterium yannicii PS01 (assembly GCF_000304335.1). GTDB lineage: Bacteria > Actinomycetota > Actinomycetes > Actinomycetales > Microbacteriaceae > Microbacterium > Microbacterium yannicii_A. The sequence continues at coordinate 31,479 of NZ_CAJF01000038.1, read as the reverse complement.
AGGCGCGGGGTATCCGCGCGTCGGTCGTCGTGACTGTGCCGGTACTGGCGCTGCTCGACGACGAGCTGGCCGAGACCGCGGACCCGCCGGTCGTGGAGGGCATCGGGCCCATCCCGCTGTCTCGCGCCCGCGAGCTGTGCGGCGGCGACGCCTCCTGGATGCGGGTTCTCACCCACCCCGAGACCGGAATGGTGCTCTCGGTCGGTCGAGAGCAGTACCGGCCCCCGGCCGCGCTGCGGAAGCTGACGAAGTGGCGGGCCGATCGATGTATGGGACCCGGATGCTGGATGCCGGCGTCGCGATGCGAGATAGACCATCAGATCCGGTGGGTCGACGGCGGTGAGACATCGCTCGAGAACAACGCCCCCTTCTGCAAGAACCATCATCTGATCAAGGACAACACCGACTGGGTCGTCACCCAGATCGAAGGCAGCGGCGGAGCCGTGGAATGGCGCTCCCCGCGAGGCAGGCGCTACGTCGTGCAGCCGGAACGCCGAGTGCCGGTGTTCACGGTTTCCGTCGAGAAGAACGCCGAAGCCGCGCCGTTCTGAGGCGTTCACCCTCGCGGTTCCGGCGAGCGTGCGCACGATCTCTCTGAAGCTGCGTCCCGGACTCCCGGACTCCCGGACTCCCGGACTTGCAGACTCGCGGGCGTGCGGACTCGCGGGTACCGGGCTCACCGGGTCGTGGGCTTGCGGGGTCGCGGGGTCGCGGGCTTGTGGGGTTGCGGGCTTGCGGGGTCGCGGGCTTGCGGCCTTGCGGCCTTTTGCGGGTCGCGGGCTTGCGGGCTTGCGGACTCGCGGGTACCGGGCTCACGGGGTCGTGGGCTTGCGGGCTTGCGGGCTTGCGGGGTCGCGGCCTTGCGGGCTTGCGGCCTTGCGGGCTTGCGGCTTGCGGGGTCGCGGCCTTGCGGGCTTGCGGCCTTGCGGGCTTGCGGGCTTGCGGGCTTGCGGGCTTGCGGCCTTGCGGCCTTGCGGGCTTACGTCCTCGCGGCCCACGGTCGAGCGAAGAGAGGAGCCGGCTGCTGAGCGGACCGCTCCTTCTCATCGGCGAGCCCGGCCGAGCGTGCCGTTCCTCTTGAACTCAGCCTGCTGTATCGGCTGCGCTCACGCAGGGCTTGAACGAGCCGTCGCGGTCCTCTCTATATGAGCGGATCTATATGAGCGGCAGATCCGCGGCGGCTGCCACAGCGTCCCCATTTGCTTCGCGGATCTCCAGGCGCACAGCATCCTGCCGGAGGACGGCGGCGTTGAGCCGGCAGTGAATCGGAACCGTGGAACCCAACATCTCTCCCGCAGAGAATTCTGTGCCGTCGCTCCCGATGAGAACGACCGAATAGGTGGCGCCCACCTCGAGCCCCGTCGCCTCGAGAATGGTCTCCGTACCCCAAGTGTGAGCCACCAGATCCGCGTCGATCTCGGCCCCCGCAACCTCGTCACGCACATCGATCTCTTCGATCGCCCCGAGCGTCCCCGGCGGACCCGACGGTGGCCCCGTCACCAGCGGAGGGACCGCCAGACCGACACCCACACCGATCGCCAGACACGCGGCGCCGAGCAGCGGCACCAACCACCGTCGAGGACGTCGCCCCGACTGCCGACCGGAGCCAACAGCGGTCAGACGCCGCCGGGGCTCGGCCTGCCCCGAGACGGCGGGGGCATGGGAAGGGAGATCGGTGAGACCGCTCGTGATCCGATCGCGCAGCGCGGAATCCGGTTGCGGAGAAGTCCAGCTGCTCCCGGACTCTTCGACACGACGAGTCAGTTCCCGCATGCTCGCGATCTCGTCATCGATCCACGGATGCATACGCCGCAACTCATCGAGCTCGGCCGCCTCGTCCGAGGTGAGCTCGCCGGCCACCGCGGCGGCGACCAGTTCGGCGATGCGGTCGTCAGAATCGTCCATCTGCTTCCTCCGATGCTTCAAGATGACCGCGCAATGCGCGCAACGCATGGAACGCGCGGGTTCGCAGCGTGGCGATCGGCGTGCCGGTCGTGATCGCGAGTTCCTGATACGTCCGGCCCTCGAGATGCACGGCGACGATGACCTCGCGATGTGCGTCGCTCAACCGGGCGAGACCTTCGATGATCTGCAGGCGATCCAGCGGGTCGGTCTCGCGAGCGGCGCGGTCTTCGAGATGAGCGTCATCGCCGATCTGCGGCATCCGTCTCCGTGCGCGAAGCGCATCTGCGATCACGTTCCGTGCGATCGAGAAGAGCCACGTGCGTTCCGACGCCCGCGCGGGATCGAACCGGTCGCGGGCGCGCCACGCGCGCAGGAACGTCTCCTGCACACAGTCCTCAGCCAAGGGCCGGTCGCGAAGCGCGTTGACCGCGAAACCGAGCAGAGCCGAGCCGTGATCGTCGAAGGCGCGGCCGGCGTCGAAGCTCACGACCTCCCCAGCCGGACGATCCATCACGCTCCCCGAACGCAGCTGCGCGACTCTCCCCATGATCGACACGCTCTCCTCAGGCTAGGCGATCGGCTTGCTCACGCGAGAAGCCGCAAGGAGATACGCCACGATAGCCCCCAGCGTTCACCACGCGAGAAAACTCCCATGGCGATGAACGCAGGCGCGGTCCTCGTCGTACCTCCCTGCAACGGATGCATCCGGCATCCCGTCGAGAGGACGCCATCATGACGAAGAAGACCTCCACGCGCACCCTGCTGATCGGCGCCGTCGCCGGCCTGGGCGTGATCCTGCTTCCCGCCCCCGCGAACGCCGAAACCGAGGTCGACGAGCCGGCCACCTTCACCAGCGCCTTCACGGTCATGGCGACTCCCGACAACGTCGTCAACCCGGAGGGCGTCGCCACCCCCGGTCAGGAGGGCGCCACCGGATCCTTCACGTTCCGGATCAACTCCGACCTCGAGATCATCTGTTACGACATCCGCCTCGAGGGCGTGTCGGGCGACTACCAGAGCCCGGCGAAGACAGCCACCCACATCCACCAGGCGGCGGCCGGCCAGCCCGGACCGCCGCGCATCGCCTTCCCGAACCCGGCGCCCGTCGGCGACGGCCCGCGTACCAGCTCGGGCTGCCTCCAAGGACCCTTCACGACGGGCGTGATGGCGAACGGCGCCGATACCGGTGACGGATTCTCGCTGGCGGCGATCGAAGCGAATCCCGCGGGATTCGCCGCCGACTCGCACACGGTCGACTTCGTCGCCGGCGTCGTGCGCGGCCAGCTGAACCCTGCTCCTGCCGGAGGCGTCGACACCGGTGCGGGTGGGACGGCCGGAACGACGGGGCAGACGGATGCCGCAGCCATCGCGATCGGCGCGGTCGCCGTCGCAGGACTCGCTGCCGGCGCCGGCATCGTCCTTCACCGCCGCCGCCACGCAGACGCGCGATGACAGGACCGCGATGACAGTGCGCTCGATCGTCGCCCGCTCGCAATGACAACGCGATCGCGGCCGCCGCAGCATCCTCGCCTCTGGGGGATGCTGCGGTCCGCGAGCGTTGCGGTCGCGGCGTGCGCTCTTCTCTTGAGCGGGTGCTCGGTCGGGCCGGAACCGGCGCGGGTGGCGGAACCCACCGCCACGACGGATGCCCGCCCCTCTCCGACCGAGAACCTCCGACCGCCCAGCCCGTCGACGCCGGCCCGCGCACTGGAGCCGGTGGCGGTCAGCATCCCGGCGATCGATCTCGCCGTGCCCCTCATCGACCTCAGTCTCACGCCCGACGGCGACATGGAGGTTCCGGCTGACTACGACGAGGTCGGGTGGTTCACCGGCGGAGGCCGGCCCGGCGGCTTGGGCCCGACGGTGATCGCGGGCCACGTCGACTCGCCCACCGGTCCCGCGGTCTTCGTGCACCTCGCCGAGCTGCGCGCCGGGGACCTTGTCGAGGTCACCGACGCGGCCGGGACCGTGTTCCGCTACGTCGTCACCGCGGTCGCGGACTACCCCAAGGCGTCCTTTCCGACCCACGAGGTGTTCGGCGCCGTCGCGGCCGACGAACTGCGGCTGATCACGTGCGGCGGCATCTTCGATCGCGCCGCATCGTCGTACGTCGACAATCGCGTGGTCTACGCGGTTCGCGAGGCGCCGGCCGGCGAGTAGCCAGCGCCGGGAGTGAGTGATCCCGCGCCAGCGGCCGGGCCACGGCATCCGTCGCCCCACAAGACGACGGGCTGCGGCCTGCGTCGTCCCCGTATGGAATGGCGGTTCGCGGCATCGGTAGCTGCGTGCTGACACGGGGAGCAATGTCCGTCGCGACCGCTCTCGACGGCGGGTCGCGGCGACCCCGCCCATCGCACCCGATGGGGCTGCCGCATCCGCAGCCACCTGTGACAGGGTGGGCGCAGCATCCGTCGCCGCCGCTCTCGGTGGCGGGTCGCCGCATCCCTGGCCATCGCATTCATGGCGGGCGTTGCGGCATCCGTCGCCACCGCGCTCGATGGCCGGCTGCAGGCATCCGTCGCCACAGTTCTGCGCGGCCCGTCGCGGCAACCCTGACGCTCGCTCTCAGTGGGGGCTTGCGGCATCCGTCGCTATGTCACTAGAGGGCTGGCCGCAGCAGGGCCACAATGGTCCGCATGTGGGTCGAGGCCCTGCCGACGCCGATCGGCCTGCCGCTCTTCGTCATCGTCTTCGTCGGAGTGTCACTGGCGATCGTCGTCGTCCTGCGCCGCTGGGTACCTCGCGCCACAGCCGGCGACAACGAATGGGACCGCGTCCTCGGCTACGCGATGGCCTCCTACGGAGTGCTGTACGGCGTCACCCTCGCGCTGATCGCCGCCGCCACCTACGAGAACTACCGCCAGGTCGAAGAGATCGTCCTGCACGAGACATCCACGGTCGCCACGCTGTACCGAGACGTCTCGGGATTCCCCGAACCAGAGCAGGCCCAGCTGGAGCTGCTCGTCGTCGACTACACCGACCACGTGATCGCGGTCGACTGGCCCAAGCAGGCCGTCGGGGAAGTCCCCTCCCACACGGTCGAAGAGGTCAGCCAGATCCGCGACATCCTCTTCGCCTTCGAACCCGAGACGCAGGCAGAGGCGGCGGTGCAACTGCAGACGATCCAGGCGTTCAATCAGTTCGTCACCGCACGCGGAGAACGAATCGGCGTCACCGGACTGGCGCTGCCTGGCCTGCTCTGGATCGTGCTCGGCGTCGGTGCCCTTTTGAACGCCGTGCTCATCGGACTGGTCGAGATGCGTCAGCTCCGCCGACACCTCGTCATGGCCGGAATCATCGCCGCCTACGTCGGCATCGTCGTCTTCGCCGTCGCGAGCTTCGACCGCGCCTACACCGGCGCCGTGGCCGTCACACCGGAGTACTTCATCGAACTGCGCGACTGGCTCTTCACCACATCGGAATAGACGGCGGTGGAAAGGGGAGCGAGAATCGACGCGGTTTGGCCGAGGCATCCGGATGACGTAGACTCGATCTTTGGTGTGCGGCTCTGCTGACCCGGCACCACGAACGTGAGCCCTCCACTGGCGCTGTTTCCCCGGCCTTCGGCCAGGAAACCACCCCGGAGTGGGATTCACGAACTTCTCCGTTCGAATCAAGAAAGCAGCACTACTGTGACGCGCACCTACACCCCCAAGGCTGGCGAAACCCAGCGCGAGTGGCTGGTCATCGACGCGAGCGACGTCGTTCTGGGCCGCCTGGCCTCGCACGCCGCCGTTCTCCTTCGTGGCAAGCACAAGCCCACCTTCGCGAACCACATCGACACCGGCGACTTCGTCATCATCATCAACGCCGAGAAGGTCGCCCTCACGGGCCAGAAGCTCGAGCAGAAGAAGGCGTACCGCCACTCGGGCTACCCGGGCGGCCTGAAGTCGGTCACCTACTCGGAGCTCCTCGAGAAGAACCCGGTCCGCGCTGTCGAGAAGGCCGTCCGCGGCATGCTCCCCAAGAACAGCATCGGCCGCCAGCAGCTGTCGAAGCTGAAGGTCTACCGCGGTGCCGAGCACCCGCACGCGGCCCAGCAGCCCAAGACGTACGTTTTCGACCAGGTCGCCCAGTAAGCGCCGTAGAGACTAAGGACACACTCGTGGCGAAGATCGAAGAAACCACCGAATCCAACTACTCGACCGAGACCCCGGTCGACGAGACCGCAGCCGTCGCCGCCGAGCGCCCCGTGCTCTCGGTTCCCGGCGCAGCCGTGGGCCGTCGCAAGCAGGCCATCGCCCGCGTGCGCCTGGTTCCCGGCTCGGGCACCATCACGGTGAACGGCCGCACGTTCGAGGACTACTTCCCGAACAAGCTCCACCAGCAGCTGATCACCGACCCCTTCACGGTGCTCAACCTCACCGACGCGTACGACGTCATCGTCCGCATCTCGGGCGGCGGCCCCTCGGGTCAGGCCGGCGCACTGCGCCTCGGCATCGCCCGTGCGCTGAACCAGATCGACGAAGAGAACAACCGCCCGACCCTCAAGAAGGCCGGCTTCCTCTCGCGCGACGCTCGCGTCATCGAGCGCAAGAAGGCCGGTCTCAAGAAGGCCCGCAAGGCGCCGCAGTACTCGAAGCGCTGATCGGATCTCCTTCCGCATGCCGCTCTTTGGCACGGATGGGGTGAGGGGGCTGGCCAACGGCCCCCTCACCGCCGATCTTGCGCTGTCCCTGGCCCAGGCGACCGCTGTCGTCCTGGGCCAGGGTCGTTCCGCCGAGGCGCGCCGCGCCGCCGGCCGCCGCCTCACGGCGGTCGTCGCACGCGACCCCCGCGTCTCGGGCGAGTTCCTCTCCGCCGCGGTCGAGGCAGGCCTCGCATCGTCGGGCGTCGACGTGTTCGACGCCGGCGTGCTGCCCACTCCCGCAGCGGCGTACCTGATCGCCGACATCGACGCCGACTTCGGCGTGATGGTCTCGGCATCCCACAATCCCGCGCCCGACAACGGCATCAAGATCTTCGCGCGCGGCGGCGTCAAGCTGCCCGACATCGTCGAAGCGCGCATCGAAGCCGCCATCGACGCGCCGAAGCTCCAGCCGACCGGCGGCGCCGTCGGCCGCATCCGCCGCTTCGCCGACGCCGAAGACCGCTACGTCGTGCACCTGCTCGGTTCACTGCCGAACCGCCTGGACGGGCTGCATGTGGTTCTCGACTGCGCGCATGGCGCGGCATCCGGAGTCTCGCCCGAGACGTTCCGCGACGCCGGCGCCCGCGTCACCGTCATCGGGGCCGATCCCGACGGCATCAACATCAACGACGGCGTCGGCTCGACGCACCTCGACGTGCTGTCGAAGAAGGTCGTCGAAGTCGGCGCCGACGTCGGCATCGCCCACGACGGCGACGCCGACCGCTGCCTCGCCGTGGACGCGACCGGAACGGTCGTCGACGGCGACCAGATCATGGCCATCCTGGCCGTGGCGATGAAGGAGCGCGGCGCACTCGCCGACAACACCCTCGTCGCCACCGTCATGAGCAACCTCGGACTGCACCGCGCGATGTCGGATCACGGCATCCACGTCGAGACCACCGCGGTCGGGGACCGCTACGTGCTCGAGCGCATGACCGAGGGCGGCTTCTCGCTCGGCGGCGAGCAGTCCGGCCACGTCATCATGAGCGACTTCGCCACCACTGGCGACGGCGTGCTGACCGGCCTGCACCTCGTGGCCGAGATGGCCCGCACCGGCAAGACCCTCGCCGAGCTCGCGTCGATCATGACCGTCTACCCGCAGGTGCTCATCAATGTGCGCGGCGTCGACCGCACCCGCGTCGGCGACGAGATCGTTCAGGATGCCGTCGCCCGCGCCTCCGCTGAACTCGGGCTCTCGGGGCGCGTGCTCCTGCGCCCGTCGGGCACCGAAGAGATGGTGCGCGTCATGGTCGAGGCGGCGTCCGAGGACGAAGCCCACCGGCACGCCGACGGCCTGGCCGATGTGGTGCGGGAGCGGCTCGCGCTCTAGTCGAGCGTGCGACAGGTTCTTCCCGACGGGATCTGGGTCGCGGGGTGCGGTGCCTTCTCGATGTAGGAGGCCGTTGTGACGTCGGTCGCGGCGCGGCGGACGCTATCGCGGCGGCGCCGGTACGCAACTCCTGAGATACGCGGGTGCGGCAGGAACGTCGCGCCGGATCTCGCGGCGGACGTGGTTGTAGTGCCGCATGCTTCAGGAGTTGCGCACGCCTCGGCCGACCCGGTTGCCTCGGCCCCTTGTCCGAGTGGGTGGATACTGCTCCGGTGCCCTACGGGAGGCATCGGAGGCGGGGAGTTTTCCCCCATGACCGGGACTGACGAGCAGGCGTACGCTGGCGCCGTCCGGGGAAAGGGACGGGGCGGACATGCGGACTTGGGGAACAGCCGGCGCACCACGGGGCGGTGCGTCGGCGCCGCATGTCGAACTCGAACGCGAAGATGACGCCGAGTTCGAACGTGAGGCCGAGCTCGAACGCGAAGAGGCGCTGGCGCGCCTCTTCGGACCGCCGCTCGAGGGGGAGCGGTCTCGGCCCACGGCTCTCGCCGCAGCCAGCGCCGTAGCGATATCGCATCTCGGCGCCACAGCGGCGCAGCTGCCGAGGTCCGCTCCGACCGTCGCCGGGCTCGATGTCGTGGCGCTGCGAAGTCAGGCGGTGCGACCCGCCGTCGACCCTCCGGCCTCTCGCGCGGCAGCCCGCACAGTGACGCGCTCGACGCCGGCGACGGAGCCGTCCGCTGAGGCACCGGCGATGTGGGCGGTCGTCGCTTCGCCGGCACCGCAGGAGGCGCCTGCACGCCCACCGCTCTCCAGCGAGGCCCCTGGGCCCGCCGCTGTCGCACCGCGGCCTCCGAGTGGGATCACTCCGCCCGCCGACGCTGCCCCGCGCGTTCCGAGCGAGATCGCGGGGCCTGCCGACACCGCGCCGCTACTTCCGCGCGAGGCTTCTTCGCCGGCACCGGCAGCGGCTGCCGGTCGTCCGCTCTTGCCGCCCACGATGTCCGCTGCCGAGGCGGCAGCTGCGGTGTCTGCTTCCGCCGCGCAGGTACCGGCGACGAGGTTGAGCACGCCCTCATCTGCCGGTCCGCTAGACCCCCACGTCGCCACCGACTTCGATCGTGTCATCCTTCCCGACCCTCTGCCTGAACCGGCACCGCTGCCGACCGCCGCGACCGTCACGCCGCGCCGCGGGGGTGGAAGCGGCCGATGGTGGGCGGCTGCGGCATCCATCGTCCTCATCTCGGGCATCGTGGTCGCCGGCATCTTCACCGTTCAGTCCGCCCAGGCGCGTGAGCGCCTCGTCGCCGCGACCGCCGCATTGGAGCGGGCCGAAGAGGCTGTCGGGGCGTCGCAGGACGAGTGGGATGCCGCCACCGCCGCCCACGACGCGCTCGCCACGGGCGCGGCACCGGTGACCGACCGCACCGGCGCGGCGCTGGCGGCGCTCGCCGGCATGACCGACGAGCCAGCCCGGCTCGCGGCACAGGAAGCGCTCGACGCGCTCGCCGCGGAGCTGCAGGAATCGCCCGAAGCGGCACCGGCCGCGTACACGCCCGCGCCGGTCGAGGACGCCGACGCCGAGGCGCTCCTGGCAGCGGCCGGGGATGCGGGCGAGCACGGCGAGACGCTCGATGCGGCCGCTGCCGACGTGCGAGCCGACACGACGCTCCTCGAGGAGCGGATGGCGGGACTGCGCGTGGCGCTTCTCGCCCTCGCGGCCACGCTGCCACCGTCGGCCGAGCGGATCGTGGCAGAGAACCCACTGCCCGACGTGCCGGTGCGTGACGCCACGCTCGCTGCGGCGCAGGCCGGCGCGGCGGCGACCGACGAAGCGTCCGCCCTCGCGGGGATGGAGACGTACGCGGCGGCGGTGGCCGCCCTCCGAGCGGAGCAGGCGCGGCTTGCGGAAGAGCAGGCGCGGCAGCGCGAGGCGGCACAGCAGCGGTCTCAGGCGCCGGCTCCGCGCTCGCAGCGACAGCCCGCCACGGAACCCCTCCCTGTTCCGGTGCCCGACCCCGGCCCGGGGCCCGGTCCGGCTCCCGACCCGGACCCTGAGCCGGAACCCGAGCCCGAGCCGGAACCGGAGCCGGAGCCTGAGCCCGAACCGGAACCGGACCCGGACGACTGGTGGGTCTGGCGGCCCTGAAGGCCCAGCCCTCTCTCGCGCCTCACCCCTCGTGGCGTCCGCTGAAGCGCCGACTCCGGGCGCGCGAGCGAGATGAGGAATCGATGAAACGATTAAATCTCCTCTTGCATCCTCGGACGGCAGGGGGGAGGATGGCTCGGGAAAGCGGTTGCCCGACGGTGGGCGACTTTGCTCAACGAGGAGAATCACGTGCGAACATCCCTGCGCAAACTCGTCCCCCTCCCTCTCACGCTGGCTATCGGAGCCTCGCTGCTCGCGTTCGGGCCGGCCGCGGCAGCGGCACCGCCCGAGCCTGAGCTGCGCCCTGTCGAGCAGCTGACGCGGGGCCTCGTCGCCGCACAGACGCCCGAGGGTGTCTTCCTCAGCTGGCGGTTCCTCGGCGACGAGCCCGACGGCCTCTCGTGGAACGTCTACCGCAAGGACGGCGCAGCCGACTTCGCGAAGATCGCCACCGTCGCCCCGCGCGACGTCCAGCCCGAGAGCGCGTACGACACCAACCCGGGCGTCGTGAAAGAGGACGTCACGCCGTCGAACTACACCGACCCCGACGGATCCGTTGCGTCGGTCTACGAGGTGGCCCCGGTCATCGACGGCGTCGAGGGGCAGCGGCAGGGCCAGAGCGTGCCGATGCTGTCGAACCTCGCCGGCCAGCCCGGGCAGGAGAACCGCGGCGCAGCCTACTACATCCCGCTGAAGCCCGCCCCCGCTCCGGTGCCGCTCGCACACTTCACCTACCGCGGCCAGCGGTTCGGCCCCGGCACGAACCTCACCCCCGCCAACATGGTCATCCCCGAGACCGGCGGCCAGCACTGGTACACCGTCGACATGGACCTGCTGCGCGCGTTCCGCGAGCCGCACGACAACAAGACGCCGGTCACCGCCGCGGACCTGACTGCATGGGTCGACAAGCTCAACGCCCACAACCAGGAGTCGTGGCAGCCGACGGCGACGCTCGGCGCCGACGGCGTCATCAGCGACGCCCTGTACGCCGAGCTCGAAGCGAAGTTCATCCAGTACGTCGAGCAGCTCGACAGCGGCACGTCGCTGCCCTATGCGAAGACCGACGCCGGCGCGATCCACACCTCGCAGAGCGCGCCGTACTCGACGCACGACATGACCGTCGGCGACTTCGACGGCGACGGCGAGTACGAGATCGTCGTCAAGTGGCGGAGCACCCAGCAGGACCCGATGTACTCCGAGCCCATCTTCGGCGGCGGCAACACCACCACCGCGCCGGAGTACATCGACGTCTACAAGCAGGACGGCACACTGCTGTTCCGCGTCGACATGGGCTACAACGTCCGGGCGGCCAACGACCACGAGACCACGCTCTTCGCCGAGGACTTCGATGGCGACGGCCGGTCCGAGCTCATGCTGAAGACCGCACTGGGCACTCGCATCGGCAACTGGGACGAAGCATCCCAGTCCGTCGTCTACCCCGAGTCGGGAGTCGTCGGCGGCGAGGACGGCCTCAACGCGACCACCGACAGGTTCAAGGAGTACTTCGCCACCGGTGACGAGCAGGCGCTCGACACGTACTGGTCGCTGCTGAACAGCTTCGCGATCTCGTACCGCAGCCCCACGGTCGGCGGCGGCAACGACGGACCCAACGACCCCGCCCTCAAGCGCTGGATCAAGACGTACCACGTCGGTCCGATCGGACCCGCGAAGGACGACCAGGAGTTCTTCTCGGCCTTCGAATGGGACGCCGAGTCCGGTGGCACGCTGGTCGACAGCGAGCGCTACCCGCACACATACGAGGCCAGCGTCGACGGCGAGAACTGGGCCATGACGCCGGCCACTCAGCGCGGCAACTACTCGTACCTCGCCTTCCCGGGCCCGGGCGCCGGCAGCTCTGCGAGCGACTACAAGGCTCAGATCATGGCCGAGAAGGAGGCCTACTGGCTCGAGAACCCGTGGAAGGCCGCCTCGTACGGCGACGCACAGGGAAACCGCGCCAACCGCTACGTCGGTGTGGTCGCAGCTCTCGACGGGGTCAACAAGTACGCCGTCTCGCAGCGCGGGTACTACCACCGCACGACGCTCGCCGCGTTCAACCTCGTCGACGGGGAGGTCAACCTGCAGGCGACCTTCGACTCGGCCGATGAGCAGTACTGGTCGCTCGGCGGCTCCGCCTACGACTACCAGAACCGCGGCAATCACGACACGAAGTCGGCCGACCTCGACGGCGATGGCTGGGACGAGGTCGTGCTGAAGGCGATGGTCCTCGGCCTCAACGCCGACAAGACCAAGATCCTGCCGAAGGTGCTCAACGGCGACGTCATGCCCACGATCGAGGGGCTCAACAGCGTTCCCCCGGTCGCCGGGCAGTTCCAGTTCGCCACCGACGAGGTACGCGACAACCCGCTGAACGTCTGGGCGCCACTGCGTCACGGCGACCGCGGTGCGCTGCTGCCCGTCGACAAGGAGAACAACATCCGGGAGTGGTCCGGCATGGAGGAGCACCTGCTCGACGACCTGCGCACCGGTCACCACCTCGGCTGGATCCCCGGACCCGCCGGCTACGACCCCATGAAGGGCAAGCGGCTGAACGAGGACGGCGACGTGGTCTACGAGAACTCCCTCATCTACGGCGTCTACGCCGGCAGCGATGACGAGGGAAGCGTCGCGGGCAACTTCTCGAACCGCTGGCCGGGAGCGCAGGCCGGCTCGGCGGGCGCGACGACCGAGGTCCGGAGCATGGTCACGGGAGAGGTTCTGACGACCACCGCGACGGCTCGCGGCATCGGGCAGGGACAGAACGCCATCTGGTTCGGCGGCGGGCTGACGCACATGGCCGTCAACGGCGCCACCGTGAACAGCATCGACGACCAGACGTTCGCGGCGACCCCGTACCTCGCCACCGGCCTCACGTCGACGGGCAACAAGAGCACGCCCACCCTCAAGGGCGACCTGCTCGGCGACTGGCGCGAAGAGCTCGTCCTGCGGGCGAGCGAGAACCGCCTGGCCATCGTCACGACGCTCGCGCCGACGGAGTACGGCATCCGCACGCTGATGCACGACCCGATGTACCGCAACGGCGTGGCCAACAAGAACAACGGCTACGACCAGATGGGGTTCGCGAGCTTCTATCTCGGCGACGAGGCGCAGCTGCCCGAGAAGCGGACCGACATCGTTGTGCCGGCCACGCCTGACCGGACGGCTCCGACCATCACGATCCGGAAGCAGTCGAAGGGCGAGGACGGGGTCTACAGCGTCGTCTTCTTCGAGTTCGCCGACGCGGGCGGACTCGACCGGATCACGCTGAACGGCGTCGAGAAGGACCGGAACGACCGGGACCGTTCGTTCCTGAACTCGGTCAAGCCGGGCAAGTACGGCGCGGTCGTAGGCACGAACGAGCTGAAGGTGTACGACACCGCCGCGAACGTCGCGACCCTGACGTTCGAGCTCAAGGGAAAGAAGTGAGCGCGTAGCGCGATCGACGCAGCTCGCACCACCCACGGCGCTCCGGTCTTCGGACCGGGGCGCCGTTCCCTCGTCGGCGGGCGCGCCGACGCTACAGTGAGGGCATCCGAGAGGAGCCACCGTGGCAGATCCCATCGTCGTCGGACTCACCGAAGCCCCGGCATCCCAGCGCGCACTCGAGTGGGCGGCCAAGCGGGCCGCCGCCCACCGCCTGCCGCTCAAGCTGATCTCCGTCGTCGGCGGAGCAGTCGGCGCGATCGGAGAGGACCGGATCGTCGACAGCGCCGTCGCCGAGGCCCGCGAGCGGGTGCAGGCTGCGGCATCCGCTCTTCCCCGTCTCGGGCTCAAGGTGCTGATGCGGGTCGACCGCGGCAACCCCGTGGCAGTGCTCACGGATGCCTCGGCACGCGCCTCGGCGCTGGTCATCGGAAGCGACTACCACGCGGGGCAGTCCGGGCCGTCGCGTGGCGCGCACGGCATGCGCATCGCCGCCGGCGCACACTGCCCGGTCGTCGTGGTGCCCGACGTGGACGTATCGCGCAGAACCGGCGTCGTCGTGGGAATCGACGGCTCGCCGGTATCGGAGAAGGCGATCGAGTTCGCAGCGGCCGAGGCCGACCGGCTCGGCGAGCCGCTCATCGCGGTCTCGGTGTGGACGCCGATGGAGGTGACCCGCAACATGGGCGTATACCCGGTCGAGTACCTCGACAACCTCGCCGCCCTCACAGCGGAGGGGCAGGCCGTCGCGCTGGGCGGTCTGCACGGACGGTACCCCGATCTCGAGATCGTGCGTCGCGTCGAGCGCGGCTACCCGTCGCAGGTGATCAACGAGATCGCGGCCGGGGCGCGCCTCGCGGTCGTCGGCTCGCACGGGCGCGGGGCGCTCGCGCGGTTCCTGATGGGCTCGATCAGCCACGAGGTGCTCGCACGCGTCGCCACCGTCACTGCCGTCGTGCGCTGACGCCCTCGAGGGTTCGACGCGCAGCCTCGCGAAGGCGGGACTCGCACCACAGGGTGAATCCGCCATACGAGACGACCGCAGCTGCGATGAGCACCAGGAACGCCGGTGTGGACGCGCGGTCCCAGAGCAGATCGCCCCACCTCGCCGCCACCGAGACGACGATCGCCGCGAGGCTGAGCAGCTGCGCCTGGAAGAGAAGGCGGAACGAGGTCCAGCGGGCGTCGACGAGGAGCGCCAGGTTGACGACACCGGTGAGGGTCAGCACCGAGCCCGTCACCTGAGCGGTGAGCGGCGTGAGCTGCCACGCCCACACGTCGGCCGCGGCATCCGGGAACACGAACATGGCCGCGCCCACCAGGAGCGCCGCGCCGCCGATCGACGCGAGGCCGATCCGGGCGATCAGCGGCAGATCGACGTCGACAGCCGCAGGAGTTCGGGGATCCCGCCGATGCTGCGCGACCGCGAGCACCGCGACGACGAACGGAGTCGTGGCATACAGCGTGATCCACGTGAAGAACGAGAGGTTCTGCGAGAACCGGTCCAGATGCAGGAGCGTCGCGGCGAGGAGCGCCCCGGCGAAGACCACCACCGCGGGAAACCCGTGCCGGACGCGGTGCCACTGGTTCGCCCGGACGACACCGATGAAGAACCAGATCCCGCCGACGTATGCCGACGCGAGCACGTACGCCGTCAGCGGCGGGTCGATCGGCCAGGCGAAGAGCTCGCCGGTGCGCGTGGGAAAGGCGAACAGCAGGAAGGCGGCGATCACCAGGAACGGGATGATGGCGATGGCGACCCACCGGGTCGCAGGGAGGACCCGGTCGTCAGGCCCGGACATCGTGCAGAGCCTCGGCGACGGTGAGTGCGGAGCCCTCGGCGATGCCGCGGTCGAGCTCATCCCCGAGGCCGCTCTCGCGAAGCGCGCCGAGCGGGATCATGTAGAACTCGAACGCGCCGGGGTTCAGGATGCCCTTGCGGCGGCGCAGCGCCTGGGCGGCGCCGAGCAGCCTTCCGGCGGCGACGGCGTCGCCCTGGATCGCCTTCAATCCTACGAACGCCTCGAGACCGTACGCGATGCCCTCGTCGTGCCCCAGCGCGAGCGAGCCGTCCAGGCCCGTGGCGAAGTCCTCCCGGCCGCCCTCGAGGTCTCCGCCCATCACCTTCGCCCAGCCTCGGTGGTTCAGCGCGATTCCGACGCCGAGCCGCTCGCCATGCGCACTCGCGAGCGTCAGGCTCTCTTCGTAGCGGCTGAGTGCGGTCGTCATGTCGCCGGTGAGCATGTCGATGCGGCCCAGCATCACGAGCGCCATGGCCTGGCCCCACGCATCGCCGGCTTCGCGGAAGGCGTCCAGGCTGTCGGTCAGCTCGGCGGTCGCCGCGCCGATCTCCGGACCCGTGGGGCGCGCCAGCAGCGCGAGCGCCACCGATACCCCCGCCAGCGCACCGCCGGCCCCATCGCCGGCGCGCCGGAAGAGGTCCCGGCTCTCTCGCACTCCGGGCGCCGTGTCGAATTCGAGGTCTTCCCACAGCCGTATGGCGTTGGCGTAGTACAGCGCGATGGCGCGACTTCGTGGCGAGAGCGGCGTGACGGTCCGGTCCGAGCGAGCCGCGGCATCCAGCACCTCCGTCATCCAGTCGCGGACCAGCCCGAGGTAGCCGCCGATCCACAGGAACAGGTACTGAGACCACGCGTACTCCGCCGCGGCGTCGTGGTCGCCTCGATCCAGAAGGGTGCGCATCACGCCGGCGAGGTTCTCGGACTCCTGCTCCAGGCGGGCCAGCCACTCGAGCTGGTCCTGCCCGCGCAGATGCGTCGCGGCGGTACGGGCGAGGGTGCGGTAGTAGGCGATCCAGGCGTCCGTCGCGGTCTGCCGGCTCACCGAGGCGCCGAGGGTGTGGCCGTACGCGCGCACCAGCGACAGGAGCCGGAACAGCTGCATTCCTCCCCGCGTGCTGCGACTGAGAAGACTCGCATCGACGAGGGATTCGACGGCGGCAAGGGGATCGGGGACGCCGACGGCGCGAAGCACGCTCTCGGCGGCGGCCAGCGTGAAGCTTCCCGAGAACACCGACAGCGCTGCCAGCGCCGCGCGCCCGTCGTCGTCGAGCAGGTCGACGCTCCACTGGATCGTGCGGCTCAGCGCGCGCTGCCGCTCGGGAAGGTCGCGGGCGCCGCTCACCAGCAGCGCGAGAGCCGAGTCCAGCCGCGCCAGAATGTCTCGGGGGGTGAGCGTGCGCACGCGCGCCGCGGCGAGCTCGATGGCGAGCGGCATGCCGTCCAGCGCCCGGCAGATCGCGATCACATCGGCGACGTTCTCGGCTGTCAGCCGGAACGCCGGGTGCGCAGCTTGCGCCCGCTCCACGAAGAGCTCGACCGCCGACAGGCCCGCCGGCGCCGACCCGCTCGAGAGGTCGGCGATGACGGATGCCGCGGCCCCGAGATCTGCGGGCGTCTCCAGCGGAGCGAGATCGAACACCCGCTCGGCCCGCACCCGCAGCGGCGAACGGCTGGTGACCAGGAGCTGCAGCCGCGGAGTGCGGGTGATGAGGCGGACGAGCAGGTCGGCCGCGTCGAGGAGGTGCTCCATGTTGTCCACGACGAGCAGCACGTCGCTGTCGTCGACCGCGGCGACCACCTTGTCTTCGAGCGGCTCGTCGCCGGCGTCGCGCACGCCGAGCGCGCGGGCGAGCGCGGTCACCACGCGGTCGGGCGAGGCGACCGTCTCGAGGAGGGCGAAGCCGACCTGACGACCGTGGCGCGCGGCATCCTGCGCCACTTCGATGGCGAGGCGCGACTTGCCCACGCCTCCGGGCCCGACGATGGACACGATGCGGTTGCGGCCGTCGGCGAGCAGTGCCCGCACCGCGTCGATGTCGGCCTCCCGCCCGACGAGCGAGGTGTACGGCGCCGGGATGTCGGGCATCGACAGCGCCTCGGTGGGGTCGCCGGCGGGCGCGGCACGCCCGGCGTCGAATCGCTCGGCGAGGAGCGTGGCGAGATCGCCCTCGATCAGCGCGGCCAGCTCCTCGGGCGTGGTGAACGACTTGTACGAACTGCGGTCGTCGGAGCGGATGCGGCCGAGCAGCCCGTCGAGACGCTCTTCGCGCTCGGGCGCCGGGTCCTTGATGTAGATGAGACTGGGCAGTCGTGTCGAGAGGCGGTACTCGTCCTCGAGACCCGAGATCTCCTCATCGGGAGCCACCCACCCGTACCGCTCCCAGTAAAGCCCGATGAAGATGTCGCTCTGCGCGAGGTAGGACCGGTAGAGCTCTCGCGGGGGATGCGGTCGCGCACCCAGCTCGAACATGACGGGCGCGAGGTGCATCCGCTCGATCACCTCGCGCGCCGCACGTCGCTCGGGCTCCAGCTCTCTCAGTGTCGAACTGACGAAGACCCGGATGCGCTGGTCGGGAGTGCGGATCGCCGCGGGCGCCTCCATAGTCAGAGTGTGGCCCACCCCCCGCGGAGCGTCCAGAGGTTCCGCTTCTCAAGGAGGAATCGCCAAGGAATAATTTGAGACTTGAGACTCCTAGTACATAGAGTGGGAGGCCGGTGTGCACGACCGGGGGGCTCTGTGCACGCCGTCCGTCGGATCCTTCGGGTGGTTTCGGCGGCCCACAGTGGTGCCGGGTCCTGGGGGGCCCGGCACCACGATGTTTTCCACGCGGCTCTGGGGAGATAATCGAGTGGTGCAGCAACAGGCGACCCGCTCGCGGCGACCCGCCGGCGAGACTCGAGCACTCATGCTCGAGGTCGCCGTCGAGCGCGTCCACGCCGAGGGCCTGCTGCTGGACTACGCGAACATCGAGCTGGAAGACCTGATCCGCGTCGCCGGCGTCCCCCGGTCCACCGTCTTCCGTATCTGGCCCGACCGCGCCGCCTTCGTCGCCGACCTTGTGCGCGCGCTGTTCGAGGCCGACCCGAACTTCGGAACCGGGTTCGACCAGCCGACGCTGTCTCTTCTCGACCAGCTCATCGGAGCGAACGCGGATGCGATGCGCACGGCCGAAGGACGCGAGATCGCCCTCCGGGATGCGGTCCGCGCCACGGTCGCCCACAACATGGTCGCCGTCGAGACCACGGCGGCGTGGCGCGTCTACCGCACGATGTCAGCGGCGCTGGCGAGCGGCGACGCCGTGCCGGGCGGCGAGAACATCCGCGCGCAGCTCGCCGAGATCGTCGATCGGTACGTGGATCGCATGGCTGTCATCTACCGGGAGCTGAATTCCGTCTTCGGCCTGCGCATGCGCAACGGCCTCAGCGAGCGCGACCTCGCCGTCGCGATCGTCGCCGTCATCGACGGAATGGGCGACCACCGGCGCATCAGCCCCGCTCTCATCGGCGGCTCACACGAGGTGGCGCTCGGCCCGGAGGGACCCCGGGAGTGGCACCTCGCCGCGCTCGCCGTCTACGGCGTGTACACGGCCTTCACCGAGAGCGTTCCGGCCTAGGTGCCGGGCGTGCTCCAGTTCAGCGACTCGATGTAGCGCAGCAGCACGCCTTCCCGCAGCGCCCACGGCGACACCTCGAGCTCTTCGACGTCCATCGCCTTCATCGCCTCGTGCAGCACCACCGCTCCCGCGACGATCTGGAAGGTGCGGTCGGCGGTGATGCCGGGCAGCTCCTGCCGGGCGGAGGCCGGAAGCCGCGCGAGGCGCGGAATCCACGAGCCCAGCGCGGCGCGGGGCAGCAGCATCCGCTCGATTCCCGACCAACCCGGAACCGGATAGCCCACGAGCTTGGCCAGGGACCGGATCGCCTTCGACGACCCCACGACGTGATCGGGGCGCGGCAGCGTGCCGAATGTGTCGACGACCGGCGCCAGCGTCGAGCGGGTGTGTGCCCGCAACCGCTCGACCGCCGCCTCGCCGGGTGGGTCGTCGGGAAGGAACTGGATCGTCATTCGGCCGGCGCCGAGGGGGACGGATGCCGCGGCGTCGGGCAGCTCGTCGGCTCCGGCCGCGAGCTCGAGCGACCCGCCGCCGATGTCGAAGAGCAGGATCTGCCCGGCGGCCCACCCGAACCAGCGGCGCACCGCGAGGAACGTGTAGCGCGCCTCGGTCTCACCGCCCAGCACCTGCAGCGGCTGCCCGAGTGCCTCTTCGATCCGGGCGATGACGTCGGGGCCGTTCGCGGCTTCGCGCACCGCCGAGGTCGCCGTCGCAAGAAGCTCGTCGACGTTCTCGGCGGTCGCCACCGCCCGGGCCTCGGTCACCGCGTTCACGAGGGCCGTCACGCCCTCCTCGGTGATCGCCCCGTCGGCGTCGAGGTACCGCATCAGACGAAGGACGGTGCGCTGCGTCGTGGTGGCGAGGGGGCGACCGCCCGGCCGCACGTCCGCGACGAGGAGATGGACGGTGTTCGAGCCGATGTCGAGGACTCCGAGGCGCACCGGATCAGCGTAGCGGGGCGGTCGGCCCCGAGCCGTCGCAAGCGGCCGCCCGTCGCGGTCGTAGACGGCCGGACGCGACGGCTCGAGCGCGGGATGCGCGCGCTCCGGATCGGCGCCGCGGTACCGGACAACCCGCCGCGTCCTGCCGATGTGCCACCTGGAGTTACACGCCCGAAACACCACGTCGGGGCCCGACGAAACAGCACGCCCATAGCGTCGGAGCGCTTCGCACGGCGGAGCCACGTGTCACGCAATCGCCTCCAGGAGGTCCGGTGCAATCACCACCGAGCAGCACCCGAAAAGTCAGAGCGCCGTACGCGATCATGGGCGGGGCGGCCGTCGCCGCTGCCGCGATCGTGGCCGGATTCATCGCCATCCCCGCGGTCAGCGGAGCCAGCGCGCCGGAGGCTTCGGCCTCCGACGAGGTCGCCGTCGTCACCGACAAGCCGGCCCTCGGCGCGGCCCGCGACCCGCTGAGCCCGGACGAGCTCAGCTACGCGCTGCACCTCGCCACTACCGACGCCAGCGTGCCCGAGGATGTCACCTCGGTCGACGGCTCCGACGCGCCGCAGGTGCTGTCGATCGACGTCACCACGCGCGACGTCGACGTGGCCGACCGCATCGTCGACGTCGTCCTCTACGACTACTCCTCGAACCAGACTCTCGTGCAGGCCGTGAACCTCAGCGGCGGCACGGTCGAGAGCTCGTCGAAGCAGGGCGTGCAGCCGCCGCCCAGTGCCGACGAGATCGACTACGCCTTCGCGGTCTTCCTCGAGAGCACGGATGCCTCGGCCGCCGTGCGCACCGAATTCCAGTCGATCACCGGCGACGAGCTCACCTCGATCGACCAGCTCGGCGTCAGCGGCGGGGCGTTCGTGCCCGACGCCAGCTCGATCGGCGGCGAGGCCTGCGCGATCGACCGCTGCGTGGAGATGCAGTTCCGCATCCCCGGCGGCGGCTACCTCGACACGACCGGATTCGTCGTCGACCTGTCCACCCGCGCCGTGATCGGCATCCGATGAGAGGCATCGCACCCGTGAAGAAGCTCACCCGCACGATCGCGCTCGCCGCGGCGGCCCTCGCGGTCGCCGCCGGGATCGCCGTCGTCCCCGCCACGGCGGCCACCGCCGCGCCGCCGCCCATCAACTGCTCGGGCGATGCGCTGATCGAGAAGTCGTTCGACAACGGCACCTCGTGGCAGATGTGCTGGCGCGTCGACAGCAAGAAGGGCCTCGTGCTCGAGCAGGTCGGCGTGAGAGCACCCGGCGAGTCGGCGTACCGCCGCGTGCTCGACTCGGTCTACCTCGGGCAGCTCCACGTGCCCTACGACACCGGCAAGAACGTGTGGAACGACATCACGTCGTACGGATTCGGCAACCAGTACCTGCAGAAGCTCAGCGCGGCCGAATGCGGCTCGGGCGAGCTGAAGGACGTCGCCCAGACCTGGACCACCACGCGCGGCGGCTCGACCACGACGTGGATGCGCACCATCCCGGCGCTGTGCATCACCGACACCACGAGCCCTATGGCGTACCGGTCGCACGAGCAGTCGTGGGGGTCCATCGAGGACGCGCCGCTGTTCACCACCGAGGCGCAGGGCTTCAGCCTGCAGATCATCTCGAAGGTCGACTGGTACGAGTACGCGACGAAGATCGAATTCACCGATGAGGGCGGCATCGCCTTCGACCTCGGGGCGACCGGCGACATCTCGTACGAGGACTTCGACGCCGACGCCACCACGGGATGGCCGGTCGGTACCGGCGACACCGCCTTCGCGGCATCCCACTGGCACAACGCGATCTGGCGCCTCGACTTCGGGCTGGACGGCCAGGACCAGATGGCGGTCGAACAGTACGACTCGGTGCTCGGCGAGGAGGGGGAGCGCACGAACCTCATGCACACCACTCCGACGACGGTCGCGAGCCCAGCGAACCTCGCCCCGGTGAACGACCTGACGTGGTGGCGCGTCGCCGCGCCGAACAGCACCAACGCCGACGGGCACGAGCGGTCGTACGAGTTCGTGTTCCCCGGATCGCAGCTGTACCAGGGCGACGCCGTGACGCAGCCGCTGCTGACCTTCACGAATTACAACGCCTGCCAGGAGTACGCGACGAACAACCTCAACCCGGCGTGCGCCGAGAAGAACGTCGTCGAGTACGTCGCCTCGGCGGCCGGGCAGTCTCTCACCGATCCTGTCGCCTGGGTGAACAGCGGCTTCCACCATGTGGTGCGCGACGAGGACCAGAGCCCGATGCAGACGCACTGGCAGACGTTCTCGATCATGCCGCGCGACTGGACGAGCCAGTCGATGGGAACCCCTGCGGGCCGATCCTGCATCAACGGCGACCCCGGCGGCGAGATCCACACCGACGAGTCGCCGTGCGAGGTCGTCGAGCCGACGCCTGAGCCGACGCCCGAGCCGACCGAGACCGCGACGCCGACACCCGAGCCGACCGAGACGGCGACTCCCACGCCGGAGCCGACCGACGGTGCGACCCCCGGCACGGGCGGCGGCTCGGGGGAGGGCCAGGACGAGGCGGCACGCATCTCGCTGTCGGACACGACGCTGGCGCCGGGTGAGAAGTTCGAGCTGAGCGGCTCGGGTTTCGCGGCCGGTGAGAAGGTGGCCGTCACGCTCCACTCCGACCCGCTGAAGGTCGGAACGCTGGAAGCGGATGACGCCGGCGTGATCAGCGGTGAGCTGACGCTGCCGTCCGGAGCCGAGCCCGGTGCCCACGAGGTCGTCGCCGTGGGCGCGGACTCGGGGGCGACAGCATCCGTCGACGTCACCGTCACAGCCAGCGGCGCGCTCGCCGTCACCGGCGGAGTGATCGCCGGCGGCGCAGGACTGGTCGGACTCGCCCTGCTCGTGATCGGCGCCGTGCTCGTGCTGCGCCGTCGCCGCCTGCGCGTCGAGCCGCTCGAGGCCGCCGTCTCGTAGTCCCCGCCCGGGCCGGCTCCTGGTCGCTGGTCCTGTCGAATCGCCACTCGACAGGACCAGCGGCCGAGTCAGGCTCCCGGCCCCGCCCAGGCCCCTCGCACTCGTTCCGGAGGAATCATGCGTCGTCCGTTCGCTACCGCCGTCTCACTCGCAGCCTTCCTCGTCACCGGAGCGCTCGCCGTGGGGGTGCAGCTCTCGCCCAGCGCGACGGCGACCGAGTCGCCCCCGGCGCCCGACGGGGCGGGTGCGGTCTTCGCGGCCGCGCAACAGGAGGAGCCGGTCGACGATGTGCCGAATGAGGCCGACATGGGCTTCGCGGCGATGATGATCCCGCATCACCAGCAGGCGATCGAGCTGTCGCAGATCCTCGCGGGAACGCCGGGGATCGGGGATGCCTCGACAAGCCTGGCCGTGGCGATCGAGCGCGACCAGGCTGCGGAGGTCGCCCAGATGCAGGCGTGGATCGACGCGTGGCACCAGGTCGGGATCCTCGACCACGACCACAGCGGCACGATGTCGGGCATGGCCACGCCGGAGCAGATCGCGGAGCTTCGAGACTTGAGCGGACCCGAGGCCGAGAAGCGGTTCCTCGAACTGATGATCTTCCACCACGAGGGCGCGCTCGACATGGCCCGCACCGCGATGGCAGCTGGACACAACAGCTTCATCCGAGCCCTCGCGAAGCATGTCGCCGCTGAACAGCAGCGTGAGATCGAGGCGATGACCGCGCGGCTCGGGACGCTGTGAACCGGCGTGCCGCACGCCGGATCGGTCTGGTTGCCGCCGCGGTGACGGTCGTCGCGGTCGTCGCCGTGCTCGCCGGCGGAACGCGCGTGTACCGCGTCGCCTCCGACTCGATGGGCCCGGCTATCGCCGTCGGCGACCTCGTGGTCGGGGCCGTCTCGGACGGGAGCGATCTGGAACGCGGCGACGTCGTCGTCTTCGCCGATCCTGGCGACTGGGCCGAGACGAGCGCGCGGCTGGCGGGATCCGACGCGGTGGCGCCGGTCTTCGTCAAGCGCGTGCTCGGGCTCCCCGGCGATCGAGTGGCCTGCTGCGATCCTGGCGGCGAGCTCACTGTCAACGGCGCCCGCGTCGTGAACGACGTCCGGGCCGACCCCGCCGGGCTCGCGAGCGTGCTCGCCTTCGACGTCTCCGTGCCTGCCGGTGCCATGTTCGTGCTCGGCGACAACCGCCGGGCGTCGATCGACTCGCGCTATCTCGGCCCGGTCCCGCTCGAGGCGATCCTCGCGGTCGAGCGGTTCGTCGTACCCCTGCCCTGACGAACCGGCGCGATCGCGCGTCCGACCCCCGCACGGGCCGGCGCAGCCCTGCGCACGCGAGGCGGGTGGGCTTCATGCCTCGAAGAGCGCGACCTCAGCCTCTCGCACGAGAACGTCCGCAGCGGTGCGCAGGCGCCCGACGTGCGCGCGCGCCAGCGCGAGGTCGCCCGTGGCTGTGGCGAGGGCGAGCGCACCGCGCAGCCGCCCGTCGGCCGATCTCAGCGGCACGGCCACGCAGGCACGCCGATGATCGGCCGGCTCCGCGTGCAGAGCGAAGTCATTCTCGGCGCACTCGGCCGCGATACGGCGGTGCTCGGATGCGGTGATCCCTGACGAGCGCGCCGAGGCGATGACCTCGGCGACGGCATCCTGATCCTCGTGGTCACCGAGCGGCGGAGCGAAGCCGGCCAGCAGCAGTCGCCCGATCGCGGTCGAGGCCAGCTGGCGCCGCGTCCGCTCGATCGACACGAGCGGCTGCCGGGGATCTTCGTCCACGATGACGACGCGCCCGCGCTGATATCGCACGAGATGGACCGCCTCGCCGGTCTCGGCGCGCAGCGCGCCGAGCACGTCCGGGGTCGGCGCCGGCCGGGTCGGGGCGACGAGATGGGCAAGCTCGACGACTCGAACTCCCAGTACGAAGCCGTCGAGATCGGGATGCCGCAGCAGATACTCCTCGCTCACGAGCGAGTTGATGAGGCGATAGGCGCTGGTCCGCGGCATCCCGAGGGCACGCGCGATGCCGTTCGCCGACAGTGTGGGGCCCGACCTGGCGACCTCTTCCAGCACCGCCAGCGCCTGTCCGACCCCCGTGCCGAGCGCACTCATGCGCCGTGAGGCCTCTCGCCCTGCGCCCCCAGGGCGTCGGCCGCCACGGGAGTGTCGTAGGCGCCCGGGCGGGCCCGGGGGAGCGCGCCACGCCGCAGGGCGAGGGCATACCCGGCGACGACGGCGGCAAGGACCGCGGCGATCACCAGAAGGGCCACGCGCGTCCTGCCCTCGGTGCCGACGATCTCGGTAGCCGTCAGTGCGGCGAGCGCGAGCGTCCCGAGCATGGCCGGCCACGCCTCGCGCAGACTGAACTCCTTCACCCGCACCAGGTACGTCACCGCGGCGGCGCAGACGATCAGGTACGCGACGATGAAGCCGACGCTCGTTCCCAACCCGATCACCTCGTCGAGCAGCGAGCCGCCGCCCGCCCAGGTCTGCACGACGGTTCCGCCGGCGAGAATCAGTCCCACAGCGATCGCGGCGCGGTGCGGCGTCGAGAAGCGTCGTGAGGTGCGACCGAGCCACTCCGGCAGGACGCGCTCGCGCGCCATCGTGAAAACCAGGCGCACGAGGGCATTGGTGCAGGCGAGGGTGCAGGCGATCCACGATGCCGCGACCACGGCGTCGACAGCCGGACCGATCCACGCGGCATCCAGCGACGCTGCTTCCGCCAGGAGCGAGGAGGTACGTCCGAGGCTGCCATCGGCCCGAGCCGACAGCTGCGCAGCGACGCCGAAGAGATACACGATCGCGACGGCGACGACCGTCCACACCAGCGCGCGGGGCACGCTCGCGAGGGGGCGACGGCTCTCCGGACCGAGCGCAGCGCCGCTCTCGAACCCCACGAACGAGACGAGGGCCACTCCCGCCGCCGCCGCGAACGACGACAGCGCCGGAGGGGAGGACGGGTCGGGGATCAGAGGCTCAAGATCCCACCCGGTGCTCGCGAAGACGACGACCGAGATCACCAGGATCGCCGCGACCGCGACGATCTCGATCACGAGCATGATGCGCGTCGAGACGCGGGCGCCGCAGACGATGAGGCCGACCAGCCCGATCGTGCAGACGAGGATGAGGGCGAACACGCCGAGATCCGGCATCCGATCGCCCCCAGTAGCGGCGGGCACGAAAAGCGTGGTGAGCCGGCGCACACCGCTGCGGAGCGTGTCGATCGCGACGGTGGCATACCCGAGGGCGATGGCCGCACCGGCGAGCATGCCGATAACCGGCCCGAGGCCTCGCGTGACGAAGGTGTACAGGCCGCCAGCCGCGGACAGTCGCCGCGCGAACACGGAGATCGACAGCGCTACGAGCACGACGACGCACGCGGTGAGGGCGAGCGCGATGAAGGCGAACGAGCCGGCATGAGCGGCGAGGCCGCCGCTCGAGGTCAGCAGAACGCCTGCGGGAGCGACGGCCGCCACCGATTGGGCGACGAGATCGACGGTGCGGACAGAGCCGCGCCGCAGGCCCCTCAGCGGAGACGTCTCAGCGAGGATCGACGACGGACGGTGCTCCAGGATCGCCTGTCCGAGGGCGCTTGCCGCGCCGGGTGCGCGCGGTGGTGTCTGCGGGCTGCCTGCGCTCATGGTGCCTCCGGTGGTGCTCGGAAGGAAGATTACGAGCCGCCTGTTGCGCGGTGCGGTCGTCCGTGTTTCGCGCGCGTATCCCCAGGCGGCACAGCCGAGAGACGGGGCCGGCATCCGCAGCGGATACGATGGGCGCGATGTCCGTCGATGAAGCGACCGCAGCCGTGCCCGCTGCCGCACCCGTTCTCTCGCTCTATCGCGAGATCGACCGAGCGGACTGGGCGCGCCTCGCTGCCGGGCTGACGCAGCCGCTCACCGAGACCGAGATCGTTCAGATCCGCGGACTCGGCGATCGGCTCGACATGGCCGAAGTCGCGCAGGTGTACGTGCCGCTGTCGAGGCTGCTGTCGCTGTACGCCGAGTCGACGAAGCGCCTCGGCGGCGAGACCGATGCATTCCTCGGCGAGCCCGATTCGACCACGCCGTTCATCGTCGGAGTCGCCGGTTCGGTCGCGGTGGGCAAGTCGACGATCGCCCGCCTGCTGCGCGAGCTCACGAGCCGATGGCCCGGGACGCCCCGCGTCGAACTGGTGACGACGGACGGCTTCCTCTACCCGAACGCCGAGCTCGAGCGGCGGGGCCTCATGGAGCGCAAGGGCTTCCCCGAGTCGTACGACCGCCGCGCCTTGGTGTCGTTCCTCACCGAGGTCAAGAGCGGCGCCGCCGAGGTGCGCGCACCGTTCTACTCGCACATGAAGTACGACATCGTGCCCGACGCGGCGATCACCGTGCGGCGGCCCGACATCGTCATCGTCGAGGGCCTCAACGTGCTGCAGCCGCCGCCGACGCCGAACGACGTCGCCGTCAGCGACCTCTTCGACTTCTCGATCTACGTCGACGCGGACGCCGCGCACATCCAGCAGTGGTACGTCGAGCGCTTCCTCGCCCTGCGCCGTGCCGCGTTCAGCAATCCCAACTCGTTCTTCAAGGTCTTCGCCGATCTGACCGACGACGAGGCCGTCGCGCGAGCGCTGCAGTTCTGGAACACCATCAACCTTCCCAACCTCGAAGAGAACGTGCTGCCCACGCGCCACCGCGCGAGCCTCGTCCTGCAGAAATCCGCCGATCACACGGTCGAGACAGTGCTGCTCCGCAAGCTCTGACGGGTTCCGGATGCCGCGGAGCGCGGTGCGACGCGCCCGGCCGCCAACAGTTGCGGGCGGGATGCCTGAGTCGAGGTGCGAGCGGCCCGCGGCTGCAGAGAAGAGGCGGAGCGCGATCCCATATGCTTCGCGGGCTATGTACTGCCGAGAACGCAATCGGACGACCTGCGGGGTGTGCTGGTCACGCTGATTCTCGAGTGCGTGCACCCTTCGGAGTGCGAACCATAGTCAACCGCAACAAGCGTTGTCCACCCTGCAAGGCCGATCAATGGCAAACCTGAGAAATCTGCGTGTTCGGCTTGCAGGGAACTATCAGGTTTGCGCTAGTTTGGGGCGCGTTGGCCTCGGCCAGCTCGTGTCGCCCGTCGGAGGGGCGCGGCGAATAACTAGATAAACAAGCGCCTTGGGGGGTTGCTTTGCAACGCGAACGCGATGTCGCACGTGTGAGAAGAACGCTGCGGTTCAAAGACCGGCAGAGTCTGATTCTGAAAGCAGGGGCCGCGGTCACAGTGACCGCGCTGGCCATGTTCGGAGGGGTGACGGCGGCGCACGCCGGCCCCGGCGACTCGTCGAACGCGACGGGGACGTTCCTGGGTGGGTCGATTCTCGATCTGATCGACCTCGATGCGGTTGCCGACATCGAGGGTGCTGCGGCATCGAACGATGGCACGCCGCCGACGGTCACGGACTTCAACAACCTCGATCTGACGGCGCTGTCGTTGGTCAATGTCACGAGCCCCGGCGGCATACAGATTCCGATCAACTTCGCCGAACTTGGAGTCGTGGGCCAGTACGCGAGCGCGGGTCCCAACGGCGACTCGATGGGCGCATCGGGGCTTGTCGGCGCGGGCGGTGTTGTCGGGACCGGCGGTCCCCCTCCTGGCCCACTGAGCGTGGACCTTACCGCCGCCGTCGACTCTCTCGCCGGCCCGGTTGCAGCGAACCTCGTTAGCGAGCTCGCCGCCGTCGACCTCACCTTGGAGGTCGTGAGCGCTACCGCCACACAGGCTGCTCCCGCTGGCCCAGTTGGCCACTACGAGATCGCGAGCGGTGTTCTGACCATCGAGAGCGCGACCGTTGACGCTCTGAGTGATGCGCTGACCGCCGCGGTCGGGGGCGTGCAGACTGACCTCGACGCTGTCGGCGGGCAGCTCAATGATGCGGTCGAAGGCTTGCTCGGTCTTCTTGCGCCACTGGCTCAAGCCAATCTCACCGTGGGGACCACGAGCCTGACTGAGGCGATCGCTGACCTCCTTTCCGAGCCGCTGACAGACCCGCTCTACCCCGGGGTCACCATCGACCTCGGCGAGGGTCTGATCATCATCGACCTCGACGAGATCCAGCCGCTGAACGGCCAGGCTCCGAATACTGAGATCCTCAGCGAGGCGACGATCCTGGAGATTCAGGGCTCGGTCTTCGCTCTCATCGACGGCCTGCTGGACGACGCGGTGGACGAACTCACCGCTGCGATCGAGGGCTTGACTGTCACTGGCGCCGTGACGACGGTGCTCGGCAACCTGGTGACCGTCAACACGACCGTCGGCGCCCTTCTTGATGGCGACACCAGCGGCATTGCGCTTGCCGGTGTCGCGCTGAATCTTCCGGACGGACTGGAAGCCGTCGTCGCCGCGCTGGCGTCTCCGCTGCAGGATGTCATCGACTCCGTCAACGCCATCGCGACGACGCTGATCGCACCGATCAACTCACTCGTCCTCCCCGCGCTCGGCGAGATCCTCCCGCTCGTCGCGAGCATCACGGTGAACAACCAGTCGACTTCGGGCGGTGTTTTCTCCGAGACAGCACTGCGGTTGACGGTGCTGCCGACGCTCGACGCCGTGACGGTGGACCTCGCGAACGCGACCGTGGGACCGAACGTCAACGTCACGGCCGGCGTCGACATCACGTCGCCCGCTGAGGGCGCCGAGATCACGGCTGAGGATCCTTCCGAGACAGCCGATGTGCCTGTTTCGGGCACGGGTGAGTCAGGCGCGTCGGTCACGGTCGCGATCGAAGGTCAGCCTTCGCAGACAACCTCGGTCACACCAGAAGGCACCTGGCTGGTGACGTTCACCGGCTTGCCGGTCGGCGACTACACCGCCACTGCCACGCAGACACCCGGCGGCAGCACCGACACGGTGAACTTCTCCGTCGTCGAGGCCGTCACCGCGGTCGACATCACGGCGCCGGCGGAGGGCGCGTCCATCCCGGTCGCCGAGGACGAGAGCACGACGGACGTCGTCGTCTCGGGTCTCGGCGAGGCCGGCGAGACGGTCGAGGTGACCATCGAGGGCGAGGAGTCGCAGACGGCCACGGTCCAGGACGACAACACCTGGACGACGACCTTCCCGGGCCTCGCTGTCGGTGAGTACACGGCGACGGCGACGCAGTCGGGCGATGACAGCGAAGACACCGTGACGTTCTCGGTCGTCGAGACCATCACTGACGTCGACATCACCGCACCCGTGGACGGCTCGACGATCACCGTTGCCGAGGGACCCGCCGACGTCATCGTCTCGGGCACCGGCGACCCCGGCGAGTCCGTCGAGGTGACGATCCCTGGCCAGACGCCGCAGACCGCCACCGTCACGCCGGAAGGCACGTGGACGACGACCTTCCCGGCTCTGCCTCTCGGGACGTACACGGCGACGGCGACGCAGACCCCCGGTGGCAGCACCGACACGGTGACCTTCACCGTTGCGGAGTCGTTCGTTCCGGTCGTGATCGCAGCACCGACAGACGGAGCTGAGCTCACGGTCCCTGAAGCGGACGACACCCGCGAGGTCGTCGTGTCAGGAACCGGCGACCCGGGCTCGACCGTCAACCTCGCCCTCACCGGCCAGGACGTCCGCCCGCTCACCGTGGGCACGGATGGCACGTGGACGACGACCTACCCGGCTCTTCCGGTCGGTGAGTATCTCGCCACCGCCGTGCAGACGTCGGACAACACCAGTGACAGCATCGAATTCTCCATCGTGGAGGAGATCACCGATGTCGCCATCACGGCGCCCTCCGAGGGTGCCGAGCTGACCGTTCCGGAAACCGGCGACGTTCGGGATGTTGTTGTGGCCGGTACGGGCGACCCGGGTGAGTCCGTGGAACTGACCCTCACCGGTCAGCCCGCCCGGACCGTCACGGTCGATGAGGATGGGATCTGGACGACGACCTACGAAGGCCTCGGCACGGGCGCGTATACCGTGACCGCGACGCAGCCCGCGGATGGCAGCACCGACAACTCGACCTTCTCGATCGTCGAGGAGATCGACGACGTCACCATCACTGACCCGACCGACGGTGAAGTCATCGTCGCGCCGGACCCGGATGGGACCATCGACGTCACTGTGACGGGCGAGGGCGACCCCGGCTCGTCGGTCGTCGTCACTGTTACAGGCGAGGAGCCGCAGACCGTCGAGGTCACGCCCGAGGGTACGTGGACCGCGACGTTCGACGATCTGACGCCGGGCGAGTACACCGCCACCGCAACGCAGACGCCGGGTGGCAGCACGGCGGAGGTCGACTTCACCGTCGTCGACGAGGTCACGGATGTCGTGATCACCGACCCGACCGAGGGCGAGGAGTTCACCGTTCCGACCGCGGACGGCACCTACGACCTCACCGTCACCGGTGAGGGCGAAGAGAATGCCCAGGTCGTCGTCACCATCGGCGATGAAGAGCAGACCGTGACGGTCTCGCCCGAGGGCACCTGGACGGCAACGTTCGAGGACCTGCCCGTCGGCGACTACACCGTGACCGCCACGCAGGAGGAAGGTGACGGCAGCACCGACTCGGTGAACTTCTCCGTCGTCTCCGAGGGCGTGGTCGATGCGACCGACGTCACCGACGCTGACGCGACAGATGCGGATGCTGACGCGACCGACGCCGACGCGACGGATGCCGACGCGACTGACGCTGACGCAGACGCCGACACGGACGCTGACGCGACAGACGCTGACGCCGACGCGACGGATGCTGACGCCGACACGGATGCTGACGCGACA
>NZ_CAJF01000037.1 GCF_000304335.1 Microbacterium yannicii PS01 | reverse complement strand
TCGACGCTGGTGCGCCGGATCATTCCGAGCTGTTCCCGCGACCCCACGGCGCGGACGATGCGGGCCTCCCATCCCTGGACCGCGCGACGCTGCGACGCGACCTGCTCAGGGGTCGACGCACCGATCACGTGGAGATAGAGGATGCGGCGAGCACGGTCGGCTTCGATGATGAGCGAGCCGGGGATGAGCGATGCGGTCACGGCGACGTGAGCCATGATGAGGTCGTCGTCGGTGCGCAGCGGCACCGCGATGATCGCACTCATCGGCTGCCGGCCGAAATGAAGGACCTGCCACGACACCAGCAGCGACCCGCGGACCAGCGCAGCGAAGAACGTCGTGACGAACACGAGCCCCCACCACAGGTTGACTCTTCCCGACAGCTCGACCGGCGGCAGCCGGAAGACTCGCGTGACCACGACCGCCGCGGCCAGTCCGGTGAGGAACGCGGTCCAGGTGAACTGCCCCCACAGCAGCATCCACAGCGCGATGAGCCAGACGAAGAACGGCAGCTGCCGCCAGATTCCCACGCCGATGCGGCGCAGCCGTGAATCCGAGGCTCCGCGGGCGATTCCCGGGCCGGTGCGCTGCGCGAGGTCGTCGCTCATCGCGAGTCCTCCTCGAGCTGCGTGAGCGAGATCGGCTGCAGCAGCGCGTCGCCGATGCGCGTGCAGACGTCGTACAGCGGCCCCGCGAAGATCGTCAGCGCGACCGTGACGGCGACCATACCGGCAGTCGAGGCCGTCATGATCTTCGGGATCGCCCGGCGCTCGGTCTGGGTGCGGGCCGCCGGTGCGTCGCCGAGATACGAGATGCGGGCCTCGGTCTCGGCAGAGTCGTCCTCCTCGCGCCAGAATGAGAGGTTCCACGCGCGCATCAGGGCGTACAGCGTGAGCAGGCTCGTGACGATGCCGCCCACCATGAGCACGATCATGAGCGGCGTGCCCACCTCTGCCGCCGCCTCGAAGAGCGCGAACTTGCCGATGAAGCCCGAGAAGGGCGGCAGGCCGCCGAGGTTCACGGCAGGGATGAAGTAGAGCACCGCGATCACCGGCGCCGCCTTCATCAGGCCCTTGACCCGCAGGATCGACGTGCTGCCGGCGCGGCGCTCGACGAGCCCGACCGCCAGGAAGAGCGTCGTCTGCACCACGATGTGGTGGACCATGTAGTAGATCGTCGCGCCGATCGCGGCGGGTGTCGCGATGGCGAGCCCGAAGATCATGTAGCCGATGTGGCTGACGAGCGTGAACGACAGGATGCGTTTGAGCTCGGCCTGCGCCACGGCGCCGAGCACGCCGACGATCATGGTCGCCAGCGCCACCCACAGCAGCAGCTGATTGACGTCGTTGTCGAGGAACAGCTGCGTCTCGGTGCGGATGATCGCGTAGACGCCGACCTTCGTCAGCAGACCCGCGAACACCGCCGTGACCGGGGCCGGCGCGGTCGGGTACGAGTCGGGCAGCCAGAAAGACAGCGGGAAGACGGCGGCCTTGATGCTGAAGGCCAGCAGCAGCATGAGATGCAGCACCAGCTGCGTATCCTGTGGCAGCTCGCCCATGCGCTCGGCGATCTGGACCATGTTCACGGTCCCGAGCGCCCCGTAGATCATCGCGATCGCCGCGAGGAACAGGATCGACGACACCAGCGAGACGACGATGTAGACCACGCCGGTGCGGATGCGCGACTCGGTCGAACCGAGCGTGATGAGCACGTAGGACGCCACGAGCAGGATCTCGAAGCCGACGTAGAGGTTGAACAAATCGCCCGCGATGAACGCGTTGAAGATGCCGGCGCCCAGGATCAGGTACGACGGGTGGAAGATCGACACCGGCGTCTCGTCATCGCCGTCGGCGGCGCCCTGGCCCACCGAGAAGAGCAGCACCGCGAGCAGCACGATGCTCGAGACGACCACGAGGAGCGCCGAGAGCCGGTCGACGTAGAGCACGATTCCGAACGGGATGGGCCACCCCCCGACCGAGACCGCGATCGGGGCATCCCCGGCATCGACGACGACGAGCAGCACGGCGGCGATGGCGCAGACGACCGTGAGGGTCACGACCGAGACCGTCACCTGGATGCGGCGATGCCGACCGGCGATGAGGGCGATCGCGGCGCCGAGAAGCGGCAGCGTGACCAGCAGCGGCACGAGGGCGGGAGCGATGTCGATCATGACTCGTCACCTCCGCCGCGGCGGTCGGCGTCGCGGGGCTGCGCCGGCCGGTCGACCGGGGCATCGTCGCGCAGGCCGGCGAAGTCGCGGCTGCCGATGATGCGGATGGGCGCGGTGGCCGTGCCGAGGAAGTCGGTCGTCGCGTCGTCGTCCTCGTCTTCGATCTCGGTCTCGTCGTCCATCGCCTCGTCCACGTCGGCGGTGCCCTCGCGCACGGCGCGGTCGGCCTCGTCGTCCTGCACGGTGTCGGCCTTTCCGAGCTGCCACGAGCGGTAGATGAGGGCGAGGAGGAAGGCCGACACGGCGAACGTGATGACGATCGCGGTGAGTGTGAGGGCCTGCGGCAGCGGGTCCGACATCTCGTCGGGCGATGCCGCGGCGCCGAAGAACGGTGCGACGCCGGGCTCTCCCATCACGATGAGCAGCAGCAGGTTGGCCGCGTTGCCGAGCAGGAGGAACCCGATGAGCACGCGGGTGAGACTGCGCTCGAGCATCGCGTACACACCGCAGGCGAAGAGCACCGCCATGACGATGATGAGGACGAGCGAGACCGTCATGACACTCCCACCTCGCCCCGTCCGCCCGGCCGGCCCTCGCGTGCCTCCTGGGCCTGCCGGTCGACCTCGGCCCCGAGGCTGCGCAGCACGTCGAGCACGAGGCCGATGACGACGAGATACACGCCGACGTCGAACAGGGTGGACGTCACGAACTCGACATGCCCCAGGACCGGGAGCTCGGCTTCGAAGAAGGTGCTCGTCAACGGCGGTGCGCCGAAGAACAGCGGCACGATCGCACACGCGACCGCGATGGTCATTCCGGTGCCGAGGAGGCGTCCGGCGTCGGTCGGAGCGGCGGCGCCGAGCTCATACCGGCCGCCGGCGACGTACCGCATGACCAGGGCCATCCCCGCCACGAGCCCGCCCGCGAATCCGCCGCCGGGGAGGTTGTGACCCGCGAACAGCAGATACAGCGACACGATGATGATCGTGTGGAAGAGGATGCGCACGATCACCTCGAGGATGATCGAGCGGTTCTCGGGCCGCACGCGCTGACCTCCGATGAGCCACGCGGTGCGTCCGCTGCCGTGGGCATCGTCACGCTGCTGCAGGCCGTCCGATGTCTCGACGAGGGGACGGCGGCTGCGCGTCGCCCCCGAGGGAAGCGGTGAGAAGCGCGACAGCGTGTCGGCGCGATGGGTGACGAAGACGAGGGATGCCACACCCGTCGCCGCGAGGATGAGCACCGAGAGCTCGCCCATGGTGTCCCACCCGCGCAGGTCGACCAGGGCGACGTTGACGACGTTCTTGCCATGCCCGATCTCGTAGGCGAGCTCGGGGAACGAGCCCGAGATCGGCTTCTCGACGCGGGCCGATGTCGCCACGATCGCCACCAGCGCCATCGTGATGCCCACCGAGGCGCCGAGCACGGCGCGGGCGACCGGCCACACCGACGCGTTGTGCTCGCCCAGGCGCGAGGGGATGCGGCGGAGCACCAGGGCGAACGCGACGAGCGTGACCGTCTCGACCAGGATCTGCGTGACGGCGAGGTCGGGGGCCCCGCTCGTCGCGAACAGCAGCACCATGCCCAGGCCCGTGACTGAGACCAGCACGACGCCGGTGTAGCGCTTGCGCGCGCGGACGGCGACGAGTCCGGCGGCGATCATGATCGGCGCCACCACCAGCTGCATCGGGGTCTGGAAGGCGTCCAGCTGGGCGCGCAGCTCTTGGCTGGCGATCAGCGCCGTCGCCTCGGCGGCCACGAAGACGACGAAGATCGTGCCGACGTAGACCGGCAGCGAGCCGCGCTGCGTGAAACTCGTCGTGACGACCGAGAGCCGTGCCACGCCGCGCAGTGCGGCGTTGTAGACCTCGGCGGCGGTGAAGGGCAGCAGGCGCCTCGCCGGCCGCCATGCCCTGGTCGCCCAGAAGACCACGGCGCCGACGGCGATCGTGGCGAGCGAGATCCACAGCGCAGGCTCCAGACCATGCCACAGCGCGAGGTGCGCCGGGTGCTCGGGCGCCGTGACGCCCGGCGTCGCAAGCGGCGCCTCGTCGGCGTAGGGCGTGAACACGGTGTCGAGCCAGGGAGTGGCGAAGCCGGCGACCAGGGTGAGTGCGGCGAGAGCGACCGGCGCGCCGAGGAAGCCGATGGGCGGGTCCGGCCACTCGGTGGCCGGTTGCGGATCGCCCTCGGGGGTGCGCTTGGTCCAGAACGCGCCCCACAGGAAGCGGATGCCGTAGGCCGCGGTCAGCACCGATCCCAGGCTGATCCCGATCAGCGCGACGATGCCCCAGGCCGCTCCGCCTTCGGCCTCGACCAGGAGAGCGGCGAGCACGCCCTCCTTCGCGACGAAGCCGATCGTCGGGATGACGCCGACCATCGAGGCGATCGCCACGAAGGCGGCCACCGCCATGACCGGTGCCTGCCGGCCCACCCCCGAGAGCTCGGTGAGGTCGCGGGTCGACAGCTGCCGGTCGAGCACACCGACGATGAGGAACAGCGCCGACTTGAACAGCGCATGACTCAGCAGCAGCGCGAGGCCGGCGAGCGCGGCATCCCTCGTCCCGTACCCGAGGACGACGGTCAGCATGCCGAGCTGGCTGACCGTTCCGAAGGCGAGCACGCGCTTGAGGTCGGTCTCGCGCAGCGCCTGGAAGCCGCCGAGCAGCATCGTGAAGACGCCCAGCGCGATCACGATCGGTCGCCATGGCGGGGCGATCGCGAAGACGGGTGCGAGGCGCGCGATCAGGTAGATCCCGGCCTTGACCATCGCCGCGGCGTGCAGGTACGCGCTGACCGGCGTGGGTGCGGCCATGGCGCCGGGCAGCCAGAAGTGGAACGGGAAGATGGCGGACTTGCTCAGCGCGCCGACCAGGATGAGCACGAGGGCGGCGTCCACGACCGCTCCGGCGGGGGCCTCGGCGAGGATCGCCGAGATGCTCGACGTTCCCGCATCGACCACCAGCAGCACCACGCCGATGAGCATCACGAGTCCGCCCAGCGTCGTCACGAGCAGCGCCTGCAGGGCCGCACGGCGGCTGGCGGCACGCTTGTTGTAGTACCCGATGAGCAGGTACGACAGCACGCTGGTGACCTCCCAGAACATCACCAGCACCACGAGGTCGTCGGTGAGCACGAGACCGTACATCGCCCCCGCGAACGCGAGCAGCACCGCGGCGAACTGCCCGAGGTTGTCGGTTTTGCCCCGGAAATACCAGCGGCAGTAGACCATCACGAGAGCGCCGACTCCGGTCACCACGAGCGTCATCAGCCACGACAGGGTGTCCATGCGCATGGAGAGGTCGATGTCGAGCGGCGGGATCCAGGCGTATGACTCGAACGGAATGTCGCCCGCGGCGATGCCGGGTCCGAGCATCGCCGCCTGCACGAAAGCGGCGATCGGGAGGATCGCGGCGACGTAGAAGGCGCGGGCGCCGAGGCGGGCCACGAGCCACGGAAGGAGAAGAGGGACCACCGCGAACGCGCCGAGGAGGAGGAGCATCCGGGCCTCCTCATGGTCGTCGGCAGGGAACATTCCTCGAAGGGGATGCTGCGGCTCGGGCGATCGGGGTCAGCTCCCAGTCTACGTGGCCGTCACGGCGCGCCGGGTCACGACGTGTCTGCCCGGCCGCCGTGGCCCGCCGTCTTGGCCCGGCCGCCGTGGCAGAGTGAGGCGGTGGCCCTTCGACAGGCGCGGGAAGCGATCGGCGCCGTACCGCGGTGGGCTCGCGAGCTGCTGGGCGCGGCGACAGCGGTCGCGATCGCGGTGGCCGTCGTGACGGCGGTCGCGGCATCCGCTCGCTCGGAGCTGCTGTTCCGGGACGGCGACTCGCTCGTCACCACGCTCGTCGTGCGCTCCCTGGCGATAGGGCAGCCGCAGGACTGGGCGCTGTCGACGGTGCTCTTCCTGCCCGAGACCGCCGTGCTCGCGCTGCTGACCCTCGTCGGCCTCGGAATCACGGGAACCCTGGCGCTGGCGGCGATCGTGAACTTCGTCGCGCTCTACGCGGTGCTGCGGATTGCGGCCGGCGCGACAGCACGCGCGTCGATGCCCGTCGCGGGCGCGCTGCTCGCGTTCAGCGCGTTCGGCCTGCTGGCCGTCACCGAGACGTCGAGCTCGCGCGACTCGCTCGAGCCGGCGTCGCTGCTCGCCGTGACGACGTACTACAGCGCGACCGTGGTCGCCGTCGTGCTCGCCGTCGGCATCGCACGCCGCGCACTCGATCGTCGGCTGTCGGTCGTGCCGCGGGGGCCGGTGGTGCTGATCGGCGTGGTGGCCGCGGCATCCGTTCTCACCAACCCCTTGTTCGCCGCGTGGGCGACGGTTCCGCTCGGCCTCGTGCTCGCGGGCGCGTGGGTCGTCTCGCGCAGCCGCGTCGCGCTCTGGCTGATCGGCGGGCTCGCCCTGGGAACGGCGGTGGGCTTCGTGGGACGGATGCCGCTGGCACCGCTCATCGCGAACACCGGAGCCGGCTACGCCGACCCCTCGCGCTGGGCGGAGTCGCTGATCTTCTACGGCGGGCTCGTGGCCGAGCGATGGACGATGCCCTGGGGCGCCGCGGCCGTCGTCATCATCGTCGCGCTGTGGGGCTGGTGCATCGCCGCGACCGCGCTGCTGGCACGGCGCGACGCAGGTGCGGCACTCGTCGCGGCGTGCGGGTGGGCCATGCCGCTGCTCGTCGTGATCGGCGCCATCGCGCTCGGCACGCATGCAGCCCGCTATCTTCAGCCGATCGCGTTCGCGCCGATTCTCGGGCTGGTGGTGCTCCCCGGCCTGCTCTCCGGCCTGCGTGCGCACCGCGCTGAGGGGCGGTATCCGGCGACATCGATCGCGCGGACCGTCGGGGCCTCGGCCAGCGTCGTGGCGAGCATCGCGCTGGTGGCGGTCGCCGGCGCGGTCGGTGCTCCGCGGATGGCCGCCGCGGCGAGCGCCCCGGACCCGGATCTGGACTGCGTCCTGAGCTGGGTGGAACAGTCCGGACGCACCGGAGGCGGTCAGTTCTGGACGGTGCGACTGCCCAAGGCCCACCTCGACGATCCGCGGGCGCTGGTGCAGGTGGACCATCGGCTCCGGGGCTACGCGTGGCTGGTCAATCGCGACGACTTCTCGGTCGGGGAGGTGTCGTTCCTCGTGACCGACGCCCAGTCGCCCGCGTTCGTCCTTCCCCGCGGCGTGCGCCCATCCGCGACCATCGACTGCGGCCGCTACACGATCCACGACTTCGGCGAGACGGCGCTGCCCCTGGGCCCGCAGCGTTCGTAGCCGCGTTCCTGGCCCAGGGGCAGCGCTCGCTAGGCGCGCCGGTACGACAGGACGGCGCAGCCGTTGCTGAAGCTGCGCACGTCTTCGAGGTCTAACTGCGTCGGCGCGAATCCCGCGACGAAGGCGGGGAGTCCACTGCCCGCCACGACCGGATACTTCTTCACGATCAGTCGATCGATCTCGGGAAGCAGCTCGCCGGCGAGGCGGCCCCCGCCCGCGAGATAGATGCCGAGGCCGTCCTCGTCCTTGAGCTCCCGCACCCTCGCACGAGGGTCGTCTCGCACGATCTCCACCGCGGCCTCGACCGAGGAGTTCAGAGTCCGGCTCACGACCACCTGCCGCAGGTGGGCATACGGACTCGTGATTCCGACCTGGAGAGCGGGCTCGTACGTGCGGCGCCCCATGATGACGGTGTCGAACGTGCGGTTCGGCGCGTCGTCGATTCCCACTGCCTGCCGCACGTGAGTGGGGACAACCTCCGGATAGAGGCCATTCATGTAGGCGCTGTGGTCGTCTGCGAGCGGGTAGAAGTCGACCTCGTCACTCGGGCCGGCGATGAAACCATCCAGGGTCATGCCGACGTAGTACGTCAGTTCACGCATGGCGTCTCCTCTCTCTGACGACCGGGCGGGCCGTGCCTCGACACTCTAACCACTACACCTGGAGTACTGCAAGTGGAGTGGGTTATATGCAAGGGTGGAGGCATGGTCGCCAACCCGGAACGTCGCCGCCTTCTCCTCGACGCCGGCATCGACGTGCTGGCACGACACGGCGCGCGAGGTCTCACCTTCCGCGCGGTCGACGCCGTCGCCGCGGTGCCCCAGGGCACGACGTCCAACTACTTCGCCAACCGGGACGAGCTGCTGCGCGAGCTCGGCGGCCACGTGTTCGAGCGCCTGACCCCCGAGCCCGTTCCGGAGACGGCGGCGCCCACACGCGCTCGGGAGGCCCAGCTCATGAAGGACCTGCTGGGCCGTGCGCGCCAGGATCGTGCCGGTTTCCTGGCTCTGTACGAGCTGCGGCTCGAGGCGGCACGTCGCGAAGACCTGGCCGAGGCCATCTCGGATCGCTATGCCGCCAACCTCGAGGCGATCTCGGCCGGGCACGTCGAGGGCGGCTTCCCCGGTGATCGGCGCACGGCGCTGCTGCTGTACCTCGCGATGAGCGGCCTCATCCTCGAGCACCTCACGCTTCCGGCACTGCTGCCCGCCGACGATGACGCCCTCGACGAGCTCGTCGAAGACGTCGTCGCGGCGATCGTCCCGCCGGCGTAGGCGGGACGGGTCAGGCCGGGGTCGACGGGGCTGCCGGTGCCGGCCCGGTGGTGGTGCCCTCGCGGAACACGCACGTGAAGCTGATGGATGCCGCGTCCCGGCCCTCGAGCATCGCGGCGACCGCCTCGCCCGCCGCGCGGCCCTTGTCGGTCGCAGGCTGCACCAGTGTCGTGAGCTCGTGCGGCGCGAGCCCGTCGACGACGATGCCGTCGAAGCCGGTGATGCTGACATCCTCGGGAACCCGGAGCCCGGCCTCTTCGGCGGCGCGCACCGCTCCCGCCGCAAGCAGGTCGGACTGCGCGATGACGGCTGTCGGCCGGCGCTCCGGGTCGGCGAAGATCACTCGGCCGGCGGCGAGCCCCTCGTCGATGAAGCTCCCCGCGGCGGCGTAGGTCGCGGCATCCGGGAACACGTCCCTCGCCCCGGCGAGCCGCGCCCGCGTGACGTCGACCGAGATCTCGGTGTCGTCGTCGAACCATCCGCGCTCCCAGCCGGCCCGGATGGGCAGCGCCAGCACGACGACGTCGCGATGCCCGAGCGTGCGGAGGTGGCTGGCCGCCTGTCGCTGCGCCTCGCGGTTGTCGAGCTCGATCCGCGGCACCCCGGGCCCGGCGTCTCCCTCCGTGACGACGACGGGTATGCCGCGCGCCCGCACCACGTCCAGCGATTCGCGCAGCCGCCCGCTGCAGCCGATGAGCACGGCCGCGTCGAGGGGCGCAGTCGTGAGCGTGGGCCCCACTCCGGTCGGGTCGTGGTCGCGCAGCAGCAGCAGTCCGGCGCCCAGAGGGGCGACCGCCTCGGCCAGACCGTCCATCATCTGGGTCTTGACCGGGTCGAGGAAGGCGGTGCCGAGATGCTCCTCGAACACGACGCCGACGATTCCCGAGCGGCCGCGGCGCAGCGATGCCGCGCGCGGATCGGGGCCGGTGTAGCCGAGCGCGGCCGCGGCATCGAGCACCCGCCGGCGGGTCGCATCCGACACGGGCGTCTTGCCGCTGAACACGACCGACGCCGTCGACGGCGAGACCCCGGCCTCGCGGGCGACATCCGAGATGGTGGCGCGACGCGTGCTCATGACCCCCCGATCGTACCCAGGTGGAGGCATTCGGTCGAATCGATTCGGTACGCTGTTCCGATGGAACTCGTCCTCTCCCGTTCCCAGTACGTCCGCTGGCGCACTGCCGTCTTCGCGATCTTCCTCGCCAGCGGCCTCAGCATCGCCACGTGGGCCGCGCGGGTTCCGGCGATCAAGCAGACGCTGGGCGTCGACAACATCCAGATCGGACTGATGCTGCTCGGCGCGGGCATCGCGTCGATCGTGGGCCTGTCGCTGTCGAACGTCGTCCTGGCCCGCTTCGGCGCGCGCAAGGGCATGCTCGTGGCGATGTTCGTCTTCGCCGCCGGCGTCGCGATCATCGGCATCGGCACCGACGTGCTCCACTCGTTCGTCGTCGTGATCGGCGGGCTCGTTCTCTTCGGGCTCGGCAACGGTGCCGTCGACGTCATGATGAACGTCGAGGGCGCGGCGATCGAGAAGCAGTCGAGCAAGACGATCCTGCCCCTGTTCCACGGCTTCTTCAGTTTCGGCACCGTGATCGGCGCGGGCATCGGCGCCCTCGCCGCCGCCTGGCACGTGAACGTGCTGGTCCACACCGCCGTGATGGCCGTGATCATCGTCGGCATCGCCTTCGCGACGTATGCGAACGTGCCTGCCCGCGAGATCACCGGCGACGCGGATGCCGCGGCCGACAAGCCGCACTGGCGCGAGCGTCTGCACACCTCGCTCGCGGCGTGGCGCGAGCCCCGCACCTATGCGCTCGGCGTGATCATGCTCGGGATGGCCTTCGCGGAGGGCGGGGCCAACGACTGGCTGGCGCTCGGCATGGTCGACGGTCACGGCGCGACCCCGGCCATCGGCGCGCTCGGCCTCACCGTCTTCTCGGTCTCGATGACCGTGGTGCGCGTGTTCGGCGGGCCGCTCGTCGACCGCTTCGGCCGCGTCGCGACCCTCCGGGTGCTCGCGGTGCTCGCCGCCGGCGGTCTGCTGCTGTTCATCCTCGCGCCCAACATCCCGCTCGTGTTCGTCGGCGCCGCCCTGTGGGGTGCGGGCGTCTCGCTCGGCTTCCCGCTCGGCATGTCGGCGGCCGCGGACGACCCGGCCAAGGCTGCCGCGCGCGTGAGTGCCGCGGCGACGATCGGGTACATCTCGTTCCTGTGCGGACCGCCGATCCTCGGCTTCATCAGCGAGCAGATCGGCCTGCTGAACACCCTCTACATCCTGGTGGTGCTGGCCGTGGCATCCGGTCTGGCGTCCCCGGCCGCCAAGCCGATCGCCGGCTCGACCGTGGGAGCCGGGCACACCCACCACTGACGCGGGCACCGACCCGGCGGGCGCGGACTAGGCTCGTCGGGTGCGTCTCGTCATCGCCCGCTGCTCGGTCGACTACACCGGCCGGCTCAACGCCCACCTGCCGCTGGCGACCCGTCTGCTGGTGCACAAGGGCGACGGCAGTCTGCTGGTGCACTCCGACGGCGGTTCGTACAAGCCGCTCAACTGGATGAGCCCGCCGTGCCGGCTGGACGTCGAGATTCCGGATGCCGACTCCGCCGCCGCAGGGGTGCTCGAGCACTGGCGGGTCACCCAAGCCAAGACCGGCGACGCGCTGCTCGTGCGCATCTACGAGGTGCTTCACGACTCGGCCCACGAACTCGGGATCGACCCCGGTCTGCAGAAGGACGGCGTCGAGGCCGACCTGCAGCGGCTGCTCGCCGAGCAGGTCGACGTCATCGGCGACGGGCTGACGCTGGTGCGCCGCGAGTTCCCCACCGCGATCGGCCCGGTCGACCTGCTGCTGCGCGATCCCGCGGGCGGGACGATCGCCGTCGAGGTCAAGCGCCGCGGCGACATCGACGGCGTCGAGCAGCTCACGCGGTATCTCGAGCTGCTCGGACGCGACCCGCACCTGGCGCCGGTGACCGGCGTGTTCGCGGCCCAGGAGATCAAGCCCCAGGCCAAGGTGCTCGCCGCCGACCGCGGCATCCGCTGCGTCACCCTCGACTACGAGGGCATGAAGGGCGTCGAGTCCGGCGCCCCGCGCCTGTTCT
Organism: Microbacterium yannicii PS01; assembly: GCF_000304335.1. Classification (GTDB taxonomy): domain Bacteria; phylum Actinomycetota; class Actinomycetes; order Actinomycetales; family Microbacteriaceae; genus Microbacterium; species Microbacterium yannicii_A. Next base: position 24,337 of record NZ_CAJF01000037.1, on the reverse strand, counting down.
GATCCGGCGATCGGACGTCCTGTCCGAGTCCGGGTGATGGGAGCGCCGCACCCGAGTCCGAGCGGCTCTATTGTCATGTCCGCACGACGCTTGATACTGTCATCCGGACAGTTCATTGACGAACGGATGACATGCGATGACGCTCGAAGACTTCCGCCGCGAGATCGCCGACCCCGCGATCGAGTTCCGTCCCGAGCTGCGTTGGTGGCTGGCGGAGGGGCTCCACACCGACGAGACACTCCGCCGCGAGGTCGGTGACGCGCATCGCCTCGGCTTCGGCGGCATGGAGTTCCTGGCGATGGACGAGGGCGCGATCGACCATGCCCGCTACGGCTGGGGCTCGGAGGAGTGGGTGCACGACTCGCAGGTCGTGGTCGAGGAGACGACCGCGCGCGGCATGTCGGTGAGCTTCACGTCGGGCACGAACTGGTCCAATGCGAACCTTCCGACCATCACGCCGGATGACCCCGCGGCCGCGCAGGAGCTCGACGTCATCTCCGAGACACCGGAGCCCGGCCAGTCGCGCTCGGGTGCCGTTCCGCGCATCGACCTCAGCGCCCCGCCCGCAGAACGATCGCTGCCCGGGCACCGCGGAGTCGTGCGTGACCAGCACTTCGTCGCCGCCGTCGCCGCACGCGTCGTCGACAGCGAGGCCGGCGTCCTCGACGCGTCGTCGCTCACCGACGTGACGGCATCCGTTCTCGACGGCGCACTGGAGTGGACCGCGCCCGCCGACGGCACGTGGCAGCTCTTCTACTACTGGCGGCACGGGACAGGACAGACGGCGGAGCCCTCGTCATCGGTCAACTACACCGTCACGTACCTCGATCGCGACGGCGTGGACGCCGTGATCGCCTACTGGGACGACGTCGTGCTGACGCCGGCGCTTCGCGAGCGGATCGCCGAGAACCCGCGCGCGCACATGTACATGGACTCCCTCGAACTCGACACATATGGTGCCGGCGGTCTGTTCTGGGGGCGCACGGTGGTCGACGAGTTCCGCGCGCGACGCGGGTACGACGTCGTGCCGTGGCTGCCGTTCCTGACCCGTGACGTGCCGTTCATGGCGGTCTCGACGGTGTATCACTACGAGCCCTCGGCCGAGGCGGATCGCGTCGCCGTCGCGAAAGTCCGGCACGATCTCGTCCGCACGTTCACCGACCTCTACATCGAGAACATGCTGCGGCCGTTCGCGGCGTTCCTGCACGGCGTCGGACTGACCCTGCGCGCCGAGATCAGCTACGGGCTGCCGTTCGAGCTGACCCGGCCGGGGCCGGAGGTCGACGGCATCGAGACCGAGTCGCTCGAGTTCGGCTCGCAGATCGACGCCTACCGCCTTATGGGCGGCCCCGCGCACCTGTTCGGCAAGCAGTACTCGTCCGAGACCGGCGCGACGACCCGCAACCACATGCTCGATCACCGCTTCTACGACCAGATCATCGCGACGCAACTCGCGGCCGGCATCACCAAGACCGTGCTCCACGGGTGGGCGAGCCCTGCCGGCGCGGAGGGCGTCACCCACTGGCCGGGGCACGAGGGGATGTGGCCGATGTTCTCCGAGCGGTTCGACACGCGTCAGCCGGGCTCGGAGTTCTACCCCCAGTGGAACGCGGCGGTCGGACGACTGCAGTACGCCCTGCGGCGCGGACGACCGCGGATCGACGTCGGCATCCTGCGCACCGACCACTTCACCGACAATCTCATCGGCGTGACGCTGCGCGGGCGGGACGGCGAGCGCATCCCGGACGAGGTCGCCTACGGCACGATGTGGATGCGCGACCGCGAGAACCACTGGTGGCAGGACCTGGGGATGCAGGACGCCGGCATCACGTACGAGTTCTTCGACGGCTCGCTCCTGCTGCGCGACGATGTCTCATTCGACGGCGACGCCGTGCAGCCCGACGGGCCGGGGTACCGGGCGCTCATCGTGTACCAGAGCACACTCGACGCCGACGTCGCGACGCATCTGCTCGCGTGGGCTCGGCGGGGCCTGCGGGTGGTCGTCGTGCACGGCGCGCGCGAGCTGGAATCGCTGCGAGCGGAACGACACCGCGTGCACGAGGCCGCGGCGTCCTCGACACCCGGTCTCGACGGCCGTGACGCCGAACTCGCCGAGACCATGGCCGTCCTCACGAGCCTCGACACCGTGGTCGTCACCGGGCCTGCCGGCGTCGTCGAGGCGCTCGACCGGCTCGGCGCTCCTGGCCGGGCGCGCTTCGTCGAGAGCAACGCGAGTCTGCTCACACATCTGCGAGAGGACGGCGACCTCACCGTGCTCTACGCGTACCACTTCCTCTACGAGACGGCCGAGCCGACGACGGTCCGCCTGAGACTGGATGGTCGAGGCACGGTGCACCGGCTCGACGCCTGGTCGGGGCGCATGAGGCCGCATCGCGGCACCCGGGTGCTCGACGACGCCACGATCGTGGAACTCACGCTCTCGCCCGGCGAGACGGCGATCGTCGTCCTCGACCGGTCGGGCGCGTCCCCCGCCGACACCGCGCCGGTCTCTCGGATCCCGGTGGCCACGCTCGACGCGTGGGAGCTGACCGTCGAGAGCTGGGATGCCGGTGAGTCGGAGCTCATCAGCGAGGACCGCGGCCACGGCTACGTCACGCGCGAGGTGCGGCCGATGACCGCGGTCACGCGCGTCGAGGCCGGTGCCGTCGCCCTGCGGCCGTGGTCGCAGCTCGACGCGGTCGGCCCGGACGTGTCGGGGATCGGGGAGTACACCGCCACCCTCGATGTCGCCGACATCGACGCCGACGCCCGTTACATCCTGGAACTGGGCTCGACAGGCGGCGGACTGGGGTCGGTGCGCGTCGGGGACGGCCCGGAACGGGGATTCGACACCGCGCGTCCCGCGGTCGACGTGACCGACGATCTTCGCGCCGGCTCGAATACCGTCCGCGTGCGCGTCTCGACCTCGCTGAACAACCGGCTCCGTGCCCGCGGCTACTATGAGCGGATTCCGGACGTGGCGATGCGGTCCGCCGGCGAGGATCACACCCAGCTGCCCGTGGTGCGCGAGTACGGGCTGCTCGGCCCGGTCCGGCTCATGAGAGAGAACTGAGACCGCGAAAGGGAGGACGGATGGCCCGCGGACACGTGGAGCCCCGCGACGAGGTCGACCTTCGACCGATCGTCGCGCCGGACCCGCTCGACCTTCGCCTGTCACTCGCATCGATCGTGCACTGGGCAGACAGCACGGCCGTGCGTCGCACCGTGATGGCGAGCGTCGACTTTCCCGTGGACGACATGGGCGCGTTCCTCGTCGTCAATCAGCTCTCCTATAACGGCGCGATGCGGCCGATCGAGCTCGCGCTCGCGCTGGGCATGACCCCGACCAACATGAGTAAGATCATCGGCCGCCTCGGAAGCGCAGGGCTCGCCGTGCGGGTCCCGGCTCCCGCCGACGACCGCGGCGTGCTGATCGCCCTCACCGCCGAGGGCCGCGCGATCGGTGAGCGCATCCTGGCGACGGCCGAGCGCACCGTCGGTGAGGTGCTCGCCGACTGGGCTCCCGATGACGTCCAGACGCTCCGGCGCATGCTGGCACGCCTCGCGAGCGACCACCGGAACGTCGGCGAGCGGCGAGCGCGTCGCCCGTAGGCTGGTGGGTATGCCGAGCCGATCTCCCTGGACCTGCGTGCTGTGGGACGTCGACGGCACCATCGTCGATGCGTCCGACGGCATTCTCCGCCGCCTCACGATCGCGCTCGAGCACTTCGGCAAGCGCCCGCCGACCCGGGCTGAACTCGTGCACTGGATCGGACCTCCGATGTACGAGTCCTTCCAGGCGAACGTCGGCATGACGCCCGCGGAGGCGACCGACGCCGTGTCGTTCTACCGCGTGCTCGGCAAGGCCGACGGCTACACCACCGGCGCGAAGCTCTTTCCCGGCGTCGCGTCGCTGATCCACGACCTCGCGGCAGCGGCCATCCCGCAGTCGACGGCGAGCTCGAAGCCGGAGGTGCAGGTGGTGGCGCTCATGGACCACTTCGACCTGTCCCCCGCACTCACCGCGATCGTGGGCGCAACGCCCGACGAGAAGACGCTGAGCGCCAAGGCCGACATCGTCGCCGAGGCGCTTCGCCGCCTGGAGGCGGCGGGCGCCGACATCAGCCGCCCGGTGCTGATCGGCGACCGCCATCACGACGTCGAGGGCGGCGCCGTCCACGATGTGCCGGTGATCTTCGTCCGCTGGGGCTTCAGCTGGCCCCACGAGGCCGACGGCGCGCAGGCCGCGGTGGACGACGCCGATCAGCTACGCGACCTGCTGCTCTTCGAGGAGCCTGCGGGGCTCGAGGGCGCCGATCTCGAGGGCGCCGATCTCGATGGCGCCGATGCCTGAGCTCGCCGCCGACATCCTGGGCTGGCTCGTGCCGGTCGTGATCGGGGTCGGCGTCGCGGTGCTCATCATCGCGGTGCTCGTGTGGGCGCTGCGCCGCGCCCGTCGATCGCCCCGTGCGCGCGCCGAGGCCGAGCGCCTTCGCGCCAAGGCGGGCGCGACCCTGGTGCGGCTTGACGACGAGGTCGACGAGCTCGACCTCGAGGTGGGACTGTCGGGCGCGCTCTACGGCGGCGGCGCCCCGGCGTCGCTGCGCCGCGCCCGCCTGACCGGGCAGCACGTGCGCGACGCCGCCTTCGAGGACTACCGGGCGATCAGCGGCGCGGACGTTCTGCCCGACGAGATCCGCCGAGGCGCCACGCGCATCGAGCGCACCACCGGCGAGGCCCTGGCCCGGATCGCGGCGGCTCGCGCCGAGCACGGCGCCTGGGTGCGGGCGAACGTCTCGGCGGCCAGCCAGGTCGAGGCCGCGCGCGAGCGCAGAGCGCAGCTGCGCGCGTCGATGGGCGATCCCGCCGCCCTCGTGGCCGAGCTGTCGGCCCGCTTCGCCGAGGAGGAGTGGCGGGATGCCTCGCGCGCCGCGCACGCCGCGCTGGCCGAGATCGCCGAGGCCGAACAGCTGCTCGCGGCGGCCGCGAGCCACGCCGCCGATCCGTCGCTGAGCGCACTCCCCGAACTCGCCGCCGCCGAGCGCGCACTGCGCCAGGCCGAGACCGACGCCCGCATCCTCGAAGAGACGCATCGTCTCATCCTGCAGGCCGCGCAGGCGGTGCCCGACGAGGTCGCGGCCGCCCGCTCCGCGCTGCGCCAGGCGGCGATCACCCGCGACCACCTCGAGCCGCCGGACTCCGAGCGGCTCGGCGGTGAACTCCGGGCGATCGAGATCGAGCTGACGAACATCGAGACGGATGCCGCGCGCCGCCCCACTCGCGCGGTCGACGCCATCGCCCGCCTCCGCAGCCGCCTCGACCTCGCGCTGGGCGATGCGAACACCGCGCAGCAGCGTCTGCGGGGAGCGCGGACGGCGCTGCCCGGCACCCTCGCGGCGGCGCGCGGCGCGATCGCGCACGCCGAGGCATCCGTCGCGCACGCGCGCTCCGGCGCCGATGCGCGTTCGCGCCTGGTCTCGGCGCAGCGCGAGCTCGCGAACGCCCGGCAGGCAGACGACCCGGTCGCGGCCCTCGATGCCGCGCGCCGCGCCATGCGGGACGCCGAAGACGCGAAGGCCCTCGCCGACTACGCCAGCCGCCCTCACATATCCGGTTGACGGCGCTCGCTAGGGTGAGCGCATGAGCGACGCCCCCTCGCGAACGGCGAGCACCGCCCCTGCTTCGATCGGCGGCACCGTCGTCGCAGCTGCGCGGCGCATGCCCGCCACCCTCGTCATGATCGCGCTGATCCTCGCGGCGGGCGTCGTCTGGCAGGGGCTCTGGCGCCCCTTCGCCGACAGCCCACTGTTCGATGTCGTCGCCTACGGTCTGCCCGCGCTCGCGGACGGCCGCTGGTGGACGCCCGTCACGGGCACCTTCTTCGTCGATCACCCCTGGGTGTACCTCTTCACCATCGCGGGCTTCGTGGGGATGGCCTATCTCGAGTTCCGGCGCGGGTCGCGGGTCGCCCTCGCCTACTACTGGGTCGGCCAGCTCTTCGCGATCTTCGCCACGGCTCTCCTGCTGTGGGGACTCTCGCAGTTCCCGTGGGAATGGGCGCAGGCCGAAGCCGCTGCGCTGGATGTCGGCGCGTCGGGAGGCACGATGGCGTGTCTCGCCGCCGCGGTCGGGCTGTTCGTCCCGCCGTGGCGGGTGCGCGGCTGGCTGGCACTGCTGGGATTCGTCTTCGTCGCGATGCTCTTCTGGGGCACGCTCGCCGACCTCGAGCACCTGCTTGCCGTCCTCCTCATCCTCTTCGTCGACCGGTCGCTGCGCATCCAGCGGACGACGGTGCGCGAGCAGCGGCTGATCGCCTTCGTCGCGGTGATCGTGCTGGGGGTGATCCAGGTTGTCACGATCCTCGCGCCCACCGACGGGCCGTTCGGTCCGACCGAGCCCGTCTCGGGCGGATTCATCGACTTCGCCATCGACGCCGTCGTGATCCTGCTGATCGCCAACGGCCTGCGCCGGGGCCGGCGCTGGGCGTGGGTGCTCGGCATCATCGTCGCCGCCTTCAACGTCGCCACCGCCGCGCTCGTCCTGGCGGTCATCATCATCACCAGCGAGGCGCAGCTCGAGGCGCAGATCGATGGCGAGACCGAGCTGGCGCTCGCGTCGGGCGTGCTGTGGCTGCTCGTGCTCGTCTACCTGATCTGGGTCCGGGCCGCGTTCCGGGCGAAGCGCAGCTCGAAGCTCGGGCTGGCACCCGCTCCGTCCGTGGATGACGTGAAGCAGCTGCTGCGCTCCGACGGCGGCGGCACACTGTCGTGGATGACCACCTGGGACGGCAACAGCTACGCCCGCACCACCGGCGGCATCGTCGCCTACCAGCGGCGCGCGGGCGTCGCCCTGGCCCTCGCCGACCCCCTCGGTCCGGCGGCCTCGCGCGCGGCATCCGTCGACGAGTTCATCCGCATGGCCGAGCACGCTGGCCTCATCCCCTGCTTCTTCAGCGCCGACGAGGCGACACGGGCCGCGGTCCCGTCCAGCTGGCGGAGCCTGGTGGTGGCCGACGACACCATCGTCGACCTCCGAGGACTGGAGTTCACCGGGAAGCGGTGGAACTCCGTGCGATCATCGCTCAACCGCGCCGGGCGCGAGAACATGACCTTCCGCATGACGCGCCTCGCCGACGAGCCGTGGGGCGTGCAGCAGCAGCTGCGCGCCATCTCGGAGATGTGGGTGGGAGACAAGGGCCTCCCCGAGATGGGCTTCACGCTCGGCACGCTCGTCGAGGCCGAGGATCCGGAAGTCCGCCTCGCCCTCGCGATCTCGCCGACGGGCGACGTGGACGGCTTCCTGTCGTGGCTGCCGGTCTACGGCGACTCCGGCGCGCCGCGCGGGTGGACCCTCGATCTGATGCGCCGGCGCGAGGGCGGATTCGGACCCGTGATGGAGTACCTCATCGGCTCGTCCGCGAAGCTGTTCTCGGAGGAGGGCGCCGAGGTCATGTCGCTCTCGGGCGCCCCGCTCGCGCACGATTACCCGCCCGACGCGGGCCTCATCGCCTCACTCAGCGACAAGCTGGCCGCGACGCTCGAGCCGGTGTACGGCTTCGGGTCGCTCCATCGCTTCAAGGAGAAGTTCCACCCGCGGTACGAGACGCTGTACCTGCTCTATCGCGACGAGAGCGATCTGACCCGCATCGGAGGCGCGCTGACGCGAGCCTTCCTGCCTGACGCGACCCTGCGCCAGTTCGCCGGCGCCGGACTGGAGCTGGTACGCGGCGACCGGGAGTGAGCCGCGGCATCCGTCTCCGTGAGAAGACGGGATGCCGCGGCTGTCGACCGTGCGAAACGGTCGGCCCGCGGGATCAGAGCGGGCGGATGTTCTCGGCCTGCAGACCCTTGGGGCCCTGGGCCACGTCGAACTCGACGCGCTGGTTCTCTTCGAGGGAGCGGTACCCGGAGGACTCGATCGCGCTGTAGTGCGCGAACACGTCCGCGCCGCCATCGTCAGGAGCGATGAAGCCGAATCCCTTCTCCGAGTTGAACCACTTGACGGTGCCTTGCGTGCTCATTACGTGCCGTTCTTCGTGAGATCCCGCCGCGATCTGCGGCGATTGCCTCCAACGTAGTGAAGCCCCGCGACGCGCGGCGAGACCCCCGAGAGATCAGTGACACAAATGTTGCAGACGGGATGCCGCGACCCATCGCCCGCCCGGGCTGAGCGGTGCTCGAAGCCCGGGCGTCGACGGATCCCCCCGGATGATCCGCGCCGAAGCGCGGACAACCACATCGTACCGATATATCGGCCTTGACATACCCCCTTGCCGCCGAAATCTGCGGCGTACACTGGGTCCACTCATGACCGCACCCCTCGCCCCCCTCGTCCCGCGGGGCGCCGTCCTCGGCGACGAGGTCTACGCGCGCCTCGGTGAAGCCATCCTCGACGGTCGTCTCGCCCCAGGCGACCGACTTCGAGACCAGGAACTCGCGGAATGGCTCGGCGTCTCGCGCACGCCCGTCCGCGAGGCGCTCCAACGACTGGAGCGGGTCGGCCTGGTCGAGGTGTCGCCCAATCGCTACACGCGGGTGTCGCTGCCGAACCAGAAGACCGAGGTCGACACGTTCGAACTGGTGGCGTACAACATGGGCGTCGCCGTCCACATGGCGGCGACCCGGTGCAGCGACGAGGTCCTCGCGCAGACCCTGGGGCGGCTCGACGCGGTGATCGACGCGTCGCGAGTCGACGACCCCGCGCGCCTGGCTGTGGAGAGCCACCAGTTCTTCCGCGAGGTCACGCGAGCCAGCGGCAACATCGCGCTCATCCAGTTCATCCGCGAGTACGAGATCGCCATCCGCCGCAACCTCGCCGGCTGGCAGCCCTTCATCGCCTGCCCCGTGAGCCGGACCGCGGCCTACGAGCGGTTCCGGGATGCTTTCGCCGCCCGCGACGGTGCCCGCGCCGAGGACGTGCTGCGCGAGATCCACGGCTTCGCCTGACGGCTCCTTCTCGCCCGCGAAGCGGGTGAGTAGCGTGGACACGTGACCCACATCGAGCTGCGCGCGCTGGAAGACGACGATCTCGACGCCATCTTCGAGATGATGCGCGACCGCGACGCGATCGCGATGGCCGCGTTCACCGCGCAGGACCCCGACGACCGCGAGGCCTTCGACGCCTGGATCGAACGGCAGCGGCGCTCGGACGACGTGCTGACCCTCGTGGTCACCGAGAACGGCGGCTTCGCCGGGACGGCGGCGGCGTTCACGGTCGACGGCGACCGCGAGGTGAGCTTCTGGATCGCCGAGCATGCTCGGGGCCGCGGCGTCGCGACGGCCGCACTTCGGCTGCTGGTCTCGCGTGAGCCGGCGCGGCCGCTCTTCGCCCGCGTCGCTGCGCACAACGCCGGATCCATCGCGGTACTCGAGCGCAACGGCTTCACCGAGGTCTCGCGGAACGTCGATTTCGCCCCCGGCCTCGGACGCGAGACCGAGGAGATCGTCTTCACCCTCACGCCGACGCTCGACGGGATCTGAGCGGCGCTCGGTCCAGGTCGGGTCGAAGCAGGCGAGATGTCTGCCCATGCCGCCGAATCGACGAAGTTGTTCACCTTAGCCATCGCCTGATCGCAGTTCATCGGGATGCGTCCCCGTAAACACGCGCCGAACATGTCTTTACAACTGGCGGGTCGCCTTGAAGCGCGCCTCGCCCCCTCCGAAGACTGACAGCGCGCCGGTAGCCCGCCGGTCGCAGCGCGAACCAGCTACGGAGCACGCCTTGCCTCGAAAGTCCCCGTCCCCCCAGCCCGAGTCCGGCGCCTTCACGACCGGCCGCCGCGGCTTCCTCATCGGAGGCGCGGCCGCGGCCGCCGCAGCCGTCGTCCTGCCCGGCGGCCGGGCCGTCGCTCAGACGTCGATCCGCGCGGCGGTGCTCGAGTACCGCGACCCGTGGACGAATGCCACCGGTCTGGCGGAGCTGCTGCGGCGGGTAGGCGTCACGGTCGTCGACCTCGACCCCACCAAGCCCGCTACCGAGCAGGGCGTGGATCTCATCGCGTTCGGCACGTTCACGAACAACGCCCCTGTCTATGGGTCGTTCATCGCTGCGCACGCCGAGTCGCTCCGTGCGTTCGCAGCGGCCGGCGGCGTCGTCCTCGACATGGCGCAGTCCGACCAGTTCCACTCGACGGTGTCGTACCTGCCCGCGCCGCTTAGCGCGTCGCGCAACGATGCCGACTACGACACGATCTATCCGATCGACCTCGGTCACCCGCTCGTGTCCCACCTGCGCGTCATCGACGGCAAGGTGTTCACGGGTCGCTCGACGCAGATCCGTGTCAGCTGGGAGTCGCTGCTCGACTGGCGCCGCATGCGCGTGCTCCTCGCCTGCAACGGCGCGGGCCGCCCGCCCGCACTGCTCGAGGGTGCGCACGGCCGCGGTCGCTTTCTGCTCACCAGCCTCACGATCGACAAGTGCTACAACGGGTCGGGCGCGCCCATCCAGCCTGCCGGCGCCATCGCCGACAGCGAGATGTTCTTCACAGCCCTCGCGTCGTACGTGCAGAGCGTGATCGCAGGCACCGCTCCTGCGGTCGTTCCGACGCTGCAGCCCATCGCCGGTCCGCTCGTCGGCGACACCGGCGCCACCCACTCCCGCATCGTCTTCCGTCCCGGTGAGGATCTGCTCGATCGCGCCGAGTGGGTCTGCACATACACGCGCGGAAAGGGAGAGGCAGGTGTCGTCGCGGCGACGGTCTCCGCAGCGAACGACAGCACCGTGCTGTTCGATCTGACCGATCTCAAGCCCGACACCGCCTACGCCTACTCCATCGCCCCCACGGGCGACCCGATCCCCGGCCTGGCGATCGCCGGCTCGTTCCGGACGTCGACCCCGGGGAACAAGCCCGCGAAGGTCGTCATGGGCCTCGGCTCCTGCGTCTGGACGGAGACGAACCACATCTGGGACCGCATCCGCGAGGAAGGGTGCGAGGCCTTCGTGATGCTGGGCGACACCCCGTACATCGACAGCACGAACCTCGTCACGGCCCGATCCAAGCAGCGCGGCTTCCTCCAGGTTCCGCAAGTCAGCGCCGTCACCAGCTCGATGCCGATCTGGGCCACATGGGACGACCACGACTTCGGTGGCAATGACGTGCACGGCGACCTCGCGGGCAAGCGCAACAACCGCACCGCATTCGTCGACTATCGCGCGAACGCCACGTTCGGCCACGACCTCGCCGGCGAGCAGCTCACCGTTCGCACCGCGGCCGGCGAGGGCATCTACACATCGTTCCGTCGCGGCCCCGTGGAGTTCTTCCTCCTGGATCCCCGCTGGTTCAGCCGCACCGAGCCCAGCTGGGCCGACGCCGCCAAGACGACCGCGATCGGTCGAGTGCAGTGGGAGTGGCTCCAGCAGAAGCTGCTCGAGAGCAAAGCGCCGTTCAAGTGCCTCGCCACAGGGATGGTCTGGGACGACAAGCAGAACGGCGAGTCCGACGACTGGGGCACGTACGCGCACGAGCGAGACATGATCCTGGACTTCATCAAGGAGAACCGCATCGGCGGCGCATTCCTGCTCGGCGGCGATATCCATGTCTCGCGTGCGCTGAACTACGGCCACCGCACCGGATACGAGCAGTTCTGGCAGTTCATCGTCAGCCCGATGCACAGCTCAGTGATCCCCAGCCTCAATGTCCCGCACCCCGCGCTCGTGCACAGCGCAGTCGAGCCGCACGTGTTCGTCCGGCTCGAGGTCGACTCGACCGTCAAGCCCGCCACACTCACCGCGACGTGGATCAACCGCGACGGCGAGCGCATCTTCGAGGTCGCGACCGACAGTGATCAGCTCGCGCCTCAGGACGCGTGGGTCGCGTTCGAAGGATCCGCCGAGGTCGTTCCGGGCGAGGCATCCGTCATCACCACATCGTTCACGAACAACTCGACGAAGCCGATCCGCAGTGCGCAGGTGAAGCTCGACCTGCCGGCCGGATGGATAAGCGAGGCGACCACAGCCGCCTCGTTCGAGAACATCGCCCACGGCGAGACTGTGACGACCTCGTGGGCGGTGACATCGCCGGCGAACGCCTCGCAGGGCGCCGCCGAGCTCACCGTGAGCGCCACATACAAGCCACGGCGATCCGACGGCGCAGTCTCAGCCGTCGGTGCGGTCACGGTGCTGCCCGCCGGCGTCATCCCGCGTTCGCGGCTGTCGATCGCCGGCGTCAGCAGTGAGGAGACGGGATCGGATGCCGCAGCCAACACCATCGATGGAAACCCCGCGACCTTCTGGCACACCCGCTGGTCTTCGCAAGCACCCTCTTACCCGCACTGGATCGCACTCGACCTCAGCGGCGAGCACATCGTTGAGGGACTGACGTACCTGCCCAGGCAGTCGAGTGCCAACGGGCGCATGAAGGACTACGAGGTCTACGTCTCGAACGACAACTCCACGTGGGGTTCGCCTGTCGCAACCGGCGCTTTCGCGAACGGCACGGTCGCCACGGCGGTTCGCTTCGCTGCCGTTCCTGCCCGTTACGTCAAGCTCGTCGGCCTGACGAGCCAGGCCGGTACAGCGTGGGGTGGCGCAGCCGAACTCACCATCCACGGCAGACGCTGACCATGGCGCGGACAGAGAGGAGCGCTCCCGGGTCGCTCATGGCGCGCTGCGTTCTCGAGGGCCGACGACCATCTCGCGATGCCGCTGCCATCGCTGGACGCTCAGTAGTCGACGTGAGCGTCCTTCACGATGTCGAGCTCCGTGTCGTCGGCGGCCCAGGCAGCGAGCGCGGCGTCGAGCTGACGTCGCAGCCACTGCGCGTCCAGCGACTCGGGAGCAAGCCTGTCCAGCTGTGCGAGGCGCTCGTCGACGGTCCCGGTCAGATCCGGCGGCGAGGCGTTGACTGCAGTGCTCATGCGTGCCCTTTCCCCATGGCGCGAGACCGATCCGTCGCGAGACCCGGTGAGGGTTCACACCCATCGATCCCTGGTGTGACCATATGCCCCGCGACTCGGATCGGCCAGCCCTAAGCGGGCCATCAAGAACGGCACTGCTGCTGCTTTGGTGGTGGCCATCGGCCTCATCAACCCCGACATGGGTGGGGTGGCTGCCGTCGCGGTGGCTGTCGCGAACGAGTACATCGCCGGAAACGGGTTCTGCCCGAACGGTGACGAGCTGTGGATCTACTTCTCGGAATGCGCTACCGGGCCGAACTACCCCCAGGTAGTCTGCCGACCGGTCTCGTACTCCGGAGGTGGATGAGCAATGACTGAAAAGCACCGTAACCGTCTGCTGTTCGTTGCCGGTCTCGCGGTCTTAGGTCTTGGGATCGCGGTGGGCCCTGTCTTCGTGAACGAAGGGTTCTGGGTGGGCCTCGGCTTGTTCACGCTGTCCGCCATCGCCCCCGCTGTGGTGCTCGGCATCGTTGCCTACATCTGGCACGGCAATGACAAGGAGACGCTGGGATCATCCGTCGCCCCGCAGTCCCTGCCACGTCAGTAGCTGGGGCGCAGCGACGACCGCCGGACGCCCGGTATGGCGGCTGAGAACGTGATTGGTCGACGCTACTCTCCGTGCCAGGAAGACGCCCGACTGGGGCAGCGCGTGCAGTAGTCACGGGCGTGCGTCGAGGCGTCCGAGAGGTTGCGGAGGCGGCCGAGCTCACGCCGACGTCCAGCGCCCGGTTCGGGTGGGCGACGCCATCGTTCGTCGAGCCCATCGCTGCCTCCGGACAGCTCCGGCGGCGCGATGAGAGTTGTGGGCGGTGGGCGGGCTTGCCCGGGGGGTCAGGACCGCCGCTCCGCAAGTCCGGATAGGGCGCGGTAAGGGGCCGGTTGAGCCGATGATGCGAAACAGATCCATTCGGTGGGGTTCGGTCTGGGCGCCCGTGCCCATGCCCATGCCGCGTGAGCGCCCTATGCGCGCGTCACGATGTCCACCACCGAGAAGACGAACTGCGGCAGCGCCAGTGCGACTGCGAGGACGAGTAGGCCGCGGCCGAGGACGACACCGTCCGGGGAGACGCGCGCCGCCGCCACGGCGGGAAGCGCCCGGGGAAAGACAGCGGCGCCCACAGCGCCCAGCGCGAGGACCACGCCCAACGGGACGTACAGCACCGCGAGAAGGAATGGCGCAGCGGTGGCGGCCACGTTCCGTTTCGTCATCATGGGAAGGCTCCTACTCAGTCTCCCGGCGAAGGTCGCGACGAAGGTGCCCTGCAACACGGCGAGCACGGTGAACAAGAGCAGGGCGAGCCAGTCAGGGCTGAGGACAAGGAAGTCGATGTTGTCCGCACGGATGGGGTCGATCGTGGTGCCGGCGACCACGAGCATGATCCCGGCGAGCACCGGTCCCGCGGCTGCCGCGCGCGGAATCCAGTGCGCGATGAGCAGGTACAACGCCGTGGACAACATTCCCGCCGGCAACCCTCCGAAGAGGAGGAATGTGAGCGTGCCCTCCAGCGTGATGTCCCCGACGATGGCGCGAGCCTCAGTGAATCTGCCTGTGGCGTTCGGCGAGGTGAGGGCGAGAAGCCTCATGGCGAGCCTCCCGCCGGCGCCGGTCACAAGCACCCCGGACCCGGTCCCGACGATGGTGAGCATGCCCGCCCACCATGCGTAGTAGCGGAGCCCGGCGGCTCGCGTCTGCGCGTCCGGCCCCGGTGGTTCGACGAACGATTCCCGCCTCCAGACAGCGGTCAGCACAAGCGCGACCGCAAGCAGTGCGGCGCAGACCACGACCACGAGCATCCCGACACCTTCGTCCCGACGCCTGTTCCCTGACGCCGACGATACTCGCGCCCCCGTGAAGCCAACCAGTGTCCCCGCATCACGCATATCGAACTCAGGACGACCTAGGCCACTGTTCGTGTGCGTGAGCTGGTGGGACCATGAGGTCATGGCCGGTGCGCCGGTGGTGCCCACTGCGGAGGACTTTCGCGCCTGCATGGCTCAGACGCCACGCACAGTGGCGACGAACGCGGGCCCCGTCGAGTACGCCGAACGCGGCGACGGCAGGCCAGTTCTCGCCGTGCACGGCACGCTGGGCGGTTGGGACCAAGGACTCGTCGGCGCGGAGTTCCTTCGGGTCAACGGCTACCGGATCATCGCCCCGAGCAGACCCGGCTACCTGGGCACGCCGCTGTCCACCGGACACTCCTTCTCGGAGCAGGGCGACGCGCTGGCAGCCCTCCTGGATGCGCTTCACATTCACCGCATCATCGTCTTCGCAGCGTCGGGAGGTGGACCGGCCGCTTACGAGCTCGCCAGCCGGCATCCCGACCGCGTCTCCGCCCTCGTGCAGGTCGACAGCGTGTGCATCCCTGGGAAGACACCTGGCCGGCTCGCGCAGGTGGCGGTCACAGATCTCACCGCGAAGATGCAGCTCTGGCTGCTCCGCTACGCAACCCGGCAGACGCTTGCGATGCTGCTGCGCGGAGCCGGCACATACAGCAAGAACGAGGCGAAGGAGCGGGGCGAGAAGCTGGCGGCGATTCCAGGGCGCGCCGCGCTGCTGGAGGCGACTCTCCAGGCCTCGCTCGGCTCGGCGAAACGGCGTCCGGGGATGAAGAACGATTTCACCGTTTTCACCCCGGCGAATCTCGCCCACATCAGCTGCCCGACGCTGGTGATGCATGGTTCCCGGGACAAGATCGTGCCGCCAGCCAACGCCGAGTACGCCGCCCAGCACATACCCGGCGCCGAGATTCACTGGATGGACGGGTCGCATGTGGCCATCGCGTTGGAAGCCGCGGACACGGCACAACCGTTCATCGTGAACTGGCTCCGCGACCACCGCTAGACCGCGTCGAACGCTCTGTCCCGCGGCGCCGCAGCCATCACCACGACAGCTTCCAGCCCGAGCGCGACGAGGCTGCCGTGGGGGTAGTAGCCGAACGTTACCATACCCAGAATCAGGAACAGCAGCGTCAGGCCGAGAAGCGTCTTCGTACCGCTTCCCCACCGGTTCCCTGCCGTGAACGCCGCGAGGAGACCGCTCAGACCGATGGCCAGAAGCACGTAGCCCTCCGCGCCCCAAAGGAAGTGAAGCGGTGCGTCGGTCCGCGTGTTGATGTAGCTCACGACGGTGAGCGGTGCGCCGGTCACGATGAGCCAGCCCATGACCTTCCCGCCCCAACCGGCACGGCGGAGATCCGGCAGGAACGCCAGGCCGATGGCCAAGAAGGACAGGCCCGCGAGCGCGCCGAACACGATGTACGGATCGCCCGCCCATTCGGCGGCCGCCGCGTATGCCGGGATGTCGAGGATGTCGTCGAACCATAGCCACGACCCGGGGTTCCAGACGGTCAGCGGGAGAGGCACGGTGGCCAGCGCCCAGGCGGCGCCAAGCGCGGCGAGTGCGATCCGCCAGGGCCTGGACCGGTCGGTGAGTGAGTGTCGCCCGTTGACGCCCATGCGCCAATTGCACCACTCCGGCTGATCTCGGCGCCACCGCGACCGGCTCGCGTCCTACCAAACGGCCACGATGTGGCGCGTGCCACCTCGCCGGCGGTCTGGACAGCACACGGTCGCGGGTGAATACTGCCCGCATGAGCCGGAGGCCGGGGGCCATCCGCACGCCAGATCAGAGGCTGCGCGTGTTCGTCAGCTCGAGTTTGCGGGAGCTGGTGCCCGAGCGGCGCGCGCTCCGTGAGGCGATTGAGCGGCTGGCGATGGCGCCGGTGATGTTCGAACTGGGCGCACGACCGCACCCGCCACGGTCGCTGTACCGGGCATACCTGGACCAGTCCGACATCTTCATCGGCGTCTACTGGAACTCCTATGGGTGGCTGGCCCCCGGTGAAGCGGTCTCGGGCCTCGAGGACGAGTACAACCTCGCTCCGGACATTCCGAAGCTCATCTACCTCAAGGCCAGCGAGAACCGAGAGGAGCGGCTGGAACGACTCCTCGACAAGATCCGCGACGACGACACCGTCTCCTACGTCACCTTCGCTGACGAGGAAGAGCTTCGTGCTCTGGTAACCGCGGACCTTGCCACCCTCCTTGCCGAGCACTTCGACGACGCCCGGCAAGCACCACAGGCATCGGAGGAGACCGCGTCCGAGGCTCGGACGAGCGTGGGCTCGCCGCCGGCACCGCTCAACCGTCTCATCGGGCGCGAGCGCGAACTGAAACGATGCGTCGAGCTACTGGTCACGAAGCATCATCGCGCGGTGACGTTGGTCGGCCCGGGAGGGATCGGAAAGACCCGCCTCGCGCTATCGGTGGCCCAGGAAGTCAGCTCTACGTATCCGGACGGGGTCGTCTTCGTCGACCTGGCACCGGTTCGAGACCCGGACGTTGTCGTCGGCAGTATCGCCGCCGCGATGGGTGTACGCGACCGGGGTGGGCTTCCGCTGTCGGAGAGGGTGATGGAGGCGCTGGGGCAGCGGAAGATTCTCCTCGCGCTCGACAACGTCGAGCAGGTGGTGGCGGCCGTGCCGAAGTTACGCTCGCTCCTCGAACACACCGCGGTCGCATTGCTGGCGACCAGCCGCGTCCCGCTTCGGTTGCAGGCGGAGCAGCTGGTGACCGTCCCGCCGCTGACCGTTGCCGCGGCGGTCGAGATGTTCGCTGAGCGGGCGCGAGCGGTGAAGCCGGACTTCGAGCTCTCAGAATCCAACGAGG
This sequence comes from Microbacterium yannicii PS01, assembly GCF_000304335.1. GTDB lineage: Bacteria > Actinomycetota > Actinomycetes > Actinomycetales > Microbacteriaceae > Microbacterium > Microbacterium yannicii_A. Next base: position 6,773 of record NZ_CAJF01000037.1, on the reverse strand, counting down.
CCGACGTCGCCGAGGTGGTGTCCGCCCTGGATTGCGTTCCGCTTGCGGTCGAGTTGGCCGGCGCGCGCGTACGCGTACTGCCGCCGGCCGAGATGGCGAAGCGAGTGGACCACGCGTTGCCGTTGCTTGTCGGCGGCGGCCGGGACCACCCGGACCGTCAGCAGACGATGCGCGCAACCATCCAGTGGAGCGCCGACATGCTCTCCCCTCCGGAACGCGAACTGCTCCTGCGCCTTGGCGTATACCGAAGCTCGTTTGCGCTCGACGCGGTCGAATGGACGTGCAACGGCCTGGCGGAGGGTTCGGCCTTGGATCTCCTAGACGGGCTCCTCGACAGCAGCCTGGTGCGTGAGGAGGAGGGTGCAACCGTACCTTCCTTCACGATGCTGGCAACCGTTCGCGAATACGCACGCGAAGAGCTCCAGCACACGGGACGACTCGGCCCTGCGGAGCAGCGGCACGCGGACTTCTACCTCGAGCTGGCGCGGAGAGCAGAGCCCGAGCTGGTCACCTTCGGGCAGGCCAAGTGGATCGGCCGCCTGAATGACGAGTTTGAAGACCTTCGCGCGGCCGTGGAGTTCTTCCAACGCACCGAGCAGGGCGACGCGGTCGCTGGCATCGTGTGGCCGCTGTACTGGTACTGGTGGGTGTCCGGGCACATGGAAATCCGCGCATGGATGGCCACCGTCCACGACGCGGACTACGAGGTGAGCGAGCGGACCCGCCACATCGCCGAGTTCTACCGCACCGTCGGCGGAATGTGGATCACTCCCGACCCTGCCGTCATCCCAGAAATCCTCGCACTGTTGGACTACTTCGTCGCCGAGGGCGACACGTTCGCCGAGATGTTTATTCGGATGTCGATGGCACTTCTGCACCTGCAGCAGACGCCGCCGCAGACCGAGAAAGCGGACGCCAACCTGGCGCGCGCGCAGGTAATTGCAGAGCAGCGACGAAGCCCGTTTCTGGTGTCGATGGCTCTGTTGTTGAGGGGACAAGTTGCGATGGCTCGGGGCGACTGGGCCGGCGCCGCGACTCTCTACGAAAAGAGCCTGCAGATCGTGCGGGACAGCGGCGACATCTTCAGCCAATCGGCTGCACTTTACGGGCTCGCCTGGGTGCAGCTCGCGCTGGGTGACCTCCAAGCAGCCCGCAGACTGTTGATTCAGCATCTGGAGATCTCTGTGGCGATGGGGCACGAAGAAGGCCTCGCCCTAGGGCTAGAGGGCATGTTCGCGGTGGCTGCTACGGCTGGCGACATCGTGCCGGCCGGGAGGTTCCTCGGCGCGGCTCAAGATATCCGAGCCCGCCGCGGAATCACAGGCCCGACGGTGCTCTCCAACCACCAGCGGATACTCGCGGGGGTGCTGGAGTCGCCGGCAGCCGCCGCCTTTCAGGTCGCGCTCAAAGCCGGGACCGAGGCCGACCGTGCCGACGTGCTGGCGGAGGCACTGGCGCTGCAACACATCGGCGTCGAGCCTGCCAAGTAGGGTCATCGCATGACCAGAGACGGCGCCCGCGACAGTCGGTGGTATTCGGCAATCGCGTGGACGAGCGCGGGATTCGTGACCGCGACCGCGGCGCTGTGCCTCATGTTCGGCGTGATGATGATTGGTCTCGGCGCCACCGACTACGACCGTACCGAGGGCGTCATCGGGTACATCCTGGGCGGGCTCGCCGTTGTCGTGTGGTTGGTGCTGGTGTTCGTCTGCGGCAGTATGCTCGCGGAGCGCCTGGACCGGCCACGGATGGCGGTCCTCACGGAGTGGTCAGCGTGGCCTGGTGCGCGCTGGCGGTCGCCGCGGCCTTCGGGCGCTGGCTCGACGGGACCCCGCTCTTCACCATCTGGCCGCCGGGCCTCGGCGCGTTGTGGGGCGTTGTGGGGGCGTTGCCGCCGTCTCGCTCATGTCGCTCGGCACGATCCCGATCGGGTTCGCATTGCTCATCGCCAGCGTCATCCTCCGAGTGGTGCGGGCAACCACGTCCAGGCAGCAGGTCGCATTGCCGGAGGTCGTGTAGCGGCGCTCTACATCACGGTGGACCAGACGATGTCGGTGACGCAGAGACCGTCGCTGGTGTCCCGCCAGAACACATCGCCAGGAAACGAGACGCCGGTCACGGCGTCACGCCCGATGAGCTCGAGGTTGATGTGCCAGGACGGGTCCAGCGCTGCTTGCTCGCGGAAGTAGTCGCCGCTGTACTGCTCCGGCTCCCCCGCGGACAGGCCCTCCCAGTCGGCGCGCGTTCCGAAGTTGGCGACAGTGTCCTCGCACGCGATGTCGTCGTAATCGCCGGCTTGCCCGGCAGTGATGAGGTGCTCGGTCGTCGCGATGACGTGCGCACCCTCCGCGCCCCAGATGATCCGGTCACACCCGGTGAGCAGCGGCGCCGTGGCCGCGGTCACGGTGAGGGCGGCGACTGCGCGACGAATCAGCATCATCTGCACCCTACTTCCGTCCGTTCGGGACGAGTGGCGCGTTGTGGCGCTCGCGGTGGTCATGCCGAGCGTCATGCGCTGACCCGCTTCACCGAGCCGCGCCACCCCACCAGCTGGTCATCGCTCAGGAATCGCTCAAGGTCAACCCAAGAGCACCACGTTCACCAGTCCGCCGCCTCTACGTTCGAAGTGGTGCGCACTCTGTGCGAGGGGGGCCTTCGGAGCGGAACATGCTCATCAAGAAGTCCGCGCCGTGCGCCCACTGGGGTGTGATGTCGCTGCTTCGCAGAATCACTGTCGAGCAATCGCGCTCCCGTACTCAATCGGCACTCAGCGCCGTGTTCCACCACTGAAAGAGATTCACATGTCAGACCCGCAGCAGCCCACGTCCTTCCCGCCGCAGCCCGCTCCCTACCAACAGCAGCCGCAGCAGCCCGCCGCAGACCAGCCACAGCCGACCGCCGGTACGCTCGTGCAGGGGAAGCCCGCCCGCAACGTCCTCGGCATCGTCGCCCTCGCTGTCGCAGCAGTCGGCTTCATCTTCGCGTGCGTCCCCGGCGCACTTATCCTCGGATGGATCCTGCTTCCCATCGGCTTCATCCTCGGCCTGGTCGCCGTCTTCCTCAAAGGCAAGGCGAAGTGGTCGGCAGTAACCGCGATCATCGTCTCCGCCGTGGGCACCATCATCGGTGTGATCGTGTTCTTCGCCGTGGTCGCGACCTCGTTCAACGACGCCTTCGGCGGCACGTCCGCGGAGGTCAGCACCCAGAACGACACCTCGGTCGTCGAGGAGAGCGACGAGCCCGCAGCTGAGGAGGAACTCACCGCCGCGGTCGGCACTCGGGAGAACCCCGCTCCCCTCGGCTCGACCATCGAAGGTGCCGAGTGGACGGTCGTCATCAATTCTGTGACTCAGAACGCGCAGGACCAGATCATCGCCGAGAACCAGTTCAACGAGGCGCCCGATGCTGGCCACGAGTACATCCTCGTCAACTACACGGCCACGTACACCGGCACGAACGCGGACGGCGACATCCCCGCTATCGTCGGCGTCGAGTACGTCACCGCGGGAGGCGTCACCGTCAACAGCTACGACAAGCTCGTTGTCCCGCCGGGGCAGATTGACAGCACCAGCACGCTGTACAGCGGAGCCGCCGCCACCGGCAACGTCTCGTTCCACGTCCCGACCCCCGCTGACGGGGTAGTCGCGGTGCGGCCGGGTCTGGTCGCCGATAAGGTCTTCGTCGCAATCCAGTAAGCAGCGATAGCAGCGCAGGGGCCGGAGAGCTTGGGCTCGCCGGCCTTTGTCGTTTCGACCCGGAGGAGGCGAGTTCGGTCGTCGCCCGTCGACGATGTCCATCGGCACGGCGGCGGCAACTCTAGGTCGATTACAGCGACAACCCGATACCTCACATGTAGCGCAGACCGCGCCCGAACCGAATGTGAACCGAATTGGCCCACGAGGCTATTCGTGTTGTGCCGCGACCTGAAATCGGGCTTCGGCGGCGATAGCGGGTCCGTGAACGACGAAACCGGCAGGAGATCTGCTCTCCTACCGGTTTCGCTTCAAATGAACGAGCACTCGGCCGTACAAACAAGCACGGCCCGCTGTGCGCGAGGGGGGAGTTGAACCCCCACGCCCTTTCGGGCACTGGCACCTGAAGCCAGCGCGTCTGCCTATTCCGCCACTCGCGCGAGCCACGGCATCCGAAGATCCCGCGAAACTCAACTTCCCGAGGATATCACGCGTCTCCGGCGGAGCCGAACTCTCACCCAGCGAGAGAGTTGTATCAACCTTGTTGATATTTTCAGGATTGCCCGCCACGCTTCCACACAGGCCGGTCACTCGACCGGGTTCGACAACAACGACGTTGGATGAGGAAGCACGCATGCCACACCCACTCAGAATGACTCGTGTCGTCATCGCCGCGGCGGCCGCCGTCGCGCTGTGCACGACCGCTGCACCAGCCTTTGCCGCCGAGGAGGCAGATCAGGTCGTCGAGGGCCAGCTGGCCGACTCGACGGCCTACCGGTTCGTCGTTCCCACCGACTGGAACGGGACGGTCTTCGTGAATCTGGACTTCGCCGGCGGCAGTCCCTCCCAAGCGCAGCAGGAGCTGATCGACCGCGGCTACGCCTACGGGGGCACGACGAGGAACGTCACCGGATGGCGTCTGAGTGACGCGGTCGAGAATCAGATCGAAGCGCTCGACGCCTTCACCGCCGCGGTCGGAGAGCCAGAACGGACGATCGCAATGGGCAACTCGATGGGCGGCATGATCGCCGCCACGACCGGGGAGCTCCACCCCGATCGCATCGACGGCGTGCTCGCCGGGTGCGGCGGCCTGTCGGGAACCGTCTCGCAGTGGAACCAGAAGCTCGACACCGTCTACGTTCTGGCGCGCCTGCTCGATCCCGAGGGCACACTTCCGGTCGAAGATGTTCCCGCCGACATCGAGAGCGCGCGCGGCGCATGGCTGGCGCGTCTGGCGGAGGCGCAGCAGGCCCCGGAAGGACGCGCCCGTATCGCCCTCGCCGCCGCCATCGGCCAGCTTCCCGCGTGGTCGCAGAGCATCGCCGATCCCGACCGCCGCGATGTGGAGAGCTATCAGGCCGCCTGGTACGGCGCTCTGGCGGGCGATCCGCTGCCCTACATCGGCCAGGCGATGAGCAGCCGCCACACCAGCACGGTCGTCTTCGGCGGGATGCCGTCGTGGAACACCGGCATCGACTACGTCGAACAGCTGCGCAAGGCATCCGCCGAATCGCGTCATGTCGTCGCCGACCTCTACAAGGCGGCCGGCCTGTCGCTCGACGAGGATCTCGCGACCGTCAATGCCGGGGAGCGCGTCGAAGCCGACCCTGCCGCCGTCGAGCGGTTCGCCGCCTCGTACGAGTTCACCGGCGAAATCTCTGTGCCGACCGTGACGCTCAACAACGTCGGCGACCAGATCTCGACGGTGGCCCAGCAGCAGGAGTACGAGGAGAGGGTCCGCCGGGCGGGCAACGCGTCGCTGCTGCGTCAGACGTACGTCGCGTCTGCCGGACACTGCAACTTCACCGCCGCCGAGACGCTCGCCGCCACTGAGCTGCTGTTGGACCGTCTCGACACGGGCCACTGGCGCAGCGCCGTCGCCTCGCAGCTCAACCGCGCTGCCGAAGAGCTCGACATGGGAGACGCCCGGTTCATCATGTACCAGCCCGACCGGTTCAACCGATGAGCTGACGTGAAAGGTGCCCGGCCCGCGCACGGCGGGCCGGGCATCGTCGCGTGTGCGCGAAGCGCGCCTCGGAACCGCATCGGACAGGCCGTGTCACCGCGGGTCCACGACCGCACAGGCTGTGCAATTAGCATGTACCAACCGGCACCCCCCGTCCGAGGAGCCCCGTGGGACTACTTGACAGCTTCGAGAAAGGTCTCGAACGCGCTGTGAACAGCGCGTTCGCCAAGACCTTCCGCAGCGGCATCCAGCCTGTCGAGATCGCTTCAGCCCTGCGCAGCGAGCTCGACAAGAAGGCCGCTGTGGTCAGTCGCGACCGCATTCTCGCCCCTAACAGCTTCGCCGTGCGCCTGTCGCCGGCCGACGATGACCGGATGTCGGCCCTGGGCGGCGCACTGGTGAACGAGCTGGACACCCTCGTCCACAAGCACGCCAAGGCGCAGGGGTACTCCTTCGCCGGTCCTGTCTCGATCGAGCTGCGTCGCGACGAGCAGGTGTCGACGGGCACGCTCAGCGTCGAATCGTCGACCGCTGAAGGCGGTCGCGTCTCGTGGCGCGGCGTCGTCGACGTCGAGGGCCGCCGGATCCCGCTGACCAAGGCACGCACCGTGATCGGTCGGGGAAGCGACGCCGACATCACCGTCGCCGACGCGGGCACCAGCCGCCGGCACGTCGAGATCCTCTGGGACGGCGAGCGCGCGATGGTGCGAGACATGAACTCCACGAACGGCACGCTGCTCGAGGGCCGCAAGGTCACCGAGGCGGCACTGCCGCCGGACGCCACCGTCCGGATCGGCCGAACCGACATCGTGTTCCGCGTCGTCGCACAGGCGGCGCCTCCCAAGCCGCCCATGCCCGCCGACGAGGCGACCCGCATGTTCGAACGCCCCGATGCCTTCGATGTTCGAGACAGGGGCCCGCTGGCATGAGCGAACTGACCCTTCTGCTGCTGCGCATCGGCTTCCTGGTGCTGCTGTGGGCCTTCGTGTTCGCCGTCGTCTACTCGCTGCGCGCCGATCTGTTCGGCGTGAAGGTGCGACGGATGCCGGAGCCCGCAGCCGCCGCGGCGCCCGGGGCCACCCCGCCGCTGCCGCCGGCTCGGCTGCCGCGGCCAC
>NZ_CAJF01000036.1 GCF_000304335.1 Microbacterium yannicii PS01 | reverse complement strand
CGGGGCGAACTGGTCGTTCAAGACCTCGTCATCGGAGTCGATGGCGGACCCGCGTTGGTCACCGGTGTCTCGCTGAAGGTCCGCCCGGGGACGGTGATGGGCCTCGTCGGCGAGTCGGGGTGTGGGAAGAGCGTCACCTCGTATGCCCTCCTGGGCCTTCTCGCTCCAGGTCTCTCGGTGCGTTCCGGGAGGATCGGCTGGAACGGGGCGGATCTCGCTCACGCGTCGGAGAAGACGCTGCAGCGCGTGCGCGGTCATGAGATCGCCTTCATCTCCCAGGAACCCACCCGCGCACTCGACCCGATGTTCACGGTGCGTTCGCAGCTGTCCACTGCCGTCAAGCGGCTGCGTGGGGTCGGCGGCGCCGAGGCCACGAAGGTCGCAGGCCAGCTGCTCACCGACGTGGGCATCATCGACGTTCCTCGCGTGCTCAAGAGCTATCCGCACCAGCTCTCCGGGGGGATGGCGCAGCGTGTCGCGATCGCGCTCGCGCTGGCCGGCAGGCCGAGTCTGCTGATCGCCGACGAGCCGACGACCGCCCTCGACGTCACGATCCAGGCGGAGATCCTCGATCTGCTGCGCGGGCTGATCGCCGAGCGCGGGATGTCGATCATCCTCGTCACCCACGACCTCGGCGTGGTCGCCGACCTCTGCGACGACGTCTCAGTCATGTACGCCGGCGAGATCGTCGAGACCGGCTCGGTCCGCGACGTGCTGATGCGCCCCGAGCACCCGTACACGATGGCGCTCCTCGCGGCCGACCCTCACGCGATGCCCGACCTCGACAGCACCTCCCGACTGGCATCGATCCCCGGTCAGGTCCCGCTGCCCGGTTCATGGACGAGTGGATGCCGCTTCGCCCCGCGTTGCCGATTCGCCCGAAACGAGTGCCTCGCCACCGTTCCGCTCGAACCTCGTGTCGTCGGCCGGGGCGGGGTGCGCTGCGTGCGCAAGGACGAGGTGCGGGGCCGGCAGGACGAATGGCGCCTGCCTGTGACGGTAGGAGCGGAGCGATGACGATGGCAGACGCAGAGTCCGTCCAGGCGGGTGGCGCGACGCCGCTGTTGGACGTGCGCAACCTGGTGGTCCGGTATGGCAAGAGGGGGCCGGCGGCAGTCGACGACGTCTCGTTCACGATCATGCGCGGTGAGACGCTCGGACTGGTCGGAGAGTCGGGGTCGGGGAAGACGACGATCGGCCGGGCCATCCTCGGTCTTCAGGCCGTCACCAGCGGCGAGATCTGGTTCGAGGGGAAGAACATCACGCGCGCGAGCGTCGCGGAGCGCCGGTCGCTCCAGGGCGACATGCGCGCGGTGTTCCAGGACCCGTACTCGTCGCTGAACCCGCGCAGACCGATCGGTGACGCGCTGACGGAGCCGCTGCGGGTGGCCCGCGTACCGCGTGCGGACCGCGACCGTCGGGCGGAGGACGCCCTCGCAGCCGTGGGTCTTCCGCCGGGCTCGGCCGGCAGGTACCCCCGCCAGTTCTCCGGCGGACAGCGGCAGCGCATCGCGATCGCGCGGGCGCTGGTGACGGATCCGCGCCTGGTCGTGTGCGATGAAGCTGTCAGTGCGCTCGATCTGTCCACGCAGGCCCAGGTGCTGAACCTGCTGGCAGAGCTGCGGGCAGGCGCCGACCTCGGCTACCTCTTCATCGCCCACGACATGGCGGTGGTGGAGTTCCTCGCGCAGCGCGTCGTCGTGCTCAACCGTGGACGAATAGTGGAGCAGGGAACGACCGCGGAAGTGCTGCAGAACCCCCAGTACCACTACACACAGGTCCTCATGGCCGCCTCGCCCGTTCCCGATCCGGACGAGCAGGCGCGTCGCCGTGACGTCTGGCAGGCACTGAAGGCGACGGCACCCGCGGCCTGACCCCCCTCGGCGGACCTAGTGGAACGTGGCGTCCATGAGGGGTGAGAGCTTCAGCGCGGTCTGCCGGAAGGCGTCGACCATCGGATTGGTGCTGTCGCTCAGGCTGCACAGGACGATCGTGGCAGGTTCGATGTCGGTGATCGGGATGAACGAGAGCTCGTCGCGCCGGTAGTGCTGGCTCGCGGACTGGCCGGCGATGTTGACTCCTGCGCCCGCGGCGACCAGCTCGAGAAGCCCCTCGACGCTGTCGGCAGTGGGTCCGCGCTTGGGCCGCGACCCGTCGGGGCGGGGATCGACGAGCCACCAGCTCACGACGTCGGGAGGGCCGTTCGCCACCGAGACGAACTGCAGGTCGGCCGTCTCGAGGATGGAGATGCTCTCGCGTCCGGCGAACTCGTGATCGGCCCGAACGACGAGCACCCGCGCCTCTCGCCAGAGGGGTTCGGACCGCACGCGGGGCGGCAGCCGCATCGGCCACGGCGCGAACACGACATCCACATGCCCGGATTCGAGATCGCCGGCGGCGTCGAAGAAACCCAGGCGCCGCATCTCGATCCGCGCCTGCGGGATCGCCTGCATCGTGGCGGCGATCGCAGCCGTCGTGAGGGTGCCCGCGCCCGCGGCGACCACGCCCACTCGCAGCACCGGTGCTTTGCGGTCGCGCTGGACGGAGCGTCCCCAGCTGAGCAGCTGGTCGTGGTCCTCCTGCACGCGCCGCGCGAGGGGCAGAAGCTCGCGACCGTATGCCGTCAGCTCCACTTTGCGGGGGCTTCGGTCGAACAGCTTGACGTCGAGCTGCTGCTCGAGCCGGCTGATCTGCTGGCTCAAGGACGGAGGCGTGATGCTCAGTCGCTCGGCGGCGCGCCCGAAGTGCAGCTCCTCGGCGAGCACACAGAAGTAGCGGATGACGTGAATGGGCACATCCATGCTCGAATCTTAGCCGCGGACTAACGCCGGGTAGGGAGCTCGAACTTCCGTCGCCCGCACCCGCTGGCGAGACTTGATGCATCTGGAGCGAGTCATCGGAATGACCCGACGCTCCATCTGCCTAACGGCACCACGTTCTTACAAGGAGGTAAGCATGACCACTTTCACCGCCCAGGACCCCGACAAGATCGCGTTCGCCGGCATCCTTCCCGCGGTTGCCAAGCCCTACGTGCTCGGCAACGGCGAGGGCGAGAAGTCACTCGTGTTCGATCAGCTGTTCGAGGTCCTGCTCTCCGGCGATGAGACCGATGACCAGTTCGGGGCCTGGACGATGAAGGCGCGCCAGGGCGACCGAATCCCCGCGCACGTCCATCACCGCACGCACGAGTTCTTCTACGTCGTCGACGGCGAGATCTCGGTGTGGATGGACGACCAGGCCGACTACCACACCAAGGCCACGCTCACCACGGGCGACTTCGCCTACGTGCCGGCCGGTGTCGTCCACGCGTTCAAGATCGAGAACACCACCACCGTGTTCGGCGCGGGCAGCGCGGGCTTCGAGCGCTTCTTCCACGCGATCGGGCAGAAGACGGATGCGACCGAACCGCAGGGCCTCTACGTCCCGGACTTCGCCGTGATGCGCGCCGCGGGAGAGAAGTACTGGACGCAGTTCATGCCCGAGTTCCAGTTCCGCGACTGAGGTGCGCTCGATCCTCGAGGTCGACTTCGCGCAGCCGGCCGGATTCCGCCCGCTTTCCCTCGACCTGCGGACACCCCAGACGCCGGGTGCCCCGCTCATCGTGTTCCTGCACGGCGGAGGGTGGCTCCGCGGCAGTCGCAAGGTGTTCACACCCGGCATCAGCGATGCGCAATCGTTCGACCGCATCGTCGCGGCGGGCTTCGCAGTGGCCTCGTGCGAGTACCGGCTGAGCGGTGAAGGGCGCTTCCCCGCGCAGCTGGACGATGTGGATGCCGCCATCGAGTGGCTCCGCGCCAACGGCGACCGCCACGGCGTGGACGCGGGCCGCATGGTGGTCTGGGGAGTTTCGGCGGGCGCGACCCTGGCCGCGCTGACCGGACTGCGTCGCGACGATGTCCGCGGCGTCGTGGATTGGTTCGGTCCCGCAGATCTGTTCGCTTTGGCCGCGGAAGACTCGGACGAAGCCCCCGGTGACACCCGTGAGGCCCGCTGGCTCGGAGCCCCCGCCGCCGACCTGCCCGATACAGCCCGTCTGGCCAGCCCGACACTGCAGGTGCACGCCGGTGCCCCGCCGTTCCACATCGCCCACGGGACCGCCGACGCACATGTGCCGTTCACCCAGAGCGAGGCTCTCGCCGCTGCTCTGCGCGCTGCCGGCGCGGACGTCGAGCTGCAGCCGGTGATGGATGGCCGGCACTTCTGGCAGGGATTGGACGACACCTCGAGCGTGTTCGATCCCGCCATCGACTTCGCCGCACGTGTGACCTCATCGGCCGAGGCATCGTCGGCGAACCGACCCGCCACGTCTGGAGCCTGATGCCGGCACGCGCGCGCGTCATCATCGACAACGACTTCGCCGGCGATCCCGACGGGCTGTTCCAGCTCGCACATCACGTGCTGTGCACCTCGACAGAGGTCGTGCAGGTGATCGCATCCCGTCTCCCGGAAGCGATGGTCTCGCCCGACCGCGACGTCGTCGCCGAGGGTGTCGCCGCCGCCGACGAGGTACTGACCCTCGTCGGGAGTGCGCTGCGCGCCGTGCCGGGCTCGCGTACGGCGCTCGGCTTTCCCGACGATCGGTCTCCGTCGTCCGCGACGGAATGCATCATCCGTGAGGCGATGCGCGACGACACCGACGTGCCGCTCTTCTACGCTGCAGGCGGCGCACTGACCGAACTGGCGACGGCGTTCCTCGCCGAGCCGCGGATCGCCGAGCGCCTGACGCTGGTCTGGATCGGCGGCCTCGGCTACGACGAACCGGCAGAGCAGCCCGAGTTCAACACGGGCACCGACCTGGTGGCCGCGCAGGTGGTCTTCCGGTCGCCCATCCCGATCTGGCAGGTGCCCGAGCCGACCTACGCGCAGTGCCTCGTCTCGTGGGCGGAGCTGGACCGCGATGTCGCTCCGCTCGGTCCGCTGGGGTCCTACCTCGTCGGTCGATGGCGCACCTTCACAGAGCGGGTCGAGAAGATGTTCGGCGCCAGCCTGGGCGAGTGCGCTGTGCTCGGTGACAGTCCGCTCGTGCTGCTGACCGCGCTGCGGGGCACCTTCCGCGCAGAGCCGTCTTCATCGCCTTCGACGCTCGTGCCGCGCAGGCCGATCGAGGCCGACGGTTCTTACGGCGACGCCAGGGCGGAGCTGCCCGTCGTACGTGTCTTCACTGGCGTCGACATGAGACTCATGTACGCGGATCTCGTCGCAAAGCTGGCGGCCCACGCCGACGAGAGAGGAGAGGCAGGATGAGTGACGCGATGACGGATGAGATCGTCGCAGCGCGCGTGCACCATCGCGCTGCGCCCGTCGTTGAAAGGGAAGGCGATCGGAATGACTGATATCCACGACGTGCCGCTCAAGGGCGGCGGCTTCGACTTCCGGGTGAGGGTATACCCGGCCGACACCCCGAACGGGACACTCCTCGTGTGGCTGCACGGCGGCGCATTCATGTTCGGGACGCTGGAGATGCCCGAAGCCGACCAGGTCGGTCGGCGGCTCAGCGCAGCCGGTATCACGGTGGTCTCGGTCGACTACACGCTGGCGCCGCTGGACGCGCTCACGGCGCTTGGCCCACCCGACCCGGACGCCGGTCTCCCGTCTCCCGAGCTGATGCGCGCTGAGATGGAGGCTGCCGGGCCCCGCGCGCGCTTCCCGGTCGCAGGGCTCCAGATCGTCGCCGCATTCGACTGGGCGGTCGACAACGCTCGGGCCTACGGCGCCGATCCCGGCCGCGTGGCGCTGGGAGGCGCAAGCGCCGGCGCGAATCTCTCGGCCGGCGCCGCGATGCGCCTGCGCGACCGCGGCACGACCGTGCCTGCGCTGCTCGCCCTCGTCTATCCTTCCCTCCATGACGGCATTCTGCCGCCCAACGAAGAGACCGCAGAGCTACTGCGGAACATTCCGCCGGCGCGCCTGTTCACACCCCAGAGCCGGGCGGCGATCAACCGCAACTATCTGCCCGACGGCGACGACCCGCACGGCTACGCGTTCGCGGGCGGGCACGATCTCGCAGGCCTGCCGCGGGTGCTGATCGTCAACGCCGAACTCGACAGCCTGCGACCTTCGGGCGAGGCCTTCGCCGCCGAGCTGGCTGCGGCGAGCGTCGATGTCCGAGTCGTGCGCGAACGTGACGCGGTGCACGGGTACCTGAACGAGATCGGTCATCCAGCCGCAGAGCACACCCTGATGCTCCTCGAAGCCGCCGTCGCGGAGATCTGAACGGTCTGTGGGTAGTCGGGACGACGTGCTCAGGTCGAGCGAAGCAGCCGCGAGATGTCAGCAGCTGTCGCGCGAAGGCGGGTCAGCAGCGGACCGCGCAGAGAGGAGACGTCGTGGCGCGACGACGCAACCGCGATGTTGATCGCGGCCGCAGGCCGGGACTCATCGCGCCCGAAGACCGGCACCGACACCGAGCGAAGACCCGCGGCGACCTCCTGGTCCTGCAGCGAGTAACCCTGCTCACGGATCAGGGCCAGCCGCTCGCGCAGCTCATCGAGGGATGTCGCGGCGTTGGGACCGGCATCCGCCCCGAAGTCGTGATTCGCGAGCGTACGCGCCAGGTCCGCGTCGCTCAGGTACGCGAGCAGCAGCTTGCCCATCGACGTGTAGGCCGCCGGCAGGGTCGAGCCGACCTGGATGTTCGCGGTCACGAGGTCGGAGTTGCGCAGGCGTGCGAGATAGAGCACCTGATCGCCGACGAGCACGCCGAGGTTGACCGTCTCGCCCGACTCCTCCGCCAGGTGTCGGAGCGGCTGCTCGCTCAGCTGAACGAGGCTCGAACCGCGCAGTGCGGCCGATCCGAGCAGCAGGACGGCCACCCCGGGCCGTATGCCCCCGTCGGGCAGCCGCTCGAGGTAGCCGCCCTCCTCGAGGGTCGCGACGACGCGGAACGCCGTCGGCATCGGGATGCCGGTGCGGTCGCAGATCTCGCGGAGCTTGAGCGAGGTCACCGACTCGTCGAACAGGCGGAGCACGTCGAGGCCCTTGGCGAGCGCTTCGATGCGGTAGCGGCTGCCGGCCCTGCCTGCTCCGGCTTCCGGCTCGGGGACGTCGTCGGCTTTCATAGAGCGAAACCGTATCTGCTGGTCCGGGCCCATGCAATCTCAGTCGACACGGAACACCCGCAGCTGCAGTGCGAGCGTGGAGTAGTACCCGACGAGCGCGGTGAGCTCGAACAGGCCGTCAAGACCGAGAGCAGCGGATGCCGAATCCCAGCTCGCATCGGAGAGGTCGCCGTCGAGCAGCTCGAGGACGGCCTGTCCCACGGTCCGCTCGCCGCCGGAGAACCCCGAGAGGTCGAGAGTCCGCACGGCAGCCAGTTCCGGCTCGCCGAAGCCCAGGGCGCGGGCGATCGCCTCGTGCGATTCGCGCTCGAAGGTGCTGTCGCGGTGCGCCGCGACGAGAAGGATCGCCAGTTCCCGCACGCGATCCGAGAGTGCGGTGCGAAAGCGGATCGCCGTCCCGAGCTCCTGCTGGGCGGTGCCCACGGCGGGGGAGCGCAGCATGAGATCGAACGGACCGCGCAACGCCCCGTCCTCGGCGGTGAGTGCGAAATGCTGCGGTTCCTGCGCGCGGAGCCCACCGGTGATCGCTCCATAGAGGGCGCTCTGCTCGGCGGTCAGCTCGCCGGGCGTCAGGGGTCGGACCCGAGCCGCCATCTGCTTCTCCTTCATCAGGGTGCTCACGGCGCGAGCAACACAGGTATATTCAATCAGCAAAAGTGACTTTCTCACAATGAACGGTCAGAGGAGATCGGACGCATGACGAACACATCGGAACACACATTGAACGCGGGCGGCTCCGACTTCCGCGTGCGGGTGTACCCGGCGGGCACGCCGAACGGATCGGTACTCGTGTGGCTGCACGGCGGCGCGTTCATGTTCGGCACCCTCGACATGCCGGAGGCGGACGAGATCGCCCGACGCCTGAGCGCCCAGGGCACGACCATCGTCTCGGTGGACTACACGCTCAGCCCCGTGGACGGGCTGCCGCCCCTTCCGCCCCGAGACGGCGGCACGGGTCCGACCGCCGAGCAGGTCGCGAGCGAGATCGCCGCCGCCGGGCCTCGCTCGGCGTACCCCACCGCATCTCTGCAGACCGCCGCCGCGTTCCTGTGGGCACGCGAGAATGCGCCCGGCTGGGGTGGTGATCCGGAACGGGTGTCGCTCGGCGGCGCGAGCGCCGGCGGCAACCTATCTGCGGGGGCGGCGGTGCGGCTGAGGGACGCGCGCGGGCCGGTTCCCGCATCACTGCTGCTGATCTACCCGGTGCTGCATTCCGACCTCCCCGCTGCGGATGCGGAACTCGCCGGCTTCCTGGAGGCCCTGCCGCCCGGGGCGGAGTTCCCGCCCGAGGCGACGCGGGCGATCAACACGGGCTATCTGGGCGGCGCCTCACCTGATGAGGTCTACGCCTTCCCCGGAGGCCACGACATGCGAGGGATGCCGCGCACGCTCATCATGAATGCCGAACGCGACCGCCTGCGTTCGTCCGGCGAGGCTTTCGCCGCCGACCTCGCTCTTGGCGGCGTGGACGTCACCCTGGTGCGGGAGCGAGGTGCGCTGCACGGCTACCTCAACGAGGTGGGGAATCAGTCGGCGGAGCGGGCCCTCGCCCTGATGGCCGGAGTTCTCTCGGATTGACAGTCCGAGAGCCTGCGGATAGATTCATTGTGCGAAAGCAACTTTCTCTCAATGAATTCAACGGCGAAGGGTCATCGATGTCGACGAACGACACGCTCGAGGCGAGCGCTGGGGCCGGACGCAACGCCGAGTGGCTGGGACTGCACGGCGCCCGAGTCCTGGTCGCCGGGGCGGGCGGCATCGGAGGCGCGTGCGCACTCGCATATGCCGGGGCCGGAGCGTCCGTCGCCATCGTCGACCGTGACCAGCGCTCACTGGACGCGATCGGCGCCCAGCTGGCAGACGTCGACACCCGCCACGAGCTGATCCAGGCCGACCTCACCGAGCACGGGGCGGGGGAACGAGTGGTGGCCGACGTCATCGAGCGGCTCGGGGGCCTCGACGTGCTGCTGCACGCCGTCGGCATCAACGACCGCCGACCCATCCTCGAGTTCACCGAAGACGAGTGGGACCACATCCTCAGGGTGAACCTCTCGTCCCTGTTCGGGCTCGCGCAGGCCGCCGGGCGGCACATGGTCGACCAGGGGTACGGGCGCGTCCTCGCGCTCTCGAGTGTGTCGGGCCTGCTCGCCCACCACTCCCACGGCCCCTACGCCGCCTCGAAGGGCGGGATCAATCAGCTCCTGCGTGTCATGGCGCGGGAGTGGGCGGTCTCGGGAGTGACGGTGAATGCGCTGGCACCGGGCTACATCGAGACCCCGCTCACGGCGGGCGAGCTCGCCAAGCCGGGCAAGCGCAAGGACCTCGAGAGCCTCGTTCCCGCAGGCCGCCTCGGCACCCCCGACGAACTGACCGGACCCGCCCTCTTCCTGTCGTCACGGCACGCCGGCTTCATCACCGGCCACGTGATGTACATCGACGGCGGCCGGACGCTGGTCTGACACGGCACGACGACAGGAGAAACAGATGACCGACACCACCCCGCAGATCTTCCCCCGCTTCGCCGGCAAGACGGTGCTCGTCACGGGTGCCGGCACCGGCTTCGGCGCCGAGATCGCCGTGCGCGCCGCCCAGGAGGGCGCCCGGGTCGCCGTGCACTACCGCTCATCGCGGGCGGGTGCCGAGGCGACGCTCGAGCGCGTTCGCGAGGCGGGCAGCGACGGGATCCTCGTCCAGGCCGACATCGGATCGTGGGATCAGATCAAGCGCATGGCCGACGAGGTCTGGGAGGCGTTCGGCACCTTGGACGTGCTGGTCAACAACGTCGGAGACGTCTCCAGCGAGCAGATGAACTGGGACGAGCTGACGCAGGAGGCTCTCGACGCCGTCATCGACATCGACGTCAAGGGCACGCTGCTCATGACGCACGAATTCGGCGAGCGGATGCTGCAGCAGGGCCACGGCAGCATCGTGCAGGTCGGGTCGACGGTGATCGTGCGCGGCTCCGCTCGGGCTCCCCAGTACGCCGCGGCGAAGTACGCCATCCTCGGCATCACCAAGTCGTACGCGAAGGCGTTCGCGCCGGCGGTGCGGGTCAACACCTTCGCGCCCGGCTTCATGGAGACCGAGCGCCTCCTCAATCGCGAGGACTGGAAGAACGGGCGCCGCGAGGTGCTCATCTCGCAGACGCCGATGGGCGTCATCCCGCCGCCCGAGTTCGTCACCGGCGCCTGCCTGTGGCTCGCGACCGATGAGGCCGCGCATCTGACCGGTGGCTACATGCTCGCCGACGGCGGCTTCAACATGGTCGGCGCCTAGCCCCTCGATGGGCTCGGGACGACGGCATCCGATTGGAACAAGGAGACAGGAATATGAAGCTCATCACTTTCGACGGCGGTCGCGTGGGCCGGCTGGAACTCGAGGAGGGCACCGTCATCGAGCTCGACGTCCCGTCGACGCGGGAGTACTTCGAGCGCGGCGGTGACGTCCGCGAGACCGGAGAGCGCCTGCAGTATGCCGACGTGAAGCTCGAGGCGCCGATCCGCCCGAAGAAGTTCTTCCACACCGCGGGCAACTTCGCCGACCACCACAACGAGCTGACGGCCGTCGACTGGTCGCACCCCGTGCACAAGGGCATCGTCTTCTTCCAGAACGTCGACGCGATCATCGGCCCGGGCGACGACATCGTCTACCCCGAGGGGCTCACCAAGGAGCTCGACTACGAGCTCGAGCTGGCCATCGTCATCGGCAAGTCGGGCAAGTTCTTCGGACCCGACGAAGCCGACGACTACATCGCCGGCTTCACCGTCTTCAACGACATCTCGGCGCGCGACATCCAGCGCAAGGAGATGGAGTCGGGTGTGTTCTCGTTCAGCAAGGCGATCGAGACGTTCTGCCCGATCGGCCCTTGGATCGTCACGCGGGATGAGGTGCCCGACATGCACGAGCTGCCCATGCAGCTGCGCGTCAACGGCGAGGTGCGCCAGCAGGGGAACACGAACCAGACGCGCATCAAGTTCCCGCACCTGGTCGCGTATCACTCGCCGCAGACCTACAGCGCCGGCGACCTCATCACGACGGGCACCATCTCGGGAGTGGCCGCGGTGCAGCCGAATCCGTTCGACTTCTACTTGAAGCCCGGTGACGAGATCGAGGCCGAGATCACCGGCATCGGCACCCTCCGCAACAGGGTCATCTCGTGGGAGGACCGCTACGGCGAGCCCGCCCCGCAGCGCGTGGACTGGTGAGGATCATCCGGTGAAGATCGCCAACCTGGCCGGTCGCGCGGTTCTCGTCCAGAGCGAGAACGGCGCGATCGACATCGCCGACGCCTCCGACGGACGATTCGGTCCCGACCCTCAGCACCTCTTCGAGGACTGGGCCGCCTTCGCCGAATGGGCGGCAGCGCTGGAACGAGCGGATGCCGTAGGGAGCGTGTCGTTCGACGCCGCGGAGCTGGCGGCCCCGGTGCCGCGCCCGCGGCAGGTGTTCGCGATCGGCCTGAACTATGCCGAGCACGCCGCGGAAGCGGGCTACCCGCCCGACTCGATGCCCGTGACGTTCACCAAGTTCCCGTCGTCCATCGTGGGCCAGGGGGCTGTCGTCGAACTGCCCGAGGGCAACGTCGACTGGGAGGTCGAGCTCGTCGTGGTGATCGGCCGCGAGGGTCACAAGCTCGACCGGGACAGCGCGTGGGACCATGTGGCGGGCCTGACCATCGGGCAGGACCTCTCGGAGCGCATCACCCAGCTTCAGGGTGCCGCCCCGCAGTTCAGCCTCGGCAAGTCGTTCCCCGGCTTCGGGCCGACCGGTCCGTGGCTCGTCACAACCGACGAGCTGCCGGACCGCGATGATCTCGCCATCTCGTGTCTTCTGTCGGGTGAGCAGATGCAGGCCTCGCGCACGTCGATGATGCTCTACGACGTCCCCGAGCTGCTCGTCCGGCTGTCGGCCGTCTGCCCACTGCTGCCGGGAGACATCATCTTCTCCGGCACGCCGTCGGGCATCGGCAACCGCCGTACGCCGCCGCGATTCATCGGCCCCGACGATGTGCTCGTGAGCGAGATCGAGGGAATCGGCACGCTGACCACTCGGTTCGCCGCGGCCGGATAGCGGCCTCGCCCGAGGCGGAGAGGAACGCCCGTGACCGGATGCCATGACCTGCGGGTCGAGTACCTGGACGCGCCCATCGCCATCGGGACGGCTCGGCCGAGGTTCTCCTGGGTCGTGAGCCACGCGCAGTCGGCATTCGAGCTCGAGGTCCTGACGCGCCACGGGGAGGTGATCTGGGAGACCGGCACGACGGACGGCGACCAGACGTCCTTGGTCGAGTACTCCGGTCCTGCCCTGATCTCCGATGGCGACTACCGCTGGCGCGTCCGCAGTCACGCCAGCGGCAACGGGTGGAGCGAGTGGGAGGCCTCGACATTCGGCACCGGTCTGCTGCAGTCCGGCGATTGGGAGTCGGCCTGGGTCGAACCGGTGCAGGACGACGCCGTCATCGAGCGGTGGAGCATCGTCGACTGGATCCGCGGCCTCGGTCCGACGGCGCCTCCCGAGGAGCGGCTGAGGCCGCCACGGCTGCTGCGGCATCCGTTCCTCCTGCGGGAGAAGCCCATACGTGCGCGCCTTCATGCCACCGCGCGCGGCGTGTACTCGGCCTTCGTGAACGGAGAACGTGCCGACGGCCAGGTGCTCGCACCGGGCTCCGACGCCTACGAGCACCGCATCTCGGTGCAGTCGTACGACGTCACCGAGTCGATGGTCGCGGGAGAGAACGTGATCGGGATCGCGCTGGCCGACGGCTGGTGGGCGGGGCGTCTCGGCCTCACCGGTTCCAGCGCACAGTACGGCACGCGCACTTCGGCGATCTGGCAGCTGCACGTCGAGTACGGCGACGGCTCCGCCGAGGTCGTCGCATCCGGTTCCGACGCGCGGAGCGCGGTCGGGCCGTGGGCGTACGCCGACCTGTTCATCGGTGAGAGATTCGACCGCCGGGCGGTCCCCACCGGTTGGGACCGCGCCGGTTTCGATGACAGCGAATGGATGCCGGTGGTCGAGGTCGACGGCGACCACACGCTGCTCCGCCCGTTCACGGGCGAACCGGTCCGCCGTGTTCTCGAGCTGCCGGCGTTGTCGATCCTCGAGACACCGGACGGCACCATCGTCGACTTCGGGCAGGTCGTCGCCGGTCGCGTGCGCCTGCGGCTGCGCGCGACGTCGTCCGGGCAGCGTGTCGTGGTCGAGCACACCGAGACCCTAGCGGCGGACGGTTCGTGGTTCGACAACATCGCGGGGATCAACAAGGAGCAGACCGACGTGTTCATCGCCGCGGGCGGGGACGACGAGTGGGAGCCTGAGTTCACCTATCACGGGTTCCGCTACGCGCGGGTCTCGGGTCTGTCCAGGCCGCTGACCACCGACGACGTCGTCGCCGTGGTCATCGCGAGCGATCTCGAGCAGAGCGGCCGGTTCGCGGCATCCGATCCCCGCCTCGATCGCCTGCATCAGAACGCCGTCTGGAGTCAGCGGGGCAACTTCGTCTCGGTCCCGACCGATTGCCCTCAGCGCGAGAAGGCCGGATGGACCGGTGACATCCAGGCCTTCGTCGGCGCGGCCAGCAACAACGCGCAGGTCGTGCCGTTCCTCTCGCGGTGGCTCGAGAACCTCCGCGCCGACCAGCTGCCGGACGGCCGCATCCCGATCTTCTCGCCGCGCTCGCCGTTCGACGCGGAAGCCGCCGCAGCCGCCCAGGGCATCGGCTCGATCGTCGCGGCTGCCGGGTGGAGCGACGCGATCGCGATCGTCCCGTGGACCCTGTACGAGCGGTTCGGCGACCGGCGCGTTCTCGAGCAGAACTACGACGCCCTCATCCGGTGGATCGAGTACCAGCAGGCGACCGCGGCCGCTGAGCTTCCGCACGCGCTGGCCGCGACGGACCTCTCGCCCGAGAGGCGCCGTGCGCAGTCGCTCCTCTACAACACCGGCCTGCACTTCGGCGACTGGCTCACCCCCAGCACGATGGAGGGCAAGCCCGTCCACGAGGCGCTCGGCGTCGCGCCGGCCCTGACCAGCGAGTACATCGCGCCCATGTTCCAGGCCCACACCCTCTCGACAGCGGCGAGATCTGCGGCCGCGCTCGGACGGGCGGCGGATGCCGCTGCCCTCGCCGCCCGAGCGGACGAGGTCCGCGCCGCCTTCGCCGGCGAGTATGTCGACGCGCAGGGCGATCTGCCGGTGCGCCTGCAGGGCGTGTACGTTCTGGCTCTCGCGTTCGACATGGTGCCCGCCGCCGTCAGAGCGCAGACCGCGGCGCGTCTGGTGGAGCTGATCCATGAGCGAGGCGATCGCCTCGACACCGGATTCCTGTCGACGCCCTACCTGCTCGATGTGCTCTGCGACACGGGCCACCACCGGCTGGCGCGCACGCTGCTGTGGCAGCCGGAGATGCCGTCGTGGCTGTACGAAGTCGACCGCGGCGCCACCACCTTCTGGGAGACCTGGGACGCCATCTCACCCGACGGCGAGATCCGGCCCATGTCGCTCAACCACTACGCGCCCGGAACCGTCGACGACTGGCTCTACCGTCGCGTCGCCGGTCTTCGCGCGACCTCGCCGGGCTACCGCACCGCGGTGATCGAGCCCGATTTCGAGATCGGGGTGGATTCGATCGCCGCGCATGTCGGCACGCCCCACGGACGGCTCGGCGTGGAGTGGACCCGGACGGCGGACGCGGCATCCGTCGTCGTCGACGTGCCGTTCGGTGTCGACGCCCAGCTGGTCGCGGCGGGCGCGACGATACGCCTGGCGCCGGGCCGCAGCATCCACGCGATCTCCCTCGTGGAGAGCTCGGTCTAGCGCACACCCGCTCACTGGGGCTCTGCCCCCGACCCCCCGGTGCTAGCGCACACCGCCCACTGGGGCTTCGCCCCAGACCCCCGGGTGCTAACGCACACCCCGCATCAGCGCGAGCACCGGCTTCACCGAGAACCACAGCGCGATGCCGAGGCCGATCGCGATGAAGCCGAGGATCGTGAAGTAGGGGACCTCGTTCGTCGGGTCGTAGAACTGCGCGAGCCAGCCGGCGATCGAGGTGCCGAGCGCGACGGAGAGGAAGTACAGCGCGACCATCTGCGTGTGGAACCGCTGCGGCGCGAGCTTCGTCGAGGCCGACAGGCCCACGGGGGAGATGAAGAGCTCGGCGATCGTGAAGACCAGCAGGATGCCGACGATCGCGAGCAGCGGGGTCGAGTTCGGGGCGCCGTTGGCCCATGGCAGGAACAGCAGGAACGCGATGCCCATGATGATCGCGCCGAGGGCGAACTTCACCGGCGTCGACGGCTGCCGGCTGCCCATCTTCGTCCAGACGGCGGCGAAGACGCCCGACAGGATGATGACGAAGATCGGGTTGATGGAGTTGACCCACGAGACCGGCATCTCCCAGCCGAGGATGTTGCGGTTCAGCTGCTGGTCGGAGTAGATCGTGAGCACCGTGAACTGCTGCTGGTACAGCGACCAGAAGCCGACGTTGACGATGAACAGCGGGATGAAGCCGAAGACGCGCGAGCGCTCGACCGCCGAGATCGCACGCGACGTGAGGATGACCGAGAAGTAGGCGATCGCCGCGACCAGCGTCACGATGATCACGATCCCGGCGAGGTTGTCGGCCCGGATCACCCCGAGCAGCACGAGCGTCGCGAGCACCACGAGCCCGCCGATCGCGACGCCGACGACCACCAGCCGTCGGCTGGCCGGCAGCGGGTTCGGCACGATCCGCGACGAGGCCGGGAGCTGCTTGCGGCCGAACGAGTACTGGATGAGGCCCAGGGCCATGCCGACCGCCGCCGCGGCGAAGCCGGCGTGGAAGCCGATCGAGGACTGCAGCGCTCCCGTGACGATCGGGCCGAAGAAGGCGCCGAGGTTGATGCCGAGGTAGAAGAGCGAGAAGCCGGCATCACGTCGCGGGTCCTTCTCGGCGTACAGGGTGCCGACCACCGACGTGGCGTTGGCCTTCAGGCCGCCCGAGCCGACCGCGACCAGCACCAGGCCGACGCCGAGCCCCCACACGTTCGGCAGGATGGCGAGCCCGATGTGGCCGAGCATGATGACGATCGCGCTGTAGAACAGCACCCGCTCCGAGCCGAGCAGGCGGTCGGCGACCCACGCGCCGAGGATCGTCGACAGGTACACCGTGCCGCCGTACGCCCCGACGATGCCGGTGGCGACGGCCTGGTCGATCCCGAGGCCGCCCTCGGCGACCGTGTAGTACATGTAGATGAGCAGGATGCCCTGCATGCCGTAGAAGCTGAACCGCTCCCACATCTCCACGCCGAAGACGTGCGCGAGAGCCCACGGCTGGCCGAAGAAGCGCGTGTCATGGTCGGACTCGTCATCGGGTGCGGTGGTGCCGGCCGCGTCAGTGCCGCTGGCGCGCGCGGCGGCCTGGCCGCGCCGGGTCGAGACATCCCCCGCCGCCGTCGCGCCTTCCGGTGCACCCACCGGAACCTGCTCGGGCTCCGGCTCGTCGTGCGGATTGCGGTCGTCGCCCCGGACCATGGCTCGCTCCTGTCATCCCTGACAATGACGTCAGGCTAGCGCTCGCGTCCCTCCCACGTCAGTAGGTGAGAGCGGGGGTCTCATCCGCGGAGGGACGGATGCTGCTCCTCCGGCGCCCGCCGGGAGGGGATGAACACTCCGATGCCGAGGGCGATGATCGCGGCCGCCCCGCCGAGGATGAGGGAGATCGTGAATCCCTGCGACGTCGGAACGGGCACTCCCTCGAAGTCGACGGCGTAGCTCGCCAGCACCGCACCGATGACGGCGGCGGCGGTGCTCGTGCCCAGTGACCGGAACAGCGCATTCAGACCGTTGGACGCGCCGGTCTCGCTCTGCGGCACCGAGCGCATGATCAGCATGGGCATCGATGCGTAGCCGAAGCCGATGCCCGCGCCGATGAGGATGTTGGCCACGACGAGATGCCACACCTCCGAGGAGAACAGCAGCGTGAAGCCGTACGCGACGATGAGCGAGATGGCGCCGAGGAGCAGCAGGAGCTTGGGGCCGGTGCGCTGCGCGATGCGCCCGGCGACGGGGGAGAGCAGCATCATCACGAGGCCGGACGGCATCACGACGAGGCTGGCCGCCAAGAGCGACAGGCCGAAGCCGGCACCCGTGGCGACGGGCAGCTCGAGCATCTGCGGGTACACCACGTTCGACGCGAACAGCGAGAAGCCCATCGCGATGGAGGCGATGTTGGTCAGCAGCACCGCGGGCCGCGCGGCGACGCGCAGATCGAGCAGCGGCTCGGCGATCCGCAGCTCGAACCAGCCCCACAGCAGCAGCACGGCGATCCCGCCGAGCCCCGCGACGAGCACCGGCGGCGATCCCCATCCCCACTCGTTGCCTCGCGAGATGGCGAGCAGCACGCCGATGAGTCCGACGGCCAGGCCTGCCGCTCCGAGGTAGTCGAACCGGCCCGCGGTGCGGAGCACGCTCACCGGCACGATCCACAGCACGAGCACGAACACGATCGCGCCCAGGGCGGCGGCCATCCAGAACAGCACGTGCCAGTCGCTGCGCTCGGTCACGAAGGCGCTGATCGGCAGGCCGAGGGCGCCGCCGACGCCGAGCGTCGCGCTCATGAACGCGATCGCGGCGTCGACCCGGTCCTCGTGCAGGACGTCGCGCATGATCGAGATGCCGAGCGGCACGACGCCGACGATGGCGCCTTGCAGCGTGCGCCCGACGATGATGCCGATGATGCCGGGCGACAGCGCCGCGATCACCGAGCCGACGATCATGACGGCCACGAGCACCAGCAGGATGCGGCGCTTGCCGTACATGTCGCCCAGTCGCCCCGCGATCGGGGTGATCACCGCGGCCGCCAGAAGCGTCGAGGTCACCACCCATGCGGTGTCTTCGCGGCTCGCATCCAGCAGCTCGGGCAGCTTGGACTGGATCGGCACCATGAGGG
Source organism: Microbacterium yannicii PS01 (assembly GCF_000304335.1). Lineage (GTDB taxonomy): Bacteria > Actinomycetota > Actinomycetes > Actinomycetales > Microbacteriaceae > Microbacterium > Microbacterium yannicii_A. The sequence goes on along the minus strand of NZ_CAJF01000036.1, from coordinate 18,159 downwards.
TGAACATGAACGACGAGCACAGTCCCGCGATCGCGAGGACCGCCACGATGGCGCCCTGCCGAGGCATCCGGGTGAGTCGTCGTCTGTCGTGCTCATCCGTGCCCATCACTCCAGGCTATCCGCGCGGTCGGAGGGCGGCGTCGGCCTGCCGTCAGTGCGCAACTCCTGAGTCATCGCGCCCGGGCAAGCAGCGCTCCGCATGATCCCGCCGACGGGCGGCGCGACGGGCGCCATTTTTCAGGAGTTCGGCGCGCCCGGCCGGTGGGACACTGGGGGCATGGGTGCGACCGCGACTCCGCCGGGCTTCGAGATCCGTCCGCTCGACACCGTCGAGGAGGTGTTCCGCGCCTCGGACGTGCTCGCCGAGGTGTGGGGCGGCGACCGCGGCGGCATGCCGCCCAACCTCCTCCGGGCCCTGGCCCATGCCGGCAGCTATGCGGTCGGCCTGTACGACGGCGACCGCATGGTCGGGGCATCCGTCGCCTTCTTCGCCGCCCCCGGTACGCGCTCCATGCACAGCCACATCACCGGGGTGCTGCCCGACCACCAGTCACAGGGCCTCGGCCGCGTGCTCAAGCAGCATCAGCGCGAGTGGGCCCTGGCGCGAGAGGTCGGTCACATCACCTGGACCTTCGACCCGCTCGTCGCCCGCAACGCGCACTTCAACCTCCGGGTGCTCGGCACGCGGGTGACCGAGTACCTCGTGAACCACTACGGGCCCATGGACGACGGCGTCAATCGCGGCGACGAGACCGACCGCATCATGGTGTCGTGGGCGCTCGCCGCGCCGCCGGTGCCGACGCCGCCCGACGAGCAGGTGGTGGCCTCGGTCGAGGTGCCGCACGACGTCGAGAGACTGCGCCGCGACGCGCCGGCGGATGCCGCTGCCTGGCGCCTGCGCGTGCGGGACGGCCTCGTCGGCCACCTCGCCGACGGGCTCGCCATCGGCGGCTTCGACGACGAGCGGGGCTACCTGCTCGTGCGCCGCTGAGTGCTGAACCGCGACCCTCGCCCGCCCGGCGGGAAGTCGCGCCGCGGGCGGATCTTCTGCGCCGGATCCTCCGCCGTCGGGCCGGATCTCCGCCCGGCGGGTCAGGTCCCGGGGTCCTCTTCCGGGTTGCCGGGCCGCACGGCGGCGTCGTCGCGGATGTCGATGCGCGTGACGCCGTCGCGGTGCGTGACGTCGATGCGGGGATCGGCGTCGGACTCGACCGCGTCGGGCGCCGAGAGCAGCTGGTCCCGCCGCTTCTCCTCGTCGGTCATCCCGGTGTCGTCGGCGCCCGCCGGATCACTGCTGGTCGTATCGGATGTGCTCATGATCATCCCTCTCGCCAGGAGTCGTCGGTCAGGTGGGAGCCCGCCTGCGGACCCATCTGCAGCATGCCGCCGTCGACGGTCCAGCTCGCACCGGTGACGTAGCTGGCCGCCGGCGATGCGAGGAAGGCGATGACCGCGGCGATTTCCTCCGGCTTGCCGGGGCGACCGAGCGGGATGCCGGGGCGATGCGTGCGTTCGGCGTCTTCGGATTCCTGATCGTTGAGCGGCGTCGAGATCTCTCCGGGCGCCACGGCGTTGGCCGTGATCGAGTGCTGGCCCAGCTCCTGGGCGATCGTCTCGATCAGGCCGCCGAGGCCGTGCTTCGCCGCGACATATGCGGCCGACCCGACGCGCGGCTGCGTCTCATGCACGCTGGTGACGGCGATGAGCCGGCCCCCGCGCCCGGCACGGACCATGTGGCGCGCGGCAGCCTGCAGTCCGGCGAACGCGCCGTCGAGGTTGAGTGAGACCACCTGGCGCCAGTCGTCGACGCCGACGTCGAGGAACGGGCCGCCCGAGCCGCCGCCAGCGTTGTTGACGAAGACGTCGATGCCACCGAGGCGTTCGACGAGGTCGTCGATGGTCGGCGCCACGCGCTCGAGGTCGGTGGCATCGAGGCGGGTCACCTCGGCGTTGCGGCCGCGCTCGCGCACGCCGTCGGCGGTGCGCTGAGCTCCGGCCTCGTCGGAGTGCCACGTGATGCCGACGTCCATGCCGGCGTCGGCGAGCGCGAGTGCGGTCGCCTGGCCGATGCCCGAGTCCGAGGCGGTCACGATCGCGCGGTGGGGTGCGAAGTCGAAAGTGTCCATGGCCCCGACGCTACGAGGGCGGGCTGCCCGCGCCGAAGGGGTTGCCATCGCGTGCGCGACGGGCTAGAGGTCGGGCGGCACCTCGTCGGGCCGGTCGTTCGCAGGGAAATGCTCCTGAACAGGAGGAATCCTGCCCTTTTCGCCCTGGACGAGAGTGATCCCTCTGCGGGCGGCTCGCACGCACCTAGGCTCTCGCCATGCCCGCCTCCGCCCAGCACCGCGCCCACTTCGACTTCGACATCCGCTTCGGCAACGGTGGAGCGCTGTCGGGAACCGGGTTCCGGCTCGACCTGCCGTCGGCCGACGTGTCCGAAAAGGAGATCGCCCGTCTCCTCATTCAGCACCTCGGGCTCGCTCTGGTCTCGGATGTCGAGCTGCGGGGTCTGCGCATCGTCGAGGAGCCGCACCGCGGCAGCCGCGGGGTCGACATCGGATCGGATGCCGCCGCCACGGGCGCCGGCCGGATCGTCGATCTCAGCCACCCCATCCGCGCCGGTCTGGTGACGTACCCCGGTCTTCCCGCGCCGACGATCACGCCGCACCTCACGCGCGAGGACTCCCGCAGCCGGTATGCGCCGGGCACCGAGTTCGCGATGGACGTCATCACGATGATCGGCAACACGGGGACCTACCTCGACAGCCCGTTCCACCGCTACGCCGAGGGCAGCGACCTCGCCGGCCTCGACCTGTCGTCGCTGGTCGGGCTGCGCGCGGAGGTGTTTCACCTCGCAGATTCATGGGATGCCGAGAGCCGCGGCATCCGTCCGGAGATGCTCGCCGATCGCGACGTGCGAGGCGCCGCCGTGCTGCTGCACACCGGGTGGGATCGCTGGTTCGGGCGCCCCGAGTACGGCAGCGGCGCCTCGTTCCTCACCGGGGAGGGCGCGCAGTGGCTGATCGACGCCGGCGCGGTGCTCGTCGGGATCGACTCTCTCAACATCGACGACACCGAATCGGGCGGCGAGCGCCCCGCGCACTCGCTGCTGCTGGGAGCGGGCGTCCACGTCGTCGAGCACCTGACGAACCTCGGCGAGCTGCCGCCCCGCGGTGCGCGCTTCACCGCGGCGCCGCCCGCGGTCGAGGGCTTCGGCACCTTTCCCGTGCGCGCCTTCGGCGAGATCGCGGGCTGACTCCCGCTCGCGGGCGCTCGACAGGTCAACCAGGCTTCTCCCGGAGACTTCGAGCCTGGTGCGTCCTGTGGAGGCCGCATTCTCCTGTCGAAGAATCGACAGTGACGTATCAGAGCCGCCGCGGCCCGCTCCTTCCCCGTGAACGAGGAGGAGAGCGATGCACGAGCACATCGAGAAGCTGATCGCAGTACTGAGCGGCGCGAGGCGTGAGGGCGCCAGGATTCCGCGCCGGCGCCGCCCGCGCCACGCTCGGTCGACGTACGTCGCCGCGCGGCGCGAGCCCGGCATGCAGTTCGCCCACTGAGCCGCACCGCGCACTGAGCCTGAGCAACGGGCTGCGGGCCAGCCGCAGGGTCTCGCCCGAAACAGGTGTTCCGGCGGAGGCAGGTCGGCGCCGTCAGTATCGGCCTGTTCTCGCCAGAGCAGCTGCTCCGCGCAACGAGCCCGGGCCGCTCTGCGACGAGCCGCGGCCCGGTGCCACGGCGGTCCCGGCGTACGCTGAGCGCATGCCCATCGCCCGGCCCGCGGCATCCGTCGCCCTCGAAGGATTCGAGCTGCGAGTGCTGCACCTGCCGCTCGTCTCGCCGTTCACGACCTCGTTCGGAACCGAGACGGCGCGTGAGGTCATCGTCGTGCGGGCGCTCACGTCCGATGGCGAGGGCTGGGGCGAGATCGTCACGCAGGCCGACCCGCTCTACTCGAGCGAGTACACGCAGGGAGCGTGGGACGTGGCCCTGCGGTTCCTGGCGCCGGCGCTGCTCGACAGCGCCGGTACGGGGCTCGCGCCCGAAGACGTCGCCCGGGTGCTCGAGCCGTTCAAGGGCCATCGCATGGCGAAGGCCGGGCTCGAGCTCGCAGCGCTCGACGCCGCGCTCCGCGCCGAGGGACGCCCGCTCGGCGAGTACCTGGGCGCAGTCCGCGACCGCGTGCCGAGCGGCGTGTCGGTCGGCATCCAGCGGGATCCCGCCGCGCTCGCCGAGGCGGTCGGCGGCTACCTCGACGAGGGCTACGTCCGCATCAAGATCAAGATCAAGCCGGGGCGCGACGTCGCCGACACCGCCGCCGTCCGCGACGCGTTCGGCTCGATCCCGCTGCAGGTCGACGCCAACTCCGCGTACACGCTGGCGGATGCCGCGACCCTGGCCGAACTGGATCGCTTCGACCTGCTTCTGATCGAGCAGCCGCTGCAAGAGGACGACCTCGTCGACCACGCCCAGCTCGCGCGCCGGCTGCGAACGCCGGTGTGCCTGGACGAGTCGATCGTGTCGGACAAGGCCGCGGCCGATGCGCTCGCGCTGGGCTCGGCATCGGTCATCAACATCAAGGCCGGGCGCATCGGCGGCTACCTCGAGGCGGTGCGCATCCACGACCGCTGCCGCGACGCCGGGGTGCCGGTGTGGTGCGGCGGCATGCTCGAGACGGGCATCGGACGCGCCGCGAACGCGGCCCTCGCGGCGCTTCCCGGCTTCACCTTGCCCGGTGACGTATCGGCATCGAGCCGCTTCTATGCGCGCGACATCGTCACCGAGCCCGCCGTGCTCGAAGACGGCCACGTGCGCGTGCCAACCGGCCCGGGCCTCGGGGTCGAGATCGACCCGGTGGCGCTCGACGACTTCACCGTCGCCCGCGAGACGGTCACGCGGTAGGGCCTCGAGGCTGGAATCATGCGCGCGATCCGTTCCCGACTCCGGACGATGGTGCGGACGTCGCGATACGCCACGGAGCCGGGGCGTCGTGGTGCGTCGATCCCGAAGAGAGAACCTCCCGGGCGTTCGCAATTCAGTCCGGACGAGAGGCGGATGCCGCGACACGCCGCGCGAGCCGGCAGTAACCGTCCGTCCATCCTGAGTACCGAACACCTCGGGTGGGCGAAGATGCGGGGCACGGCAATGACCGCGCTGGCCGCCGCCGCAATGGTCGCGTTGTCGGCGTGCGGGGCCGCAGGCACATCTGACACCGCCCCGTCTCCCACACAGACCCTTCCGGCCGGGGTCACCGTCGAGGTGGTGCAGCTGCGCGCCGACGTCGCGCCGCGCCAGGCGCAGGTGCACGTGACGAACGCATCGGACGACGCCCTGGCGATCGCCGACGTGCGCCTCGAGGACGCGAGGTTCGACGGGCCGGCGACGCGGGTCGTCGCCGGCCGCACGAGCACCATCCCCGCCGGGCGCAGCGTCGACGTGCGGGTGCAGCTGCCGCCGGTCGATTGCTCGGCGGCCGGCGAAGGGCAGCCCGACGTCGTGCTCGAGATCATCTCGGCCTCGGAGAGCGCGGAGGTGACGGCACCCGCTGCCGATCCGCTGGGCTTTCTGGCGCCGCTTCACGAGCGCGAGTGCCGTGCGGAGCGATTGGCGGATGCCGCAGCCCTCGCGTTCACCGGATTCCGCGAGTCCGCGCCGGGCGAGCCGGCGACACTCGAGCTCACGGTGACCCCGACCGGGGAGGCCGACGCGACGATCACCGCCGTGCAGACCACGAACCTGCTGGACTTCGGCGCCGATACCGTCGACGGCGCGTATCCGCTCGATCTCGCCGTGACGTCGGGCGGCACCGAGTCGGCGCTGGTCGCACTGCCGCTCGTGCCGTTCCGGTGCGACCCGCACGCGGTGCAGGAGGACAAGCGCGGCACCATCTTCGACGTGCGCGTCGTCGTCGAGGGCGAACCGGGCGAGATCGAGCTGTTCGTCGGCGACGAGCTGCGCGGTCGGATCCTCTCGTGGGTCGCGGCCTGGTGCGGCTTCGGCGACTGACGTACACCGCACCCACACCGGCATCGGCGGGAGATCTAGGCTGGCGGCATGGCTCAGACCAGCTCTGGGGGCAGCGTCGCCCCGCAGGATCCTGCCGCTGCCGCGCGGGGGGTCTCGCGCCGGACGCAGTCCGAGATCTATCGCGCCGGCATCAGCGGCACCCGCCCCCGCGTGCCGGTCGACGCCGACGCGCTCGAGGCGGCTGCGCGCAAGGCGTTGAGCGCCGAGGCGTTCGCGTACATCGCCGGGGGAGCGGGAGCAGAGCGCACGGTCGCCGCCAACCGCGCGGCTTTCGGCCGGTGGCAGGTCTGGCCCCGCCCGCTGCGGGACGTGTCGGCACGCGACCTCTCGATCGACTTCCTCGGCGCCCGCCGGCCGACGCCCCTGCTGCTCGCACCGCTCGGGGTCATGGAGCTGGCGCGCGCGGGTGCCGACGTGGCGGTCGCCCGTGCCGCGGCATCCCTGGGGGTGCCGTACACGCTGTCGAACCAGGCGTCCACTCCCATGGAAGAGGTCGCACGCGATGCCGGGCGGACTCCGCGCCTGTTCCAGCTCTACTGGTCGGCGTCGGATGAGCTCAATGCGTCGCTGCTGCGGCGGGCCGAGGCATCCGGATGCGAGGCGATCGTCGTCACGCTCGACACGCACCTCCTCGGCTGGCGCACGCGCGACCTGGATCTGGCGTATCTGCCCTTCACGCGCGGTCTCGGGATCGCGCAGTACACGAGCGACCCGGTCTTCCAGCAGCTCGTGCGCGAGCGGGTGCGCGCTTCGACAGGCTCAGCGACCGGGTCCGCGCGGTCGGCGACCGGGTCCGAGCGCTCAGCGACCGGGTCCGAGCGCTCAGCGACCGGGTCCGCGCGCTCGGCGGCCGGAGGGGACGAGAACTCGGCGAGCGCAGTGCCGGCCGCGGAGGCTCCGGTCAGGCTCACCGCGAAGACCATCGCGGCCGGCGTGCAGATCGCGCGCAGAGGCGCCGCGGTCACCGGGTCGCGAAGTGTCCGCGACAACCTGCGCTCGCCGCTGCCGAGGGCCGCGGTCGAGACCTTCCTCGACGTCTTCTCGACGCCCGCCCTCACCTGGGACGACCTCGCGAAGGCGCGGCAATGGACCTCGCTGCCCATCCTGCTCAAGGGCATCGTGCACCCGGATGACGCCATCCGCGCGCTCGACGCCGGCATAGACGGGATCTGGATCTCGAACCACGGCGGCCGCCAGATCGACCAGTCCGTCCCGACGCTCGACGTGCTGCCCACCATCGCCGACCGGGTCGCGGGACGCGTGCCCATCGTGTTCGACTCGGGCGTGCGTCAGGGTTCCGACGTGTTCATCGCTCTGGCGCTGGGCGCCACCGCCGTCGCACTCGGACGCCCGTACGCGTACGGGCTGGGCATCGCAGGCGAGGAGGGGGTCCGCGAGGTCGTGCGCAACGTCCTCGCCGAGCTCGACATCACCGTCGGGCTGTCGGGGCACACCTCTCTCGCCGAGGTCGGACGCGAGGCGCTGCGCCAGGTGTGAGAGCGACGGGCAGGCATCCAGGAAAGGGAGAGCAATCATGGCCGACTATCCGGACATCGCTGACCACGGGCTGATCGGCGACCTGCAGACCGCGGCGCTGGTCGACACGCACGGGACGATCGACTGGTTCTGCGCGCCGCGCTTCGACTCGCCGAGCGTCTTCGGCTCCCTCCTCGACGCCGAGCGCGGCGGCTTCTGCCGTGTGCGTCCCGAGACCGACGATTACGTGACCCGTCAGCTCTACCTGCCCGACACCGCCATCCTCCTCACCCGGTTCATGACCGACGAGGGCGTCGGCGAGGTCCTGGATTTCATGCCGATCGCGGGCGACGAGCCGACCGGCCGGCACCGGATCGCGCGGGTCATCCGCGTCGTGCGCGGTTCGATGACCTTCGTCGGCGAGATCCGCCCGTCGTTCGAGTACGGCACGGTCGAGCACGCCGACATCACCCCGGCCCTCGGCGACGGCGTCGTCTTCTCCGGTGGCGGTCAGACCCTGACCGTCCATCGCGTCGGCGACATCGTCCGGCATGGCGAGGAGCAGGCGGGAACGATCGAACTGGTCGACGGCGGGCTGCGCGTCCGAGGCGCGCTCAGGGCGGGCGAGAGCACCGGCGTGCTCTTCGAGACCGGTGGTGCAGCGCCCGCTCGCGTCTCGGTGGACGAGCTCGAGGCGATGCTGCTCGAGACCCAGCGCTTCTGGCGCGAGTGGGTCGGACGGTCGACGTACCGCGGCCGCTGGCGCGAGATGGTCCACCGCTCCGCGATCACCCTCAAGCTGCTCACGTATGCGCCGTCGGGCGCGCTCGTCGCCGCCCCCACCGCCGGTCTGCCGGAGGAGGTGGGAGGTGAGCGCAATTGGGACTATCGCTACACCTGGATCCGCGACGCCTCGTTCTCGGTGCAGGCGCTCCTGGGCCTGGGCTACCGCGACGAGGCCGGAGCGTTCGTCCAATGGCTCACCGACCGCGTGCAAGAGAGCGCGGGCGACGAGTCGGGGCCGCTGAAGATCATGTACCGCGTCGACGGCTCGTCCGACCTCAGCGAGGCGACGCTGCCGGGATGGAGCGGCTACCGCGACTCGGCGCCCGTGCGCATCGGCAACGGCGCGTCCGACCAGCTGCAGCTCGACATCTACGGCGAGGCCATGGACTCGATCCGCGTGGCTGTCGATCACGGCTTCCAGTTGAGTCACGACGGATGGACGCAGGTCAGCCGCATGCTCGACTGGGTCTGCGGCAACTGGGACCGCCCCGAAGAAGGCGTGTGGGAGACCCGCGGCGGCCAGCAGAAGTTCACCTTCGGTCGCTTCATGTGCTGGGTGGCCTTGGATCGCGGCATCCGCATCGCCGAATCCGACGGCAGACCCGCCGACATCACCCGGTGGCGCCGGGAACGCGACGAGGTCTATCGCGCCCTGATGACCACGTCGTGGGATGCCGATCGGGGGGCGTTCGTCCAGCACGAGGGCAGTGATGTGCTGGATGCCGCGAACCTGATCATGCCGGTGATGGGTGTGATCTCGCCGCGTGACCCGATGTGGCTCTCGACGCTCAACGCGATGGAGCAGGAGCTCGTCTCGGACAGCCTCGTGTATCGCTACAACCCTGCCGCGTCGCCCGACGGCCTGCGCGGCTCGGAGGGCACGTTCACGCTCTGCTCGTTCTGGTACGTCGACGCGCTCGCACGCACCGGGCGTTTGGAGGAGGCGCAGCTGACCTTCGAGAAGATGCTGACGTACGCCAACCATCTGGGCCTCTTCGCCGAAGAGATCGGGCTCACCGGAGAGCAGCTCGGCAACTTCCCGCAGGCGTTCAGTCACCTCTCCCTCATCAACGCGGCCGTGAACCTGGATCGGCTGCTCGATCACTAGAATCGACGGATGCCGCGATTCGCGGCATCCGCACCCTCGTGCACTCCCCACCCGACCATTGGAGCCACCGTGGCCGAGCAGTCCCGCCTCGACAAAGTCATCGCCCTCGCCCGTCATCGCGGGTTCGTGTTCCAAGCGGGTGAGATCTACGGCGGATCCCGGTCGGCGTGGGATTACGGCCCCCTCGGCACCGAGCTCAAGGAGAACATCCGCCGCCAGTGGTGGCAGACGTTCGTGCGCGGCCGCGGCGACATGGTCGGCCTCGACTCGTCGGTGATCCTGCCCAAGCGCGTGTGGGAGGCATCCGGCCACGTCGCCACCTTCACCGACCCGCTGGTCGAGTGCCTGCAATGCCACAAGCGCTTCCGCGCCGACAACCTCATCGAGGACTTCGAGGCGCGCAAGGGGCGCAAGGCCGAGAACGGCCTCGCCGACGTGCCGTGCCCGAACTGCGGGACGAAGGGCCAGTACACCGAGCCGAAGGCGTTCTCGGGACTCGTCAAGACCTACCTCGGCGTCGTCGACGACGAGTCGGGCCTGCACTACCTGCGACCCGAGACGGCGCAGGGCATCTTCGTGAACTTCTCCAACGTGCTCACCGCCTCGCGCAAGAAGCCGCCGTTCGGCATCGGCCAGGTCGGCAAGGCGTTCCGCAACGAGATCACGCCTGGCAACTTCATCTTCCGCACGCGCGAGTTCGAGCAGATGGAGATCGAGTACTTCACGCCGCCCGCCGAGGCGCAGGAGTGGTTCGAGCACTGGGTGGAGGAGTGCTGGAACTGGTTCATCGACCTGGGCATCGACGCGGCGAACATGCGCCGCTTCGACGTTCCCGAAGACGAGCGCGCGCACTACTCGGCCGGCACGATCGACGTCGAGTACCGCTTCGGCTTCGCGGGCAAGGAGTGGGGCGAGCTCATGGGTGTCGCCAACCGCACCGACTACGACCTGTCCAGCCACACCGAGGCGTCGGGCCAGTCGCTGTCGTACTTCGACCAGGCCTCGGGCGAGAAGTACATCCCCTACGTGATCGAGCCGTCGTTCGGCCTCACGCGCGCCATGATGGCGTTCCTCGTCGACGCATACCACGAGGAGGAGGCGCCGAACGCGAAGGGCGGCACCGACACCCGCACGGTGCTCAAGCTCGACCCGCGCCTGGCACCGGTCAAGGTGGCGATCCTGCCGCTGTCGCGCAACGAGCAGCTGTCGCCGATCGCCCGCGAGGTGGCGGAGGACCTCCGCGGCGAGTGGAACGTCGACTTCGACGACGCCGGCGCCATCGGCCGCCGCTACCGCCGCCAGGACGAGATCGGCACCCCGTTCTGCGTCACCGTCGACTTCGACTCCCTCGAGGACCGCGCCGTGACCGTGCGCGATCGCGACACCATGAGCCAGGAGCGGGTGCCGCTCGAGGGCCTGCACGCCTACCTCGCGGATCGCCTGAAGGGCGCGTAGCCGGGCTCCGTGCTCGCGCTGTTCCCTTCCCGTCTGTTTCTTCCTTCCTTCCCTTCCCTTCCCTTCTTTCTCCTCTCGTCTCTTCCCTTACCCACTCGCCAAGACACGCCGGGTCCGCGACGCGCGCTCGGCGTGTCTTGGCGAGTCGGGGCGCAGGTGAAAGCGCGGGTACGGCGGCGCGCCGCGATGGAACCAGCGCTTCCCGATGTCTCGGGCGGCGTCTAGGGTCGGAGGCGATCGCGAGAAGGGAACGACATGCCCGGCGAACCGCGCACCTATCCCACCGGCGTTCCGTGCTGGGTGGACGTCACCGCCACCGACCTGGACGAGGCCACGCGCTTCTACGGCGGGCTCTTCGGCTGGGAGTTCCACAACGCCATGCCGTCTGATGCGCCGGACGCGTATCTCATCGCGACGCTGGACGGACAGGATGCTGCCGCCATCGGACCCGCCGACGACGCCCGCTGGATGAGCTACATCGCCTGCGAAGACGCCGACGCGACGGCCGAGGCCGTCATCCGTGCGGGCGGCACGGTGATCGAGGCTCCGGAGGACGCCGGGCCGGGCGGGCGGATGGCCACGTGCGCCGACCCGCAGGGCGCCGTCTTCCGGCTTTGGCAGGCACGCCGCCGGCCCGGAGCGCAGATCGTCAACGTACCCGGCGCGTGGAACTTCAGCGACCTGCACGCGCCCGACCCCGCCGCCGCGCAGCGCTTCTACCGCGAGGTGTTCGGCTGGGTGGTGGAGGCCGACCTCGGCGCCGGGATGTTCCGCCTGCCCGGATACGGCGACCACCTGGCGGCGACGGTGGATCCCGGCATCCACGAGCGGCAGGCGTTCGCGCCGCCCGGGTTCGCCGACGTGGTCGCGGGTTTCACGCCGAGCGACGAGAACGCTCGCTGGTGGATCCGGTTCAGCGTCGATGACCGCGACGCGTCGGCTGCCGACGTCGAACGGCTCGGCGGGCGCGTGCTCTCGGCGACCGACACGGCCTGGACCCGGGAGGCATTCGTCGCCGACCCGGCCGGAGCACGATTCGTGCTGAGCCAATTCACCCCGCCTCCCGACGCCTCCTGACGCGAGAACGGCTCCCTGTCAACCCCGCCCGCCGTTCGGTGGGCGGTGACTACCGTCGTACCTATGTCCGAATCGAACGAGTCTCCCGAGGTGCTCGGCTCCACCGAGCAGACCGACAACCCCGCCGCCAAGGATCCCTCGGATTGGGTGACCGGCGACGAGCCGATGACCGCACCGCAGCAGAGCTATCTCGACACCCTCGCCCGTGAAGCGGGAGAGGAACTGCCCGCCGACCTGACCAAGGCCCAGGCCTCGGAGCACATCGAGCGTCTGCAGGACAAGACCGGCCGCGGCTCGCAGTAGTCCGCAGGCCCAGGCCTCGGCCCCGCCGTTTCCGCCGCAGCGACTCGCCAGAACACGCCGCTGCGAAGGCGCGTGCCCGGCGTGTCTTGGCGAGCGGGGCGTGTGCAAGTAGCCCGCAAAGAGTGGTCGGCGTCCGTGACTCATCAGAGTCACGGACGCCGATCGCTGCAGGGGGCGGGCTCTCAGTCCGCGCTGAGCGCTCCCGCCGCCTTCGTCGCTGCGTTCTTGGCGGCCGTCTTGGCGCCATCGGCATCGACCACCTCGACCCCCGCTGCCTTCATCGCGAAGGCCTGCATCAGGGTGTTGAGGTCGAGGCCGGTGAGGTTCTTGACGACCTCGGTGCCCTCGCCGAGCACCTTGCCGACGGTCTTGGTGAGCTCGGATGCGCCGTCGGTGGAGACGACGGTGAGCTTGTCGATCGACGCGATCGGCTCCGCGGCGGCGCGCACGATGTCGGGCAGGCGCGAGATGATCTCCTGCGCGAGCGCGGCCTCGCCGTACTTCTGCAGCGCGAGGGCCTTGGCGTCGGTGGACGCGGCCTCGGCTAGACCCTCGGCCTGGATCGCCGACGCGCGCGCGTCACCCTCGGCTCGGATACCGGCGGCAAGGGCCACCTGCTTGTCGCGCTCCGCCTCACCCGAGACCCGGACGGCGGTGGCGGATGCCTCGGCGTCCTGCACCGCGGCGACCTTGTTGGCCTCTGCGATCTTGGTGCGCTTGTACGCGTCGGCCTCGGTCGCGGCGTTGGCGGCGTCGCGGAGCGCGGTGGCGCGCTGCACCTCGGCGTACGCCTCGGCTTCGGCGGGCTTGCGGATCTCGATGTCGAGGCGCTCCTGGGTCACGAGCGCCTGCTCGGTGAGGGCGTCGCGCTCCTGGATGGCGACGAGCTTGTCCTGCTCGGCCTTCGCGAGCATGCCCGACGCCTCGGCCTCGGCATTGGCGCGGTCGGTGTCGGCCTTGATCGTCGCCTGGCGCAGGCTCAGCGCCTTCTGCCGCTCTGCGATCTGCTCGGCGGCCTCGATGCGGGCGAACTCGCTGGCACGGGATGCCTCCGCCTCGCTGATCTCGGCCACCTGCCGCGCACGCGCGGCCTCGGCGCGGCCGAGGTTGGCGAGATAGTCGCTGCCCGGGGTCGAGATGTCGCTGATGTTGAGGAGGTCGACCTGCAGGCCCTGTTCGACGAGGTCGGTCTTCGTCTCGGCGACCACGCGGTCCGAGAGGCCCTTGCGGTCGGAGATGATCTGCTCGATCGTCATGTCGCCGATGATCGAGCGCAGCGAGCCTTCGAGCGACTCCTTGATGATCTCGGTGAGCGCGCCCTGCTGCGAGAGGAAGCGCTGAGCGGCGCGTCGCACGCCCTCCTCGGTGCCCGACACCTTGAAGTTGATGGACGCCTTGATGGCGATCTTGATGCGGTTCTTGTCGACACCCTCGACGGTGATCCCGATCTGACGCTGCTCGAGCGAGATCGAGAAGCCCTGCTGCAGGATCGGCCAGACGAACGTGCGCCCGCCGATGACCACGCGCTGACCGGTGCCGGCCTCACCCGGAGCGGGCCGTCCGGCGCCGCGCCCGACGATCACCAGCGCCTCGTTGGGCGGCACGCGACGGATGCGACGTGCGATGAACGTGATGAGTCCGAGAACCGCGACGATGAGTGCGACGACGGCGATGACCTGGATGAGGCCCGGATCGAGCATGGTCGACCTTCCTGTGTGGTGCCGCGACCGGGTCCCCCGACCCGCGCGACGGGGATTCGGGGCTAGTCCGCGACGACTTTGACGCGGGTGCCGGAGTGCTCGATGACGCGGACGCGCACGCCCTCCGGGATGCGCTCGTCGGAGTAGGCGAGGCGCCGCTCGATCTCGCCGGGACCGTCGAGGCTGACCTCGCCGCCCGCAGGTGAGATGTCGGAGCGCGAGACTCCCGACAGGCCGAGGGCCGAGAGCGGGACGCCGTCGGAGGAACGGGTCAGCCGCTTCACGAAGAACACCGCGATCAGGTAGGCCATCACCGCGAGCACTGCGGCGAGCACGTACGCCCATACCGTGTCGAGATTGCTCGTGTAGGTCAGCACGCCCGAGGCGCCGAACACGACCGCCGCCACGCCCAGCGCCGTGCCCGACAGAGCGCCGTCGCCGATCTCGAAGTGGTCGAAGATGTCACCCACGATGAGCGAGATGAGCAGGACGGCGAGGCCGACTCCACCGACGATGAGGAAGGGCAGCATCTGGACTCCACGGCGAGGGGCGGGTGTGCCCCCACCCTACCGATGGGCGGCCGTCGTGCACCCGGCCTGTGGAGAATTCGGGCATCGCGCCGGGTTGTCAACCCGCTGGACCCGCAGCCCGACGGTGGGAAGGGTCGAGTGTGAAGGGAGTCAGACATGACCAATCAGCCGCACGCACATCACTCCGACGACGCCGAGGCCGACAGCGCCCCTCCGACCGATGCGGTGACGGACGAAGTGCGCGAAGACGCCGCGCGCGCCGAGGACGAGCGCGAGGCGGCGTCGGATCGGCCGGCGCAGACCCACCCGTGACGGTGGCCGGGCGACCGTCGACGATCAGTCGGTGACGGTGAACTCGACGTTCTCGATGTCGCCGGCCAGCACGCGCCGGTAGTCCTCGGCGACGATCCGGCGGAGCACGTCGGCGTCGACCGCCTCGAGGTCCTTGATATACAGGCATCCCGCGCCGGTCTCGTGCGGGCCCAGCTCCGCCAGCTGCGAGCTGTGCTCCGCCGTGTCGAGCAGATACACGGTCGTGGCCTGCTTGCGGGGCGCGAACCCGGCGATCGGGACGTCGCCTTCGGTGCCGGTCGGGTAGCGGTAGTGGCAGGATCCGAATCCGACGATGGTGCCCCACAGCTCCGGCTCGCGGCCGGTGACCTCCGACATGAGCGCGATCATGGTCTCGGCGTCGCGCTGGCGCTTGGCCGGCGTCACGCCCGCCACGAACGCCGCGACGCTGCCTCCGGTCTTCTTCATCAGGCGTCCCCGTTCTTCGCTGCGGCCTTGACCGCCCGCTTGTGCTCACGCACGCGGGTGAGCGATTCGGGCGAGACGATGTCGGCCACGCTCCGGTGCGACCCGTCCTCGCCGTAGGGGGCGGATGCCTCGCGCCAGCCGTCGCCCGTGAATCCATACTGCTTGCCCAGCAGGGCCAGGAAGATCTTCGCCTTCTGCTCTCCGAAGCCGGGCAGCTGTTTCAGCCGCTTCAGCACCTCCGGCCCGGAGGGGGAGTCCCGCTGCCAGAGCTCGGCGGCGTTCCCGCCCCACTGCTGCTCGATCGCCGCGCACAGCGCCTGCACGCGTGCCGCCATCGAGCCCGGGAAGCGGTGCACCGCGGGCGTCGCCTTGAACAGCTCCCCGAATGCCTCTGCGTCGAATGAGGCGAGGGCCGAGGCATCCAGCGTCCCTGCGCGCTCGGCGATCTTGAGCGGGCCGGCGAACGCCGTCTCCATCGCGACCTGCTGGTCCAGCAGCATCCCGATGAGGAGGGCGAGCGGGTCGTCGGTCAGCAGCTGGTCGGCGGCATCGTCGCCCGTGATGTGGAGCGTCATGGCCTCAGTCTCCCACCGCCGTCGCGGTGCCGCGAAGAGTGTCGGATAAGTTGGGCGAGACGACGCCAGCGCCAGACGGAACCGCGGAGGACCGAGCCCATGCCCGATCGCCGCGCGCTGTCGCCGGCCCGCCTGCTCGCAGTGCGAGCCCGCGCCCGCACCGGACTTCTGGCGAGTGCCGCGGCGACGGTCGCGGTCGCCGTCGCCACGGTGTGCCTGGTCCTGGCGTGGCTGGAGCGCGCCGTCGCGGTCGCGGGCGATCCGCCGCCGCCCGGTGTGCCGGCCGAGGAGGTCGACGCCCAGGTCGCGGCGGGCGCGGAGGCGCTCGCGTCGGCGTCGCCCGCGCTGGTGCTGCTCGTGGCGCTGATCGCCGGCACCGCGGTCGCCCAGCTGGCCGGCCTCGTCGCGGCGGCTCGCGAGCACGAGACGGCGACCGTCCGGGCGCGCGGGTTCTCTCGCGCTCAGGCATGGGTGACCGATGCCGTCGAAGCTGTCGCCGTGTCGATCGTCGGCACCGCGGCCGGTGTCGTGCTCGCACTCGGCCTGTCCGGGCTCGTGGGGGCTGCGGCATCCGACGTGCTCGATCAGTGGCCGTGGGCGCTGGCGACCGGGCTGCTCCTCGCCGCCGTCTTCGCCGTGGCGCTGCGGCGTGGCGAGCGCCGGCGGTCGTCGATCCGCGGTGCCCGCGCGACGGCAGCGGCGCTCGTCGTCATCGTCCTGCTGGCGTCGGCTCTCGTGATCTGGCAGTTGCCGCTCGCACGCGGGAGCGGCTTCGATCCGATCGTCGCCCTCGCGCCCGCGGTCGTGTTGATGGCCGGCGCCATCGTCGCGCTGGCGGTCTTCGGGGCGGCGGCAGTCGCGTGGGCGTCGCCCGCCGCAGCGGCGCGCGGGCTCGAGCCGGCGTATCCCGCGCGGCAGGTGGCGCGGCGCATCCCGATCTACGCCGTGGCGGTGCTGCTGGTGGCGCTCACGGTCGCGCAGGCCGTCTTCACCTCGGCATACGGCGCCACCTGGACGGCGATGGTGACGGACTCGGCCGCCGTCCGCACCGGCGCCGACCTGCGAGTCGACACGGCACCGCAGACCGTGGACCCGGGTGACGTCGCCGCCGCGGTCGCGGTCGAGGGGACGGATGCCGCGGCCCCCGCCCTCGTCACACCGGTCGAGATCGGCTCGATCGACGCCCAGCTCGTGGCGGTTCCTGCCGGCATGATCGCACCCGTCGTCACCGCTGCCGGCGGACTGATCGACAAGACGGCGCTCGAAGACGCCGCGACGCCGAGTGGCGACGTGGTGGCGTCGGAGCCGATTCCGCTGGGCGACGCCGTCACCGGCCTGCGCGTGGCCGTCGACCTCGAAGCAGGCAGCGGCCGCATCGGCGCGGTGACACTGCTGGCGCTGCTGATCGACGATCTCGGCACGCCGGTCGCCGTCATCCTCGATGGCGAGATCCAGGACAGCGGTCAAGGCGATGCGGCGACGCTCGTGGGCGAGGCGGAGCTGCCCGAGGGGACCGCGCCGTGGCGGCTGCTCGCCATCGCGGCGGGAACCCGACCGAGCATCGCGAGCGCCGAGCTCACCGTCACGATCACCCAGGTCGAGGCCGTCGGCGAGGGACCGCTCGACGCGCGCGGCGCGGCGACCCTCCAGGGCGGCAACAGCGACGCCGTCCTCTGGCTGGGCGACGGCGGCGTTCTCGCCGATGCAGCCGCGGCGGACGAGCCCGCCGTCCCGCCCGTGGCAGCGGTCCTCTCGTCGGCGCTCGCGACGCGGCTCGGCGTCGGCGTCGGCGACCCGCTCGAGTTCCGCTACGCCGGCACGGGGCGCGAGGGGGCGGCGATCGTGTCGTCGGTCGTGGATGCCGTGCCCGGCGCGGCCTCGAGCCTCGCCCTGTTCGTGCCGATGGAGACGCTGACGACCTCGCAGCTGCAGCGCGGCACCTCGATCGTGCCGCCCGGATCGGTGTGGGCGTCGGGCGCGGCCTCGGCCGACGACGCGCTGAGCGCGGCGCTGGGCGACCGCCCTGTCCAGACCGCTGCTCCCGGAGTGACCGCGGAGGTCGTCGGCGCGCTCGTGCCGGGGTGGTGGATCGCGACGGCCGGATCGGCGGTGCTGTCGCTGATCGCCGCGTTCGCGATCATGCAGACCCTCGCGATCGCCCGCCGCCGCGAGCTCGGCGTGCTCCGCGCCCTGGGCGTGGCGTCGCGACGCCAGGCGCTCGTGCGCGCCGCCGAGCTCGGCGGCGTCTTCGGCGCGGCCATCGTGCTCGGCGCCGCAGCGGGTGCGCTCGTGTCGTGGCTGATCGTCCCCGAGCTTGTGAGGGCCGTGACCCCCGGCATCCTGTCGCTCGCCGGAAGCCTGTC
>NZ_CAJF01000035.1 GCF_000304335.1 Microbacterium yannicii PS01 | reverse complement strand
CCCGACAGCGACCTCGGTGTCTGGCGGATACGTGAACGTGAGCAGCTCGACGATGCGGACCGAGATCAGGTCGATGCCCGCGGGCGTGCCGATGATCGACGGGATCGAGAACATCCCGAAACCGAACCACACGCACAGGAGAAGGCCGGCGCCGATGCCGGGCATGACGGCAGGAAGCGTCACCTTGCGCAGCGTCCGCCACGCCGACGCGCCACTCAGTCGCGACGCCTCCTCGAGGCTCGAATCGAAGTTGCGCAAGCTGGCGGAGACGTTCATGTAGATGAAGGGCACCGCGTAGACCGCGAACACCCAGATCAGCCCGTACCAGCTGTTGATGTCGAAGGGCCCTTCTTCGAGCGGGATGCCGAAGAAGGCCAGCACGTCGCGGATCCAGGCGTTCGCGAGGCCGGCCCGCGGGGCGAGCAGCATGGTCCAGCCGACCGCGCCGGCCACGGGTGGCAGCAGGAACGGCAGCAGTGGGAGCGCATCGGACACGATGCCCATCCGCGCGTCGGTGCGCTCATTGACCCACGCCAGCAGCACGCCGATGACGAGGGCGACGAGGCTGGAGGCCGCCACGACGATGAGTGTGTCGAGGATCAGCCGGCCGAGATCCGGCACAGCGAGAGTGCGGCGGATGGGCTCGAGCGTGAGCTGGCCGTCGACGAAGAACAGCCCGATCAGCACACGGAAGAGCGGTACGACGACGATCGCGATGAGGACGAGCGCGATGATGATCGTGACGAGATCGAAGATGCTGATACGACGGATGCCACGGCGCGACTTCAGCGGCACCGTTGAGATGGTCGCCGTCATGCTCAGCCCTCCGCCGTCTGCACGCCTGTCGAGTCCTCGCGCGGCAGCACCTGCACGTCGTGCGGATCGACCGAGACCCACACCTGCTCGCCAGCCGCGATGCTCTCCATCCGAGGGCTCCACAGCCGCGCGGCGAGATCACCCGATCGCAGCGCGAACTCGGTGTGCGAGCCGACGAACATCGCCGTCTCGACGACAGCTCTCCAGCGGTTGGCGCGGTCCGGCTCGACCGTGTCCGCATGGCCGCGCTCAGGGCGCCACAACGCGACGACCTCATCCCCGACGAGGATGCCGGACGAAGGCTGGGTCGACACCACTCGACCGTGGTCCGTCTCCACCACCACGGTGCCCGCCTCGATCGACACCACGCGGCCTTCGATCTCGTTGATCGCGCCGATGAATCTCGCGACGTACCGGCTCGCCGGCTGATGGTAGATCTCGTGCGGCGTGCCGAACTGCGCGATGCGACCTCGATCGACCACCGCGATGCGCGATGCCAGTTCCATCGCCTCGGTCTGATCGTGCGTGACGAAGATCGCCGTGAAGCCGAGCGCACGCTGCATAGCAGCGAGCTCGACCCGTAGGTGCTCACGCACCTTGGCGTCGACGTTCGACAGCGGCTCATCGAAGAGGATCAACTCGTCCTGGCTCACGAGAGCCCGCGCCAGGGCGACGCGCTGCTGCTGCCCGCCGCTCAACTGGCTGGGATACTGCCCCGTCAGCTCCGGGATACCTACCTGCGTCAATGCGGCGCCCACACGATCCCGGATCTGCTGGCGGGTCAGCTTGTGGCGTCGGCTCTGCAGCGGATACGCGACGTTCTTGAACACCGACATGTGAGGCCACAGCGCGTACGACTGGAAGATCATGCTGATGCCGCGCTTCTCGGGGGGCTGCGCCACGCCACGCTCAGACCAGAAGCGGGTCTTGCCGCCGATGTCGATGCGGCCGTTGTCGGCCTGTTCCAACCCGGCGATCGTGCGCAGGAGCGTGGTCTTGCCGCAACCGGATGGTCCGAGCAGCACCACGAACTCGCCGCGCTCGACACGTAGGTCGACGTGGTCGATGGCGCGGACACGGGTGCCATCCTGACGGCGGTACTCCTTCTCGAGACCGGCGATATCCACGGCCAGGGCGGCGCCCATCGGCTCGCCTTCGCCTGACGAAGGCGGTCGCGTGACCGACTGATCGCCACGGTCGATGGTTGCGGGTCCCATCACGAATCTCCGTTGATCGGTGGTTTTGATGGCGACCTCAATAGTTGAGGTTCGCACGTAATACAGCGAGGCTAACGATCGTAACCTTAAGTGTCAAGGATGGTGCGCTCCGGGAGCTCTTGTGCCGACGGCATCCCCTGCGGCTCGCCTCACCAGCGATGTCGGAGCACCGCCGTACGCTGAGATTCATGGCCGCCTCCCGACGACCCACCCAGAGCGCGCCCTATCGGTGCACCGAGTGCGGATGGACCACACTCAAGTGGGTCGGTCGCTGCGGTGAGTGCCAGCAGTGGGGCACGGTCGTCGAGGCCGCCGAGCAGACCGGGATCACCCGCTCCGTCTCGCCGATCGCGCCCGGCGCGGGGCGGGCGGCTCAGCCGATCACGCGCATCGACACCAGCGACGCGCCGCGTCGCACGACCGGGGTCGGTGAGTTCGACCGTGTACTCGGCGGCGGACTCGTCGCGGGAGCCGCGATCCTCCTGTCGGGCGAGCCCGGTGTGGGCAAGTCGACGCTGCTGCTCGAGGTCGCTGCGAAGGCCGCGATGTCGGGCCGACGAGTGCTGTACGCGAGCGCCGAGGAGTCGACGGCGCAGGTGCGGCTGCGCGCCGAGCGCACCGGCGCCCTGCACGACGAGCTGTACCTCGCGAGTGAGACCGACCTCGCGACGATCCTCGGCCACGTCGACGAGGTGAAGCCGGACCTCCTCATCGTCGACTCGGTGCAGACCGTGTCGTCCGCGATGTCGGAGGGAATGGCCGGGCACCCGTCGCAGGTACGCGAGGTCGCGGCGACGCTCATCCGCGTCGCGAAGGACCGCGCTCTGCCGACCATCATCGTCGGCCACGTCACGAAGGACGGCTCGATCGCCGGCCCCCGCATCCTCGAGCACCTGGTCGACGTGGTGTGCCAGTTCGAGGGCGACCGGCAGACGTCGCTGCGGTTCGTCCGCGCCCTCAAGAACCGCTTCGGGCCGACGGACGAGGTCGGATGCTTCGACATGACCGGCGCCGGAATCGCCGAGGTCGCCGATCCCAGCGCGCTCTTCCTCGGGCACGGCAGCACCGAACCCGGCACGTGCGTCGCCATCGCGCTCGAAGGGCGACGGGCGCTGCCGGTCGAGGTGCAGGCGCTGACGATCGAGACCAAGGCTCCGAATCCCCGGCGGATCGTGAACGGCGTCGATGCCGCTCGGGTCGCGATGGTGCTCGCCGTGCTCGAGAAGAAGGCAGGGATCAAGACTTCCGACAAGGACGTCTATGTCTCCACCGTCGGCGGCGTGCGCTTCACCGAGCCGGCCGCCGATCTGGCTATCGCCCTCGCCGTCGCCGGGTCAGTCGGGAACCAGTCGATTCCGCGCCACATCGCCGCGGTCGGCGAACTCAGTCTCGCGGGCGAGATCCGGCCGGTCACGCAGGCCCCGCAACGGCGCACCGAGGCCGCGCGCTTGGGCTACCGCGACGTCATCGACGACCGTTCGGGCCGCCTGCGCGGCGCCATCGATGATGTGCGTGTCCGCACGAAGAGCCGCCCGGGCGACGACGTCCCCGAGTTCTGAGCCCACGCGGATCAGCGACCGCGTGGGCGCCGGTCGTGACGCGACTGCGCGAGCCCCAAGGCGAGCGGAATGACGAGTCCGGCGGCGCACACGATCCCGACGACGAGGTACTCCATCCGGCGAGCGTGCCACACGGGGACGTCCGGATGCGAGTCGATCGCGGAGTGTTGCCCACCCGCTCGACCGGTCCGGGCCCGCTCGGTCCCGAGCTGGGCGTCGGTCGCGCTCCCCTTCGATCGCTGAGGTGCCGCGGTGGCGTGCGGGGCTCCAAGTTTTCTTGCTCGGTCCCCGAGCGCCAGCTCGCGTCCCCGCTCCGCGTTCGGTTCCTCGGCTCCCGCTCGACCCCGTGCTCCCACTCGATCCGTTCTCCCGCTCGGTCCTGGGCCCCCCTCGAGCCCGCATTCGGTCCCTGAGCTTGTCGAAGGTCAGGCGTCGAGCGCGGCGATGAGGTCGCTCGGCGATGCCTGCAGCGGATGCGGCCCCGCAATATCGAAGAAGACCGTCGTGATCTCGCCCTCGTGCGCGCCGAGGAATGCGCGAAGCCATGCCGGCGACTGCAGCGCGACGCCGGGGGGCAGCGTCGCCGGCTTGTGCGCCGCGTCGCTGAACAGCAGCAGCGCCACGTCGCCGGACTTCGGGTCGCGGTAGGTCCACACCTCGCCGGCGTCCAACGGGTTGTCGCGCTGACCGGGACGCATGAGCGGCACGACCGTCGGCCCATGCCGCAGCGCGAATGCGACCGCCGCCATGTCCTTCGTCTGGAGGGCGTCGCCCAGCTGCGTGTTGCGGAACTCGAGGGTTTCCTTCTTCGCACGCTTCTTCCCCGGCATCCTTCGAGAATATCGACTCGGCCTCGCGGCCCCGCTCACGTGCGCCTTCTCCCACCGCGAACCATCGCGAGAGGTCGTCTTTCGTCCGAGCTGGCGGCCATTCCCGACGGTTCGCCGGCGACGCGCCGGCTGTTCCCGACGGCTCTGCCGGACGCGCGTGAAGCCGCCTCACGCCACGGGCGTTCTCTTGCATCGAACCGCCGCTGATGGCCGTGCGCCGGCCACGCACACGGCCCTTTCCGACGGCTCGACAGCCCGGCCTTCACGCGACAGCTGGCCTTCAGCGACAGCGCCGCCTCTCGGCATCCGGCTTCCCCCAGCGGCCGGCCGGCCACGCAGCGAACCGTCGCGAAAGGCCGTCAGCCGGCCACGCATGCGGCCCTTCGCGACGGTTCGGCGACAGCAAGACCGTTCGCGACGGGTTCGCGCAACAAGACGCCCTCGGCACAGTGCCGCCCTCGGCATTCACCTTCTCCGACGCCCCGTCGGCGGCGCGCCGATCCACCGCAAACGGCCGACCGCCGGACACGCACGCGCCCGTTCGCGACGGCTCGGCGAAACATGGCCTGCAGCGACAGCGCGGCCCTCGCGGGAGCCTCGGCGGCGACGCGGCCGACAACTCAGGCGAGGAAGCCGCGCAGCAGGGCCTCCGAGCCGGCCAGGTGGTCGAGGACGGCTGCCTCCGCGGCATCCGGTCGCCCGGCGAGGATCGCCGTGACGATCCGCTCATGCTGCGCGTTGGAGTGCTCGATGTTGCGCGGCAGGAGGGGGAACGTGTCGAGCCACTCGTTGACACGGGCGCGGTTCTCGGCGGCGAGCGCCACAAGCGAGGGGATGCCGGCGACCTCGGCGATCGTCAGATGCAGCAGGGTGTCAAGGCGGCGGTAGTCGGATTCGGATGCCGCAGCCGCCGCCTCGTACCGAGCCCACAGGTCGTCGCGGGCCGTGGCGTCGAGCGCACGGCCGGCTGCCGCGCGGGCGGCGCCGGCCTCGAGCACCCGGCGGAGGCCGAGGACGTCTTCGAGATCGGAGGCGTCCACTTCTCGGGGATCCGGTGGCTGAGGCAGCGGATCGGCGACGAACGTGCCGCCGTACCTTCCGCGGCGACGCACGAGGTAGCCGGTGTCGGCGAGTTCACGGATGGCCTCGCGCACGGTGTCGCGGCTGACCGCGTAGAGCACTGCGAGCTCGCGCTCCGAGGGCAGCGACTCCCCCGGCGCCACGACCCCGAGCCGGATGGTCTGCACCAGGCGCGCGACGGTGTCTTCGAGGGCGTTCCCCTCGCGCACCGGCCGGTAGACGGCCTTGCGCACCTCGTTCAGCGGCGCGTCAGTCACGGTGTCCTCCTGAGCCCGTACCGTTCGCAGGACCGGACACCCGGGAAGCGGCCGACACGCCGTCCTCGCGAGTCGTCACGGCGCATCGGTCCTGAGAACGGTACGTGCCGGTGCACGACGGTCATGCCCTCACCGCCCCGGGATGTTCGCAACTCAGTCCGGACATGCGGCGGATGCCGCAACACGCCCTGCGCGGCATCCGCTTCGACGCTCGAGACTGAATTGCGAACGCGCGGGCCGTGGCATGCACCTCGAGCGGCGTGACGGAAGTGTTGGTGTCACCGCCCCCCGGCTGTTCGCAATTCAGTCCGGACCGACCGCGGATGCCGCAACACGCCGTGCGCGGCGTCCGCTTCGACGCTCGAGACTGAATTGCGAACGCGCGGGTCATGGCATCCACCTAGAGCGGCGTGACGTAGGCGTTGGTGATGCCGCCGTCCACCACGAACGCCGTCGCGGTGATGAACGAGGCGTCGTCCGACGCGAGGAAGGCGACGGCCGCGGCCATCTCTTCAGGCTCGGCGAAGCGGCCCATCGGCACGTGCACGAGGCGGCGCTGCGCCCGCTCGGGGTCCTTGGCGAACAGCTCCTGCAGCAGCGGAGTGTTCACCGGTCCGGGGCACAGCGCGTTCACACGGATCCCCTGCCGCGCGAACTGCACGCCGAGCTCGCGGGTCATGGCGAGCACGCCCCCCTTGGACGCCGTGTACGAGATTTGCGACGTGGCCGAGCCGAGCAGCGCGACGAAGGACGCGGTGTTGATGATCGAGCCCGAGCCGGCGGGCACCATGTGGCGCAGGGCGGCGCGCGAGCACAGGTACACGCTCTTGAGGTTGACGTCCTGCACCTTGTCCCACGCAGGCAGCTCGGTCGTCTCGATCGAGTCGTCGTCGGCGGGCGAGATTCCGGCGTTGTTGAATGCGATGTCCAGGCGCCCGAACTCCGCGGCGACGCCGTCGAACACCTCGTTGACCTGAGCCTCGTCGGCGACGTTCACGCGCCGGAAGACACCATCGACCTCGGATGCCGCGGCCTCGCCCGCCGCCGGGTCGAGGTCGGCGATCACCACTGTGGCTCCCTCGGCGGCGAAGCGACGCGCGGTCGCCAGGCCGATGCCGGACGCGCCGCCGGTGATGATCGCGACCCGGTCCTTCAGACGCTGCGTCAGATCCATCGGTGTGGGCTTCCTTTCTGAAGGATGTCCCGAGATCCATTGCTCCAGGCGCGCTCGACCGATGGATCGGGGGACATGAAGGCGTGAGATCGGGACACGCAGGGGGTCGGGGGCGACATGGGCCTAGGCATCCGTCGCGAAGAAGACGTTCTTGGTCTCGGTGAAGTGCTCCGCGGCGTCGGGGCCGAGCTCGCGGCCGAGGCCGGAGGCCTTCATGCCGCCGAACGGCGTCGAGTATCGCACCGACGAGTGCGAGTTCACCGACAGCACGCCGCTCTTGACTCCGCGCGCGACGCGCACGGCACGGCCGAGGTTCTCGGTCCAGATCGACCCCGCCAGGCCGTAGATCGTGTCGTTCGCGAGCCGGATGGCGTCGGCCTCGTCGTCGAACGGCAGCACCGCGACGACCGGTCCGAACACCTCGTCGCGCGCGATGCGGTCGCCGCGATCGGCGAGCACGACGGTCGGTGCGAACCAGAAGCCGTCTCCCAGTGCCGGGTCTGCGGACGACGGCGCCGAGCCGCGGAACGCGACGTTCGCGCCGTCGAGGAACCCGGCGACCGTGGAGCGGTGCGATGCCGAGATCAGCGGTCCCATCTCGGTCCCCTCGTCTGCGGGGTCGCCGACCCGCCACCCGGCGACTGCCGGTTCGAGCAGTTCGAGGAACCGGTCGTACACCGAGCGCTCGACGAGGATGCGACTGCGGGCGCAGCAGTCCTGACCGGCGTTGTCGAAGACCGCGCCCGGAGCCGACGCCGCGGCCTTCTCGAGGTCGGCGTCGGCGAAGACGACGTTCGCGCTCTTGCCGCCGAGCTCGAGGGTCACCGGCTTGAGCTCGCGCGCGCATCCGGCAGCCACGTCGATGCCCACCGACGTGGAGCCGGTGAAGACGACCTTGCGCACGTCGGGGTGCGACACGAACCGCTGCCCGACGACCGAGCCCGACCCCGGCACGACCTGGAACAGTCCTTCTGGCAGCCCCGCCTCCAGCGCGAGGTCACCGAGACGGATGGCCGTCAGGGGCGTCAGCTCGGCGGGCTTGAGCACGACCGCGTTGCCCGCGGCGAGCGCAGGGGCGAACCCCCACGACGCGATGGTCATGGGGAAGTTCCACGGCACGATGATCCCGACCACGCCGTACGGCTCGTGGAACGTCACATCGAGCCCGCCGGCGACCGGGATCTGCTGCCCGCTCAGCCGCTCCGGCGCCCCGGCGTAGAAGTTGAGCACCTGCGCGACGTGCGAGGCTTCCCACCGAGCCGACCCGATCGGGTGCCCCGAGTTCAGCACCTCGAGCTGCGCGAGCTCCTCGACGTGCGCCTCGACGACGCGCGCGAAGGCTCGCAGCGCGTCGGCGCGCGCCCCGGGGGCCAGGACGGCCCACGCCCGCTGTGCGCTCACCGCGCGTGCGACGGCGGAATCGACATCCTCGACCGATGCCCGTGTGATGTCGCAGATCGGCTGGGCCGTCGAGGGGTTGATCACCGTGAACGTGGCGGTCATGCCAGGGCCCCCTCGTGCCGCGAGGCGGCGTAGACGGATGCCTCGGCCACGAGCCCCGCGAACAGCCGCCGGTCCTCGCGGTTCTCCTCGGGGTGCCACTGGACGCCGACGAGATAGCCGTCGCCGTCCGATTCGAAGGCCTGCACCAGGCCGTCGTCGGTGCGCGCGGTCACGACCAGGCCCTCGCCGAGCCGGTCGACACCCTGGTGGTGGTAGCTGTGCACGTCGAGTGCTCCGTCGCCGACCAGTCCAGCCAGGCGCGAGCCGCGCTCCACCTCGACCTCGTTCACCGCGAACACGCCTCCACCGACGCGGAACCGCTCCGTTCCGAGCGCCTCGGGCAGGTGCTGGTGCAGCGTGCCACCCCGCGCCACGTTCACGAGCTGCAGCCCGCGGCAGATGGCGAGCACCGGCATCCGTCGCGCCTCCGCGCCGCGGAACAGGGCCAGCTCCCACGCGTCACGGTCGGGACGGGCAGGGTCGGTGAGCGGATGCCGCTCAGCACCGTACAGCGCAGGATCCACGTCGAGTCCGCCGGTGAGGATGAGACCATCGAGGCCCTCGAGCACGACACCGGCCGCCGCCTCGGCGCCGGGCTGCGGCGGCAGCAGCACCGCGATGCCGCCCGACGCCGTCACGGCGTCGAAGTACTGCTGCGGCAGGAACGCGGCGCGCACGTCCCAGACCCCCTGCTTGGCCTGCTCGAGGTAGGTGGTCAGGCCGACGACCGGGCGGCGCCCTTCGACAAGCTCAGGGACCGCGCCCCAACCTGCGCCGCGCCCTTCGACAAGCTCAGGGACCGCGCCCCAACCTGCGCCGCGCCCTTCGACAAGCTCAGGGACCGCGCCCCAACCTGCGCCGGCACGCCGGATCGTGCCGGCACCCCGGCTCGCGCCGGCACCCCGGGTCGCCGAGCCCGCACCCCCGGTCGCTGAGCTCGTCGAAGCGTCAGAGCCGCTCAAAGCCACGCACCCTCTCCCAATCGGTGACGGCCGCGTCGTAGGCCTCGACCTCGATGCGCGCCTGGTTCAGATAGTGGTCGACCATGTCGTCGCCGAACGCCGCCCGGGCGATCGCCGACTCGTCGAAGAGCCGCGCGGCTTCGCGCAGCGTGGTCGGCAGATGCTCGGCCGCCGAGGTGTACGCGTTGCCGGCAAGCGGCTCGGGCATCGGCAGCTCGTTCTCGATGCCGTGCAGACCTCCGGCGATGATCGCGGCGATACCGAGATACGGGTTCACATCGCCACCAGGCACGCGGTTCTCGACGCGGAGCGAGTGGCCACGCCCGATGACGCGCAGCGCGCACGTGCGATTGTCGATTCCCCAGGCGATGCCGGTCGGGGCGAACGATCCCTTCGCGAAGCGTTTGTACGAGTTGATGTTCGGGGCGTAGAGGAACGTGAACTCGCGGAGCGTTGCGAGGATTCCGGCGATCCAGTGCTCCATGAGCGGGCTGAAGCCGTGCGCGCCGTCGCCGGCCATGACCGCCTCGCCGTCCTCGCCGCGCACCGACAGGTGGATGTGGCAGCTGTTGCCCTCGCGCTCGTTGAATTTCGCCATGAACGTCAGCGACTTGCCGTGCGCGTCGGCGATCGTCTTCGCACCGCTCTTGTAGATCACGTGCTGATCGGCGGTCTCGAGGGCTTCGGCGTAGCGGAACGCGATCTCCTGCTGGCCGAGATTGCACTCGCCCTTGACGCCCTCGGTGTAGAGGCCGGCGCGATCCATCGACAGGCGGATGTCGCGCAGCAGGGGCTCCATGCGGCCCGAGGCCAGCAGGTCGTAGTCGACGTTGTAGTCGGTCGACGGCTTCAGGTCGCGGTAGCCCTTCGCCCAGGCATCCCGATACGTGTCGTCGAAGACGAGGAACTCCAGCTCGGTGCCGGAGTAGGCGACCAGGCCGCGGTCGGCGAGCCGGGCGCGTTGACAGTTCAGGATGTCGCGCGGCGACTGCGCGACCGGGTCGCCGTTCTCCCACGTGAGGTCCGCCATCACCAGAGCGCTGCCGGGGTGCCAGGGGATGAGGCGCATCGTCGTGGCGTCGGGTCGCAGCATCATGTCGCCGTAGCCGGTCTCCCAGCTCGACATCGCGTACCCGTCGACGGTGTTCATGTCGACGTCGACCGAGAGGAGGTAGTTGCAGGCCTCGGCGCCGTGCGGCAGCACCTCCTCCTGGAACAGCCGGGCCGAGACGCGCTTGCCGACCATGCGGCCCTGAGCGTCGGCGAAGGCGACGATGACGGTGTCGATCTCGCCGGCCGCGATCGCGGTGTGCAGCTGCTCGACGGTGAGGTTGCCCGGCATCCGTCCTCCTCGTGTGGCCGTATCAGGGGCGCGAGGCTGCTCGTCAGCACCGCGCCCGCCCGATCACTCTAGGGTCAAATACTCCACAAAGGTAGACAGATCCCACCAATAGGGACCACAATCAGCGCAGGCGCGATGCCGCGCGACACCCGAGCGCACGTCCGTTTCCGAAGCACGGAGGACCGATGTCCCAAGCGAGCAGTGCAGCACCAGCCGGCCGTTCGGCCGGGTCACGAGACAGTTCCGCCAAGGTCGCTGGGGCAACCTATACGCGGGCAGGACAAGATTACTTCGAACGACGGGGCCTGAAGAGGTCCGCAGGGATCTGGGGGCTGTGGGGGCTCGCGGTCGCCGCCGTCATCTCCGGCGACTTCTCGGGCTGGAACTTCGGCATCGACTTCGCCGGGTTCGGCGGGATGCTGATCGCGTTCGTCATCCTCGTCGCGATGTACTACGGGATGATCTTCTCGATCGGCGAGATGGCAGCGGCCATGCCGCACACGGGGGGCGCGTATTCCTTCGCGCGCTCGGCGATGGGGCCATGGGGCGGCCTCATCACCGGCGCCGCCGAGACCATCGAGTACGTCGCGACCACCGCCGTCATCGTCTTCTTCTCCGCCTCGTACGCCGACGCGATCACCTCGGAGCTGCTGGGGGTGTCGCTGCCCGGCTGGGTGTGGTGGATCATCCTCTACGTGGTGTTCATCGCCCTGAACGCCGCGGGCGCCGCGATCTCGTTCAAGTTCGCGATCGTCGTGTCGGTCATCTCGATCGGCATCATCCTCGTCTTCTCGGCCATGGCGATCTTCTCGGGCGCCTTCTCGTGGGCGAACCTGTGGGACATCGCGCCCGACCCGGGCCAGACCGAGTTCCTGCCGCACGGCGTGCTGCCGATCCTGTTCGCACTTCCGTTCGCGATGTGGTTCTTCCTCGGCATCGAAGAGCTGCCCCTGGCCGCGGAGGAGTCCCACGACCCGGTCCGCGACATCCCGCGCGCCGGCTTCTGGGCCCGCGGCACGCTGATCGTCACCGGTCTGCTCGTGCTGTTCCTCAACACCGGCGTGCTGGGAGCTGAGGCGACCGGCGTCGCCGCCGAACCGCTGCTGGACGGCTTCCGGGCGATCGTCGGCGACGGCCTCGCAGCCGTGCTGGCACTGTTCGCCCTCGTCGGACTGCTCGCGTCGCTGCAGGGCATCATGTTCGCGTACGGGCGCAACATGTACTCCCTCTCACGTGCCGGCTACTACCCGCGGTTCCTGTCGCTGACCGGCAAGCGCAAGACGCCCTGGGTGGCGCTGGTCGTCGGCGCGGTGATCGGCTTCGTCGCTCTGCTCATCATCGAGTTCGCCGGTGGGTCAGGCAGCGTCGCGGGTGCGATCGTGCTCAACATCGCCGTCTGGGGCGCCGTGCTGGCGTACTTCCTGCAGATGGTGTCGTTCATCATCCTGCGCCGTAAGTTCCCGAACGCCGAGCGCCCGTACCGGAGCCCCTGGGGCATCACGGGTGCCGTCATCGCGGCGGCGATCGCGCTGCTCATCTTCGTCGGGTTCCTCCTGAACCCGACATTCCTCCCCGCGATCATCGCGATCGGCATCGTGTACGTGGTGCTGCTGCTCGGCTTCGCGCTGTTCTTCCGCCACCGCCTCGTGCTCTCTCCCGAGGAGGAGTACGCGCTCTCGGGGGGCGAGCACCGGGATCCTCAGGCGGAGGGATACGACTCGATGGAACGAGAGGTCTTCGGCGACAAGCCGTAGAGGCGGGGACGCGGGGCGGAGCGGTCCGGGGGGATGCTCCGCCCCGCACTTCTGCGCGCGGATCGGCACAGCGGGGTGGCCACCGCCCGGCGGGTGCGCACTCAGTCCCGAGGAACCGCCGGCGCGTGCTCCTCGAGCACCCGACGCAGCCGCTCGGCGAGGTACGCGTGGCCCTGGTCGTTCGGATGGATGCCGTCGACGCCGATCAGCTCCGGCATACCCTCGAACCAGCCGTCGTCGATGGGATCGATGAACGTCAGACCGGCCGCCTGCGCGGCGTCCCGCGTCGCATCCCGGGCCGCGAGATAGCCCCCGGGGACGGGCCAGATCGGCGAGGCGGGCCCGATGACGATGATGGTCGCATCGGGCCACTTGGCGAGAGCCTTCGCGAAAGCCTCGTCCGCGCCCGCTCGGGTGGCGTCGTATCTGAAGAAGCCGTCGTTGATCGAGCCGAAGAAGAGAACGGTGTCGATGCCCGCGCCCGGCATCTGGTCGACGCGAGTCACGTAATTGCTGGGGCCTTCCGGTGTCTCCCAGGTCGACGCGTATCCCGTGCCGCTCCAGGCGTATGCCGTCACGGTGAAATCGTCGCCCGTGAGCAGGGCCGGCCACAGCGCAGGCGGACCCGAGTCCGCCGGTGATCCCGTCGTGTACGAGTCG
This sequence comes from Microbacterium yannicii PS01, assembly GCF_000304335.1. GTDB lineage: Bacteria > Actinomycetota > Actinomycetes > Actinomycetales > Microbacteriaceae > Microbacterium > Microbacterium yannicii_A. Next base: position 24,476 of record NZ_CAJF01000035.1, on the reverse strand, counting down.
CCGATCACCGCGATCGGCTCGGGCTGCGCCTGTCCGTCGACGGGGCTTGCCGTCAACGACGCGGAGGCCGAGGGCCGCCGCGTCTCCTCCGTCGACGGAGAGGTCGGAGGCGCTGCGCACGCCGTCAGAGCGGCGGCGAGCAGACAGACGAGCGGAACAAAGCGCGTCCGGCGAGCACCCATGAGTCGATCCTACGAATGCTCCGCGTCCGCGGACCCAGAAACCTGCAGGGGCCTGCAGCGGCTCGCGGCGGGAGGTTCGCTCGAGACGCTGACTCGCGAGCGCGGTCGACGGCGCTGCCTGCGATTGGGCACCCGTAGCGAAGCGGCCTTCGCTGACGTTATGGTTTCGCCCCACGGGGAGGATCTTCAATCGGAGGTCATCATGTGCACGGGAGCGAACTACACCACACGGGATCACTACTTCGGTCGCAATCTCGACCTGGAGTTCTCGTACAACGAGACGGTCACCGTGACACCTCGAAACTTCCCCTTCCGCTTCCGCTTCCGCAAAGCGGATCCGCTGAAAACCCATCGCGCGATCATCGGGATGGCGACCATCGCGGACGGATATCCCCTGTACTACGACGCGACCAACGAGAAGGGCCTGAGCATGGCGGGGCTCAACTTCCCGGAGAACGCGGACTACAAGCCCGAAGTCAGCGACAAGACCAACATCGCCCCGTTCGAGTTCATCCCGTGGACCCTTGGGCAGTTCGAGACCGTAAGCGAGGTGAAGACCGCGCTGGAGACGATGAGCCTCGTAGACATCTCCTTCAGCGAGGCCTTCCCGCTTTCACCGCTCCACTGGATCATCTCTGATCGGACGGCCTCGATCACAGTGGAGAGCGTGATGGAGGGGCTGAAGGTGTACGACAATCCCGTCGGCGTCCTCACGAACAATCCCACCTTCGACATACAGTCGTTCAACCTGAACAACTTCATGCACCTGTCCAAGAACCCGCCGGAGAAGAGCTTTTCCGATGAGCTGGAGTTCGACGTCTACAGTCGCGGGATGGGTGCGATCGGCCTGCCCGGAGATCTCTCGTCAGCGTCTCGCTTCGTCAAGGTCGCCTTCACCAAGATGAACGCCGTGTCAGGAGACTCCGAGTCCGAATCGATCAGCCAGTTCTTCCAAATCCTGGGCTCTGTCGCACAGCAGCGCGGCTGCGTAGAAGTCTCGCCCGGCAAGTTCGAGATCACCATCTACTCCTCGTGCTGCAACACAGACAAGGGCATCTACTACTACACGACCTACGAGAACAGCCAGGTGACCGGGATAGACATGCATAAGGAGGATCTCGACGGCACCGGGCTCGTTGACTACCCGCTCATCAAGGGACAACAGATTCACATGCAGAACTGAGTGTCGTTGGCGCCAGCTGCTCCCGAGCCGTTCACCGCTCGTGATTGCGAGCCGGTGACGGCGGCCCGGTCGCCGTCATCTCGTCGGGCGCGTTGACCTTCTCAGATGCGCTCTTCATCCAGTCGGACCCGCGATCCAGCACGGCGGCGGCGAACTGAAGACCGAAGCCTCGAAATGGTTCGTCCCGATTTGGAACGAGGTACCTCCCGAGCTCGCGCACGGACCCGCCGAATACGACGGCGATCTCATCATCACCAATGAGCTCGGCCGACAACTCTCGCCGGCCAAGTGGTTCCGGGGGATGCAGTCAGTAGAGCAGGAACTGTTTGGACTGGGTCGACGCGATGCCGCCGATCTCGACGGCGAGGTGGTACGAGGCGCCGCCGCCCGGCGCGCGCGGCCGGGTCGGGTCGTCGCACGTGCCGACGGCGGAGCGCGTGCGGTCCCAGCCGAGGGGCGCCGCGCTCGTCACGGTCTGGCCGGCGCCGATGAGCACGACCATGTCGCTGGGCTCGCTCTGGCAGTCCGTCGACCGCCACCAGGTGTCGCTGCCGCTCGAGACGACGAACGCCTGGGCGCTCGTGCCCACGTTGAGCGTGCAGTCGGGACCGTTGTTGGTGAGCGAGATCGAGAACTGCGGATTCTCGGCACCGGTGTACGAGTCCTGCGTGCTCTGGGGCTCGACGACGATGTCACCCGATTCGCAGGGCTGCGCGGTCGGCGTTGCGCCCGGCGTCGCGGACGGGGTGGGACCGTCGCCCTCCACCACGGCGCCTTCGACCGCGCCGGTCTCACCCGGGGCCGGGGTCTGCTGCTGACCTGTGACCGCGGGGAGCGCGGTCGCCGTGCTCTGCGTCTGCGGGGTGGAGCCGGCATCGGTGCCCTCCGCGCCCCAGCCGCGCCACGGCTGCGCGATGAGCAGCCAGACGACTCCGGCGATGGCCAGGATCGCGATGAGCAGCACGAGCCGGCGTCGACGGTACACCGCCGGAGAATGGCGGCGTCGGGGAGGCGTGCCGGTCATGACATCAAGGGTAGGCCTCGGCATCCGCCCCTCCCGCTTCGGCGCGCCCGCCGCGGGTGCCCCTGCCTCATTCACAGGCAGCCGAAAGCACGGATCGCTAGGGTCGGATCGACCCCAGGAGGACCCTATGAAGTGCCCCACCGATGGTTCCGTGCTCGTCATGAGCGAGCGCTCCGGCGTGGAGATCGACTACTGCCCGACCTGCCGCGGCGTCTGGCTGGACCGCGGCGAGCTCGACAAGATCCTCGAGCGCGCCGAGCGCGAGGCCGGCGGTTCGGCTGCACTCGCCGCGCCCGCCGCTCCTGCCTCGCCCGCCACGCCGGCGTACGGCGGAGCACCCGCCTACGGCGCGCCGGCGGCTCCCGCCTATGACGCACAGCCCGGCTACGCTCAGCCCGATCCCCGGTACAGCGACCCCCGCTACAGCGACCCCCGCTACAGCGACCCTCGGTACGGGCAGTCCGGCTACGACCAGGGCTACCACCGCAAGAAGAAGAAGGAGCACTGGCTCAGCGACCTCTTCGACTGAGCCTGGAGGCCGGTCAGGTCGTCAGAGCTGCTTGATCATCCTCGTGTTGCCGAGGGTGTTCGGCTTCACGTGCGCGAGGTCGAGGAACTCCGCCACGCCTTCGTCGGGCGAGCGGATGAGCTGCGAGTAGACGTCGGGATCGACGACCTGCTCGCCGATCTGCGAGAAGCCTCGCCGCGTGAAGAAGTCCACCTCGAAGGTGAGGCAGAACAGGCGGGTCAGGCCGAGCGTGCGGGCGTTGTCCTCGAGCGCCTCGACGATCGCGCGCCCCACGCCGTGGTGCAGCCACTCGTCGACGACGATCAGGGTGCGGATCTCGCCGAGGTCCTCCCACATGACGTGGAGCGCGCCGCAGCCGACGAGATTGCCCTCGGAGTCCTCTGCGACGACGAACTGCTGCGTCGCCTCGTAGAGCACGACGAGATCCTTGCCGAGGAGGATCCGGCGCTGCACGAACGGCTCGAGGATCGCCTGGATCCCCCGTACGTCCTTGGTCCGTGCGGGCCGCACCGTGAACTTGCTCATCGAACCAGCGTAAAGCCGAAAAAGACGAGAAGCGGATGCCTCGGCATCCGCTTCCCGTCTTCAGGCTGGGTTACGCGTTCGCCGCGAGGTCGGGCGTCGCGGTGATCTCGCCGTTGTGGACGACGCCGACGGCGACCTTCTCGCCGCGCGGGCCGTTCTCGAACACGAACTCACCGTTCGCAGAGTCGATCGTGACATGGTCGCCGGCGACGAGCTCGCCGTGGAGGATCTTCTCCGACAGGCGGTCCTCGACCTCCCGCTGCATCGCACGACGCAGCGGGCGCGCACCGAGAGCCGGGTCGAAACCGATCTCGATCAGGCGCTCCTTGGCGGCGAGGCTCAGCTCGATCGTCATGTCGCGGTCGAGCAGACGCTCGGCGAGTCGCTTGGTGAACAGATCCACGATCTGCACCAGCTCCTCCTTGTTCAGCTGCGGGAAGACGATGATGTCGTCGACGCGGTTGAGGAACTCGGGCTTGAAGTTGCGCTTGAGCTCTTCGTTGACCTTGCCCTTCATCCGGTCGTAGGTCGTACCCGTGTCGCCCTCCACCTGGAAGCCCACCGGGCCGCCAGCGATCGCCGACGAACCGAGGTTGGTCGTCATGATGATCACGGTGTTCTTGAAGTCGATGACGCGACCCTGACCGTCGGTGAGGCGACCCTCTTCGAGGATCTGCAGCAGCGAGTTGAAGATGTCGGGGTGCGCCTTCTCGATCTCGTCGAACAGCACGACCGAGAACGGCTTGCGGCGCACCTTCTCGGTGAGCTGGCCGCCCTCTTCAAAGCCGACGAACCCGGGAGGGGCACCGAACAGCCGCGAGACGGTGTGCTTCTCACCGAACTCCGACATGTCGAGCGAGATCAGCGCGGACTCGTCGTCGAAGAGGAACTCGGCGAGCGCCTTGGCCAGCTCGGTCTTTCCGACGCCCGTGGGGCCGGCGAAGATGAACGAGCCCGAGGGGCGCTTGGGATCCTTGAGACCCGCACGCTGACGACGGATCGTCTTCGATAGGGCGGCGATCGCCTCTTCCTGGCCGATGACGCGCTGGTGCAGCGCCTTCTCCATGAAGACGAGTCGGCTGGACTCCTCCTCGGTGAGCTTGAAGACCGGGATGCCGGTGGCCTGTGCGAGCACCTCGGCGATCAGACCCTCGTCGACCACCGCGTGGGAGGCGACGTCGCCCGAGCGCCACTGCTTCTCGAGGCGCAGGCGCTCGGCCAGGAGGGACTTCTCCTCGTCGCGCAGGCTGGCGGCCTTCTCGAAGTCCTGGTCCTCGGAGGCGCGCTCCTTGTCTTCACGGACCTTGGCGATCTTGTCGTCGAACTCGCGGAGCTCCGGCGGGCTGGACAGGATCGACAGGCGCAGGCGGGCGCCGGCCTCGTCGATCAGGTCGATCGCCTTGTCGGGCAGGAAGCGGTCCGAGATGTACCGGTCGGCGAGGTTGGCCGCCGCGACGATCGCACCGTCGGTGATCTGCACCTTGTGGTGCGCCTCGTAGCGGTCGCGCAGCCCCTTCAGGATGTTGATCGCGTGGGGCAGGCTCGGCTCGGCCACCTGGATCGGCTGGAAGCGGCGCTCGAGCGCGGCATCCTTCTCGAAGTGCTTGCGGTACTCGTCCAGCGTCGTCGCACCGATCGTCTGGAGCTCGCCGCGGGCGAGGAGGGGCTTGAGGATCGACGCAGCGTCGATCGCGCCCTCGGCGGCACCGGCACCCACGAGCGTGTGGATCTCGTCGATGAAGACGATGATGTCGCCGCGCGTGCGGATCTCCTTGGTGACCTTCTTCAGACGCTCCTCGAAGTCACCGCGGTAGCGGGACCCTGCGATGAGCGAGCCGAGGTCGAGTGAGTAGACCTGCTTGTCCTTCAGCGTCTCAGGAACGTCGTTCTTGACGATCGCCTGCGCGAGGCCCTCGACGACGGCGGTCTTGCCGACGCCGGGCTCGCCGATGAGGACGGGGTTGTTCTTCGAGCGGCGCGACAGGATCTGCATGACGCGCTCGATCTCCTTCTCGCGTCCGATCACCGGGTCGAGCTTGTTGTCGCGCGCGGCCTGCGTCAGGTTGCGACCGAACTGGTCGAGCACCTGCGAACCGCCCTGGGCGCCCTGGGCGGACTCGTTGGCGGCGCCCGAGACGGCCGCCGGCTCCTTGCCCTGGTAGCCCGAGAGCAGCTGGATGACCTGCTGGCGCACCTTGTTCAGGTCGGCGCCGAGCTTGACCAGCACCTGAGCGGCGACTCCCTCGCCCTCGCGGATGAGGCCGAGCAGGATGTGCTCGGTGCCGATGTAGTTGTGGCCGAGCTGCAATGCCTCGCGAAGGCTGAGCTCGAGCACCTTCTTGGCACGCGGCGTGAACGGGATGTGCCCGGTCGGCTGCTGCTGGCCCTGGCCGATGATGTCCTGGACCTGCTCGCGGACGGCGTCGAGCGAGATGCCGAGGGACTCCAGCGCCTTCGCGGCGACACCCTCGCCTTCGTGGATCAGCCCGAGCAGGATGTGCTCGGTGCCGATGTAGTTGTGGTTGAGCATCTTCGCCTCTTCTTGGGCGAGCACAACCACACGACGGGCACGGTCGGTGAATCTCTCGAACATCGTTCTTCCTCCGGGGCGTATCGGTGCGGTGATGCACTCCTGGCGCCTTACATCGAGGGTAACGAGAGGGCGGATGCCGCATGCCCGTGTTCGCCGTGGGCATAGCGGTCTGGACTTCTGGGTGAAGCCTTGCGTTGCGGCATCCGTGGGGCTTATCGTTTTTCGATAACAACGTTTATCGATATGGAGGTGGCAGATGAACGGGACCGTACGCCGGCATGTCTCGCGCGGCGAAGGCTTTGCTCTCGGGCTGATCGCGACGGGCGCGATCAGCGTCGCGGTGGCAGCTCTGGTAGCCGTCGTCCGGGCCGGGATCGAGATCTTCGGCGAGAGCCCGACCGTTCGGATGCCCGTGGCCGGAGGCGACGTACCGGGACTCTCGGCGGTCCCCGACATCACGGCGTCGAACTACGCATCTGCCGACGTGACCTTCACCTCGCTTCCGGCGGGAGTGAGCTGGATGCTGCTGCTGGAGCAGGCACTCCCTGCGCTGGCGACGATCGGCGTCTGCATCGTGGCGTGGTGGCTCGGCGTCTCGCTGATGCGGGCCCGCCCCTTCCGTCCGGCGATGTCTCATGCGATCGGCGTCGTCGCCTGCCTCGTGCTCGCGGGCGGGGTCCTTGGCCAGCTGCTGGGCGCCTTCGGTCGCGCGATGCTCGTGGACGACCTCGCGGCCTCCTCGTCGGAGGTCACCGATGTCTTCTGGATCCTTCTCGTGGAGTTGGACCTCGCCCCCGTGGGCTGGGGCTTCGCCCTGGCGCTCGTCGCCGCATCCTTCGCGATCGGCGCACGCCTGCAGCGCGAGACCGAGCTGCTCGTATGACGCCGGCGGAGGACGAGGGCCCGAGCGGGGTCCACTGTCGGCTCGACGAGCTGCTCGATGAGCGCGGCATGACCCTCACGCGGTTGTCGGAGCTGGTCGGCGTCACGGTGGTGAACCTGTCGATCCTCAAGAACGATCGCGCGCGTGCGATCCGCTACTCGACGCTGTCGGCGATCTGCCGCGCCCTGGACTGCGAGATCGGCGACCTGCTGGTGCGTGCCGACTGAATCAGGTCCGCAGTTAGTTCTCGTCGTGACGCCCGGCTCTTGTCCGCACTTTCTGCCTGCGGAGCAGCGAACGACGTTGCTCCGCAGTCAGTATGTGTGCGTACAGGGCGCGGGGATGCGCCGAAACTGACTGCTGAGCCGCGGCGGTCAGCCGCGGGGGTCAGCCGCGGGCGCGCAGAGCCTGGCGGACGCGTCGGATCAGGTCGTGCCGCCCATCGAAGACGTCAGCCTTGGTCACGCGGACGACGAACCAGCCCGCCGCCGCCAGTGCCTCGTACCGGGCGATGTCTTTCGCCCACTGCTCCGGGTCTCGCAGGTGATGCTCGCCCTCGTACTCGATCGCGATTTTCTGTCGCGGGTAAGCCATGTCGACGCAGGCGACGAACTTTCCGTCATGATCGAACACGATGTAGTTCAATTGCGGCTCGGGCAGTCCGGCATCGGACAGGATCAGCCGGCAACGCGATTCCATCCGCGAAGCCGAGCGCGTCCGCACACGCGGCAATGCCTGCCGCAGGGCCGGTCCCCCCACGCGGCGCCCAGCGGCCAGTGAGGCGTGAAGTTGCTCCAGCGTCGCGAGGGGCGGAGGGTCATCGCTGAACATCTTCTCGCGCACGACGGCGTCTGCGACCGCTACGAGGTCGTAGTGGTCGATGATCACCGCACCGAGGGCCGCCCATGTGCTCGCGGGGGTCGTGAGCCGAACGGCGTGGGCCTCGTGCGTCACGACACGAGCTCTGCCGCGCTTCAGCTGATGACCGCGCACTCCAGCCCGCCGCGGGTGCCGGAGCGGCGCGAAGACACCGACGTCGAGGTCGCGTAGTCGTCCGAACGCATCCCGGAGCAGTGAGGCCGGCACCGGCAATCCCCAGAGAACGGCTGCGGTGACATGCGTGAAGAACTGGTTGGAGGGCATCGTCAGCGCGAGGATCATCGCGCGGCGATGCAGCTCACCGGCGGCGGCACTCTTCGCCTCCCCGCTGACGGCGGGACGCAACCCGGACTCCCTGGGGGCGCCGACGATCTCAGGGTCGACTGCTCCTTCGGCGCTCTTGGAGTTTCCGTCGCGGATCACTCGGACTCCTCGATACGGTGCGTCGAGATCCTGCCCGCGCAGCCTCGACCCGGTGACACCTGCTGTTCGGGCATCCGCCACCGTGAAGGCGCTACCGAGTTCTTCCGGGATACCACTCCGCTGCATGCCCTCCAACCTGCCCGTCGCAGCTACCGGGGTTCGCCTCATCCCCCCGCAACTGTGGAATCCCAAGACCGTCTCCACAGCTCCGCTCGAATTCCGCAGTCACGATGTGCAACCCGAGCTCCCCGTCGACCGCAACTTCTGACCGCGCAGCGGAGGGCACGGAGCTCAGCAGTCAGAAGCTGTGGGTTAACGCAGGCATGATGCGCGCAAAGTGACTGCCGAGGGAACCGGAAGCGCGCGGCAAAGCAGACGCGCAGCGTCGGACGACGAGGCGGCGGTCGAACGCTCGGATCACGGATGCCGCGAGCCACGGCATCCGGAGCGAGCCGCTGTCAGTCGTTGCCGACGATCGGGATGCGGATGTTGTCGAACTCGCCGCCGGTGAGGATCGCAAACGCCTCGGAATCGTCGTCGAGCCCGTCGACCTGGACGAGGGTGCCGCGCGGGGCCATGTCCATCGTGCAGACCTGGTCGGCGGGCGGGGTGACGAAGGTCACGGTGACCTCGGAGTCGGCGGCGGTGACACCCTCGACCTCGGGCACACAGCTCGATGATCCCCACGTCAGGATCACGAACTGGCCGTCGTCGCCGGTCCAGCCGGCGCTCGGCAGATATTCGGTCTCGCCGCTGGGGTCGAGGCCGGCGACGCCGTCGAGGTCGGTGTCGCCCATGTAGGTCTCGCCGGTCACCCGGATCTCGAGCGTCTGCGTCGGGTCGACGCCTTCGGGCACGCCGACCAGCGTCACGCGGGGCACGAGGTCGCGCGTGCAGGCGGTGTCGGCCGGCGGGTCGACGAGCTCGACCTCGAGCACGCCGTCCGCGTACGTCGCCTCACCGGCCGTCGGCACGCATGTCGATGACCCTTCGGTCACGATGCCGATCATCCGGCCGTTGTCGAGCCAGGCCGCATCCAGCTCGATGTCGCCGCCCATGTCGTCCGACGCGCCACCGCTCGCCGAGGGCGTCGGCGCGGAGCCCGGATCGGTCGGCGTCGCGCACGCGGTCAGCGCCGCGGCGAGGAAGAGGGCGAGCGCCGACCCGGCGAGGGTGGAGAGAGAACGACGTGACATGCGAGGGCCTTTCGATACGCGGAGGCCATCCCCCGAGGCATCCGTCACCCCTATGGTGTCGCAATCGCGCCCGGAATCTCGGGCCTTCGATAACGCACCGGTCACGATTGTCGACGCGATCGCCTACTGCAGCGCCGAGGTCAGGCGGGCGAGGTTGTCGAGCACGGTCGAGCGGAGGGGCTGGCCCTCCCACTCCTCGAGCGTGAGGTGACGGCTGAGCGAGCGGTACTTGTCTTCCACGACCCGCATCTGGCGCACGAACTCCTCGCCGCGCACCAGCATCGAGATCTCCATGTTGAGACCGAACGAGCGCATGTCCATGTTGCTGGAGCCGATGATCGCGACCTCGTCGTCGATCGTGAGGCTCTTGGTGTGCAGAATGTACGGCTTCTCGTACATCCAGATCTTCACGCCTGCGCGCAGCAGCGCCTCGTAGTAGCTGCGCTGCGCGTGGTAGACGATCGCCTGATCGCCCTCCTCCGAGACGAAGAGCTCGACGTGGATGCCGCGCTGGCACGCCGTCGTGATCGCGAGCAACAGTGCCTCGTCCGGCACGAAGTACGGGCTCACGACGATGATCTTTCGCTGGGCGGCGTAGAGCAGGCCCGCGAAGAGCTTGAGGTTGTTCTCGAATTCGAACCCCGGTCCCGACGGCACGATCTGACAGTCGAGGTCGCCGGGCCCCGACTGCACGTCGAAGAGGTCGATCTCGTCGGTGAGCACTTCGTCGGTCTCGCTGTACCAGTCGCTGAGGAAGACCGCATTGACGGATGCCACGACCGGGCCCTCGATGCGGGCGATGAGGTCGACCCAGTGCAGGCCCCGCTTGATGTTCTTCTTCAGGTTGTAGGTCGAGGCGGTGATGTTCTGCGATCCGGTGAAGGCCACGCGACCGTCGATCACGAGCAGCTTGCGGTGGTTGCGCAGGTCGGGTCGCTGGTACTTGCCCTTGAACGGCTGCACCGGAAGCATCAGATGCCAGTGCGCCCCCATCGCGCTGAGGCGCTTGAGAGTGCGCCGGTAGTACGGCTTGCCGCGGTTCGCCCAGTGGTCCAGCAGCACCCGCACCGGGACGCCCCGGGCCGCGACCTCTTCGAGCGCGCGGAAGAAGTTGTCGGTCGAGGCATCCGACTGGAAGATGTAGAACTCGACGTGCACGTACCGCTCGGCCTGGCGGATGGCGTCGGCCATCGCGTCGAGGCTCGCCTGGTAGTCGGGGATGAGCTGGGCCGCGTTGTCGCCGGCCAGCGGCATGGCGCCGAGGTTGCGATTGAGGGTCACGAGCGACGTGAACCAGCCCGGGGCGTGCGGGCGCAGAGTGCCGAAGTCGAGCGACTGGCTGGTGTCGTGGATGTACTGGTTGATGCGCTCCTGCTTGCGACGGCGCTTCCGCGGAAGCCGTGGATTGCCGATCAGCAGGAACAGGAACACCCCGATGATGGGGATGAAGTAGATCGCGAGCAGCCACGCCATCGCGGCGGTCGGCCGGCGATTGCGCGGCACGATGATGATCGCTGCGATGCGGATGGCCAGGTCTACGACGAAGACGACGAGCACCCACCACGTCGCATCGATCGTGACTGAAATCACCCGGCGTCCTCCCCCATCGAGCGCGGTGTCCCCAGCGTACTGGGGGGCACCGTCAGAGCTCGGACGCGGAGGAGGGGGATTCGGATGCCGCAGCCCGCCCTTGGGTGCCGGTCACGGCCTGCGGGGCAGGTGTCTGCACGGCGGTGGCAACGGGAGGCAGGCCCCGCTTGGCGCGCTCCTTGGCCTCGATGCGCGCATAGACGCGGCGCTCGGTGCGGTCGGAGCGGATGATGCTGCGGAGGACGAAGAAGAAGATCGCACTGACGACGATGGTCGGCAGCAGCGTCCACACGACTGCTACCCAGTACTCGTCCATGTGTTCCAGGATACGCCGGGCCGATCGACGCTTTCTCCATGAGCATCCCCTCCTCCACAGGAGGAGATGCACGGGGGTATCCGTCGGCGCTCATCCACAGGCCTTCCCTCCGAAACGCGTCGCCACAAGGCTCAGTCGTCATGACCTCGACAATCGTCAAAGCGGCGGATGCCGCCCAGTTCCTCGCCTTCGTCCCTCGCATGCTGGGCTACCAGCCGTCGCGAAGCCTCGTGATGATCCCGTTCCATGGCTCGCGCAGTCTCGGCGCGATGCGCTTCGATCTTCCGGAGTCCGCCCACGACGGCGAGGACGCCGTCGACCGCATCGCCTCGACCGTCATCGGGATGACATGCCGGCTGCCCGAAGCCGACGCCGTGGCCACGATCGTCTACACCGACGCCACGTTCGCGGGCGGGGGGATGCCGCACCACGAGATCGCGGCGGCTCTCGAGCGCCGCGCCGACGCGTGCGGGCTGCGCATGACCGATGCGCTGTGGGTCGCCGCCGACGGATGGGGCTCGTACCTCGACCCGGCCTGTCCCGACGCGGGGCGGCCGTTGGCCGAGCTCGGCAGCACGTCGTCCGCGCTAGCGGGGATCCCGGAACCCAGCGGCGACCAGGCGTCGGGCGCCGATCTGCCCCACCACGACCTCGCCGAGCGCGAGAGGACCGGGCGAGCGCTCGCCGCTCTCAACCGCGCGGTCGGGGTGCTCTGCGGCGAGGACGCCGCGTCGGAAGCGGGCGTGAAGAGTGACACCGCGGATCACGACGGCGGCGATCCGATCCGGGCCGTCGGGTCCGACGCTGGAGGCTCACGGAACACCCGGTGGGCGGGGCGACGTGGATCGGCGAGCTCGGCCGACCTCGCGCCCGTGCCACCACCGATGAGCGGGGAAGCCCGATCCGACGCGTCCGGGCCGGCAGACCAGGAGCGCGTCGACCCGCACGCGCTCGTCGCGGTGTGCCTCCTGGACGATCTGCCGGATCTCTTCGAAGGCGCCCTGACGTGGGATGTCGAGACGCTCAGCGCCTACGAGACCGCGGCGCTGGTGTGGTGCCTGTCGCGGCCGTCCCTGCGCGACATCGCGCTCGTGCAGTGGAGCGGCGACTTCGGGGAGGGCGATGACGCGCTGGACGCGCAGCTGCGATGGGAGTCCGGCGAGGAGTACCCGGCCGATCTCGCCATGCGGATGTGGGGCGAGGGTGAGCGGCCGGATCCTGCCCGCCTGGAGACGGCGCTCCAGCTCGTGCGCCATGTCGCCGCGCTCGCTCCGCGCCTCTCGCGACCGGGTCCGCTCGCCATGTGCGCCTGGCTGTCATGGGCGCTGGGCCGGTCGACCCACGCCGAGGCGTATGCGACGCAGGCCTGCGAGATCGAGCCCGAGCACGGTCTGTCGGAGATCGTGCTGTCGTTCGTGCACGCCGGGCATCTGCCCGACTGGGCGTTCCGGCGGACGGCCTGAGGACTCAGCCCCGGATGCTGGCTACTTGACCCGCAGGGAATCGGGGCTGACTACTTGACCAGAGGGAACAGAATCGTCTCGCGGATGCCGAGTCCGGTGATCGCCATGAGAAGCCGGTCGATGCCCATGCCCATGCCGCCCGTCGGCGGCATGCCGTGCTCGAGCGCACGGAGGAACTCCTCGTCGATCCGCATCGCCTCGAGATCGCCGCGGGCGGCGAGCTTGGCCTGCTCGACGAAGCGCTCGCGCTGGATGACCGGGTCGACGAGCTCGGAGTATCCCGTCGCGAGCTCGAAGCCGCGAACGTACAGATCCCACTTCTCCACGACTCCCGGAAGGGAGCGGTGCTCGCGCACCAGTGGGCTGGTGTCGAGGGGGAAGTCCATGACGAACGTCGGCCGGGTCAGCTGCGACTTGACGAAGTGCTCCCAGAGCTCCTCGACGAGCTTGCCGTGGATGACGTGCGGCGGCTCTTCGACACCGGCCGAGGCGGCGAGCGCCCGCAGCTCGTCGAGCGGGGTCTCGGGGGTGATCGTCCGGCCCGCCGCCTCCGACAGCGACTCGTACATCGAGAGCCGCGCCCAGTCGCCGCCGAGATCGAACTCGGTCCCGTCCGCCCACGTCACGGTGGTCGATCCGGCGACGGCGATCGCGGCGTTCTGGATCAGCTCCTGGGTGAGGTCGGCGATGCCGTTGTAGTCGCTGTACGCCTGATAGGCCTCGAGCATCGCGAACTCGGGGCTGTGCGTCGAGTCGGCGCCCTCGTTGCGGAAGTTGCGGTTGATCTCGAACACGCGGTCGATGCCGCCGACGACGGCGCGCTTGAGGAACAGCTCCGGCGCGATCCGCAGATAGAGGTCGGCGTCGAACGCGTTCGAGTGGGTGATGAAGGGGCGAGCCGATGCCCCGCCGTGCTGGACCTGAAGCATCGGGGTCTCGACCTCGATGAACTCGTGCGAGGTGAAGGTCTCGCGCAGGCTCGCGTTCACCTTCGCGCGCGCGACGACGGTCTCGCGAGCACGGTCGCGCACGATCAGGTCGAGGAAGCGGCTGCGGACGCGGCTCTCCTCGCTCAGCTCGTTGTACAAGTTGGGGAGGGGAAGCACCGCCTTGGAGGCGATCTGCCATTCCGAGACCATGATCGACAGCTCGCCGCGGCGGCTCGAGATCACCTCGCCCGAGACGAAGACGTGGTCGCCGAGGTCGACGAGCTCCTTCCAGGCCTGCAACGACTCCTCGCCCACCGTGGCGAGCGACACCATCGCCTGGATGCGACTCCCGTCGCCGGCCTGCAGTGTGGCGAAGCACAGCTTTCCGGTGTTGCGGCTGAACACGACGCGCCCGGCGAGGGCGGCGGTGACGCCGGTCTCAGCACCCGCCTCGAGATCGCCGTAGCGTTCGCGCAGCGCGGGGATCGTGTCGGTGATCGGGAGGCTGACGGGGTACGCCCCGCCCGCGGCATCCGCTCGCTCCGCGATCAGTCGCTCGCGCTTGGCCAGCCGCACGGCCTTCTGCTCGAATGCTTCGGCGAGCTCGGCGACCGAGGGGTCGGTCGGCTCGGCGGGGCCCTCGGCGGGCGCGGTCGTGTCGGTCATGACGGGGGGCTCCTCGGAACGCGGACCCCCCAGTCTATCGACGGCGTTCCTCGGCGTCGGCTGAGCCGTCGACCGCCGCGGCTATCGCCCGCAACAGGTGTTCTGCCGAGCACAGGGCCGATCTCGCGGACATCGTCCTGCCTACGCCAGAACACCTGTATTGAGCAAGACGGACGGGCGGTCCATGAGCGAGACGCAGGCCCCGGCCAGGCGCCCGTCTGACTCGGAACCGGTCAGCTGATGTAGATCTCGGCGTTGTCGATGAAGCGGTGACCGGCGACGCTCGCGGCGATGAGCGCGAAGGCCGGACCCTGATGGCCCTCGTCGACGGGCAGGAACGTCTCGCGGTCCACGACGCTGAGGTACTCCAGGCGGATGCGGGGCTCGCCCATGAGGGCGGACTGCGCCGCCGCGATGCAGGCGTCCACGCCCCGGTCGGCGTTGGACGCGGCCGCGTCGAGCGCAGCGGGCAGCAGCGTCGCCGCGGCGAGGTCGCGGTCTTCGAGCATGCCGACGCGGGTCGAGACCGGGAGGCCGTCGTCGCCGCGGACGGTCTCGACCGTCGCGACCTCGACGTCGAAGAAGAGGTCGCGGATCATGCGGCGCACGAGGAACACCCGCTGCCGATCGCGCTCGCCGTAGACGGCGACGTCGGGGCGGACGAGGTGGAAGAGCTTGGCCTCGACGGTGAGCAGTCCATCGAAGTAGTACGGGCGCGCCCGGCCCTCATAGCGCAGGCCCATGTCGCCGGCGCTGATCTTCGTCGTCGAGGGGCCGTCGGGCAGCAGCTCCGCCGTCTCGGGTGCGAACACGATGTCGACGCCCAGCGACGCCAGCAGGCGCTCGTCGTCCTCGCGCGTCCTCGGATAGGCCGCGTGCTCGGCCGGGTTCGCGAAGCGCAGCGGGTTGACGAAGATCGACACCACGACGATGTCGGCGACCTCCCGCGCCCGGTGCACGAGGTCGATGTGGCCGTCGTGCAGGGCGCCGATCGTCGAGATGAGTGCGATACGGGCGCCGGGGGAAGCCGCGCGGACTTCGGCGAGCCGGCTGCGCAGCTCGCTGGTGGTGCTGATCATCATTGGATCGTAGCCGTGGGATCGATGCCCGGACCTTCGCCCGCCTCGGCCAGCGCGTGGTCGATCGTGGTGTGGGCGAGCGCGGTGAGGAACGAGCCAGGGTACGGCACGCCTGCCTCGGCGAGCAGCCGCGTCGCCTGCCGGACGATCGACAGCGAGAAGTCCCGGGCCGTAGCGATGCCCTCCGCGTAGGCCGGACGCGCGTCCTCGGCGATCACGACCGGTTCGCAGCCGAGCTCGACCGCCAGCGCCTGGGCGATCGGCAGCACCGGGCCGGGGGCGGTGACGGCGGCGTACGAGTTCTCGAGGGCGCGCAGATCCATCGACGTGCCCGTGAACGCGATCGCCGGATGCACCGCGAGCGGGATCGCCCCCTGGGCGACGGCGGGAGACAGGATGCCGGCGCCGAACGCCGGATCGGTGTGCAGCACGAGCTGCCCCGGCTGCCAAGCGCCCACCTCGGCGAGCCCCGCGACCAGTCCCGCGAGCTGATCGTGCGGCACGGCGACGATCACGAGCTCGCTGCGCCGGGCGACCTCGGTCGCCTCGAGGACGGGCACGCCGGGGAGGATCGCCGCGACGCGGTCGGGGTCGGAGCCGGCAGTGACGCCTACCAGCGCGTGTCCCACGCCGGCGAGCTTCGCGCCCATGACCGGACCGACGCGGCCCGCCCCGATCACGCCGATCCCGAGGCGTCCCTCTCGGGTCATGCGCGCGGCTCCCGGGGCGCCGTCGCACTCTGCTCGACCCGGTCCGCGGTCCGGTGCTCGAGCTCTCGGGCCTCGGCGCCTGCCGGCACAGCGGCGGCGAAGGCGACATCGGAAGCGGCTCCACCCGAATCAGCCGTTCGGACGGCGGACGCGGCATCCTGTTCCTGCGCCCAGCGATGCGTGCGATCCTCGAGCGTCGCGCGGACGGTCTCTCGTGCGACGTCTTCGAAGAGGGCCAGCGCGGCGTCCAGGTCGATGGCGGCGAGGTTGGGATAGACGGGTCCGGTGACGACGTGGGCCCGCGCGTTGGCCACGCGGGTCAGCCGGTCGAGCGGCCCCTGGTGCAGCCCGAGGCTCTGCAGCCTCGCCAGCGGCAGCAGCGTCAGCTTGCGCCAGATCATGCCGCGCCGCAGCAGCAGCAGATCGCCGGTGAGGCGGAACCCGTTGCGGCGGAACGACAGCGGACGGATCCACCACGCCCGCGCCGGGGAGTTCGTGAACGAGTCGCCCTGGGCCGGCCCGGCGAAGCCCTCGCGGGCGATGAGCGCCCACTCCTCGTCGGGCACCGACGGCTGCAGCAGGCGCAGGACGCGCTCGACGTCGGCCGCGGTTCCCACCGGCAGCACGGTGGTGAATTGGTCCGTCGTGGTGTCGCTCACGCTGCGACCCGTCAGGCGGTTGATCCGCACCATCCACCACCCGAAGGGGCGCCACAGGATGGGCTGCGTCACCTCGACGGCGTGCACCCGGCCGGGCGGCACGATCTCGGTGACAGTGGTGAGCAGGCCGAACGTGATCCGCACGCCGTCGGGCGTCGGCGCGATGGAGTACCGCAGCGAGCGCACGATCGAACGGAACCAGTACGCGCCGAAGCCGATGATGCCCGGCACGAACGCGAAGAGCAGCCATGTCGTCCCCTGGGCGACGCCCCAGATCACGGCGGCGGTGCCGAGCACGAGCATCACGGTGGACATGCTGACGATGTGGGATGCCACGAGCCGTCCCACCGGGATGTTCACGACCGAGTCGGGCACGGCGACGGGCGCCTCGGAGCCCTCGATCATGCCGGTGAGCTCGCGGCCGACCGTCTGGCCGAGCGCCGAGACGCGGCTGCCCGCCCGTGCGGCGCCGGCAGCCGCTCCCTCGGCCAAGCGCTGGCCCGATGCCAGACGCAGGATGTCGGCGCGCACCGCCTCGGCATTCGCGGTCGACAGGTATTCGAGCTTGACGTTCGCGTCCGTTCCCGCGCCGACGACCTCGAGCTTGGCCATGCCGAGCAGGCGGGCGATCATCGGACGCGTCAGATTCACGCCCTGCACGCGGTCCAGCGGCGCACGGCGCTGGGTGCGGAAGAGGATGCCGCTGCGCACTTCGACATCGTCGCCGGTGATGCGGAACGTGTGGAACCGCCACGAAAGGTAGAACACAGCGACGACCACGAGCAGGGCGGCGAGGACCGCGAGCGCGGCGAGGAGATACAGATTGTTGGCGACGATGAAGTCGATCGGGTCACCGCCACCCTGCCACTGCACGGCGTCGTCAGAGAGCTCGTCCTCGATGTCGCCGCCGACCTCAGGAGCCAGCCAGGGAAGGAACAGGACCAGGAGGCGGTCGCGCAGGTTCGCGATGATGATGCCGATCACCACGATCAGCACCAGTCCGCCCCGCAGCAGCGGGGTGAGCGGGTGCAGCCGATGCCACTCCCCATCGCTGAGCGGCGAGGACACCAGTTCGGGCGGGGGCGCCGGCGGCCCTTCGACAGGCTCAGGGACCCCGGAGGTCGGCTCAGGGACCGCGGGGGTCGGCTCGGGACCCGCCGAGCCGGTCGCAGGCGGGACGTACGGGGGCGGCGGAGCGACGGGCTCCGGAACCGCGGAGCCGGGCTCGGGAACCCCGGGATCGGGCTGCGTCGTCATAGCCCGGTGCGCCGGCTCTCGGCGACGGCCACGAGATGGTCGCGCAGGGTCTCGGCCGTCGACTGCTCCAGGCCCGGGATCACCACTCCCGTGGCCGCGGCCGCGGTGACGAACTTCAGCTGTGCGATGCCGAAGCCACGATCGAGCGGCCCATGCGTGATGTCGATCAGCTGCATGCGCCCATACGGCACGGCGACGAAGCGCTGCCACAGGATGCCGCGGCGGAAGACGAGGTCGTCCTGTCGCAGCAGGTACCCGATCGAGCGAGCCTGCCGCGGCAGGATCGCGAGGGTCCACACGAGGATGAGCGTGAGGATGCCGCCCGGGATCCACGCCCACCACTGGTGCATGAGCAGCGTGAGCACGAGAGTCGCGGCGACGACGATAAGCAGGAACGAGCCGTTCGCGATGAACTGCACCCGCACGTACTTCGGCGAGATCTGGTGCCAGACCCCGCCCTCGAGAACCAGCCTGTTCTCGGAGCGCGGCTCGGCGAGGCGCGTGAACGTCCCTCCGTCGACGGGGACGGATGCCGCGGCCGACGCCTCGGCCTCGCTCACGCCCACCGGGTCAGTGGCCGTGGATTCGGGGCTCGAGTCCGGGCTCTTCGCCGCCGGGCTGTTCGTCATCGTCGTCCTTCCGGATCGTGCACAGGTGCTCCGCGACGAGTCCGGCGACGACGAGCAGAGCGCCGCACACGGCCGTCGCGACGACCGTTCCCACCGAGCCTAGCGAGGGTGCGACCGGTCGGCTGGTGAGGAAGATCAGCAGCCCCACGCCCAGTCCGCCGATCGCCGCGCCGACGATGCTCGACGCCTTCGCGAGCATCGCCACCCGGAGCGCCCGGAACGGGTTGACCGGGGCGGTGCCGGTACCGCGGGTCGCCCGGCGGATGGGGAGTGACAGTGCCACGACCACCGCGCCGAGCAGCACGAGCAGGATCGGCAGCGTCACTGCAGGCGTGAAGGTGGCGCGCCCGGCTGAGGTCAGAAGCTGGTCGGCGATGAACCCCGCCGCGGCGCCCAGCACCGCGGCGACGAGGAGAACACCGGCACCGGTGCGCTTCACGTGCTGCTCCTGCGCAGCCGCTCGAGAGCCGCGTCGGCCCGGCCCACCCCGGGAAGCTCGGCGTCGGGGTCGACCGTGAGCCACGGCGCCAGCACGAACTCGCGTTCCGCGGCCCGCGGATGCGGGAGCAGCAGGTTCGGCCCGTCGCTGACGACGTCGCCGTACGCGATGAGGTCGAGGTCGAGCGTGCGGTCCTCCCAACCGGCTTCGCCCGCAGACCGGCGTTCGGTGCGCGATCGGCCGTAGCGCAACTCGATCGCGTGGAGGTAGCCCAGCAGCACGGTGGGCGCCAGACGGGTGGAGAGCACGGCGACGGCGTTGATGTACGCCGGTGCCGAGGCATCCGGACCCTCGGGCTTCATCGCGACTGACTCGATGGGCTCCGAGACGCGTACCTCGTCCACGAGGGGCAGGCGCGCGAGATCCTTCACCGCGGCAGCGATCGTCTCGGCGCGATCGCCGAGATTGGCGCCGAGCGCCACCACGGCCTCGACGCTGTGGTGCTCGGAGGTGGGCGGTTCGGCGTGCAGACCCTCGGCAAGGCGGCGGTTCATGACTGTTCCCTGGCTCGTTCGATCGTCACCGCGACGTCGGCGAACGCCAGCGGGATGGGGGCATCGGGCTTGTGCACGGTGACGCGCACCCCGTCGACGCGGTCGCCGGCGAGCACGTGGCGCGCGATGCGGTCGGCGAGCGTCTCGAGGAGGTCGACCGGCTCGCCGCCGACGATGTCCGCCACCTGCTGCGCGAGCTCGCCGTAGTGCACGGTGTCAGCGACGTCGTCGCTCGCGGCGGCCGGTCGCGTGTCGAGCCGCAGGACGAGGTCGATCACGAAGTCCTGGCCGACGCGGCGCTCGTCCTCGTAGACGCCATGACGGCCGAAGACCCGCAGACCGGTCAGCGAGATCTCGTCGGCGACGCCCATCGGCTGTCTCCTTCCCAGCTGCGAGCCACCACGAGAGCATCGCTGGTGGCTGCGACATCGTGCACGCGCACCGCCCAGGCGCCCGCCTGCGCGGCCAGGACGCTGGTCACGGCGGTGGCCAGATCGCGGCGGTCCTCGGAGACCTCGGCGGGGTCCTCTTCGCGCGGTTCGGCGAGCGCCTCGGCCAGGAACCGCTTGCGGCTCGTTCCGACGAGCACGCGCGGACCCACGGCGACGAGGCGCCCGAGTCCCTGCAGCGTCGCCCAGTTCTGTGCGCCCTTCTTGCCGAACCCCACACCGGGATCGAGGATCACCCGCGACGGCGCGATGCCGGCCGCGGCGGCCTCGTCGACGCGCGATGCGAGCTCGGTCACGACCTCGGTGGCGACGTCGGCGTACTGCGCTCGCGCGTACATGTCGGCCGAATGGCCGCGCCAGTGCGAGATCACGATGTCGGCGCCGCTCGAGGCGACGGCGGCGAACATCTCGGGATCGGCGAGACCGCCCGACACATCGTTCACGATCCGGGCGCCGGCCTCGACGGCGGCGACCGCGGTGACGGCGTTCATGGTGTCGATGCTCACCGCGATCCCGGCATCGGCGAGTGCGCGCACCACCGGAAGAGCGCGATCCTGCTCGAGGCGCGGGTCGACCCGCTCCGCGCCCGGACGCGTGGATTCACCGCCGACATCGAGGATGTGAGCGCCCTGCGCGCGCAGAGCGAGCCCGTGGGCGACGGCGGCCTCGGCATCCGCATATCGTCCCCCGTCGCTGAACGAGTCGGGCGTGACGTTCACGATGCCCATGACGAGCGTCATTCGCGGTTCCCCCGGGCACCGTGCGACGGTGCCGACAGCAGCGCGATGAGCTCGGCGCGCGCCGCCGGCTCGGTGAACTCGCCGCGCGCCGCGATGGTCACGGTCGAGGCGTCCGCCTGCTGGTCGCCGCGCATCGTCACGCACTCGTGCGACGCGTCTAGCACGACGAGCACGCCACGGGCGTCGAGGGAGCCCGCGATGGCGTCGGCGATCTGCTCGCCGAGGCGCTCCTGCACCTGGGGACGGGACGCGAGGATCTCGACCACCTTCGGCAGGGCGCCCAGTCCGACCACCTGCTCGCCGGGCAGGTACGCGATGTGGGCGTGACCGCGGAACGGGAGCAGGTGGTGCTCGCACACCGAGCGGAAGCGGATGTCGCGCAGCATGACCGCGCCGGACGGAAGGGTGTCCGGCGCCGGGCCGCGAGTCACCGAGATCGTGCGGGCGAGGGGGGCCGAGGCATCCTCGCCGACTCCGGCGAAGAACTCGGCGTACGCGCCCGCGACGCGCTCGGGCGTCTGCTTCAGGCCCGGGCGATCGGGGTCCTCTCCGATCGCCTCGAGCAGCTCGCGCACGAGCGCGGCGATACGCTCACGGTCGACGGCCACGGGCCGAGCCTACGCGGTCGCGGGACGCGCCTGCCCGGTCGGGCGGCGCGTGAGAGCCTTCTCGGCGACCGGCTCCTCGGACTCGACGTTCGCGGCGAGGCCCGCCTCTTCACGACGCGCCGGAACATCGACGGGCGGACGCGTCGACGGCGGACGCTGCTCGCTCGACAGCCACTGCGGGCGCGGCGGGAGCCGCTTGATGTCCTTGAAGATCTCGGCGAGCTCGAGGTGGTCGAGCGTCTCCTTCTCCAGGAGCTCGAGGGCGAGCTTGTCGAGGATCTCGCGGTTGTCGTTGATGACCTCGTACGCCTCGTTGTGCGCCTGCTCGATCAGGCCTCGCACCTGCACGTCGACCCGCTCGGCGATGCGCTCCGAGAAGTCGCGGCCGTGTCCCATGTCGCGGCCCATGAAGACCTCGCCCGAGGACTGGCCGAGCTTGACCGGTCCGACGTCGTTGGTCATGCCGTACTCGGTGACCATCTTGCGGGCGATGCCGGTCGCCTTCTCGATGTCGTTCGAGGCGCCGGTGGTGGGGTCGTGGAAGACGATCTCCTCGGCGACGCGGCCCCCCATCGCGTAGGTGAGCTGGTCCTGCAGCTCGTTGCGGGTGACCGAGTACTTGTCGTCCAGCGGCAGCACCATCGTGTAGCCGAGCGCCTTGCCGCGCGGGAGGATCGTCACCTTCGTGACGGGATCGGTGTGGTTCATCGCCGCCGCCGCGAGGGCGTGCCCGCCCTCGTGATAGGCGGTGATGAGCTTCTCCTTGTCCCTCATGACACGCGTGCGGCGCTGCGGGCCGGCGATCACGCGGTCGATCGCCTCGTCGAGCGCACGGTTGTCGATCAGCTGCGCGTTGGAGCGCGCCGTCAGCAGCGCGGCCTCGTTGAGCACGTTCGCGAGGTCGGCGCCGGTGAAACCCGGCGTCTTGCGGGCGACGACCTCGAGGTCGACGCCGTCTGCGAGCGGCTTGCCGCGACCGTGCACCTCGAGGATTTTCTTGCGGCCCTTGAGATCGGGGGCATCGACGCCGATCTGGCGGTCGAAGCGGCCCGGGCGCAGCAGCGCCGGGTCGAGGATGTCGGGACGGTTCGTCGCCGCGATCACGATGACGTTGACCTTGGGGTCGAACCCGTCCATCTCGACGAGCATCTGGTTCAGCGTCTGCTCGCGCTCGTCGTGGCCGCCGCCCATGCCCGCGCCGCGGTGACGGCCGACAGCGTCGATCTCGTCGATGAAGATGATGGCCGGAGAGGTCTCCTTCGCCTGGTTGAACAGGTCGCGCACGCGGCTCGCGCCGACGCCGACGAACATCTCGACGAAGTCCGAGCCCGAGATGGAGTAGAACGGAACGCCTGCCTCACCCGCGACGGCGCGGGCGAGCAGCGTCTTTCCGGTTCCGGGAGGGCCGTACAGCAGCACGCCCTTCGGGATGCGGGCGCCGACGGCCTGGAACTTCGAGGGGTCCTTCAGGAAGTCCTTGATCTCCTGCATCTCCTCGATGGCCTCGTCGGAGCCGGCGACGTCGGCGAAGGTGACCTGCGGCATCTCCTTGGTCACGAGCTTCGCGCGCGACTTGCCGAACTGCATGACCTTGCTGCCGCCGCCCTGCGCACTGGACAGCAGCCACCAGAACAGCAGACCCAGCAGCAGGATCGGCAGCAGGAGCGAGATGAAGCCGTCGAAGAACGTGGGGCGCGGGACGGTGTCGTTGAAGCCGTCCTCCGGGTCGGCGGCGTTGACCGCATCGACGACCTCTTCGGCGCGCGCCTGCACGTAGTAGAACTGCACATCGGTGGCGCCCTCATAGGCGTCCGAGAGCTTCATGTCCACGCGCTGGTCGCCGTCGGTGTTGACGACCTCCGAGACGGTGTCGCCCGCCAGCAGCTCCAGCCCCTCCTGCGTCGAGATCTGCTTCGCGCCGTTCAGGCTCGAGATGAGCGAGAACCCCACGATGAGGAAGATCCCGATCAGCAGGACGTAGAAGAGCGGGTTGCGGGTGATCTTCTTGAAGTCCATGGTGCGGGCGCGGGCCCGACCCCTTTCGTCGACGAACCGTCGCGCCAGCCGGTTCTCGGCCGCCGACGGGTGGATTCAGGGTATCGCGGCGTTCCTAGGGGCTGACTGTGCATTCGCCCCGGGCGTAATCGTGTGGGGTGTTGCAGAGCGCGGACTATGTCCGGTTACCGCTGCGCGGGATCCATGTCCGGGCTACCGCTGCGCGGGATCATCCTCCGGCGCGCGACCCGCGGCGTCGACTTCGTCGGCGGCGCCCGCCAGTCCCGAGCCCGCGCGCTCTCCGGATGATCCCGCTCCGCTAGACCTGCGAGTGGGACGCCGCGGAGAGATGGGCCGCGAGAGAGGAACGAGAAGAGAGGAGAGGGAGTCAGGAGTAGACGTGGGGGGCGAGGATCGCGACGTCGCGCAGGTTGCGGTAGCGCTCGGCGTAGTCGAGGCCGTAGCCGACGACGAACTCGGTGGGGATGTCGAAGCCCACGTACTTGCACGGCACCTCGACCTTGGCCGCCTCGGGCTTGCGCAGCAGCGCGAACACTTCGACGGATGCCGCGCCTCGGGCGGTGAAGTTCTCCAGCAGCCAACTGAGGGTCAGACCCGAGTCGATGATGTCCTCGACGATGAGGACGTGCTTGCCGAGGATGTCGGTGTCGAGGTCCTTGCGGATCTGGACCACACCGCTCGACTTCGTGCCGGCGCCATAGGACGAGACCGCCATCCAGTCCATCGGCGCCGTGACCTTCAGCGCCCGTGAGAAGTCGGCCATGACCATGATCGCGCCCTTGAGCACGCCGACCAGCAGGAGATCCTTGCCCTCGTAGTCCGCGTCGACGCGGGCCGCCACCTCCTCCAGCTTCGCTGAGATCTGCTCCTCGGTGACGAGGACTTCGGTGATGTCGCTGGAGACGTCGGCCGCACGCATGCGTCGAGTCTAGGCGGGCAGAGCGAGACGCCGAGCCGTCGCACATGGCCGCGTGGTCCGCCGTGACACGGCCGGTTGCGACGGCTCGACGACGCC